>NZ_JACYVJ010000002.1:0-841987 GCF_014842235.1 Pseudomonas sp. CFBP 13710 | reverse complement strand
GAGTTTTCCGTAGGAGCGGCCCGTGGCCGCGAAAAGGGCAGCGCGGTGGATCAGGCCCTGGCGCGGGCGCTGTGCAGTTTCTTGTAGCTGTCGATCAGGCGCAGATGACGGTCCAGCCCTTCGAGCTTCATGCTGGTCGGGGTCAGGCCATGGAAACGTACGCTGCCATCCACGGATCCCAGCGCCGCCTCCATCCGCGCGTCACCGAACATGCGGCGGAAGTTGAACTCGTAGTCGGCCATGTCCAGATCACTGTCAAGCTGCACCTCGAGCACCACGTTCAGCGCCTGGAAGAACAGGCCGCGCTCCAGCGTATTGGCGTTGTACTGCAGGAACATCTCGACCAGCTCCTTGGCGTCGTCGAAGCGCTCCAGCACCAGCTGGATCAGCACCTTCAACTCCAGAATGGTCAACTGCCCCCACACGGTGTTCTCGTCGAACTCGATGCCGATCAAGGTGCGGATATCGGTGTAGTCGTCCAGCTCCGACTCCTCCAGGCGCTGCAACAGATTGCCCAGCGCGTCGTCGTCGAGCCGGTGCAGATTGAGGATGTCTTCGCGGAAAAACAGCGCCTTGTTGGTGTTGTCCCAGATCAGATCCTCGATCGGATAGATCTCCGAATACCCCGGCACCAGAATCCGGCACGCCTTGGCGCCCAGGTGCTCATAGACCGCCATGTACACCTGCTTGCCCAGGCCATCGAGAATGGCGAACAGGGTGGCGGCTTCCTCGGCATTGGCATTGTCGCCCTGCGCGGTGAAATCCCAATCGGCAAAGGCGAAGTCGGCCTTGGCGCTGAAGAAGCGCCACGACACCACACCGCTGGAATCGATGAAATGTTCGACGAAGTTGTTCGGCTCCATCAGCGCATGGCTTTCGAAGGTCGGCTGGGGCAAGTCGTTGAGCCCCTCGAAACTGCGGCCCTGAAGCAACTCGGTGAGGCTGCGCTCGAGCGCTACTTCCAGGCTTGGATGGGCGCCGAACGAGGCGAACACGCCGCCGGTGCGCGGGTTCATCAAGGTCACGCACATCACCGGGAAGCGACCGCCCAGGGAGGCATCCTTGACCAGCACCGGAAAGCCCTGCTCCTCCAGCCCCTGAATGCCGGCCTGGATAGCGGGATAGCGCGCCAGCACCTCGGCCGGGACGTCGGGCAGCGCCAGTTCGCCCTCGAGAATCTCGCGCTTGACTGCGCGCTCGAAGATCTCCGACAGGCACTGCACCTGGGCCTCGGCCAAGGTGTTGCCGGCGCTCATGCCATTGCTCAGGTAGAGGTTCTCGATCAGGTTGGACGGGAAATACACCGTCTCGCCGTCGGACTGGCGCACGAAAGGCAGCGAACAGATGCCCCGCTCCATGTTGCCCGAGTTGGTGTCGTAGAGGTGAGAACCGCGCAGTTCGCCGTCGGCGTTGTAGATGGCCAGGCAGTGGGCATCGAGTATCTCGGCAGGCAGCGCATCCTTGCGGCCCGGCTGGAACCAGCGCTCGTCAGGGTAGTGCACGAAAGCCGCATTGGCGATGTCTTCGCCCCAGAACTGATCGTTGTAGAAGAAGTTGCAGTTGAGCCGCTCGATGAATTCACCAAGGGCCGACGCCAGCGCGCTTTCCTTGGTCGAACCCTTGCCGTTGGTGAAGCACATCGGCGAGTAGGCATCGCGGATGTGCAACGACCAGACGTTGGGCACGATGTTGCGCCACGAGGCGATCTCGATCTTCATCCCCAGCCCGGCGAGGATGCCAGACATGTTGGCGATGGTCTGCTCCAGCGGCAGGTCCTTGCCCAGCACATAGGTGCTCGCCCCTTCCGCCTGCGCGGGCATCAGCAAGGCCTGGGCATCGGCGTCGAGGTTGTCGACCTCCTCGATGATGAAATCCGGGCCGGTCTGCACGACCTTCTTCACGGTGCAGCGGTCGATCGAGCGCAGGATGCCCTGGCGATCCTTGGCCGAGATGTCCGCAGGCAGTTCGACCTGGATCTTGAAGATCTGGTTGTAGCGGTTTTCCGGGTCGACGATGTTGTTCTGCGACAGGCGGATGTTGTCGGTGGGAATGTTGCGGGTGTTGCAGTAGAGCTTGACGAAGTAGGCCGCGCACAACGCCGAGGATGCCAGGAAGTAATCGAACGGGCCCGGCGCCGAGCCGTCGCCCTTGTAGCGGATCGGTTGGTCGGCCACCACCGTGAAATCGTCGAACTTGGCTTCAAGTCGAAGGTTGTCGAGAAAATTGACCTTGATTTCCATGGGGCAGCACCTGATGACAGCTAAAACGAATGGCCGGCATTATCCGGTTTTTTGGCGTCTCCGTCTTGGGCGATCTGTCGCTCACGCGGGTACGCTGGCGCCCGGACAACCGCTGCGATACTAAATCGCCGTAATCAGTGAATTATTTAGTGTCATTTTGTATCTCATGGGGACAAGCCGCTTTGACACAAGAGAAACACCCATGAAATCTCGCAGAAAAACCGTCAACCCGATCGGGTTGAACGACATCACCATCGTCGACGACGTCAAGATGCGCAAAGCGATCACCGCCGCCGCGCTTGGCAACGCCATGGAATGGTTCGACTTCGGCGTCTACGGCTTCGTGGCCTACGCCTTGGGCAAAGTGTTCTTCCCGGACGTCGATCCCAGTGTGCAGATGATCGCGGCCTTGGCCACCTTCTCGGTACCCTTCCTGATTCGCCCGCTGGGCGGCCTGTTCTTCGGCGCCCTGGGCGACAAGTACGGACGGCAGAAAGTCCTGGCTGCCACCATCGTGATCATGTCGTTGAGTACGTTCGCGATCGGCTTGATTCCGTCCTATGCCTCCATCGGCATCTGGGCGCCCATCCTGCTGCTGCTGGCGAAGATGGCCCAGGGCTTCTCGGTGGGCGGTGAATACACCGGCGCCTCGATCTTCGTGGCCGAGTACGCTCCGGACCGCAAACGCGGCTTCCTCGGCAGCTGGCTGGACTTCGGCTCGATTGCCGGTTTCGTGCTCGGTGCAGGCGTGGTGGTGGGCATCTCCGCAGTGATCGGCGAAGAGAAGTTCCTTGACTGGGGTTGGCGCGTGCCGTTCTTCCTGGCCCTGCCGCTGGGCATGATCGGCCTCTACCTGCGCCACGCGCTGGAAGAAACCCCGGCCTTCCAGCAGCACGTCGAAAAGCTCGAACAAGGCGACCGCGAAGGCCTGGCCGGCGGCCCCAAGGTATCGTTCAAGGAAGTGGCAACCAAGCACTGGCGCAGCCTGCTGACCTGCATCGGCATCGTCGCGGTGACCAACGTCACCTACTACATGCTGCTGACCTACATGCCCAGCTACCTGTCGCACAACCTGCACTACAGCGAAAGCCATGGCGTGTTGATCATCATTGCGATCATGGTCGGCATGCTGTTCGCCCAACCGCTGATTGGCTTCGCCAGCGACAAGTTCGGCCGCAAGCCTTTCATTCTGTTCGGCAGCATCGGCCTGTTCTTCCTGGCCATCCCGGCCTTCATGCTGATCAACAGCGGCCAGATCGGTTGGATCTTCGCCGGGCTGCTGATGCTGGCCGTGGTGCTGAACTTCTTCATCGGCGTCATGGCGTCCACGTTGCCCGCGATGTTCCCCACGCACATCCGCTACAGCGCCCTGGCCAGTGCATTCAACGTTTCGGTACTGATCGCCGGCCTGACACCGACGGCCGTGGCCTGGCTGGTGGAAAGCACCGATGACCTGTACATGCCTGCCTATTACCTGATGGTGTTCGCCGTGGTCGGCTTCATCACCGCCATCACCATGAAGGAGACGGCCAACAAGCCGTTGCGCGGCGCTGCGCCAGCGGCCTCGGACATCGCCGAAGCCCGAGAACTGCTGGTCGAGCACCACGACAACATCGAGCAGAAGATCGAGGACATCGACAGCGAGATCGCCGCGCTGCAAGCCAAGCGCGAGCTTCTGGTGCAACAGCACCCGCGGATCAACTGAGCCAAGCCTGGCCGGGGGCTGAAGACTGCACTCGCCGTCTTCAGCCCCCGGCCAGACGATCGCGCAGGTAGTCGACCACGGCTGCCTGATCGCCAGCGAACTCGATGCGCGCCGCCTTGCTCTCGCGTTGATAGGCGTACATCGGGTCGTAGTACTCGTGCAGCAGGCCCTCGATCCAGCCACGGTGCAGGTCGACCAGGCCATAGCGCCGCTGCTCTTCCAGCGCGGCCTGCATCAGCCCCTGCAGGCGTTGATGGCGCTCGCCGCCCAGACGCTTGTGGATGCGGTCCAGACTCTGCAGCAGACGCTCGGCAAACAGCGCTTCACCGCGCTCGCCGTACAACCCGACGAAGTCTGCGCACAGGTCTACCACGTAGTCGCGCAGGATACGCTTGACGCGATTCTGGAAGCTGTCTTCCAGCCAAACCAATGGATACGCCTGCATGCCCTGATGCAGGCTCAACGGCACGTTGCAACTGCCCACCAGGCGGCTTTCGTCCTCGAGCACGAACTGCTCGATGCCAGCGGCCCGCTTCTTCAACACGTCGATCGCCAGGCTGTTCTCGAAATCGATCTGCGCAGGCTGCCCGGTCGCACGCTTGCCGAAGCTGGAGCCGCGGTGGTTGGCATGGCCTTCCAGGTCCAAAGCGTTGCTCAATTGCGCCAGTACGTCGGTCTTGCCGGTGCCGGTCATGCCGCCCAGCACGACGAACTGGCACTGTTCGACGGCTTGTTCCAGGGTGTCGAGCAGAAAGCTGCGCATGGCCTTGTAGCCGCCCAGTACCCGCGGGTACTCGACGCCTGCCTCGCGCAGCCAGCGCTGCACCGTCTGCGAGCGCAGGCCGCCGCGGAAGCAATACAGATAGCCCTCGGGATTGGCCTTGGCGAATGCCACCCAGGCTTCGACCCGGCGTGCCTTGATCTCGCCGGACACCAGGCGGTGCCCCAACTCGATGGCGGCTTCCTGGCCGTGCTGCTTGTAGCAGGTACCGACTTTCTGCCGTTCCAGGTCGTCCATCAAGGGCAGGTTGTGCACCCCGGGGAATGCACCCTTGTCGAATTCGACCGGCGCGCGCGCGTCCATCATCGCTACCTCGCCGAGGAACAACGCGCGGTAGTCGCTGCTGTCTTCGCGCATCAGAACACCTCGACAGCGTGGGGCTGGCGCTCGATCAAGGTGCCGATCGGCGCCAGGTGCAGACCCAATTCGGCGGCCAGCGCGACGAACTCGGCTTCGCCGGCAGCGCTGACGGCTACCAGCAGGCCGCCGCTGGTCTGCGGATCGCAGAGCAGTTCACGCTGCTCGTCGCTCAACGCGGCGATGCGTTCGCCGTAGCTGTCGAAGTTGCGCTGGGTGCCGCCCGGCACGCAGCCCTCGCGCAGGTAGTGGTCGATGCCGGGCAGGCGCGGCACCGCGGCGTATTCCAGGCGTGCGGTTAGTTGGGCACCGTCGGCCATTTCGACCAGGTGCCCGAGCAGGCCGAAACCGGTGACGTCGGTCATCGCGGTGACCTCGCGCAGCTTGCCGAAGCGGCTGCCGGGCTTGTTCAGCGTGCACATCCAGTCGCGGGCCACGCCCACGTCTTCTTCACGCAGCCGGGATTTCTTCTCCGCCGTGGTAAGAATGCCGATGCCCAGCGGCTTGGTCAGATACAGGCGGTCGCCGACCTGGGCGGTGTCGTTGCGTTTCATGTGGCGCTTGTCGACCAGGCCGGTCACCGCCAGGCCGAAGATGGGTTCGGGAGCGTCGATCGAATGGCCACCGGCCAGGGGAATGCCGGCAGCATCGCACACCGCCCGACCCCCGCGGATCACCTCGCGGGCAACTTCCGGGGGCAGCAGGTTGACCGGCCAGCCGAGAATGGCGATGGCCATCAACGGATCGCCGCCCATGGCATAGATGTCGCTGATGGCGTTGGTGGCGGCAATGCGCCCGAAATCGAAGGGGTCATCGACGATGGGCATGAAGAAATCGGTGGTCGACACCACACCGCGCTCGTCGTCGATGGCATACACCGCGGCATCGTCGCGCGAAGCATTGCCGACCCACAGCTTCGGGTCCAGGTTCTGTGCGCCGCTGCCGGCCAGAATCACCTCCAATACCTTGGGCGAAATCTTGCAGCCGCAACCGGCTCCATGGCTGTACTGGGTCAAACGGATTGGCGAATTCATGGCAGCATTCTCGACGTCCTGGAATCAGGCTGCGAATTCTATCAAAGCTGGCCTTTCCTGCAGTGACTCTTATAATCGCGCCACCTCGTATCCACGCGTGCCGGGCCTTGCCCGCGCTGCTTGCGTCATCTTTCGGAGACCCACCATGTTCAAGCGCTCCCTGTCACTGGTCGCCGGCCTCGCTCTTTGCGCCAGCGCCGTCACCAGCTTCGCTGCCGATGTCTTGCGTGTTTCGGCCATCCCGGACGAGGCGCCCACCGAACTGCTGCGCAAGTTCAAGCCGCTGGGTGCCTACCTTGAAAAGCAGATCGGCATGAAGGTCGAGTTCGTGCCGGTGGCCGACTACCCTGCCGTGGTCGAGGCGCTGGCGACCGATCGCCTGGACATGGCCTGGCTGGGCGGTTTCACCTTCGTTCAGGTCAACCTGAAGACCGGCAACGCGATTCCCCTGGTACAGCGCGAGCAGGATGCGCAGTTCACCAGCAAGTTCATCACCAGCGACCCGAACGTCAAGTCGCTGGCCGACCTCAAGGGCAAGACCTTCGCCTTCGGTTCGATCTCGTCGACCTCCGGCAGCCTGATGCCGCGCTACTTCATGCTGCAGGACAACATCAAGCCGGAAACCTACTTCAGCCGGGTCGCCTACTCCGGCGCCCATGACGCCACCGCGGCGTGGGTGCAGGCAGGCAAGGTCGACGCCGGCGTGCTCAATGCCAGCGTGTGGGACAAGCTGGTCAACAGCGGCAAGGTCGATACCAGCAAGGTCAAGGTGTTCGCCACCACGCCGACCTACTTCGACTACAACTGGACCGTGCGCGGCACCCTGGACCCGGCCCTGGCAGAAAAGCTCAAACAGGCCTTCCTCGCCCTCGACCCGGCCAAGCCCGACGACAAGGCCATTCTCGACCTGCAGGCGGCCAGCCGCTTCATCGCCACCAAGCCTGAGAACTACAAGGGTATCGAGGACGCCGCTCGCGCTGCCGACCTGTTGAAATGACCCTGCGGCTGTCGGCCATCGACCTGCGCCACCGCAACGGTGTGCAGGCCCTGCGCGATGTGAACCTGAGCATCGAGCCCGGCGAGCGCGTGGCAATCATCGGCCCTTCGGGCGCCGGCAAGTCCAGCCTGCTCAACGTGCTGGCAACCGCTCTGCCGCCCAGCGCCGGTGAGCTGCAGGTGCTGGGCATGCAGCCCTGGCGCCTCGGCAGTCGCGCGCGCCAGCGTCTGCGCGCACGTATCGCGCTGATCCATCAGGCCCCGCCGCTGCCGCCGCGGCAACGGGTGGTGACTGCCGTGCTGGCCGGCAAGCTGGGGCAATGGGGGCTGGGCAAGAGCCTGCTCAACCTGCTGCACCCGGTGGACATCGACGGTGCCCGTGCGCTGCTGGCGCGGCTGGACCTGGACGACAAGCTGTTCGCCCAGTGCCAGCAATTGTCCGGCGGCCAGTTGCAGCGTGTCGGCATCGCCCGCGCCCTGTACCAGGCGCCGGAGCTGTTGCTGGCGGACGAGCCCGTCTCGGCGATGGACCCGCGACTGGCCAGGCACACGCTGGACATGCTCTGCCAGCACGCCAGCGAACAGCACGTCACGCTGGTGGCCAGCCTGCACACGGTGGAGCTGGCGCTGGCCTGCTTCCCACGGATCGTCGGCGTGCGCGACGGCCAGATCGCTTTCGACCTGGAGGCCACGCAGGTCACCGCGCAGCGCCTGGAGGCGTTGTACGCGAACGAACACCTGAGCCGCGTGCAAACGCCGGCCGACACCCCTGCTCACTGGCTGCCGCGATGCTGAGCAGGGACCGACGCGACCCTGCCGCGCTGCCGCGCCTTCTGCTTGCCGCCCTGGCGGTGCTGTTGTTGTGGCCCGGCATACGCCTGGCCGAGCTCGATCCATGGGTCCTGTTCGACCCTGCCAGCACCCAGTCCATGGGGGCCTTTCTCGCCGACTTCTGGCCGCCCGCGCATGACCCCGCGTTTCTGACGCTGCTGCTGGACGCCACCTTGCAGACCCTGGCCATCGCCACGGCCGGCATGGCCCTGGCGCTGACCTTGGCCATTCCCGCCGGCCTGCTGGCCAGCCGCGCGCTGTCGCTGTCGGCTGCCAACCTCGGCGGCCAACCCGGATGGGCTGGCACCTGCGTACGCTGGCCGGTGCGTGGCGTGTTGATTTTTCTGCGCAGCGTGCCGGAAATCGTCTGGGCCCTGCTGTTCGTCCGCGCCGTCGGCCTGGGCCCGACGGCCGGCGTGCTGGCCATCGCCATCACCTACGCCGGCATGCTCGGCAAGGTGTATGCCGAGATCTGTGAGTCGGTCGACCAGCGCCCGGCCCAGGCGCTGCTGCGCGCCGGCGCCGGCCGGCTGGCTGCGTTCGCCTACGGCATTCTCCCGGCCGCGGCCGCCGAGCTGACCTCCTACACCGTGTACCGCTGGGAATGCGCCGTGCGCGCCTCGGTGGTGATGGGCTTCGTCGGCGCCGGCGGGCTGGGCCAGCAGATCGACCTGTCGATGCGCATGTTCGCCTCGGCCGAGGTGGCCAGCATGCTGCTGACGTTCATCGCCCTGGTGTTGCTCGCGGACCTGCTCAGCCGCCTGCTCAGGGGACGCTTCGCATGAGGCGCCTAAGCAACCTGCTGCTGGTGCTGGCGATGGTGCTGGCGGTGGTCGGCTCCTTCGTCTATCTGGGCCTGGACCTGTTCACCCTGACCAATGTCGACAGCCTGCAGCACATGACCAGCTACGCGGCACGCTTCATGTCGCCTGACCTCAGTGCCACCCACCTGCGCGCGGTGGGCCATGGCGCGCTGGAAACCCTGGCGATGTCGGCGTTGGGCACGCTGCTGGCGGCGCTCGCCGGTCTGCTGCTGGCCATCCCCGCAGCCGGGCGCCTGGGCTGGCTGGCGCAAGGCGTGACGAAACTGGTGCTCAATGCCCTGCGGGCCATTCCCGAACTGGTCTGGGCGGTGTTGATGGTGCTCGCCGCAGGCCTGGGGCCGAATGCCGGCACCCTGGCCCTGGCGCTGCACACCGCCGGGGTCCTCGGCCGTCTGTTTGCCGAGGCCCTGGAAAACACCCCTGCCGCACCCGCCGCCGCCATCCGCCTGCAGGGCGGCAATGCCTGGCTGGCCTTCTGTTACGGCACCTTGCCCAATCTGTGGCCGCAACTGCTGGCCTACACCCTGTACCGTTGGGAAAACAATATTCGCATGGCCAGCATCCTCGGTTTCGTCGGTGCCGGCGGGCTGGGACAGATGCTTTACGTGAGCCTGAGCCTGTTCCAGGAAGCACGGGCCAGCACGCTCATCTTGGCCATGCTGGCGCTGGTACTGGCGGTGGATGCCTTGAGCGGCTGGATGCGCCAACGCTGGATTCGCCTGTAGCCAGGCCGTGCTGAGCGCAAACGGCATTCGACCTTGGTGTATTTCGACATTGGTCGCGTTGACAAGATCGCCGAGAGCTGTCGATAATCCGAAATAAGTCATACGACAACAGATGACAAAATAATAACGATAAAAGGACTCGCTCATGACAGGCACTCACTCCGTCCAGAATCCCTTCGATCGCCTTCTCCTGACCGGCGCCGCCGGCGGTCTGGGGAAGGTGCTGCGAGAAAGTCTGAAACCCTTCGCCCGCACCCTGCGGCTCTCCGATATCGTCCCGCTTCCCGCCTCTTCCGATACTGGTTCTGCTACCCGTTCCGACACGCAGGAAGAATTCCAGTTGTGCGATCTCGCCGACAAGCAGGCAGTGCACGAGCTGGTGCAGGGCGTGGACGCCATCGTGCATTTTGGCGGGGTGTCGGTGGAGCACGCGTTCGAAGACATCCTGGGGCCCAATATCTGCGGGGTTTTCCACATCTACGAAGCCGCACGCCGGCATGGCGTCAAGCGCGTGGTGTTCGCCAGCTCCAACCACGTGATCGGTTTCTACAAGCAGGACCAGACCATCGACGCCCATTCGCCCCGGCGTCCGGACAGCTATTACGGCCTGTCCAAGTCCTACGGCGAAGACCTGGCAACGTTCTACTTCGATCGCTACGGCATCGAAACCGTCAGCATCCGCATCGGCTCTTCGTTTCCCGAGCCGGCCAATCGCCGAATGATGAGCACCTGGCTCAGTTTCGACGACCTGACCCGCCTCATCGAGCTGAGCCTGTTCACCCCGGACGTCGGCCACACGGTGGTGTATGGCGCCTCGGCGAACCGTGACTTGTGGTGGGACAACCGTTTTGCCGCGCACCTGGGCTTCACACCCAAGGACAGCTCGGAAGTGTTCCGCGACAAGATCGAAGCTCAGCCGATGCCTGCC
Source organism: Pseudomonas sp. CFBP 13710 (assembly GCF_014842235.1). Taxonomy (NCBI): domain Bacteria; kingdom Pseudomonadati; phylum Pseudomonadota; class Gammaproteobacteria; order Pseudomonadales; family Pseudomonadaceae; genus Pseudomonas; species Pseudomonas sp. CFBP 13710. The sequence goes on along the minus strand of NZ_JACYVJ010000002.1, from coordinate 831,566 downwards.
GCCGACGACCCGGCGAGGGTCTATCAGGGCGGCGCCTTCGTGGCCGCCGGGCCGTTTGGCGACAACTGAATCCTTTGCGACTTTAAAACAACAACAACGCTGGAGTTATCCATGGATTTCAAACGCACGTTACTCGTAGCCGCTCTCCCGCTCGCCTTCTGCCTGTCCGGGCTGGCGCAGGCCGAGATCAAGATCAAGTTCGCCGAAGTGCACCCGGCCGGCTACCCGCCGGTGGTGGCCGAGCAGGCCATGGGCAAGAAACTCGAAGAGCAGAGCAAGGGCGAGATCAGCTTCAAGATGTTCGCAGGCGGTGTACTGGGTTCCGAGAAGGAAGTGGTCGAGCAGGTGCAGAGCAACGCGGTGCAGATGACCCGCGTGAGCCTGGGCATCGTCGGCCCGGTAGTACCGGACGTGAACGTGTTCAACCTGCCGTTCATTTTCCGCGACCAAGCCCACATGCGCAGCATCATCGACGGCGAGATCGGTCAGGAGATTCTCGACAAGATCACCAACTCCGAATTCAACCTGGTCGCGCTGGGCTGGATGGATGGCGGTACGCGCAACCTCTACTCCAAGAAGCCGGTACGGCAGATCAGTGACCTCAAGGGCATGAAGATCCGCGTGCAAGGCAACCCGGTGTTCATCGACACCATCAACCAGATGGGCGGCAACGGCATCGCCATGGCCACCGGCGAGATCTTCAGCGCCCTGCAGACCGGCGTGATCGACGGCGCCGAGAACAACCCGCCGACCATGCTCGAACACAACCACTACCAGAACGCCAAGTTCTACACGCTCACCGAACACCTGATCCTCCCCGAGCCGATCGTGATGTCGAAGATCACCTGGAACAAGCTCAACCCCGAGCAACAGGCGCTGGTGAAAAAGCTCTCTCGCGAAGCACAAATGGAAGAGCGCGTGCTGTGGGACAAGAAATCCAGCGAAGCCGAAGCCAAGCTCAAGGCCGGTGGCGTGGAGTTCATCACACTCACGCCCGAGCAGAAGAAAGCCTTCTACGATGCGACCCAGCCAGTGCGCGACAAGTACGGCGCGCCGTACAAAGAGCTGATCACCCGCATCGAAGCCGTCAAGTAAGTCTGTCCGTCAACACCACGGGGGACCGGGCATGTGCCCGCTCCCCCGCCGCTGGGTGAGCCTCATGAAAAACACTGTGCTGCGTTTCAACGACCTGCTTTACCGGGTGTGCATCGGGATCGCCGGCTTGTCGGTCCTGACCATGACCCTGATCATTCCATGGGGCATCTTTACTCGCTACGCGCTGGGCAGCGGTTCCAGTTGGCCGGAGCCGGTGGCGATCCTGCTGATGGTGGTCTTCACCTTCTTCGGCGCCGCCGCCAGCTACCGCGCCGGCGCGCACATGGCCGTGGCCATGGCGGTGGACCGCATGCCGGCGCAGGTTCGCCGAGTGGCGGCATTCGCGGTTCAGTTGCTGATGGCGGTGGTCGCGCTGTTCATGATCTTCAAGGGCTTCAAGCTGTGCGCCAACACCTGGAACCAGTACCTGGGTGAAATTCCTTCCATGCGGGTAGGCATTTCCTACCTGCCCATCCCGATCGGCGGCATCGTGACTTTGGTATTCATCCTCGAGAAGCTGTTCCTGGGTGACCAGAGCCACCGCGCCGTGATGCGGTTCGACGTCGTAGAAGCCAGTGAAGGTGCCGCGTAAATGGATGCTCTCATACTGTTGGGCAGCTTCATCGCCTTGATCCTGGTGGGCATGCCGGTGGCCTATGCGCTGGGCCTGTCGGCGTTGATCGGGGCCTGGTGGATCGACATCCCGGCCGACGCCCTGATGATCCAGATTGCCGGTGGGGTGAACAAATTCTCGCTGCTGGCCATTCCGTTCTTCGTGCTGGCGGGTGCGATCATGGCCGAAGGCGGCATGTCGCGCCGGCTCGTAGCCTTCGCCGGCGTGCTGGTGGGTTTCGTGCGCGGTGGGTTGTCGCTGGTCAACATCGTCGCTTCGACCTTTTTCGGGGCCATCTCCGGCTCGTCGGTCGCCGATACCGCGTCGGTGGGTTCGGTGTTGATTCCGGAGATGGAGCGGGCCGGCTATCCGCGTGATTTCTCCACGGCCGTAACCGTCAGCGGCTCGGTCCAGGCCCTGCTGACGCCACCGAGCCACAACTCGGTGCTGTACTCGCTGGCCGCTGGCGGCTCGGTGTCGATCGCTTCGCTGTTCATGGCCGGGATCATGCCAGGGCTATTGCTCAGTGCGGTGATGATGGGCTTGTGCATGATCTTTGCGCGCAAGCGCAACTATCCCAAGGGCGAAGTCATTCCGATGCGCCAGGCGCTGAAGATCGCCGGTGAGGCATTGTGGGGAATGATGGCGCTGGTGATCATTCTCGGCGGCATTCTCTCGGGCGTGTTCACCGCGACCGAATCGGCAGCCATCGCCGTGTTGTGGTCGTTCTTCGTGACCATGTTCATCTACCGTGACTACAAGTGGCGCGACCTGCCCAAGCTGATGCACCGGGCGGCACGGACCATTTCCATCGTAATGATTCTGATCGGTTTCGCTGCCAGCTTCGGGTACATCCTGACGCTGATGGAAATCCCGATGAAGATCACCACGGCGTTCCTGACGCTGTCGGACAACCGCTACGTGATCCTGATGTGCATCAACGTGATGCTGCTGATGCTGGGCACGATCATGGACATGGCGCCGCTGATTCTGATCCTGACACCGATCCTGTTGCCGGTGATCGTCAGCGTGGGTGTGGATCCGGTGCATTTCGGCATGATCATGCTGGTGAACCTGGGCATAGGCCTGATCACACCGCCGGTCGGCGCGGTGCTGTTCGTCGGTGCGGCGGTCGGCAAGGTGACCATCGAAGCCACGGTCAAGGCGCTGCTGCCGTTCTACCTGGCGCTGTTCCTGGTGCTGATGCTGGTCACCTACATTCCGGCCATCTCCCTCTGGCTGCCGAGCGTGGTGTTGTAAATACAAGTGTTGCGGGGTGTCCAACACCCCGCAGCGAACAGATGCACTGAAATCCCTTGTAGCAGCGGCGCAAGCCGCGTCGGTGGTCACGCACATCCCCCCACACCACCGCAGCCCCTGTAGCAGCGGCGCAAGCCGCGTCGGCGGTCACGCACATCTCCCTACACCACCGCAGCCCCCTGTAGCAGCGGCGCGAGCCGCGTCGGCGGTGCATGCTATCCGGCTGTCACACCGCGGCGTATCCGGACGCGGCTTGCGCCGCTGCTACAGGGGACGGAGGTGTTCCTCGAGGGCCTTCGTAGGAGCGGTCCGTGGCCGCGAAGTTGTCGCCGCGGTGTGCCAGACCATCCGCGGTGCCCTTTCGCGGCCGATGACCGCTCCTACGCAGGGTGCTGGCGGCGGTGGGCTCGTCACGCACATCCCCACACCACCGCAGCCCCCTGTGGCAGCGGCGCAAGCCGCGTCGGCGGTGCGTGCTATCCGGCTGTCACATAGCGGCGTATCTGGACGCGGCTTGCGCCGCTGCTACAGGGGGGACGGAGGTGTTCCTCAAGGGCCTTCGTAGGAGCGGTCCGTGGCCGCGAAGTTGTCGCCGCGGTGTGCCAGACCATCCGCGGTGCCCTTTCGCGGCCGATGACCGCTCCTACGCAGGGTGCTGGCGGCAGTCACGCACATCCCCCACACCACCGCAGCCCCTGTAGCAGCGGCGCAAGCCGCGTCGGCGGTGCATGCTGTCCGGCTGTCACACCGCGGCGTGTCCGGACGCGGCTTGCGCCGCTGCTACAGGGATCGTGGTAGAGGTTTCGGTTGTATAGACGATGGGCCGGTGTTCCGCTGCCAGGCGGCGCTCCCAGCGCCAGGCGTCGCGCAGCATGTCGTCCAGGCTGCGTCGGGCCTGCCAGCCCAGCTCGCGGCGCGCCTTGCCCGGGTTGGCCCAGCACTGCGCCACGTCGCCTGCGCGCCTGGGCTCGAAGGCCAGGGCGATGGGCACTCCGCAGGTGCGGGTGAAAGCATCGACCACCTGCAACACCGAATACCCCCGCCCGGTTCCCAGATTCCAGACGCGCACGCCGCTGCCGCCCAACAATGCCTGCAAAGCCCGCCAGTGCCCTTCGGCGAGGTCCATCACATGCACGTAATCACGAACGCCGGTGCCGTCCGGCGTGGCGTAGTCGTTGCCGAACACCTGCAGCACGTCGCGCCGCCCACTGGCCACCTGCAGCAGATACGGCAGCAGGTTGTTCGGCACCTGTGCCGGCGCCTCGCCCAGCTCGCCCGATTCATGGGCGCCGATGGGGTTGAAATAACGCAGCAGCCCGACCGACCAGCGCGCATCCGAAGCCGCCAGGCTGAGCATGACGTTCTCCGCCATCAGCTTGGAAAACCCGTACGGGTTGGTCGGCAATCCGGTGGCGCAGGTTTCGTCGATGGGCATCGTGGCGCAGTCGCCATAGACCGTCGCCGAAGAGCTGAAAATCAGCGTGAAGACACCGGCGGCCGCCATCGCCTGGCACAGCGCAATGCTGCCGCCGACATTGCTGTCGTAATAGCGCAACGGCTCGCGCACGCTCTCGCCAACCGCTTTCAAGCCAGCGCAGTGAATCACCGCAGCGATGGGAAAATCCGCGAACAGGGCATCCAGTTGCGCTCGGTTGCGCACGTCGCCGAGTACGAACCGGGCCCGCCGCCCGCCCAGCCGGGCAATACGCTCCAGGCTTGCACGCGAGCTGTTGCAGAGGTTGTCGAAGATCACCACCGTCTGCCCATGAGCAAGCAGTTGCAGCACCACCTGTGCGCCGATGTAGCCCGTACCGCCTGTGACCAGAATCATCGCCGTCGCTCCCGTCGCCCGCAGGCGCACCGGTCAAGATCAAGGGATAGCACCTGCGTGATACGACGACGGGATCAGGCCTATGAAACTATGGGCGCGCGCGGTGGCGCGGAGTTCCAGGCGGCAGCCAGACGGTTGGCATATCCCAGGCGGTCGGCAAATCAAAGTTGAACGCCGCCTGCAGCGACGGCGTCTGAATCAGTATCAACGCATCGCGCGCATGCACTCGCTCGCCGCACTGCCTTGCAACATCCATCCGGGTGGCGTCGAAGCCCAGCTCAACTGGCTTCAGTCCCGATTCAGGCACTGACCAAGGACACCCCCATGACCGATGTGGCGCCGCCCGGCTTCATCCCTGCCCCACTGTCCACTCCAGCGCGCACCGCGACGCCCACAGGCCGACCGCTGATGCTGTGCCTGTCGCACTTGCGCTGGGGGTTCGTCTACCAGCGACCCCAGCACCTCATGTCACGCCTGGCGCAGAGCTACGACGTGCTGTTCTTCGAAGAACCGCTGTTCGCCGAGCATGTGCAACCGCAGTTGCTGGCCAGCCATCCAGCACACGGCGTGACCGTGCTGGTGCCGCAGCTGCCGGCGGGCACCCCTCACGACCAGGTCATCGCGATGCAGCGCGACCTGCTCGATGGCTACCTGGCCCAGCACCGCGACGCCGAACTGCTGCTCTGGTACCTGACCCCGATGAGCCTGGCGTTCACTGACCATCTGCACGGCCAGGTGACTATCTTCGATTGCATGGACGAGTTGTCCGCATTCATGGGCGCCCCGCCGGAACTCATCGAAAGGGAACGCCAACTGTTGGCGCGTGCCGACGTGGTGTTCACCGGGGGGCAGAGTCTGTGGGAAGCCAAGCGCCATCAGCACGACAACGCCCACGCCATGCCCAGCAGTGTCGACATCGCCCACTTCGCCCAGGCCCGGGCGTTGCTGCCCGATCCGGCCGATCAGGCCGCGATCGGCCACCCGCGGCTGGGCTTCTTCGGTGTCATCGACGAGCGTTTCGACATCCAGTTGGTCGATGAGCTGGCCCGGCAGCGGCCACAGTGGCAGATCGTGCTGATCGGCCCGGTGGTGAAGATCGATCCGCAGACCTTGCCGCAACGCGCCAACATTCACTACCTCGGGGCGAAGCAGTATGAGCAATTGCCCCACTACCTGGCCGGCTGGGACGTTGCCCTCATGCCGTTCGCGATCAATGCTTCCACGCGCTTCATCAGCCCGACCAAGACCCCCGAATACCTCGCTGGCGGGCGCCCGGTGGTGTCGACGCCGATTGCCGACGTGATCAGCGGCTACGGCACCAGCGGTGTCGTAAGCATCGCCGACACCCCCGCTGCATTCATCGCTGCGGTGGAACGCGCACTGGGTGCCGAAGCCCGCGACAGCGTGGTCGTCCAGGCCGATGCCGCATTGGATGGCATGTCGTGGGACAAGACCTGCAACGCCATGAAGGAGCAGATCGAATGCCTCAGGTAACCCTCGACAGCGCCTGCCGTGGTCCGTCCGCCCACGGCGATGGACGCCCTTATGACTACGTGGTGGTGGGTGCCGGCTTCGCTGGCAGCGTCATTGCCGAGCGCCTGGCCGCAGGGCTTGGCATGAACGTGCTGGTGATCGACCGCCGTGAGCATATCGGCGGCAACGCCTACGACCATCTGGATGCAGCGGGCGTCATGGTCCACCGCTACGGGCCGCACATCTTCCATACCAACGCCCAGCGCATCGTCGACTATCTGTCGCGTTTCACCCAGTGGCGCCCTTACGAGCACCGCGTGCTGGCCCAGGTCGACGACCACCTGGTGCCGATCCCGATCAACCTGACCACGCTCAATACGCTGTTCGGCTTGCAGATGGACGAGGCCGGGGCCGAGCGCTTTCTTGCCGAACGGGCGCAGCCGGTTGAATGCATCCGCACCTCCGAGGATGTGGTGATCAATCAGATCGGCGAGCAGCTCTACCAGAAGTTCTTCCAGGGCTACACCCGCAAGCAGTGGGGCCTGGACCCTTCGCAGCTGGACAAGTCGGTGACCTCGCGGATCCCCACGCGCACCAACGTCGACGACCGCTACTTCACCGACAGTTTTCAGGCCATGCCGCTCGATGGCTACACACGCATGTTCGAGAACATGCTCGACCATCCCCGCATCGACGTGTTGCTGGACACCGATTTCGCCCGGGCGCGCGAGCAGTTGGCGTACACCCAGCTGATCTATTGCGGCCCGGTGGACGAATACTTCGAGTTCCGCCTGGGTCGCCTGCCCTACCGGTCGCTGCGCTTCGAACACAAGACCCTCCAGCAACCACAGTTGCAGGCGGTGGCCGTAGTCAACTACCCCGATGAAGCGGTGCCCTACACGCGCATCACCGAATACAAGCACCTCACCGGTCAGCAACATCCGCACACCAGCATCACCTACGAATACCCCTGCGCCGAAGGCGACCCCTACTACCCGATTCCGCGGGCCGAAAACGCCCAGCTGTATCAACGCTACAAAGCGCTGGCGGACGACACGCCGGAGGTGACATTCCTCGGGCGACTGGGCACCTACAAGTACTACAACATGGATCAGGTCGTGGGCCAGGCGCTGGCACTGTATCAACGGATCGAGCAGCAAGCCTTGCCGACCGAGGGAGCCGGGGCGTCGACGGCGCTCGACGAGCAAGGCGCTTGAACCCGCCTGGCCTGTTCAATACCTTCATCATGGCCGGCTACGAATGCGCCGCGCAGCGGCGGCGCGATGGTGAACGTGTGGATGTGCAGGTCAGCACCGGCCATCTGCGCTGGGCGGCCCATGACTATCGTCAGTTGCTGGCCAGTGGCATTGGTGCCGCGCGCGACGGCCTGCGCTGGCATGTGATCGAACAGCGTTCAGGGTATTACGACTGGAGCAGTTTCCTGCCCCTGCTGCGCGCCGCACGCGAGTGCAATCTGCAGGTGGTGTGGGACCTGTGTCACTACGGCTACCCGGATGGCCTGGATATCTGGCGACCCGAATTCGTCGAACGCTTTGCGCGCTTCTCCGGGGCCGCGGCACGGTTGATGGTTGATGAAGGCTTCGAGGCGCCCTTTTGTTCCCCCATCAACGAGATGTCGTTCTGGAGTTGGGCCGGCGGCGACGTCGGCTATTTCAACCCCGGCGCGCATGGCCGTGGGCTGGAACTCAAGCATCAGCTGGTGCGGGCCAGCATCGAGGCGATCGAGGCCATTCGCGCGCAGGCGCCCGCGGCGCGTTTGGTTCAGTGCGACCCGCTGATTCACGTCGTGCCGGACTCATCACGCGCCGTGGACCAGGAGCGCGCCGAGGGTCAGCGGCTGTCGCAGTTCCAGGCCTGGGACATGCTGGCCGATCGGCAGTGGCCGGGGCTGGGCGGCTGTGAGGCCTACCTGGACATCATTGGGGCCAACTTCTACCCGCAGAATCAGTGGCGGCACAATGGCGAACGGATCTTGCGCGGGCACCCCGAGTTTCGTCCGCTGGCCGGGCTGCTGGCTGAGCTCCATCGGCGTTACGGACGGCCGATTCTGCTGGCCGAAACCGGCGCCGAGGGTGATGCGCGCGGGCCGTGGCTGGACTACGTGGGCAGCCAGCTGGCAGTGGCGCTGCAACGCGGGGTCGATGTGCAGGGGCTGTGCTGGTATCCATTCCTGGACTATCCGGGTTGGGACGATGGCCGTTATTGTCCCGCAGGCGTGTTCGGCGACGCCGACGGTGCAGGTACCCGCGCGCCGTATCATCCGTTGCTGATGCAGTTGCAGGCGTTGGAAAAGCTGCACCGGCCCGGTCAGTGACCGCAGCCACGCGTTGCCCCCGGACGCGGCTCGCGCCGCTGCTACAGGGGACACAGGCGTGCCTGCAGGCCCTTCGTAGGAGCGGTCTGTGGCCGCGAAGCCGTCGCCACGGTGTGCCAGATAATCCACAGCGCCCCTTCGCGGCCGATGACCGCTCCTACGGGGAGTGCAGGCGCCCCCATACACCCCCGCAGCCCTGTAGCAGCGGCGCAAGCCGCGTCAGCGGTGCATGCTATCCGGCTGTCACACCGCGGCGTATTCGGACGCGGCTCGCGCCGCTGCTACAGGGGATGGAGGCGTGCCTGCAGGGCCTTCGTAGGAGCGGTCTATGGCCGCGAAGCCGTCGTCGTGGTGTGTCAGATAATCCACAGCGCCCCTTCGCGGCCATTGACCGCTCCTACGGGGAGTGCAGGCGCGTCGGCGGACACACACCCCCGCAGCCCCTGTAGCAGCGGCGCAAGCCGCGTCGGCGGTGCATGCGATACCCGCGGGCTTTGGAGGGTTGGCCTGGTCGATCAACGCGCGCAACTGGCGAGCAGCAGCTCTTCGAACCGCGCGCCGTCCAGGGGCCGACTCAGGTAATAACCCTGGCCCTCGTCGCAAGCCACCAAATCCAGCAGCTGCAACTGTTCCAGCGTTTCCACCCCTTCGGCCGTCACCGTCAGCGACAGTGCCCGACCCAGGCCGATCACCGCCTCGATGATGGCCAGGTCGGGTTGGCTGTCGCCCAGCCGGCCGACGAAACTGCGGTCGATCTTGAGCCCATCGAAGGGAAACGTGCGCAGGTAGCTCAGCGATGAATAGCCGGTGCCGAAATCATCCATGGCCAGCCGGACGCCGAGGCCCTTCAGCGCTCGCATCAGGGTCAACGCATTGTCGGCATCTTCGAGCATCACGCTTTCGGTAACCTCAAGCTCCAGCCTCGCCGCCGTCAGGCCCGACCTCAACAAGGCGGCCCTGACCCGCTCCACCAATTGTCCGCCCTGGAACTCCTTGGAAGACACGTTGACCGACACGAACAGCTCTTCGGGCCATTGACTGGCCTGCCGGCAGGCCGCGTTCATCACCCAGTCGCCAAGTGCGGTGATCAAGCCCGTGTCTTCGGCGATCGGAATGAATGCATCAGGCGCCAGCAGGCCACGCTGTGGATGCTGCCAGCGCACCAGCGCCTCGGCCCCGACCATCTGGCCGTCGGCAATGCGGAAGCGCGGCTGGTATTGCAGGCATAACTCGCCATGCTTGATCGCATAGCGCAGGTCGCTTTCCAGGCGCCGACGTTCGATGATCCGCTCATTCATGTCGCCATCATAGAAACGCCAGGTGCCGCGCCCGCTCGCCTTCGCCTCGTACAAGGCGATGTCCGAATAGCGCAGCAGTTCAGGGGCGTGCGCCGCATCGCCCGGCGACACGGCAATGCCGATACTGGCGCTGACATGGATGTCCTGGTCGTCGACCTCGATGACCTGCTCGATCAGCTCGATCAGCCGTCGACACAGTGCCTCGATCTCCGCATGCCCGACCGCGCCCGCCACGACCATGACGAATTCGTCGCCACCGACCCGGGCGACGATGTCCTGGCTGCGCACGCATTGCCTGATGCGCTCGCCGATCTGGTACAGCACGCGGTCGCCGGTAGCATGGCCGAGCAGGTCGTTGACCGGCTTGAACCGATCCAGGTCGATGGTCAGCATGACCAGGGGCTGGCGGGCGGCGAGCGCGTTTTCCAGACGGCTTTCCAGGTAGTCGCGCAACTGGCTGCGGTTGGGCAGGCCGGTCAGCACGTCATGGCGCGACAGGTACTCGACCCGTCGCCGCGCGTCGATCTCCTCGGTGACATCGGTGGCGGTACCCCGAAAGCCTTGATCGCCGATGGTCCGCGCAGCGATCCGCGCCGTACGCCGTTGCCGATGCACGTCCATATAGCTGCATTCGGTGGTCAGGTTGCCCTGCCCTGGATTGCCGCGCAGCCACGCCAGGAGCGTGCCCTGGGGCAATTCGACCAGGTCGTCGATCGAGATGCCCAGCCATTGCGCCTTGCCCACGCCAGTGACCGTCTCGAAGCGGTCGGACAGGTAGGTGACATGACCATCGCCATCGGTTTCCCAGATCCAGTCGGAGCTGGCTTCGGCTACGTCGCGAAAGCGCGACTCGCTGAGCGCCAGCGCCACCTGGCTGTCGCGCAGCAATTGGTGGCTGCTGTCCAGGGCGCGCGCAGCGCGAGTATTGCGCCGCAGCATGACCCAGGTCATGCCGAGGATGATCAGCGTCGCCAGGATGATCATGGGCAATACCACGATGATCATCTGCCGCCCCGGCCTTGCTGCGTCCCACTGCATGTCGAAAGTCGTGCCGTGCTCGGCCGCGACCAGCGCGTGGGCAGCCGTGGTGTCATCGGTACGGGCCACCCGCAGCCCGCGCAGGCCCATACTCTCGCCGAGCGCTTGAAGCCGCTGCGGATCGAGACGATTGACCACCAGCATGACCGACGGCGGCCGGTCGTCGGTCTGCACCGTAGGGTCGGTGCTGGGCGTGATCGCTGCCGCCACGACCAGGGCCGGTGTACCGGCCAGGCTGGTCAGTGCGGTGAAGACCTTTTCGTCGTCGGCCAGGGCGCGTGCGGCGGCGACCCACTCATCGACGGGGCGGCCCAGCCAATCCGCAGCCGCTATGGTTTCATACTTGCCGTCGATTACCGCATACACCGAGCGGTTGCCCGGCCCTATGACGAACGCGGCCTGGTAGCCGAAATCGTCGTACAACGCCGGACCGAAGTTTTCCCGCACATAGGCCCATTCCATGTCCACCTTGAGATGCAGGTGCCGATAGGCCTCCCCCCAGAACGAGTAGTCCTTGATGGTCAGTTGCAGAAGCCGGCGCTCGGACTCGATGCTTTTCTGCACCATCGACTGACCCTGGACGCGCTCGGTGCGATCCAGACCGTGGGCGAAATACAGGGACAGAGCGACTGCCAGTGCAAAGACCACGGCGAGGCTGGCGCAAAAGGTGACCAACGAGGTCTGCGCCAGGGCGGTGCTGCTCGCAGGCCTGGCGGGGGATGCCGGAGAGGTGAAACTGGACTTGAGCATGGATGGCCTGAAAGAGAATGCGCGGAACCGATACAAGGCTATCGGCCAGCCGCGACCTTCCATGAACACGCAGACTCTTGCCAAAGCAGACTCATGTGGAATACAGCAGACTCATGTGGGCTGCAGCAGATTCATGTGGGAGCGGGCTCTGCCCGTGAAAAGGTCAACGCTGGCCTCTTCGCGGGCAGAGCCTGCTCCCACATGAGCCAGAACAAGCTCAGGCCTTCGGTATCACACCGGCCGCGCCTTGCCGAACGTCATCTTGCCCCAGGCCAACCCCAGCACCGCCGCCACCGTGGAGGCCGCCAGCACACTGAGCTTGGCCGAAGCCAGCAGGGTCGGGTCGGAGAACGCCAGCGACGCGATGAAGATCGACATGGTGAAGCCGATCCCGGCGAGCAGACCGACCAAGCCTACCCCACTCCAGGTCACACCCTCGGGCAGCCTGCAGATGTTCAGCCTGACCAGCAGAAAGCTCATCAGCAGCACGCCCAGCGGCTTGCCCAACACCAGGGCCAGCATCACACCGCCAAACACATGCTGCGACACCGCGTCACTGAGGTTGGCGCCGGCGAAACTGACCCCGGCATTGGCCAGGGCAAACAGCGGCATGACGCCGAACGCCACCCACAGGTGCAGCCCGACCTGTATCCGCTGCACCGGCGGCAGCACTTCACGCTGCGCATCACGCAATTGCCTGAGCGGCTCGGCCACCGCCTCGCGGTTGTCCGTGCCGGGGGTGAAGCGTTCCATCAGCTCGTTGAAGTTGCGGCGGATGATATCCACCGGGCGCTCGCTCATCGGCTTGGAATAGACCGGCGTCATCAAGCCCAGAATCACCCCGGCCAGGGTGGGATGCACGCCCGTCTTGAGCAGGCCGAACCAGACGATCGCGCCCGGCAACACATAGGCATACGCCTTGCTGATGCCCATGCGCTGGAACAGCAGCACCAGCAGCAGCCCGGCCACGGCCACCAGCAGACCCAGATAATCGAGGCTGGCGGTATAGAACACGGCGATGATCAGGATGGCCACGATATCGTCGATGATCGCCAGGGCCAGCAGCAGGATCCGCACGCTGGCGGGAATGGATTTACCCAGCAGCGCCAGCACGCCGACGGCGAAGGCGATGTCGGTGGCGGTCGGCACTGCCCAGCCGGCACTGGCCGGAGTGCCGTGGTTGAGGGCAAGGTAGAGCAAGGCGGGCATCAGCACGCCACCCAGTGCCGCACCCAGCGGCAGGGCTGCCAGCTGCAGGTTGGCCAGCGCGCCATCCTTGATTTCCTGGCGTATCTCGGCACCCACCACCAGAAAGAAAATGGTCATCAGGCCATCGTTGACCAGAAAATGCAGGGACTGCGAAACGCTGAAATCGCCGAGGCCCAAGGTGACCTGGGTGTGCCAGAAGTGCTCGTAGGAATCCCCTATCGAGCTGTTGGCCCAGACCAGTGCGGTGATCGCGGCAAGCAGCAACACGATGCCGCTGACGGCCTCGATGTGGGAGAAACGTTCGAGCGCCGCCAGGGCGCGTTCGGTGAGCTGTTGAGGACGGGGGATGGCAGGTGTCGCCGGTCTTTTTGCAGGCACGGTAGCTCTCCGCTGGCGGCCCGACCAACGCTGAACTTTAACCTGCCCCCTGCCGTATGCAGCGGTGCACCCGCGGCGATGATAGAAAGCCTGGGGCCAAGTTGCAACGCATCATCTCAATCCGGCACCGGTGTCGGCATCAAAGTGGCGATCAGCGCGCGAACCGTGCCGGGCAACGCCTCGAGCTCGCGTACCAGAATGCTGCGCTCGCGTATCGCCCAGGGCTCGTCCAGTTCGATGGTCACCAGGCGCATGGTACGGCTGTGCCGCAGGGCCGCCGACTCTGGAATGATACCGATGCCGACCCCGGCCTCGACCATCCGGCAGATCGCTTCGAAGCTCGACACCTGAATGCGCAGCGACAGCCCCTGGCCGATTCGCTCGACGTGCTCGCGCAGAAAGCTGAGCAAGGTGCTGCCTTCGTGCAGGGCAATGTGTTGAAACGCCAGGGTCTGTTTCAGGCTGATGCGCTTGCACTGTGCCAGCACGTGCCCCACGGGCACGGTGAGCACCAGGCGGTCGGTGCTGAAATGCATCACCTGCAGCCCCGCCGCTTCGACCGGGCCGGCGATGATACCCATGTCGGTGCTGCCGTCGAGCACGCCGCGAACGATGTCGCGCGACAGGCGCTCCTGCAGATCTACGCTTACCCCGGGGCGCCGGGCGAGAAAACCGGCCAGCACTTCGGGCAGGAACTCGGTCACCGCCGTGGTGTTGGCGAAGATACGGATGTGCCCGGCCGAGTCGGCGCCCAAGTGGGTGAAGTCGGCCTTGAGGTAGTCGACCTGACGCATGATCAGCCGGGCATGCACGAGCAGCTTCTGCCCTGCCGGCGTCAGCTCTACGCCGCGGCTGTCACGGTACAGCAGGCGCGTATCGAGTTGCTGCTCCAGTGCCTTGATCCGGGCACTGGCCGCAGCCGGCGAGAGGAACGCCCGGCGCGCGCCCTGGGTCAGGCTGGGTGATTCGCCGATATGGATGAAAAGGCGCAGGTCGGCCAGGTCGAAGTGCATGGTGGGGATCCTACCTTCAGGCGTTCGGCAAATATGAACGCCGCCTTACGCAAATGCAAATTCACAGAATGCCGCGGCCCTCGCATCATCGCAGCACAACAAAAATGCAGAGGCCACCCATGAGCGCATCAGATTCAGCCATCGACTACAGCGCCTGGATGGGCCGCACCGAGCAGGCGCACGATGTGCTCAGCCAGAACATCGCCGAGCGCATCGCCGCGACCTTCGGCGAACCTGCGCCAAAAGACGGCGAGCCGCTGCCGCCCCTGTGGCAGTGGTGCTTTTTCCAGGCGCCGGTCACCGAAGACCAGTTGGGCACCGATGGCCACCCGTTGCGCGGCGGCTTTCTGCCCGCCGCCGACAATCGCAACCGCATGTGGGCCGGTGGCCGTTTGGAGTTCATCGCGCCACTGACGGTTGGCAGCGCTGCCGAGCGCCTGTCCACTATCCTGCGTATCGAGGAAAAGCACGGCCACACCGGCGCGCTGCTGTTCGTCACGGTGCGCCACGACTACACCCAGGGCGGCCGCCTGTGCCTGCGCGAAGAGCAGGACATCGTCTACCGGGAGCCGAACCCTCCCAAGCTGTCCAGTGACCCTGCACCGGTCGCTGCGCAGTGGAGTGAAACGGTAAAGCCGACCCCGACCCTGCTGTTCCGCTACTCGGCCGTCACTTTCAACGGCCATCGCATCCACTACGACCACCCCTACGTGACTGACGTCGAGGGCTACGCTGGCCTGGTGGTGCACGGGCCGCTGATCGCCACCTTGCTGCTGCGCAGCTTCATCCGCGCCAACCCTCGAAAGCCTGTGCGCCACTTCGCCTACCGCGGCGTACGCCCTTTGACCGTGCCCACTGCGTTCCAGCTCAGTGGCTGCCTGCTCGAACAGGGCAAGGCGCGGCTGTGGGCCGGCAACGAGGCGGGCGTCGCGCAAAGCGCCGATGTCACCTTCGACTCCAGCTCCCCGCCCCA
Organism: Pseudomonas sp. CFBP 13710; assembly: GCF_014842235.1. Classification (NCBI taxonomy): domain Bacteria; kingdom Pseudomonadati; phylum Pseudomonadota; class Gammaproteobacteria; order Pseudomonadales; family Pseudomonadaceae; genus Pseudomonas; species Pseudomonas sp. CFBP 13710. The sequence continues at coordinate 816,300 of NZ_JACYVJ010000002.1, read as the reverse complement.
GTCCGGCCACTGACCGCGAACCCATCATCGACTCCGAGAACCGTGCCATGTCCGTCTACGATGAAGAAGACCTCAATGCCATCCGCGAGGGCGTTCGTGCCCTGTGCGCAGAATTCGACGCTGCCTACTGGCGCAAGATCGATGAGGAGAAGGGTTTTCCCGAAACCTTCGTAAAGGCCCTCACCGATGCCGGCTGGCTCTCGGCGATGATTCCCAGCGAATACGGCGGCTCGGGCCTGGGCCTGGCCGAGGCCTCGGTGATCCTCGAAGAGGTCAACGCCTGCGGTGGTAACTCGGGCACGGTGCATGGGCAGATGTACAACATGTTCACCTTGCTGCGCCACGGCAGCGAGGCGCAGAAGCGCCACTACCTGCCCAAGCTGGCCAGTGGCGAATTGCGCCTGCAATCGATGGCGGTAACCGAGCCGACCACCGGCACCGACACCACCAAGATCAAGACCACCGCCGTGCGCCAGGGCGACAAGTACGTCATCAATGGGCAGAAGGTGTGGATATCCCGAGTGCAGCATTCGGATCTGATGATTCTGCTGGCGCGTACTACACCGCTGGCCCAGGTGACGAAGAAATCCGAAGGCATGTCGATCTTCCTGGTCGATCTGCGTGAAGCGATCGGCAAGGGGCTGACCGTGCAGCCGATCGCCAACATGGTCAACCACGAGACCAACGAGTTGTTCTTCGACAACCTCGAACTGCCCGCCGACAGCCTCATCGGCGAAGAAGGCAAGGGGTTTCGCTATATCCTCGACGGCCTCAATGCCGAGCGGACGCTGATCGCTGCCGAATGCATCGGCGATGGTCGCTGGTTCATCGAAAAGGCCAGTGCCTACGCCCGCGATCGAGTGGTCTTCGGCCGGCCGATCGGACAGAACCAGGGCGTGCAGTTCCCGATTGCCGAAGCGCACATCGAGATCGAAGCAGCCGACCTGATGCGCTGGCGCGCCTGTGCCGAATATGACAGCGGGCAGAACGCCGGCGCCAGCGCCAACATGGCCAAGTACCTGGCGGCCAAGGCTTCGTGGGAGGCCGCCAATGCCTGCCTGCAGACCCACGGCGGCTTCGGTTTCGCCTGCGAATACGACGTCGAGCGCAAGTTCCGCGAAACCCGCCTGTACCAGGTCGCGCCGATCTCCACCAATTTGATCCTGTCCTACGTGGCCGAGCATCTGCTCGAATTGCCACGCAGTTTCTGAGGAGCTGTCGATGAACGCCACGCACCGTTTGGCCACCTTCCTCGCCGACCTGCACTACGAGCACATTCCCGAGCCCGTCCTCGCCCGTTGCGAAGACCTGTTCCTGGACTGGATGGGCTCGGCGCTGGCCAGCCAGGGTGCCCATCCCATTCCCCTGTTCGAGCGCTATGCACGGCGCATGGGGCCCGGCGACGGCCCCGCCAGGATGCTGGGCAGCGGCCAAGGCACATCGGCCTACTTCGCCGCGCTGGTGAACGGTGCCGCGTCGCACCTGGTCGAGCAGGACGATCTGCACAACAGCTCGGTACTGCACCCGGCCACGGTGGTGTTTTCCGCCGTCCTGGCTGCGGCTCAGGATCGCGGCAAGTCGGGGCGCGAGCTGCTGCTGGCGGCCGTGGCCGGTTACGAGGCCGGCATCCGCATCGGCGAGTTCATGGGCCGCTCCCACTATCGGATCTTCCACACCACAGCCACGGTTGGCACCCTGGCTGCCGCCGTGGCCGTGGGCAAGCTGCTGGGGTTCGACCGCGAACAGTTCATCAACCTGTTGGGCACTGCCGGCACCCAGGCCGCCGGGCTCTGGGAATTCCTGCGCGATGCGGCCGATTCCAAGCAGTTGCACGCCGCCAAGGCTGCTGCCGATGGCTTGCTGGCGGCGTACATGACCGAAGACGGTTTGAGCGGTGCGCGCAACATCCTCGAAGGCGAGCAAGGCCTGGCGGCCGGTATGTCCAGCGACGCCGACGCCACCCGCCTGGACGATCGGCTCGGCAGCCGCTGGGCGCTGGCGGAAACCTCGTTCAAGTTCCACGCATCGTGCCGCCACACCCACCCTGCCGCCGACGCCTTGCTGCACTTGATGCAACGCGAGGGCCTGCAGCACGAACAGATCGCCAAGGTCGTCACGCGCGTCCATCAGGGTGCCATCGATGTGCTCGGGCGGGTGGTCAAGCCCAGCACGGTGCACCAGGCCAAGTTTTCCATGGGCGCGGTATTGGGTCTGATTGCCGTACACGGCAGTGCGCAATTGATCGAGTTCCGCGATCTGGCGCTGACCGACCCTGCTGTCGACGGCTTCCGAGAGAAGGTCAGCATGGAGCTGGACCGCGAGGTCGACGCCGCCTACCCCGCGCGCTGGCTGGGACGGGTCGTCGTCACCACCACCGATGGCCGCACCTTGAGCGCCGCGATCGACGAGCCCAAGGGCGACCCTGGCAATACCCTTTCGCGCGCAGAACTGGAAGACAAGTTCCTGCGTCTGCTGGCCTTTTCCGGTGCACGTACGGCGAGCCAGGCGCGCGTGCTGATCGACAAGATCTGGCACCTGCGCGACGCATCGACCCTGAACGATTTGTTCTGACCCACAGGTGACCCCATGACCGAGCTCAACCCGCGTCCGCTGGACGGTATCACCGTCGTCAGCCTGGAACACGCCATCGCCGCGCCGTTCTGCACCCGCCAACTGGCCGACCTCGGTGCGCGCGTGGTGAAAATCGAACGCCCCGGCAGCGGTGACTTCGCCCGTGGCTACGACCAGCGTGTCGACGGCCTGGCGTCGCATTTCGTCTGGACCAACCGTTCCAAGGAAAGCCTGACCCTGGACCTCAAGCAGCAAGCCGCCGACGCGGTCCTGCACGGCCTGCTGGCCAAGGCCGACGTGCTGGTGCAGAACCTGGCACCCGGCGCTGCAGCGCGGATGGGCCTGTCGTTCGAGGCGTTGCACGCGCGTTATCCGCGACTGATCGTCTGCGACATTTCCGGCTACGGCGAAGGCGGCCCCTATGAGAAGAAAAAAGCCTACGACCTGTTGATCCAGAGCGAGGGCGGCTTTCTCTCGGTGACCGGCGGCCCCGGCGAAGACGAGCGGGCCAAGGCCGGCTGCTCGATCGCCGACATCGCCGCCGGCATGTACGCCTACACCGGGGTGCTCTCGGCGTTGATGCTGCGCGACAAGACTGGGGTGGGCAGCCGGATCGACGTGTCGATGCTCGAAAGCCTGGTGGAGTGGATGGGCTATCCGCTGTATTACGCCTACAAGGGTGCGCCACCGCCCGCCCGCGCCGGTGCGGCGCATTCCACGATCTATCCGTACGGACCGTTCCCGACCGGGCACGGCGGGACCATCATGCTCGGCCTGCAGAACGAGCGTGAATGGGCGCTGTTCTGCGACAAGGTGCTGCTGGATGCGTCGCTGGCCGACGACGCGCGCTTTTCCAGCAACTTCGAACGCTCGCGCAACCGCGATGAACTGCGGCAGATCATCGTCGACAGTTTTGCGCAGCTGTCGGTCGAACAGGTGCTGGCCCGTCTGGAAACCGCACAGATCGCCAATGCCCAGGTCAACGACATGGCCGGCGTCTGGCGGCATCCGCAACTCGCCGCACGCGAGCGCTGGCGTGAGGTGGACAGCCCCTCCGGCAGGCTTCCCGCTTTGTTGCCGCCGGCCAGCAACACCGCGTTCGTCCCGCGCATGGACGCGGTGCCCGCGCTGGGACAGCACACGGCGGGAATTCTCGAGGAACTGGGCTACTCCGCCGATCAACGGGCGCAGATGAGCGCCAGCGGCGTGATCTGACGCACCAACCGGCACCTTCGGTATCGCCGCCGCCTGCTGCGGCGTGCCACGACCAACACGGGAATCCGCGCCATGCCGACCTCTCCCCTTCGCTCGGCGCTGTTCGTGCCGGGCAGCCGCCCCGAACGGTTCGCCAAGGCCCTGGCCGCTGGCGCCGACGCGGTGATCGTCGATTTCGAAGACGCCGTGGAAGAAGCACTCAAACCCCACGCGCGTCAGCACCTTGCAGATTTCCTCCGGCACACCGACACGGCGCAGGTCATGGTTCGAGTGAATGCCCCAGGGCATGCCCAGCACGCCAGCGACCTGGCCTTCTGCGCGAACAATCCTGGCGTGGTGGGGGTGGTGCTGCCCAAGACCGAGACCTGCGCGCAACTCGCCACGGCCTGCCAGAGCGGCAAACCGTTGTGGCCCATCATCGAGAGCGCCAAAGGCTTGCTGGCGCTGCAGGCGATCGCCCATGGCCCCGGGGTGCAGCGCCTGTGCTTCGGCAGCCTGGACCTGGCCCTGGATCTGGGCCTGAGCCATGGTACGCCCGCGGCGGAGGCTTTTCTGGATCAGGGCCGCATGAGCGTGCAACTGCACTCGCGGGCCGCCGCCCTGCTACCGCCCCTGGACGGTGTGTTCGCCGCCCTGGACGACACGCCGGGGTTGCAACGCGCCATCGAACACGCGCGCAACCTCGGCTACGGCGGTGCACTGTGCATTCACCCCAGACAGGTGGCGGTCATTCATGCCGCACTGGCGCCCAGCGCGGCCGAGCTCCAATGGGCTCATGCGGTGCTGGCGGCCAGTACGGCTGCGAAAGGTGCGGGGGCTTTCCAGTTCGATGGCCAGATGATCGATGCACCGGTACTGCTGCGTGCCAGACGCCTGGTGGAATCGTCGGGCGGCTAGCCTGCACATTGGCGTTCGCCAGAGCCGAACGCCGGGTTATGCAAATACAGATTTTCGCCACAGGCGCGATTGAGCGACCCTGAAGCTGAAAACACTTCTACGCTGCATCGGGCCGGTTGGCTCGAAACAGCCGCCGAAAATGGATTGTCCTACAACAATAACAAGGTGATCTCGATGTTCAAGCTGACCCAGGCGCTGCTCTGCGCCGCCGCCGTTTCGATGGCAACCCTGGCCCAGGCCGCCGATCCCGTCGTCATCAAGTTCGCCCATGTGGTGGCGGAGAACACCCCCAAGGGCCAAGGCGCACTGCTGTTCCAGAAACTGGTGGCCGGCGACCCCAAGCTCAAGGACAAGGTGAAAGTGGAGGTCTATCCCAACTCCTCGTTGTTCGGCGACGGCAAGGAGATGGAAGCACTGTTGCTGGGCGACGTGCAGATGCTCGCCCCCTCGCTGGCCAAGTTCGAGCACTACACCAAGCAGGTGCAGATCTTCGATCTGCCGTTCCTGTTCGATGACCTGGCTGCGGTCGACCGCTTCCAGCAGGGGCCGCAGGGCAAGGCGCTGTTGACCTCGATGGACGACAAGGGCATTCATGGCCTGGCCTATTGGCACAACGGTCTGAAGCAACTGTCGGCGAACAAGAAGGTGATCCTGCCCAAGGACGCCCGCGGACTGAAATTCCGTGTGCAAGCCTCCAGCGTACTCGAGGAGCAGTTCAAGGCGATCCGCGCCAACCCGCGCAAGATGAGTTTCGCCGAGGTCTACCAGGGCCTGCAGACCGGCACCGTGAATGGCACCGAGAACACCTGGTCGAACTACGAAAGCCAGAAGGTCCATGAGGTCCAGCCGTTCTTCACCGAGACCAACCATGGCCTGATCGACTACATGGTGATCACCAACTCCAAGTTCTGGAACGGCCTGCCCGACGATGTCCGCGGCGAACTGCAAACGCTCATGGACCAGGTCACCGTCGAGGTGAACAAGCAGGCCGAGGCCCTGAACCAGACCGCCCGGCAGAAAATCATCGATGCCAAGACCAGTGAGATCGACCCACTGACGGCCGAGCAACGCGAGCAGTGGCGCGAAGCCATGCGCCCGGTCTGGGACAAATTCTCCGAGCAGATCGGACCCGACCTGATCAAGGCAGCCGAAGCCTCCAACAAGGCCTCGTAAGCGCCTGTCCCGTACCCTGCATCCGCTGGCCAGGGCCAGCGGTGATGGACGCGCGGCTGCCCGGTGGGCGGCGGTCGCTCTCACGACGTTCGGAGAATTCCTATGCAATCGCTCAGGCAAGTCTGGGAGCGTTTCGAAGAAGGCATGATCGCCTTCCTGCTGGCTGCCATGACACTGGTGACGTTCACTTACGTCGCGCTCAACAACCTCTACACGATGTTCTACGTCCTCAGCGACAAATGGGCGTGGAGCAGCGATCTGTTCGCCGGTATCGGTGATCACCTGATGGGTTACGCCCAGGAAATGACCTGGAGCATCGCGCTGACCAAAGCACTGTTCGGCTGGCTGATCTTCTTCGGCATCGCCTATGGCGTGCGTACTGCCGGCCACTTGGGAGTCGACGTGCTGGTCAAGAAAACCAGCAAGCCGGCCCAGCGTGTCCTGGCGATGATCGCCTGCGGCTGCTGCCTGCTGTATGCCGGCCTGTTTTTGGTCGCCAGCATCAAGTGGGTGTCGGCGGTTCTGGTGGCCGGCATCGGTGCCGAGGATCTGGATCGCTACGGCATCGAAGTCGGCCACATCGCGCTGATCGTGCCGATCGGCTTCGCCCTGATCATCGCCCGCTACCTGGAAATCATGTACCGCATCTACAGCCATCGGCAGACCGGGTTGGGCCTGGCCGACGAGGCTGCCGAAGCCAGCAAGCTGGCCCACCCTGGCGAGGAGCAACGCTGATGACCGTTATCTGCCTGTTCCTGCTGCTGTTCGTGTTCATGTTCCTGGGCGTGCCCATCGCCATTTCGCTGGGCCTGTCCGGCGCGGTGTCGATCCTGCTGTTCAGCCAGGACTCTCTGAGCTCGCTGGCGATCAAACTGTTCGAGACCTCGGACAGCTACACCTTTCTGGCGATCCCGTTCTTTCTGCTGTCCGGCGCCTTCATGACCACCGGCGGCGTGGCACAACGGCTGATCGATTTCGCCAACGCCTGCGTGGGCCATATCCGCGGCGGCCTGGCGATCGCTGCGGTGCTGGCGTGCATGCTGTTCGCCGCGCTGTCCGGATCGTCGCCGGCCACCGTTGCAGCGGTCGGTTCGATTGCCGTAGCCGGCATGGTGCGCTCCGGCTATCCACGCGAGTTCGGCGCCGGCATCATCTGCAACGCCGGCACCCTGGGCATTCTCATCCCGCCTTCGATCGTGATGGTGGTGTATTCGGCGGCCACCGAGACCTCGGTGGGCAAGTTGTTCATGGCCGGGGTGATTCCGGGCATCCTGCTCGGCGTGATCTTGATGGTGGTGATCTACATCGTTGCGCGAATCAAGAAACTGCCGGCGCAGCCCAGGGCCACCTTCCGCGAATGGCTGAGCACTGCCCGCCGTGCCTTCTGGGGCCTGCTGTTGCTGGTGATCATCCTCGGCGGCATCTACAGCGGCATGTTCACTCCCACCGAAGCGGCCGCCGTGGCGGCGGTCTACTCGGCGTTCATCGCGCTGTTCGTATACAAGGACATGCGCCTCGCCGAATGCCCGAAGGTGCTCCTCGAATCGGGCCGGCTGACGATCATGTTGTTGTTCATCATCGCCAACGCCATGCTCTTCGCCCACGTGCTGACCACCGAACAGATACCGCAGCAGATCACCAACTGGGTGCTGTCCGAAGGCCTGACGCCACTGGGTTTCCTGATCATGGTCAACATCGTGTTGCTGGTGGCCGGCAGCTTCATGGAGCCTTCGGCGATCATCCTGATCCTGGCGCCGATCTTCTTCCCGATCGCCATGGAGCTGGGCATCGACCCGATTCACCTGGGCATCGTCATGGTGGTCAACATGGAGATCGGCCTGGTCCATCCGCCGGTAGGCCTGAACCTGTTCGTCACCTCGGCCGTCACCGGACTGACCCTGGGCCAGACCATTCGCGCCGCCCTGCCGTGGCTGTCGATCCTGCTGATGTTCCTGCTGCTGGTGACCTACGTGCCCTTCATCTCCCTGGCCCTGCCGAACTGGCTGGGCATGCCGTAGCTACCCGCTGCTGCCGGGCCCTGCAGGGCTCGGTGGCTCAGGATCGAACGCCGAGCAGTGCCTGTTGCAGTTCACGCGAAGCCCCGGACAGCGGCACATGGCCGCGCATGAGGACCTGCGTGCTGCGGCGGTAGGCCGCGCTGTGGATCTGCAGATGCCCAGCGTCCAACGCCGCCACAACCGTGGTGTCCAGGCGCCCGGCCGGGTTTTCGATGCTGACCTGGATGTCCATGAGGGATACACCCGGTGTGGCAATACCCAAGGCCACGCGGTGGGCAGTGGTGCCCGGCAGCAGGCAGGCGGCAGCCAGGCAGCAACCGCCGGATACGGCCATGGAGGCGTGGCCGGTCTGAGGCGTGAAGTAGCGCACCGCGATGTTGCCGCCATCGCGTGGGGCGGCGACGATGCAGATTTTCGGAATGGTTTCGCTGCAGGCCAGTTCGGCGGCGGTCATCAACACGCCATCCTTGCGGCGCAGGCCCATTTTCAATCCGGCCTGGGTCCACAGGGTACGCAGCTTGGCCATGAAGGCTTGATCGGCCGCCAGTGTCGCCACAGGTTCATGGCCGGTCTTGCCCAGGCTGCTCGCCTCCACGATGACCATCGGCACCGCTACATCCACGCAGGACACCTCGATGCCCTCGATGCGGTCGATTACCGCTCCGGTCGGCAGCAGGGCACCGGTCTTGTTGCCCACCGGTGCATGGAGAAACAGATCGACCGCCGGATACTCACCCATCACGCCGGGAATCGCCGTTTCGGTGAAACGTCCTTGCGCATCACGCTGCATGCGCGCCGAGGTGATCACGCCGGTGTTGGTATTGCGAATGTCGACTTCGCAGAGGCCACTGGCCGATGCTTCGAGCAGCTCCATGTCCAGCGCCCACAGCAGCAGCGCACTGGACATGTTGCCGCAGTTGACGCTCCAGTCGATCTGCGCATGATCGCTGGCCAGCTGCGCCAGGGTGCTGATCAAACGGACACCGTCGCCGACGCGCTCGGTGTTCATCACGAAGACCTTGTTGCTGGTCGCCGGGCCACGGCCCAGGCCGGTGATCTGCCGATTGCCGGCATAGCTGCCCACGGCCGGCACACCCATCAATTGGCGCAGCAGCTGCTCGCGCAGCACGCTGTCGGCAGGCAGCAACGGCTCCCACAGGACAACGCCAGTCGACGTACCGCCACGCATGTAGTGCGCGGGGATTTCCACTGAGCCAAGGCGGCATCGCGACTGCCAGCCGGGTTGCAGATCTGCCTTGGTGGCAACGAATCGGTTCATCGACAACTCCTGCGAAGGCCTGCGCTACGACGCGCGGCTCAAGGGCTCATCAGCTCCCGGACCCTGGCAGCCAGGGTATCCATGGCAAACGGTTTGGTCAGCACCTGCATGTCCGGACCCAGATAGCCGTTGCCGATCGCTGCGTTTTCAGCGTAGCCCGTGATGAACAGCACCTTGAGGTCGGAGCGCACCTCACGCCCGGCATCGGCCATCTGCCGGCCGTTCATGCCGCCTGGCAAACCGACGTCGGTGATCAGCAGGTCGATGCGCACATCCGACTGCAGGACCTTGAGCCCGGCGAGGCTGTCCGCCGCCTCGATCAGGGTATAGCCCAGATCGCCGAGCACATCGATCAGCAGCATGCGCACCGTCGGTTCGTCGTCGACGACCAGGATGGTTTCTCCGGCATGGGCCGCGGCAGCCAGCGACTCGCGGGTTTCCGGCAGTTCGTCATCGACCTCGCCATAATAGCGTGGCAGGTAGATGCGCATGGTGGTGCCCTGCCCCAGCTCGGAATAGATCCGCACCTGGCCACCCGACTGCTTGGCGAAGCCATAGATCATCGACAGGCCCAGGCCTGTGCCCTGGCCGATGGGCTTGGTGGTGAAAAACGGATCGAACGCCTTGGCGATGATATCCGGCGACATACCGGTGCCGGTGTCGGTGACGCTGACCGACAGGTATTGCCCTTCGGGAATGTCATGGGTACGGGCCGCCTCCCGGTCCATCCAGCGGTTGGCCGTCTCGATGGTGATCTGACCGCCATCGGGCATGGCATCGCGGGCGTTGATGCACAGGTTCAGCAACGCGTTTTCCAACTGGCTGACATCGACCAGGGTCGGCCACAGGTTGATGGCGCCGACCGTCTCCACGCGAATACTGGGGCCTACCGTGCGCTGGATCAGCTCGGTCATGCCTTCCATCAGCACGTTGACGTCGGTGGGTCGCGGGTCGAGCGTCTGTCGCCGGGAAAATGCCAGCAAACGGTGGGTCAGCGCCGCCGCGCGCTTGGTGGCGCCTTGGGCAGTGCTGATGTACTTGTCGGTTTCCATCCAACGGCCTTGGGCAATGCGCGTGCTCATCAGCTCCAGGGCGCCGGAAATGCCCGCCAGCAGGTTGTTGAAATCATGGGCCAGACCACCGGTGAGCTGGCCGACCGCTTCCATTTTCTGCGACTGGCGCAGTTTTTCTTCGGCCTGGATCAGCTTGACCGTGCGTTCGGTGACTCGCTGCTCCAGCGTATCGTTGAGCGCGCGCAAGGCGGACAGGGCCCGATCGCGCTCGGCCTCGACCGAGCGGCGCGCCTCGACGTCGATCAGCACGCCTGGAAAACGCAGTGGCTGGCCTTGCGCATCGTTCTCGACGCGACCGTTGGCTTCGATCCAGTAGTAGTGGCCGTCGGCCCGGCGCACGCGATACTGATGGGAATAACTGCCACCGCGCTGGATCACTTCATCGATGGCGGCAGCCAAGCCCTCCTGGTCATCGGGATGCACAGTGGCCACGATCGTCTCGAGGCTCAGGCCTTCGCGGCCCAGTTTCGGGTCCAGCCCGAACGCCGCCGCAAACCCCTCATCGACCGCAAAACGATCGGTTGGCAGATGCCAGTGCCACGTCCCGATGATGGCCCCGGCCGCCAGTGCCAGCTGGACGCGCTCGATGTTTTCCCGGGCCACGGCCTCGCTGGCGCGCAGTCGCTCCTCGGCATTACGCCGCTCGGTAACGTCGCTGAAGATGATGGCAATGATGCGCTCGTCGCTGGAACCGAACTTCACCGCCCGCACATCGAACCAGCGCTTGAACGCTTCGGCGTAGTTCTCGAACGTCGCGGGCTCGCCGGTCTTGGCCACATGGCCATAGGTGTCGAACCAGAACTGTTCCAGGTCCGGGGCGAATTCGGTCACCCAACGCCCACGCAGGTTGACCCCGGCCTGGCGCTCGAAGGCCGGATTGGCTTCCAGGAACCGGTAATCGACCGGCAGATCCTGCTCGTCGAACTTGACCTCGACGATGGCAAAGGCCGATTCGATGTTTTCAAGAATCTTGCGGAAGCGCTCTTCGCTTTCGCGCAGCGCGCTTTCGGCAGCGCGTGTGCGGGTCAGGTCGAGCATCGCACCGATCATGCGCACCGCCTGGCCTTCGGCATTGCGGATCACATGGCCGCGGTCGAGCACTTCGGCATAGCTGCCATCGTGCCGCTGGAAACGGTATTCACCGGACCAAGCCGACAGCGTGCCGTCTATCACTGCATGGATGGAAGTGTCGACGCGGGTGCGGTCTTCTGGGTGGATGTGCTCGATCCACCATTCGCCAGTGCCTTCCACTGAAGCCAGAGGATGCCCATAGGCCTGTTCCAGCGCCTCGTTCCACACCACATGGTTGCGGCTCAGGTCCCAATCCCAGATCGCGTCGTTGGTGGCCTTGACGGCCAGGCGGTAACGCTCCTGGGTTTCCTTGAAGCTTTCGAGGGCCGCTCGTTCACGGGCATCACTCGTGGCCTGCGATAGACCTTCAGCGTCATCGCCTGCGAGCTCTGGATGTGGAACCGACGCTTGCAGCTGCTCCAGGGCGGCACGGGTCCGTGCGTCGCCCGGATCGAAGCCTGCTTCTTGCAATACCCGGCGCAGACGCTCGACCTGAGAAGCAGTTGCCACGTTTGTCGTGTGATTCAGAACGCCTCCAACTACCCTATCAAGGTGATATCAATGGTTGCATCGCTATGCCTTATAGGCAGTGGCCTGACCGCACAGTTCCAGACGCAAGCGGTGCCAGAAGGCCAAGGTAGCGACCACAGGCGTTTCGCCACGCAATGTTCGAGGTGCCGTCAATAGAAGCGATCAACGGGATCGATGCACAGTATATTGTGGGTAGAGAGAGGATGGGACGAGAATGCTGGTTCAAGTGACCGGTTAATGGCAGGGGCGGCTGGATTCGAACCAACGCATGGCAGGATCAAAACCTGCTGCCTTACCGCTTGGCGACGCCCCTGTATCCGGTGCAAGAAGTGCCAATTGCTGGCCTCTGCATGAACGAGCGGGAATTTATCAGGTTTCTTTTCCACAGGAAACCCCATGCGTAACAAATATTCTTGAAAAACAGCTGGTTGCTACTCGACGGTACTGCAACGGGTCCGGAACGGTACGGGGATGAACTGTACCGGCCCGGGCCAAGTCCTATCTTCACCACATACTTCCCACGCCAGGCACGGGTGTTCAAGCACCGTGAAGGCACATCTCCAAGCCCATCAGGAGGCGCACTGCATGAGCCCTACCCCCTACGTTCCGCCCAAGGTCTGGAAAAACGACGCAGACTCCGGCGGCCAGTTTTCCAAGACCAATCGCCCCACTGCCGGGGCCACCCACGAACAGCCATTGCCGGTGGGCAAGCACCCGCTGCAGCTCTATTCACTGGCGACGCCCAATGGTGTGAAGGTCAGCATCATGCTCGAGGAGCTGTTGGAACTGGGCCACGCCGAGGCTGAATACGATGCCTGGCCGATTCGCATCGGCGATGGCGATCAGTTCTCCAGTGGTTTCGTGGAAATCAATCCGAACTCGAAAATTCCCGCGCTGCTGGACCGCAGCGAAGGCGCAAGCGTGCGGGTGTTCGAGTCGGGATCGATCCTGTTGTATCTGGCGGAGAAATTTGGGGAGTTCCTGCCGGCGGACCCCGTCGCCCGTACCGAAACCATGAACTGGCTGTTCTGGCAGATGGGCGCGGCGCCTTACCTGGGCGGCGGCTTCGGGCATTTCTACGCCTATGCACCGGAGAAGCTGGAATACCCGATCAATCGCTTCACCATGGAAGCCAAGCGCCAGCTCGATGTACTGGACAAGCAATTGGCCCAGACCCGTTATGTGGCCGGTGCCGACTACACCATTGCCGACATCGCCATCTGGCCCTGGTACGGGCAACTGGTGCGCGGCAATCTGTATGACGCCGCGCAGTTTCTGTCGGTCGAGGAGTACCCTCACTTACAGCGCTGGGCCGAAGACATCGCACAACGCGCTGCCGTGCAGCGCGGCCAGCGGGTCAACCGCACCTGGGGCGATGAAGCGACCCAAGTGCCGGAACGGCATAGCGCTGCGGATTTCAAATAACCCCGAGCTTGCCCCTGGGCATGCATCCCCCTGCGGCTTGCGCGCTCCCTGTAGCAGCGGCGCAAGCCGCGTCATGCCTCGCCAGTGACCTGTAGGAGCGGTCAGCGGCCGCGAAAAGGGCACCGCGCACTGCCTGATCCACCGCGCTGTCCGGTTCGCGGTCACAGACCGCTCCTACAGATCGCCGACAGCCCTGCGCCGCATCACGCCTTGTGCAGGGCACCGGCGTGGTGGAGCGCCGAATGCCCGGTCTTGTCGCTCTTCACCTCGTACTGCGGTTCGTCCCTGGACGCCGGGCGGTGCTTGCCCATGAATTCCACATCCTTGACGTGGACCTTGGTCACCTTGCCGTGGATCTCGCCCGCTTCGGAATTCCAGCGCACCGCATCGCCTACCTTGAATGCATTGCTCATCTGCTCGCCCCTGTTGTGATTGAACACGCGTCAGACAAGTGAGTACGGCCTGCGCCGTTGATTCCAATCAGCTGCCGTTTCATTGGCCGGACGGTACCGCACGCAAGGTGAACTCGGTGATCTCGGACGGCACGCCCAGGCGGATCGGAAAGCCGTTCCACAACCCGCTGCCGTTGCTGACGTACAACTGCAGGCCGGCGCGGCGATACAAACCCGAGACGAACCCTTCGTTGGCCCTGGCCACTACCTGGTCGAAGCCGCGAATCATCCCGCCGTGGGTGTGCCCGGAAAGCTGCAGGTCGACCCCGGCAGCGATCGCCTCATCGATCCCCGCAGGTCGGTGGTTGAGCAAGACGATCGGTGCCCCGGCCGGTGCGCCGCGCAGGGCCAGCTCCAGGTCCGGCGCACTGCCGCCGTACTGGGTGGCGACCTTGTCGGTGATACCGGCGATGACCAACTGCCCGCGCGCGTCGCCAACCACTTCATGCTGGTTGATCAGGCTGTGCATGCCGGCTTCGCGGAATCTGGCCATCCAGCCTTCGTTGCCAAAATAGTATTCGTGGTTGCCGGGGATGGCGATCACGCCATTGCGGGCGCGCAGTTGCGCCAAAGGCCGCACATCGGTGGCCCGCGCCTGCAAGGTCCCATCGATGAGGTCGCCGGTGATCACCACCAGATCAGGCGACAGCGCGTTGCTGCGCTTGACCACTTCTTCCACCCAGGGCTCGGGAAACAGCACGCTGATGTGCAGGTCGGACAACTGCACCAGCCGGAAGCCGTCCATCGACGCGGCAAGCCCGGGAATCTCCAGCTCCAGCTGACGCACCTCCGGCACGCGGGTGGCCTGGGCCACGCCGAAACCCGAGACTGCTACCGCCAGGGCCGCGACTCCGCAGCGCCACTTTACCAGGGCTTCACGCGACGGGCGATGGCGCCGGACCAGACGGGTGAACAGGATGCCAAGGTCCAGCACCAGCACGAACACGAACAACAGGGCAAACGCGGTGAAGGCCCACCCGGCGCCATAGGCGACCGCGTACGGCACTTCGGGCGAGTACATCGTCCCGGTGAAGGCGAGGATCAGCATGTGGTACTTGGACGCGGCCAGCAGTGCCAGGCCGATCAGCACGCGCCAGCCAGGGCCCAGGGGCAGCGGGTAGACGAAACGCAGCGCTACATACAGAAAGGCGACAGTCGCATAGATATGAAACACGGCTATTCCTCATGGTCAGTGGCACTCTGACAGCTGGCCGCTTCGATGGTTGGTCGGCGAAGTTGCTACAGAACATGTAGGGGCGGTCTGTGGCCGCGAAATGAGCGCCGCGGTACGGCAGATAATACGCAGGGCGCCCTTCGCGGCCGATGACCGCTCCCACAGGGGATCGGGTACCCGATCAACTGTCCGGAAATGGAATGGACAACAACCACTCGCGGAAGGCTACCAGCGACGGCAGCTGCTGGTTGTGCGTCGGGTACGCCAGGTAGTAGCCGCGCCCGCTTTCCATGGGTTCGAACAAGGTCACCAACTCACCCTGGGCGATCTCGTCCTGCACCAGGATGCGCGGCACCAGCCCGATCCCGATGCCGGCGATGACGGCCTGAATCAGATGCGCGGTGTGCTCGAAGCTCGGCCCCAGACGCATGCTCGGCGACCCTGCCAGCCCGACGCTGGCGAACCAGTCCGACCAGGCGTGGGGGCGCGACACTACACCCAGCAACAGCTGCCGAGCGGCGTCCTGCACCGACACGTGCGCATGCCCAGGCAGGGCCCTGGGGCTGGCCACCACCACCAGCTTCTCTGAAAGCAGCCGGTGCGCCATATAGCCCGGCCACTGCCCCGACCCCGCGCAGATGATCGCGCTCATGTCCTGCGCGCCTTCGGACAGGTCCCCACGCACGATTCTCGAATGGATATGCACCAGGCTGCCGGGATGGCGAGCGTAGAAATCGCCCATCCGCGGCATCAGCCATTTGGAAGCGAAGGTCGGCAGCACCGCCAGGTGCAGGGTATCGGCCTCGGCACGGTGCGAAATGGTCTGCAGGGTAGCACCACGAATGCGCGCCAGCGCTCCGGCCAGTTCGTGCTGATACAGCGCGCCCGCCGCCGTCAGCTCGATGTGCCTGCCGTCACGCCTGAACAGCGTCACTTCCAGCAGCGCTTCGAGCGCCTGCACCTGTCGGCTCACTGCACTCTGGGTCAGGGCCAACTCGGCCGCCGCCCGAGTGAAACTGCCGTGGCGGCCGGCCGCTTCGAACGCCAGCAACAACGACATGGAGGGCGTGAGCCGTCTGGGATTCATTCATTGAACTCATGCAAAAACCGAAGGATATACGTTTGCCAGCTCGTCGTGCATTCGCGAAAATACGTCCACACCCCCTGTGTTGCAAGCAACCTGCAGCATGGGCAGGCCTCTCTCTGCAGAGCGACCGCGGTAAGCAGTGCCCACTGCCAGCCCGCATATTTCGAATGCAGACCCTTCAAACCAGCCGGATACCGCCTGCCATGATCGCCGAACTGTCCCGCCAGAAAGCCCCTCTTGCGCCCTACCAGGCACTGCTGCGCCAGCTCGAAGGTGCGGGTTTCCAGGGCGAGATCGTCGACGACTACGCCACCCGCACGGTCCTGGCCACTGACAACTCGATCTATCAGCGCCTGCCCCAGGCGGCGGTGTTCCCCCGGCATGAGGCCGATGTGCAACTGCTCGCGCACCTGGCCAGCCAGCCGGAACATCGCGGCGTTGTGCTGACCCCGCGCGGCGGCGGTACTGGCACCAACGGCCAGTCGCTGACCGATGGCCTGGTGGTGGATCTCTCCCGGCACATGAACCAGGTGCTGGAGATCAACGTCGAGCAGCGCTGGGTGCGGGTGCAGAGCGGCGTGGTCAAGGACCAGCTCAATGCGGCCCTGAAACCCCACGGCCTGTTCTTCGCACCGGAGCTGTCGACCTCGAATCGCGCGACCATTGGCGGCATGATCAACACCGACGCCAGCGGCCAGGGCAGCTGCACCTACGGCAAGACCCGTGACCACGTGCTGGAACTGACCACCCTGTTGCTGGGTGGCGAGCGCCTGCACAGCCTTACCCTCGATGCCGCGCAATTGCAGGCCAATCGGGATGGCGACGGGCGGATCGCCGAAGTCTACCGCTGCGCATCGACCATCGCCGACGAGCAGGCCGAGTTGATCGACACGGTGTTTCCCAAGCTCAACCGCTGCCTCACCGGCTACGACCTGGCCCACCTGCGCGAGGCCGACGGGCGTTTCAACCTGAACAGCGTGCTGTGCGGTTCGGAAGGCTCGCTGGGCTTCATCGTCGAGGCCAAGTTGAACGTGCTGCCGATCCCCAAGCATTCGATCCTGGTGAACGTGCGCTACGCCGGCTTCATGGACGCGCTGAACGATGCCAACGCATTGATGGCGCACCAGCCGCTGTCGATCGAAACCGTCGACTCCAAAGTCCTCTTGCTGGCGATGAACGACATCGTCTGGCATGGCGTGGCCGAATACTTCCCCACCGACGTGCAGGCGCCGACCCTGGGCATCAACCTGGTGGAATTCAGCGGCGACGACCTGGACGTGGTCGAGCAGCGTGTCGAGCAGTTCATCGCCCACCTGCAACAGGACGCCACGGTACGGCGCCTGGGGCACACCCTGGCGGTCGGCGCGCTGGCGGTGGGTCGCGTGTATGCCATGCGCAAGCGAGCGGTCGGCCTGCTCGGCAATGTCCAGGGCGAGGCCCGGCCGCAGCCGTTCGTCGAGGACACCGCAGTCCCGCCGCACAACCTGGCGGCCTACATCGGCGAATTTCGCGCGTTGCTAGACAGTCACGGCCTGCAATACGGCATGTTCGGCCATGTCGATGCCGGGGTGCTGCACGTGCGGCCGATCCTGGACATGAAGGATCCGCGCCAGGCGGCCCTGATCCGGCCCATTTCCGATCAGGTCGCGGCCCTCACGCAGCGCCACGGCGGCTTGCTCTGGGGCGAGCACGGCAAAGGCCTGCGCTCGCAATACGTGCCCGAGTATTTCGGCGAGCTGTACCCTGCCCTGCAGGCGCTCAAGGCCGCCTTTGACCCGTTCAACCAGCTCAACCCCGGCAAGATCGCCACGCCGGCCAGCGTCGCCAGTGCGCGCCTGACCCAGGTCGACGAGGTGACCCTGCGCGGCGAGCTGGATCGCCGCATCGACGAACGCGTCTGGCGCAGCTACGACAGTGCGTTGCACTGCAACGGCAACGGTGCCTGCTACAACTTCGATCCGAACGACGCCATGTGCCCGTCATGGAAAGCCACACGCAACCGCATTCATTCGCCCAAGGGACGTGCCTCGCTGATCCGCGAATGGCTGCGCCTGCAGGGCCTGCACGGCGCCAACGTATTGCACACCGCCAGCGGCAGCCTGTTCGAACGTGCCCGCAACAGCCTGGCTCGGCGAATGGGCCGCGAAGACTTTTCCCATGAGGTCTACGACGCCATGGCCGGTTGCCTGGCTTGCAAGTCGTGCGCAGGACAGTGCCCGGTCAAGGTCAACGTGCCGGAATTCCGCTCGCGCTTTCTGCAGCTCTACCATGGCCGCTACCTACGGCCGCTGAAGGACTACCTGATAGGTTCGCTGGAATTCAGCATTCCGTATTTGGCACGCTTTCCAAGGGCCTACAACGCGGTCATGTCGTTCTCGCCGGTGCGTCATGCGCTGCAACACGTGGCCGGCATGGTCGACAGCCCTTTGCTCAGCCTGGTCGATTTCCAGGCTCACTGCCGGGACTGGAACGTACGCCCGGCGAGCGCCGAGCAGCTCGCCCGGCTGACCACCGAGCAGCGTCAGCGCAGCGTGGTCCTGGTGCAGGATGCCTTCACCCGTTACTTCGACACACCGGTCATGGCCGACTGGCTCGAACTGATCGCACGACTGGGTTTTGACATCTACCTGGCGCCCTTCGCGGCCAACGGCAAGCCGCTGCAGGTGCAGGGATTTCTCGGTGCTTTCGACAAGGCCGCGCGGCACAACGCGCAATCACTGCGCCAATTGCAGGCCAGCGGTGTCGCCCTGGTCGGCCTGGACCCGGCCATGACCCTGGTCTATCGCCAGGAGTACGCCAAGACCCTGGGCCAGGACCACGCCCCTACCGTACTGCTGCCCCAGGAGTGGCTCGCCCAGGTGCTGCCACAGACCGACCGGCCCGGCACCGCTGGGGTCTACCAGCTGTTGCCGCACTGCACCGAAAAGACCAACGAGCCCGGCAGCATCACCCATTGGCAACAGGTGTTCAGCCGTCTGGGCGCGACCCTGCAGGTGCTGGCGAGTGGCTGTTGCGGCATGTCCGGTACCTACGGCCATGAAGCACGCAATGTCGCCACCTCCAAGGTCATCTACGGGCAGTCCTGGCAGCCATTGCTGGCCCGTTATCATGACGCTGGCAATCTGCTTGCCGACGGTTACTCCTGCCGCAGCCAGGTCAAGCGCGAAGAAGGCCACACGGTTCGTCACCCGCTGCAGGCGTTGCTCGAACACGTGAGAAAAAACACCGTTTGAAAGCGCTGGCGAGCCTGACGCTTGTGGCTATGCTCCGGTAGACTAGCGGTCCGATTGACCCCGCATGCTCGCTTGCGAAAACAGGAATTTCACGAATGTCGGTTCAGGCTCGCAACAATGTGGTGGTCAGGGGCCAAGGTCCGTTGACGCTGGTGTTCGCCCATGGTTTTGGCTGCGACCAGAACATGTGGCGGCTGGTCGAGCCGATGTTTGCCAGGCATTACCGGACCGTGTTGTTCGACATGGTCGGCTGCGGCAATTCGGATGTCGGCGCCTATGACATCGACAAGTACTCGACACTGGAAGGCTACGCCGACGACATCGTCGAGATCATCCAGGAGTTCGGCGAGGGCCCGGTGGTGTTCATCGGTCACTCGGTCGGCGCGATGGCCGGCGCCATGGCCGCCAGGCGCAGCCCCGGACTGATCGGCGCCCATGCCATGGTTGGCCCATCGCCCTGCTACATTACCGATGCGGACTACCCCGGCGGCTTCAGCCGCGACGATATCGATGCCCTGCTCGCGACCCTTGAAAGCAACTACCTGGGCTGGTCCAGTGCCATGGCGCCGAGCATCATGGGCAATCCCGAACATCCGGAACTGGGCGTCGAGCTGACCAACAGTTTCTGTCAGACCGACCCGGACATCGCCAAGCGTTTTGCCCGCGTCACCTTCCTCACCGATAGCCGTGCGGACGTGCGCGAGCTGCGCGAGCCGGTGCTGGTGATCCAGTCTTCGGACGACTTCATTGCGCCCAAGGCCGTTGGCCAATACCTGACCGAAGCTATCACCGACTGCCGCATGGTGGTCATCGAGAACGAGGGCCACTGCCCGCACCTGAGCCAGCCCGCAGCCTGCATCGACGCCATCCAGACGTTCCTGACCCAGACCTGCGGCCGCCTGCACGCATGACCGCCGAGCCCGACGCCGAGGCGCTCTACCAGCAAGCGCCATGCGCCCTGCTGCTGACTAACGACAAGGGCCTGATCCTTCAGGTCAACCAGACCTTCTGCCACTGGCTGGGCTACACCCGCGAACAGCTGATCGGGGTGCGCAAGCTGCAGGAGCTGCTCACCGTGGGCGGCCGCATCTTCTATCAAACGCACTGGATGCCGTTGCTGGTAATGCAGCGCTCGATTGCCGAGGTCAAGCTGGACTTTCTGACGGCCGATGGCAAAGTCTCGCCGATGGTGCTCAATGCCGGTCGCCGCGATCACCAGGGCCAGGTGTTCGACGAGATATCGGCATTCATCGTCGCCGACCGAATCCGTTTCGAACAGGAACTGCTGCAGGCCAAGCGTCAGGCCGAAGACGCGCTGCAGCGGCATGTGGTGCTCGAGCACGAACTCAATCGGCAACGGGAACTGGCGGTCGACCGCGCACTGTTCGCCGAGCAGATGATCGGCATCGTCAGCCACGATCTGCGCAACCCGCTGCAGGTCGTGTCCATGGCCGCGCAGTATTTGCGTTCTCTGGACATGACCGAGCGCCAGAGCACCATGCTTGGCCATATAAGCGATGCGACTGCTCGGTCGCAGCGCCTGATCAACGATCTTCTCGACTTCACCCAGGCTCGCATCGGCCAAGGCCTGGCCGTCAGCCGTGCGCCGGTGCAGCTGGACCGTGCCATTGCCGCCGCCGTGGATTCACTGCGCCTGCTCTACCCGCAACGGACGATCGTCTTCAGCGCCAGCGACGAAGCGCTGTTCTGCCAGGCCGATGCAGACCGTCTGGCACAGCTGCTGGGCAATCTGGTGTCCAATGCCATGACCTATGGCGATGGCACCACTCCGATCGAGGTGCGAGTCGCGGCAGCCCAGGGCGCGGTCGAAATCACCGTACACAATCAGGGCAAAGCGATCGACGAAGCGCAGTTGAGCTCGATCTTCTCGCCCATGACGCGGGGCTCCGAAGCGGGTCGCGAAGTCCGTAGCGTGGGCCTTGGCCTGTTCATCGTCAGCGAGATCGCCAAGGCCCACGGCGGCATAGTCGAGGTGGTTTCCAGCGCCGAGGCCGGCACTACCTTCACCACCCGGTTTCCCGCCTACGCGTCAGCCGGCCATTGACCAAAGGCCGAGGGGTTCAGCGCGGCTCGTGAATGGGGCAGCCGTTGTGCTGGGCGCGAAAGCCTGCGGACATTTCATAGGTCGGCTTGCGCACGCGCATGACGCCACCCAGAGGACGGTGCGCGGCCAGCCCGTGCCACGGGCTGAATGACATCTGCTCGTTGATGGTCTGAATAGCCTCTTCGCTCCAGGCCGCCTGCGCCGGCACCTCGATACGCGCCACAGTGACATAGGGGCTCAATTCTTCGGACCAGACTTTCGAAGCGTCCTCGATCGGCATTTCGTCGAGATCGGTGGCCAGTTGGATACGCACTTCCCACGTACCCCCATGGCTTGCAAAATAATGACTGACCGCTTCACGCAGGCCGTCCGGCTTATCGTCCAAGTCGACGGCTTGATCCGTCAACTCGGTCAGCGACGGTGCCACCGGCACTACCGCCAGCTTGGCGTAATGCTCGCCATACAGAAACGGCACCACACTGTAGAAGGTTTCACCGAGCACATGGGTCAGCGGATGCCCACCCATGCTCTTCAGCGTGCCGCTCTCGCCGCCCATGGTTTCGATCACCGATTCCACACCGCGCAGAAGTGCCGAAAAGGCTTTCTTCAGGCCCGGCCCTTTGTCGGTGGTCTTGGCCAGCAGCTTGAGATTCTTCAGGAAAGCCTTGGGCGTGGCTGCCGTGAACGCCTTGGCGTTCTGCATGACGAAATCCTGGGTGACGTCTCCCTCGCTGCCCGGCAAACGTGCACCCTGTACCCCAACGATCTTCAAGCCAAGGCCCCGTGGGGTCGAAACCTTGTCGTCCAGCAGATCACCGGGATTGGTAGAAAAACGCATTACTACAGGCAACCTTCCAGGGGTGGCAAAAGCCCCCTGCGCCAACGGCGCAGGAAGACCATCGAGCACCGTGACGTGCCCGCGTACCAACCCATGAGCCTTGGCATGCACGCCACGCAACGCGTGGCCGCCATCTTCGAACGTCGTGTCCAGAATGCTGCGCATCACTTCTGTCAGCTCTCGGCTGGTGTCTTCCTCGTCGTCGGGCACCTGCTCGAATGAGGGCTGAAATACCAGCGGAGTGACGGTCAGTCGATTGTCTGGCAATTGACTGTCTGGATATTGAGTGTCTGAAGAATGGCTCATGTGCACACCTCGGCTCGGTTCAGGTCTTTATCACGGTGGATGTTGTTGTTATTTGGCCAGGTCGGCTTTCAGACGCTCACCGGCATAGGCCTGCGCTTCTTCGGCTTTTTTCACCACGGCTGCGGTGCCGAAGAATTCGTGGGTCACGCCTGGATAGACCTTGCGCTCGACGCTGACGCCTGCAGTACGCAGCGCCTGTTCCAGCTGGGCACCATCGTCACGCAGTGGGTCGATCTCGGCGTTGATCACGGTCACCGGTGGCAGGCCCTTGAGGTTGGCATGCACCAGGTCGATACGTGGATCCTTCACGTCGGCCGGACCCTTGGTCACGTTGTCGATGAACCACAGCATCATCGGACGGTTGAGGGGCATGGCGTCGGCGTATTTGCGATAGGACTCGGTTTCGGTATTGGACTGAGCGACCGGATACACCGACAGCACGTGCTTGGGTGCGGTCAACCCGGCCTTGTGTGCGGCCACGGCGGTTGCCACGGCAAGGTTGCCGCCAGCGCTTTCACCGGCCAGGGCCAGGCGTTTCGCATCACCGTTGAGCGACGCGGCGTTCTTGCTCAACCAGCGATAGGCCGCCAGTGCATCTTCGTGAGCTGCAGGAAACTTGTTTTCGGGCGCGCGGCGGTAGTCCACGGAGACGACCACGGCATTGGCTTGCTTGGAGATCCCGCGTGCGCCGCCGTCATACACCTTGCGATCGGCAAACACCCAGCCACCGCCGTGGAAATACAGGACCACCGGGAACGGGCCGGTGCCTTCAGGCGTGTAGACGGTTGCTGGCAAAGAGCCTGCGGCGCCAGGTACGGTGATGTCACGGGTGGTGACGCCGGGGACCAGTGCAGTCGGGGTGCTGTCGCGTTTCTCATCGGCTAGAACGCCTTTCACGGCGTCGGCGATGGTAGGTTGCTGCCGTGCCTCGACTGCCGTGATCTTCTCCACGGCCTTGGCATCGAAGCTGGCGAATTTGTTCAGGACGGTCTGCATGTCCGAATCGGTACGGAACATGCTCTTGGTGCCGCTCACGGCGAGTTCGGAAACCGAGCGTTTTTCTGGATCGCGAGCGCAACCGCTCAACGCCATTGCCACGCCGGCGGCGCACAGCGCCACCATCCATTTACGGTCAGTCTTGATCATTGTCATTGCCTCGCACGAGAGTGGGAACGTTACGAAATATCAGGCCGCTGACAGCAACGTGATGTTCCAAAATTCCCGACTCGCGCCAGACGAACGGTTAATCCACTAAATACCGCGACCCCAGTTGCTACTCTCGGGAATCACTCTGCCCAGCTTCCTGTAGGAGCGGCCAGTGGCCGCGAACCAGACACCGCGGTCCACCAGACAATCCGCGGGGCCCTCTTCGCGGCCACAGACCGCTCCTACAACAGCATTTACAACAGATTACGCACTGGCATCCCAGGCACGGTCGCCGGAGGCGTCCTTGATGCGCGTCGGCAGGCCCATGGCGTCGAGCGCCCTGAGGAACGGCTCGGCCGGCAGCTCTTCGACGTTGGCCATGCGCTGCACGTCCCATTCGCCGCGGGCAACCAGCAGGGCCGCAGCCACGGGCGGCACACCCGCGGTGTAGGAAATACCCTGGCTGTCGGTTTCGGCGTAGGCGTCTTCGTGATCCGCAACGTTGTAGATGAACATTTCGTGCGGCTGGCCGTTGCGAGTGCCCTTGACCAGATCGCCGATGCAGGTCTTGCCCGTATAGCCCGGCGCCAGCGACGACGGATCCGGCAAGACTGCCTTGACCACCTTGAGCGGCACTACCTGCAGGCCTTCGGCAGTCGTCACCGGCTGCTCGGACAGCAAACCGAGATTCTTCAGCACCGTGAACACATTGATGTAATGCTCACCGAAGCTCATCCAGAAGCGCACGTTGGGCACATCGAGATTCTTCGACAACGAATGCACTTCGTCATGCCCGGTCAGGTAAAGGTTCTGCGAACCCACTACCGGCAGGTCATCGGTGCGTTTGACTTCGAACATGGTGTTGCTGGTCCACTGGCTGTTCTGCCAGCTCCAGACCTGCCCGGTGAACTCGCGAAAATTGATTTCCGGATCGAAATTGGTGGCGAAATACTTGCCGTGGGAGCCAGCATTGACGTCGAGGATATCGATCGAATCGATCCGATCGAAATGCTGTTGCTGCGCCAGCGCGGCATAGGCATTGACCACGCCTGGATCGAAGCCCACACCCAGAATGGCCGTCACGTTTTTCTGCTGGCACTCTTCCAGGTGTTTCCACTCGTAGTTGCCATACCAGGGCGGCGTTTCACAGACCTTGCCCGGTTCTTCGTGGATGGCGGTGTCCAGGTAGGCCACGCCGGTGTCGATGCAGGCACGCAGTACCGACATGTTCAGAAAGGCGGAACCGACGTTGATGACGATCTGCGATTCGGTTTCCACGATCAGCGCCTTGGTCGCCTCGACATCCAGCGCATCGAGCGCAAACGCCTTGATCTCGGCGGGCTGCTTGAGGCTGCCCTTGGCCTTGACGCTGTCGATGATGGCCTGGCATTTGGAGATGTTGCGCGACGCGATGGCAATACGACCAAGTTCATCGTTGTGCTGCGCGCACTTGTGGGCCACCACCTTGGCAACACCTCCTGCACCAATGATAAGAACGTTCTTCTTCAATTTATTCACTTCTCCTCGGCTGTCCGCTCACGAAAGGCTGGACAGGTAGTCTTCGAAACCAAACTCACGAACCACCTCGACTGTACCGTCGAGTTGTTTCACTACGATGGACGGCATCTTCAAGCCGTTGAACCAGTTCTTCTTGACCATGGTGTAGCCCGCCGCGTCGACGAACGACAGGCGATCACCGATGGCCAGAGGGCGCTCGAACGGGTATTCGCCGAAAATGTCCCCGGCCAGGCAGGATTTTCCGCACACCATGTAGGTGTGTTCGCCGCTGCTGGGCGCAAGCTTCGCATTGAGCCGGTAGATCAGCAGGTCGAGCATGTGCGCTTCGATCGAGCTGTCGACCACGGCCAGGTGCTTGCCGTTATAGAGGGTGTCGAGCACGGTGACTTCCAGCGAGGCACTGTTGGTGATCGCCGCCTCGCCAGGCTCCAGGTACACCTGCACGCCGTACTTCTGCGAAAAGGCCTTGAGCCGGGCGCAGAACTCGTCCAGAGCATAGCCTTCGCCGGTGAAATGAATGCCGCCACCGAGGCTGACCCATTCGACCTTGTGCAGCAGGTGACCGAAGCGCTCTTCGATGGTCCCCAGCATCTGGTCGAACAGGGCGAAATCACCGTTCTCGCAGTTGTTGTGGAACATGAAGCCGGAGATCTGCTCGATCACCGTCTCGACCTTGGCTGGGTCCCATTCGCCCAGACGGCTGAACGGACGCGCCGGGTCGGCCAACAGGTAGTCGGAGCTGCTCACCTGCGGGTTGACCCGCAGACCGCGGGTCTTGCCTTGGGACGCCTGGGCGAAACGCTGCAGTTGGCCGATCGAGTTAAAGATGATCTTGTCGCAGTTGGCGAGCATCTCCTCGATCTCGTCGTCGGCCCAGGCCACGCTGTAGGCGTGGGTTTCGCCGGCGAACTTCTGCCGACCCAGCTTGAGCTCGTACAGCGACGACGACGTGGTGCCGTCCATGTACTGCTCCATCAGGTCGAACACCGACCAGGTGGCGAAGCACTTGAGCGCCAGCAACGCCTTGGCCCCGGAGTGTTCACGCACGTAGGCGATCTTCTCCAGGTTGCCCAAGAGCTTCTGTTTGTCGATGAGGTAATACGGCGTATTGATCATTTCGAGGCCCCAGGCATGGCCAGCCAAAAAAAGGACCCGCATTGTGCCCGCAGTTACCCCAGACCGAAAGAGCAGCCGACCAATTTCCAACCACCCCCACCGCCGAGGCGGCTTGCGTTCAGCGAATCTTGCGGCGGGCCAGAAAGCCGCCGACCAGGCCGGTCGCGCAGCCGATCAGCAGGCCACCGACGTGCGCGCCATTGGCGATTTCGCCGAAGCCCAGCACGCTGACCAGCCCGCTCATGCACAGCGCCAGCCACACCAGCATCATCACCAGCACGCCGCGCGGCAGGCGGTAGATCGGGTTGGGCGCCAGCCACTGGTACAGCCAGCAGTGCCCCAGCAAGCCATACAGCACGCCCGACAAACCGCCGAACAGACTGGGCCCGCTGACCAGGTACTGGACCACGTTGGAGACCAGGCTGAACGACAGGGTCAGACCGATCAGGTTGATGCGCCCCTGCAGCGCCTCGATGCGTCGCCCAAGCTCCCAGTACCACAAGGCGTTCATCGCCAGATGCAACAAGCCGAAATGAATCAGCATGGGGCTGAACAGCCGCCACCATTGGCCGCTGGCCAAGGTATCGGCCAAGGGCGTGAAATAGATGTATTCACCGTTGACCTGAAAATCGAGAAAGGTCAGCCAGCGCAGGTTGCCCAGGTTCTCGCCCAGAAGTGTCAACCCCGCCACCACCAGACAGGCCAGCAGCACCAGGGCGGTGGCGGGGCTGGACTTGAGCTGCTGGGCAAACCCCGGACCGCGCACCGGCGCATGCCGCGCCATCAATTCAGGATCGACCTCGGCATTGCCCTCGGGGTAGCGCTGGTACAGCTCGCGAACATCCTGGGCCAGACGCTCGTCGGGTACCCACAACACTTGACTGCCCTGCTCCTCGCTGACGCGATGGGGCACCTTCAGACGCCTCAACAGGCCCACGAAGCCACTCAGATCGGTGTTCAGCGGCAGACGCATTACAGCAATTGCACTCATCAAAACGCCTCCGGGCGCTCGACCTCGACCCACGCGAACTTGCGCGGATCGATGCGGGTTTCCTGATCCAGGCGGTACGCCACCAGTTTGCCGTACAACACTGCGCTGTAGTCCAGGCAGGCCAGGTTCGGGCGTATCGCCGCCGGTCGCCCGCTGCGCCAGTAGTGACCGACGAACAGCAATGGCTCGTCGACCCCATAACGCAGCAGAGCGCTTTTCTGTTCAGGACTCAACGGCGCGCAGGCTACATCGTCAGGCAGTGCATCGGGCTGGAATACCACGTCGCCGTAGGTTTGCGGGTCGTCTTCCCAGAACTTGGTGCGAAAGAACGCACGGCTCAGGCCATCGGCGCCCGTCAGCGTCAGGCCGTCGGGCAGGCGCATGTCGGTGCCGCGCAACAGACGATCGAAGACCTGGCAGGCAAAGCTGCCCTTGACCGCCGACGCCTGGAGAAAATGGGCGTCGATGCAGCCATCCGGGTGCTGGCGGCGCAAAGGTTCGATCAGGCCGGCATCCCAGCACGCGTGCACCAAGCGAAAGCGCTCGGCATCGAGGAACAGCGGCAACTCGTAGAACCAGCCGAGGAAATCGTGCCAGTCGCCGGGGTGGTGGGCGAACTGGTCCAGCGTCGCCTGCAGCAGACGCTCGTGCCGCGGCACGTGCTCGCGCAAGTACTGCTTGCCGCTGCCGGGCAATGCCGGGGTGCTCCAGCCCAACGCATTGAACTCGTGATTGCCCATGATGCAGCGCGCCTGATCGGCCTCGACCATGTCGTGGACAATGTGCAGCGACTCGCGGATACGCGGCCCGCGGTCGATGATGTCGCCCAGGAACAGCGCCTGGCGCGAGGCATGCCGCCACACGCCACCGTGTTTCTGATAGCCCAGCCGGTCGAGCAGATGTTCGAGGGTATGCGCGCATCCGTGCACATCGCCGATCAGGTCATAACTTCGCGCCGGGTCAAGCATCAATCGCCTCCGGTATTGCCGAGCCGGCTGCCCCAGCCGAGTTTGGTCCGGCACACTTCGTAGTAGTTGTGGTCCAGAGGGTGGATCAGGCGCAGTTTCTGCGATTTCTTGCGCACCGTGACAGTGTCGCCCGGAGCGCAAGTGAAATGGTTCTGGCCATCGCACGAAACCTGCGGGTAGATCTGCATGTTCTTTGAGACAACGATTTTCATCTCGCTGTTGCCGTCGACGACGATCGGCCGACCCGAGAGGGTGTGCGGGTACATGGGTACGATCACGATGGCATCGAGCTTGGGATGCATGATCGGCCCACCCGCCGACAGCGCGTAGGCGGTGGAGCCGGTCGGCGTGGCCAGGATCAGGCCGTCGGCCTTCTGGCTGCAGACGAACTGGCCGTCGATGTAGATCTCGAACTCGATCATGCGGGTCGACTTGCCGGGGTGCAGCACCACATCGTTGAGCGCGTCGCCCTGGCCAATGGCCTCGCCATGGCGGCGAACCTCGGCCTCGAGCAGAAAACGGTTTTCGACCAGATAGTGACCATCGAGCACCTCGGCCACCTTGACCTCGAGCTCGTCGGGGCGGATGTCGGTAAGAAACCCCAGGCTGCCGCGGTTGATCCCCAGCACCGGCGTGTTGTGTCGCGCCAGTGCCCGCGCTGCGCCCAGCAGGCTGCCGTCGCCGCCGACCACGATGACCAGGTCGCAGACCTCGCCCAGCATCTTGCGCGATGACGTCTGCAGGTTGTGCCCCGGCAGCACTTCGGCGATCGTGTCCTCGAGAATGACATGCATGTGCCTGTCCAGCAGGAAGCGCTTGAGGCGGCGAATGGTATCGAGCACCTGCGAGCTGCCGAGGCGGCCAATGATACCGATGTTGCGAAATTGCTCCATGAGGCTCCTGCTCGGGTCTGGTCTGGCTATCGGGATGCGCCAGGCACATTCCACAACGCTGTCGCGCAACCGCCGGTTGCGGACACAAATACGGATCTGGATTATGGAGTAAAGCCGTTGCCGCACAAAACCCTTTCCACCACCGCGCCATTGACCGGGACCGTCCCATGAATCCATTCGCTGCCCTTGCCGACTTTCCGCGCCGCCTGCGCCAGCCCCAGGTGCGCGACCTGGCGTGGGTCATCCTCGCCCCACCCCTGCTGCACACGGCGCCCTGGCAGCAACGTCATCCACTGGCAGGCAGCACCTGGGCCGAACAGCCCGAGCACCTGCAGGCGTGGCTGAACGGTCTGGACGACGCCAGCCAACCGCTGCTCGACTGGCTGGCGCAGGCCCCTACCCGGCGCCTGGGCCTCTACTACGAGCGCCTCTGGCAGTTCGCCCTGCAGCAGGCTCCCGGTATCGAGCCGCTGGCGGCCAACCTGCCGATCCGCCGTGACAAGCACACCCTGGGCGAACTCGACATGGTGATCCGCGACCGTGATGGGGTGCATCACCTGGAACTGGCGATCAAGCTTTACCTGGGCCCGGTCGCCGCCGACGGTCGCGATGTTTTCCAGTGGCTGGGCCCCAACAGCCAGGATCGGCTGGGTCGCAAGCTGACCCACCTGACAGAGCACCAATTACCCATCTCCACCTCCAGCGAGGGTCGCGAGGCCATGCTGGCCCTGGGCATCGAGCAGTTCGACGCGCACCTGTGGCTCGGCGGCTATCTGTTCTATCCCTGGCCCGGTCAGGCCCAGGCACCCGAGCACGCCCATCCTGATCATCTGCGCGGCAGCTGGGTGCATCAGCGCGACTGGCCCATTTTCGTCGAGCAACGCCCGGAGGGTCGCTGGCAGCCGTTGCCGCGCGATGCCTGGCTGGCGCCGGCACGGCTCGCCGCCGCCGACGCCTGGGCACCCGACCAGCTCAAGGCCTGGATGCAGCAACTGGACCCGCTCGCCGCGGCGCAGATGCTCGTGCGCCTGACCCGCGACGACCACGGCGACTGGCAGGAAGCCGAACGGGTTTTCCTGGTCGCCGATGCCTGGCCGGCCCTGTCGGGCGTGTGAATCGCAGGGGCGGCTAAAGATGTCCACGGCCGGCCCGATACCCTGTGCATGACCGCCCGAGTAGTCACCCGATGAACTGGAGAAACACCCACGCCCGCTATGGCAGCCTGTCCATCGCCCTGCACTGGTCGATGCTTGTCCTGTTGGCCGCCACCTATGCCTGCATCGAGCTGCGTGGCCAGTTCGTCAGAGGCAGTGGCGCACGCGCGCTGATCGTGCAGTTCCACTTCATGCTGGGCCTGAGCGTGGGGCTGCTGGTCTGGCTGCGTCTGCTGGTGCGCAGCCTGGGTGTCACGCCGCGCATCGTGCCGCCGCTGCCGATGTGGCAGACGCGTCTGGCGAGCCTGATGCACGCCGCACTCTACGCACTGATGATCGGCCTGCCGCTGCTGGGCTGGCTGATCCTCAGCGCACAGAACAGGTCCGTATCGTTCTGGGGCATCGAACTGCCCCACCTGATCGCCGAGGACCGCGACCTCGGCGGACGCTTGCAGGAATGGCACATGAGCATTGCCGGCTGGGGCTATTGGTTGATCGGCCTGCACGGCGTGCTGGGCCTGGCCCACCATTACCTGCGCCATGACAACACCCTGCGACGCATGCTGCCGCACCGCGACTGACCGTTCAGGGGGCGGCGCGCCATCCCTGCAAGCCACCGGTGTGCACGAACACCAGACGACAACCCGGCCGCAGCGAGCCTGCCGCACAGGCATCGCGCAAAGCCCACAGCGCCTTGGCCGTGTACACCGGTTCCAATGGAATGCCCGACTCGGCTTCACAGGCGTGCATGAACGCGAGCAGTTCGCTGTCCATCCTGGCAAAGCCGCCACGACTGCCGTCGATCAAGCTATGACCCTGGTCGCCACACAGTGCATTGACCTGCTCGTTCACGCCATGCTTCGGCCCTACCGCCACCGCCCCGTACACCCAGCGGCGGCCGGCTTCGGCGAGGACCAGGCCAGCCAATGTCGTACCGGTACCCACGGCCAGCCACCACCCATCGAAATCGTCCCACCCCATGTCTGCGAGCTGCGCCTGCACCTGCAAGGGCAGGACGGCGCAGCCCTTGGCCCCCAGCAACCCACCGCCGCCCTCGGGTACCGGCCGCAGATCGGGGTAGCGTGCCTGCCATGGGGCCCAGAAGTCGTCCCGGTGGCGCTGACGATAGCCCTCGTAACCCAGCCAGTGCAGCTCCATGCCCCATTGCTGCAAGTCGCTCACGGTCGGCGTGGCCTGAGCATGGCCGCGCAGCAGCCCGACCGTGCGCAGGCCCAGGCGCTTGCCGGCGGCAGCCAGGGCATGCAGGTGATTGGAATGGGCCCCGCCCAGGCTGATGATGCCGCTGCAGCCACTGGCCTGGGCGGCCAGCAGGTGATGCTGCAACTTGAATGCCTTGTTGCCGCTGATGAGCGGGTCGACGAGGTCCAGGCGCAGCACGGCAGCCTCTATGCCGGCCGCGCCGAGCCAGGAAAGTCGCAAGGGTTGCAGCGGTGCACGCGGTAGATCGAGAAGCATGGATGCCTGGCCAGCCAAAGGAAACGAAGAGGGCCGCGTCGGGTCCGGCGCGGCAGCCGATTCTACAGCACCGCCGCCAGGCGCGAGCCTTGATCGATGGCCCGTTTGGCGTCAAGTTCGGCGGCCACGTCGGCGCCGCCGATAAGGTGCACGTGCTGCCCGGCTTCGCGCAGCCCCTGCTCCAGCTCGCGCAACGGATCCTGCCCTGCGCAGATCACTACGTTGTCCACTGGCAGCACCCGTGGCTCGCCCCCGGCGACCCGAACGTGCAGGCCGTCGTCGTCGATCTTCAGGTACTCGACGCTGTTGACCATGCGCACGCCCTTGTTCTTCAGACCGGCGCGATGGATCCAGCCAGTGGTCTTGCCCAGGCCGTCGCCCACCTTGCCGGCCTTGCGCTGCAGCAGATACACCTCGCGCGCCGGTGCATGGGTCTGCGCCGCAACCCCGGCCACGCCACCGCGGGCCTGCAGGGTCAGGTCGATACCCCATTCCTGCCAGAAGGCCTCGCGATCGAGGCTGGTGAACGGCCCCTGATGCACCAGGAACTCGCTGACGTCGAAGCCGATGCCACCGGCGCCGATCACCGCCACACGCGGGCCCACGGGCCGCCTTTCGAGCAGCACGTCGAGGTAGCCGAGCACCATGGGGTGGTCGATGCCCGGGATGTCGGGCAGCCGCGGGGCAATCCCGGTGGCCAGCACGATCTCGTCGAAGCCACCCTTGACCAGCGCAGCGACATCGACCCGCGCACCCAGGCGCACGTCGACGCCGAGGCGGGTCAGCCGACGATCGAAATACCGCAGGGTTTCGTTGAATTCTTCCTTGCCGGGAATGCGCTTGGCCACGTTGAACTGACCGCCGATTTCATCACGGGAATCGAACAGGGTCACCGCATGTCCGCGCTCGGCCGCCACGGTCGCTGCGGCCAGCCCTGCCGGCCCGGCGCCGACCACGGCGATCCGACGCACCTGAGTCACGGGCAGGTAATTGAGTTCGGTCTCATGGCAGGCGCGTGGGTTGACCAGGCAACTGGTCAACTTGCCGGCGAAGGTGTGGTCCAGGCAGGCCTGATTGCAGGCAATGCAGGTGTTGATCTCGTCGCCGCGGCTGGCCGCAGCCTTGTTGATGAATTCGGGGTCGGCCAGAAACGGCCGGGCCATCGAAACCATATCCGCGTCGCCCTCGGCGAGAACGCGCTCGGCCACCTCCGGGGTGTTGATGCGATTGGTGGTGATCAGCGGCAGGCGCACCGCCGTACGCAGCTTGGCGGTGACCTTGCTGAACGCCGCACGTGGCACCTTGGTGGCGATGGTCGGAATGCGCGCTTCGTGCCAGCCGATGCCCGTGTTGATCAGGGTGGCCCCGGCGGCCTCGACGGCCTGCGCCAGTTCGACCACTTCCTCCCAGACACTGCCGCCTTCGATCAGGTCGAGCATCGACAGGCGAAAGATGATGATGAACTCGCGCCCGACCGCCTGCCGCACCTGCCCGACGATCTCCACCGCCAGGCGCATGCGATTGGCATAGCTGCCGCCCCAGCGATCGCTGCGCTGGTTGCTGTGAGCCGCCAGGAACTGGTTGATGAAGTAGCCTTCCGACCCCATGATTTCAACGCCGTCGTAGCCGGCCGACTGGGCCAGCCGGGCACAGCTGACGAAATCGGCGATCTGTTTCCGAATGCCCTGCTCGTCCAGTTCCAGCGGCTTGAACGGGTTGATCGGCGCCTGGATGGCGCTGGGTGCCACCAGCTTGGGACTGTAGGCATAGCGCCCGGCATGCAGTATCTGCAGGCAGATCTTGCCGCCCGCCGCGTGCACGGCCTGGGTGACGATTTCATGCCGCTGCGCTTCCTCGGGCGTGCTCAGCTTCGCCGCCCCGGCATACACCCCGCCCTCTTCGTTCGGGGCGATGCCGCCGGTGACGATGAGGCCGACCCCACCCCGCGCACGCTCGGCGAAATACGCCGCCATGCGCTCGAAGCCACCGGGCTTTTCCTCGAGACCCGTGTGCATGGAGCCCATCAAGCTTCGGTTGCGCAGGGTGGTGAAGCCCAGGTCCAGCGGTGCCAGCAGATGAGGATAGGAAGCAGCGGCCATGGGAACTCCACAGGCGGATCACGGAAAAGTGCCAAGCCTCTTGCGGCGGGCTCGGTCACAGGTAGGGTCAAACAGTAGACACCCGAGCCGCACGCCTCAATGACCTGAAATGACAAGTCATTGATCATGCTGCACGCGACGTCTACCCTAGTGCGGATTCACGAACAGGAGCTGGTTGTTGTCCCTCATGCGCAAAATCCTGATGTCGGTGGTTGCCCTGCTTTGCCTGGCGGCGTTGAGTACCTACGCGCTGTGGACGACCCAGCGCCCCGCCGGGCACTACCTGTCCGACCTGCGCATCGAGCTCGATGGTGTCGACGGCGCGCCGTCCGAGCGCGGCAATCTGCTGGGGATCCAGCCCGAGCTGTTCCCGGCGGATTACCAGAGCGTCGAGCGCCTGCGCCTGAAACTGGCCGGATACCTGCAGCATGCCCAGGATGCAGGCCTTGTCGGCAGCAAGACCATCGTGGTCTTGCCCGAGCACATCGGTACCTGGTTATGGGCGGTGGGCGAGAAGAACGAGTTCTACCAGGTGGTGCAGCGTCGCGATGCCGAACAGTGGCTGGCCGCCAGCAATCCATTGCGCCTGCTCGGCGGCTGGGCCATGGCCGAGGGCGAAGACCGCTTCGCCGACGCCTACCTGCGCATGAAGGCCGCGAGCATGGCCGAGCAGTACCAGCAGCTGTTTGGCGGCCTGGCCAGGCAATTCAGGGTGACCCTGGTGGCAGGCTCGATCATCCTGCCCAAGCCTTCTGTCGTGGAGGGTCGCCTGCGAACCGGGAACGGCGCCTTGTACAACGCCAGTGTCGTGTTCGCGCCCGATGGCTCCGTGCTGGGCCAGCCACAGCTCCAGCATTTCACCAGCCATCCCACTCGCCGCTACGTGCAACCCTTGGGTGACGCACCGTTCAACGTGTTCGACACCCCGGCGGGCAAACTGGCCGTCCTGATCGGCACCGACAGCTGGCATCCGGCGAGTCACGCCCAGTTGCGCCAGCAAGACGTGCAGCTGCTCGCGGTGCCCGCCTCGGTACTCGGGCGTGGGCGCTGGTCCGAGCCCTGGCGCGGCTTTCGCATCGACGCAACGCCGAGCGATGCCGCCCTGCTGCCCGGCGAGGTCAGCGAGGCCCAGGCCTGGCAACGGCTGGTCGCAGAAAGCGCGCCACTGGCAAGCATGACCGTGTTCATGGGCGGGCACTTCTGGAATCAGTTCTACGAAGGGCACAGCTTCGCCCGCCAACGCGAGCGTTTCGGCCAGGTCGGCGACGGGCGTGGCGCGCGCCTGATCAATCTGTGGCTGTAGGCGCGTGAGCGGCCAGCGGATCAAACTCGGCGACCTGTCGGTCGGCTTCACCCAGAGCCTGGCACAGGCAGTGCGCAGCCATGGCCACGACCCGCTGCCCCTGTTGGCCCAGTATGGGTTGGAGCCAAGCCGGCTCAACGTCGCCGGAGCGCGACTGACCATCGCCCGCTACATGCGCCTGGGCCATGCGGCGATCGCCCTTACCGGCGACCCCGCGCTGGGCCTGCGCATCGGCCAGGCAAGCCGCCTGAGCCAGGCAGGCCTGGCCGGCGTCACGGCCGCGCAGGCACCGACAGTGCGCGAGGCAGCCCGTACGCTGATTCGTTTCGAACCCCTGTACGCCGCCAACTATCGCGGGCAATCGAGTTTTCACGAAGACCGCGAAGGCGCCTGGCTGCGGTTCTATTCGATCAGTCCCTACAATGCCTACAACCGTTTTGTGGTGGACTCGCTGCTGACCGGCTGGCTGCAGCAGCTGACTGTACTTGCCGGGCAGAACGTGATTGCACAGCGGATGGAAATCGAGTTCGACCCGCCCGGCTATGCAGCACACTACCCCGCCCATACCGCCTTCAACTGCGAGCACAACCAGCTGCGCCTGACCCATGCCAGCCTGAACCTGCGCAACCCCGAGCACTGCCCGAGCACCTGGCAGCATTTGTTGCAGCTGTGTGAACAGGAACTGGAGCGTTTGACGCGCGTGCGCACCGTTGGCGAGCGGGTCGCCCAACTGCTGGGTTCACAGCTCAACGGCGGACGCGAGCCGACGCTGGACGAAATCGCTGCCTGCCTGAAGATGCCGGCCTGGACCTTGCGGCGCAAGCTGACCCACGAGGGCACGCAGTTCCGCTCGATTCTCAACGACACCCGCCGTGACTTGGCGCAGACCTACATCCGCGACACCGAACTTGCATTCGGCGAAATAGCCTACCTGCTGGGATTCACATCGGCCGAGGCTTTTCAGCGCGCCTTCAAGCGCTGGTGCGCAATGACGCCCGGCGAGTACCGCCGCGCCAGCCGTCAGTGACCCCAGCGCTCGCTCAGGGCTGCGAAACGGGCGCCTCTACAGAGGGCGCCTGCGGTACGGCCTCAGGCGTCGCCTCGGTGGCCTCGGGAACCGGGATGACTTCGATGGGGGCCGGTTGTGCCGGGGGCGCGACAGGCTGCGAAGCCTCCTGCTCGGGCACCACCTCTGCCTGCTGCGCCTGAGCGGGCGGAGTAGGCGGAACCAGCGGCGCGGCTACAGGCACGACTGGCTTCGCAGTCGCAGGCGCCGTAGATGAAGATGCAGCGGGGGCCGCAGGTGCAGTGTCCGGCATGCCCAGCTCATCCTTGACAGGCGGGGTCGATACGACCTTCTTCGCCTGCACGGGCATGAAGCTCTCCACCAGAGAGAAATAACGGTCGTAGAACTTGTCCGACGCCACCGTTTCACTGGCCACCTTGACCATGGAATCGTCGGTGGAACCGATCGGCATCGAGACCGAACCCAGCACCCCCACGCCTACGCTGGCCGAGTTGTTGACCTTCTTCAGCGCATAGCGATCCTGCAGCGCATTGGCGAACAGCGTGGAGCTGTGCTCGCTGTTGGCATCGGCGACGCAGACCACGTTGAAACTGATCTCCAGGTGACTCTCGCCGGTCTGCTGGAAGCTCTTGTGTCCACTCACCTGACGCGGATCGTTGCTGGTGATGATGTAGCCCTGGCTCAGCAATGCCCGACGCGCGGCTTCACAGGAGGCGATATCGCTGACCGGGTAGTTGCGAGAAAACGTGCCTGAGTCAGCAAAATTTTCATGTTCGTAGATGGCGGTCTTGGGGGAAGAACACCCTGCCATGCCGAGCCATGCAAGAACCAGCACGGCGCCTGGAAGGTGTCGCCCGTAACGGAATGGAAATGACATTGTGGGTCCTGGAAAACGGTCTGCGGCTATTGTGCAACAGAACGCGCTGGCACGGCGCAGGAAATGCCGTTCGCTCAGGACACGCGGTAATACGCGATGTTTCCGCAGTGGATACGGAACCCTCAGGACGTATTACTTGACCACCGCCTGCTGGGGTGCGGCAACAGTGGCTTTCGAATCGGTGGATGCGGCGGCCAGGGTTGCACGTTGCTCCGCCCGGGCCTTGGCGCGCAGCTGCTTGCGCCAACGGTGCTTGCTGCTCAGGGCGATATACCAGCCGAACAATGGCCCGATCAGCATGCCTGCCAGCACGCCTGCCAACACGAACACAGACACTGGCAACGACGGGGTGGACCAATCAAGAGCGCTCAACGCAACGGCCTGTTGGTTCTCCAGTACGAACACCAGCACGACAGCAGCGACTGCCAGGAAAATCAGCACCAGCAGCAACTTCTTGAGATTACGCAAAGCCTTCTCCTCTAACGTCGATCAAGCGAGCTCTTCGTCTTCGTTCACCCGATCGCGCAACTCCTTGCCGGGCTTGAAATGCGGAACGAACTTGCCATCCAGGCTCACCGACTGCCCGGTCTTGGGATTGCGCCCGACCCGAGGGGCGCGATAGTGCAGGGAAAAGCTGCCGAAACCACGTATCTCGATCCTGTCACCTGTGGCCAGGCACTGCGACATTTGCTCGAGCATGGTCTTGATGGCCAATTCCACATCCTTGGATGAAAGTAGACCTTGATGGGTGACAATACGTTCGATCAATTCCGACTTCGTCATATTTTTCCCTTCTTTATCAAGCAGCTAGATCAGTGCTTAGAAGGTTTTAGCATGGCTTGACAGATTTGAACAGCCCGACTCTTGACTTCTTGAAAATGAGTTGTGCGTGCCCTATTTGAACGCAGTGCTCTTGCGGCATTTGACGATCATGCTGCGCGTGGAATAACCCGCGGGGTTGAGGCCGAAGACATAGTCGTCCGGTTCTTCCTTGACGTCGCTGGACTTGGCGAGGGTACGGTAACCGGCAGGCCCGCAGGCCGATTCGGCCTCTTTCTCGCACTGGGCCCAGGACGAGGTCAGCCCGGAACAGGTGATGTGCATTCCACGACTGCCGCGCTTGCCATGGGACGTGGAGGTGGCGGCGCAGGCGGTCACCAGCAGCAATGCTGCGATGAGCAGGGTAAATTTCATGACTCGGGCCTTGTCTACTTCTGGGAGGGACACGGGTTCAAGGAGCAGGAATTCAATCGAAAACGATGACTGGCAATACACCACCTACCCTATCCAAGTAGATGGCCGATTGCTAATTTACTTCAGGCGGGTGTCAGAGACGTGACGGAAAAGTTTGTAACCATTCGTATGTCATTTACCAGCCGCAGGTCAGCTGGAGCAACTTCAAGGGCTACTCAACCTTGACCGTTGCAGCGCACGAACATGGTTCGGCTGGCCATGCCCGGATTCCAGCCAAGGAAGCCGTCTTCGGGCTCTTCCTTGATATCGGAAGTCTTCGCCAGGACTTTGTAGCCCATCGCGCGGCAGGCATGCTGCGCTTTGTCATAGCACTTGCCCCAGGACGAGCCCAGGCCACTGCAATTGATCTGCAATGCCTGCATGCCCCGATAATCTCGTTTGACCACCGACGTGGTGGAGCATGCGGATGTCAGACCCACTACGACGAACAGCACTGCGGTTACTACGGTTTTCATCCCTGGAGATCCTTGGGTATTCACTTATCCCTTTGAGCATCCGAGGTCGGGGTTAGTTCGGCGCCCGCCGCGTTCAACTCTCGACACGGCACGAATCGCAGGCACAAAAAAGGGCGACCAAAGTCGCCCTTTTTCTACAGGTCAAACAGAACTTAGTTCTGCTTTTCCATCTGAGCACGCAGCAGGTCGCCCAGAGTGGTCGGACCAGCAGCGATATCCGAAGTGGCTGGCTTCTCGCGCAGGCTCTGGATAGCTTCTTTCTCGTCTTCAACGTCTTTCGATTTGATCGACAGTTGGATGACGCGGGACTTGCGGTCGACGCTGATGATCTTGGCTTCGACTTCTTCGCCTTCCTTCAGAACGTTGCGCGCGTCTTCAACGCGGTCACGGCTGATTTCGGAAGCTTTCAAAGTGGCTTCGATGTCGTCGGCCAGGGTGATGACAGCGCCCTTGGCGTCAACTTCCTTGACGATACCGCGAACGATGGCGCCCTTGTCATTGGCAGACACGTAGTCGGAGAACGGATCTTCTTCCAGCTGCTTGATGCCCAGGGAGATGCGCTCGCGCTCTGGATCTACCGACAGGATGACGGTGTCGAGCTCGTCGCCCTTCTTGAAACGACGTACGGCTTCTTCGCCCACTTCGTTCCAGGAGATGTCGGACAGGTGAACCAGACCGTCGATGCCGCCGTCCAGACCAATGAAGATACCGAAATCGGTGATCGACTTGATGGTGCCGGAGATCTTGTCACCCTTGTTGAACTGGCCAGAGAAGTCTTCCCACGGGTTCGACTTGCACTGCTTGATGCCCAGGGAGATACGACGACGCTCTTCGTCGATGTCCAGAACCATGACTTCCACTTCGTCGCCGACTTGTACGACTTTCGAAGGGTGGATGTTCTTGTTGGTCCAGTCCATTTCGGAAACGTGTACCAGGCCTTCCACGCCTTCTTCCAGCTCTGCGAAGCAGCCGTAGTCGGTCAGGTTGGTGACGCGCGCCATGACGCGGGTGCTCTCTGGGTAACGTGCCTTGATGGCAACCCATGGATCTTCGCCCAGCTGCTTCAAGCCCAGGGAAACACGGTTGCGCTCGCGGTCGTACTTCAGGACCTTGACATCGATCTCGTCGCCAACGTTGACGATTTCCGATGGATGCTTGATGCGCTTCCAGGCCATGTCGGTGATGTGCAGCAGGCCATCGACGCCACCCAGATCGACAAATGCGCCGTAATCCGTGAGGTTCTTGACGATACCCTTGACTTGCTGACCTTCCTGCAGGGATTCCAGCAGAGCTTCGCGCTCGGCGGAGTTCTCGGCTTCCAGGACACTGCGACGGGAAACGACAACGTTGTTGCGCTTCTGGTCCAGCTTGATGACCTTGAATTCGAGCTCTTTACCTTCCAGGTGGGTGGTGTCGCGCACAGGGCGGACATCGACCAGGGAACCAGGCAGGAACGCACGGATGCCGTTAACGTCGACAGTGAAGCCGCCCTTAACCTTACCGTTGATAACGCCCTTGACCACTTCCTCGGCGGCGAAAGCTGCTTCCAGAACGATCCAGCACTCGGCACGCTTGGCTTTTTCGCGGGACAGCTTGGTTTCGCCAAAGCCGTCTTCTACCGCGTCCAGCGCAACGTGAACTTCGTCACCGACCTTGATGGTCAGTTCGCCAGCGTCGTTGTAGAACTGCTCGAGCGGGATGACACCCTCGGACTTCAGGCCGGCGTGGACAGTAACCCAGTCACCGTCGATATCGACAACGATACCGGTGATGATTGCGCCTGGCTGAAGATTGAGAGTTTTTAGGCTTTCTTCAAAGAGTTCTGCAAAGCTTTCGCTCATTTTAATTCCTGTAGATTTGGGCGAAACATACGCCCATCAGCCACGCTCCAGACAACGTGGGTTTCGTTCAAGTAAAAGAAAGCCACCGGGATGTTGACTGGGTTCCCGTATGGCTTCTTCGTCACCCGGCGATGTCGCGTAGTGCGATCTCGCTCATGATGCGTTCCAACACCTGCTCGATGGACAACTCCGTGGAATCCAGCTGTATGGCATCGGCCGCCGGCTTGAGCGGGGCCACTGCGCGCTGGGTGTCACGCTCATCGCGTGCACGTATCTCATCTAGCAGACTCGACAGACTAACATCGTTGCCCGCTGCCTTCAACTGCAAGTAACGCCTGCGGGCACGTTCCTCCGCGCTGGCGGTGAGGAACACCTTCAATGCCGCTTCGGGGAATACCACCGTGCCCATGTCGCGACCGTCGGCCACCAGGCCCGGTGACTCCTGGAATGCTCGCTGGCGCTGCAACAGCGCGTCGCGCACTGCTGGCAGGGCAGCAACCTGGGAGGCGCCGGCACCCACCTGCTCGTTGCGGATGTCGCGGGTGACGTCGTCGCCTTCCAGCACGATGCGCTGGGGCTGGCCGTCGGCGGCGGCGATGAACTGCACATCGAGATGGGCTGCCATCACCATCAGCGACGCTTCGTTGCTCAGATCGACGCCATGGTTGCGTGCCGCATAGGCCAGCAAGCGATACAACGCGCCTGAATCGAGCAGCTTCCAGCCCAGGCGCTTGGCGAGGATACCGGCGATGGTGCCCTTGCCCGAACCGCTTGGCCCGTCGATGGTGATGACCGGCGCCTGGTTCACGACGCGCCCTCTTCGGCCACGTGGATACCCACCTGGGCGCAGAGACCGAGGAAGTTGGGGAACGAAGTGGCGACGTTGGCGCAGTCGTGGATGCGGATCGGCGCACTGGCGCGCAGCGAGGCAACACTGAAGGCCATGGCGATGCGGTGATCGCCGTGGCCGTGAACCTCGCCGCCGCCCATGGCCGGCAGCCCATGACCGACGCCGTCGATGATGATGCCGTCTGCGGTCGGCTCGCATTTCACACCGAGCGCCTGCAGGCCGTCGGCCATGACCTGGATACGGTCGGATTCCTTGACGCGCAGCTCTTCGGCGCCGCGCAGCACGGTGCGCCCTTCGGCGCAGGCCGCAGCCACGAACAGCACCGGGAACTCGTCGATTGCCAGGGGGACCAGCGCCTCGGGGATCTCGATACCCTTGAGTCGAGCCGCCCGCACGTGCAGGTCGGCAACCGGCTCGCCACCCACTTCACGCTGATTTTCCAGGGTGATGTCGGCACCCATCAGGCGCAGGATATCGATGACACCGGTGCGCGTCGGGTTGATACCCACGTGCTCGAGGGTCAGGTCCGAGCCTTCGGCGATCGAGGCGGCCACCAGGAAGAATGCGGAAGACGAGATATCGCCGGGCACTTCGATGTGGGTCGCCTTCAGCGTGTGGCCGGACTCGACCGACGCCTGCGGGCCATTGACCTCGACCGGATAACCGAAGCCGCGCAGCATCCGCTCGGTGTGGTCGCGGGTCGGTGCCGGCTCGGTGGTGGTCGTCCTGCCTTCGGCCCACAATCCGGCCAGCAGCAGGCAGGATTTGACCTGTGCGGAGGCCATCGGCAAGGTGTAGTCGAGCGCCTTGAGCCGCTGCCCGCCGCGAATGACCATCGGCGGACGACCCTCGGCAGCCGTCTCGATGACCGCGCCCATTTCCCGCAGTGGATTGGCCACGCGGTTCATCGGGCGCTTGGACAGCGAGGCGTCGCCGGTCAACGTGGTGTCGAAGCTCTGCGCCGCAAGAATGCCGGCGAGCAGGCGCATCGAGGTCCCGGAGTTGCCCAGGTAGATCGGCCCGGGCGGGGCCTGCAGGCCGTGCAGACCGACACCATGGATGGTCACCCGGCCCTGGTTGGGACCTTCGATGACAACGCCCATGTCGCGGAAGGCCTGCAGGGTCGCCAGGGCGTCCTCGCCTTCGAGGAAGCCTTCGACTTCGGTAGTGCCCTCGGCCAGGGAGCCGAGCATGATCGAGCGGTGCGAAATGGATTTGTCACCCGGTACGCGAATGCGGCCCTTGAGGCTGCCACCGGGTTTGCCCAGGAAGATCAGGTCGTCGTTGGAGTTCATAGCGTCCACATAGGCCCGACGGGCCAGGATTTTACTGAAATGCTCGCGGGCCACCTTGGCGCGTGTGAACACGCCCAGCAGGTGATGCCCATCCCCTGCATCGACCGCGTCGCGCAGGGCGTCGAGATCACTGCGAAATGTATCGAGTGTGCGCAGTACAGCCTCGCGGTTGGCGAGGAAGATGTCGTGCCACATGACCGGGTCACTGCCGGCGATCCTCGTGAAATCACGGAAACCGCCCGCAGCGTAGCGGAAGATTTCCAGGTTTTCACTGCGCTTGGCCAGCGAATCGACCAGGCCGAACGCCAGCAGGTGCGGCAGGTGACTGGTGGCGGCAAGCACCTCGTCGT
This sequence comes from Pseudomonas sp. CFBP 13710, assembly GCF_014842235.1. Classification (NCBI taxonomy): domain Bacteria; kingdom Pseudomonadati; phylum Pseudomonadota; class Gammaproteobacteria; order Pseudomonadales; family Pseudomonadaceae; genus Pseudomonas; species Pseudomonas sp. CFBP 13710. The sequence continues at coordinate 773,279 of NZ_JACYVJ010000002.1, read as the reverse complement.
GACGCTCGACCTGCATGTGCTCGACGTCCGCACCCAGGGCGCGCCACAGGCCATCGACGCATTGCAACGCATCGGGCGCGGTTTCGGCCAACGGCGTGAGGATCACCTTGTGCCGCTTGAACAGCTCGGCATTGGCCGCCTCTACCCCGCTCTGCTCTGAACCGGCGATCGGATGGCCCGGAACGAAGCGTGACAGGTCCCCGCCAAAAGCGTCGCGAAAGGCCCGTACCACATTGCCCTTGGCGCTGCCGACATCGGTGATCACGGCTCGGCCCAGGTCAAGCCGGGCCAGGGCCGCCAGCAGTTTTTCCATGCCCAGGATCGGCACCGCCAACTGGATCACGTCGGCGCCGACACAGGCACGGGCCAGGTCGCTTTCGCAGCGGTCGACCACACCCAACTCGACGGCCCGCAGGCAGGCGCGCGAATCGAGATCGACCCCCACCACTTCGTCGGCCAAGCCACTTTGCTTGATGCCCTTGGCGAACGAGCCGCCGATCAGTCCCAGCCCCACAACCACCAGGCGGCCTATTCTGGCAGCGCCCGGTTGCAATTGCGTGAACTCAGACACGGGCCAGCACCAGGCGCAATGCCTCCAGGAAACGGCTGTTTTCCGTGGCCAGGCCGATGGTCACGCGCAAGTGGTTGGGCATGCCGTAGCCGGCCACCGGGCGCACGATCACCCCTTCGCGCAGCAGGCCCTGATAGACCGGCCCGGCAACGCGACCCACGTCCACGGCAATGAAATTGCCCTTGGAAGGAATCCAGTCCAGGCCCAGCTCGGCGAACCCCGCCTCCAGCTGCTGCATGCCGGCACTGTTGAGTTCGCGGCTGCGCTGCAGGTAGTCGGTGTCCGTCAGCGCGGCGCAGGCGGCAGCCAATGCCAGGCTGTTCACGTTGAACGGCTGGCGGACACGATTGAGCACATCGGCAATGACCGGCGAAGACAAGCCATAGCCTACCCGCAGCCCAGCCAGGCCATAGGCCTTGGAAAAGGTGCGCGAGACCAGCAGGTTCGGGTAGCGCGCCAGGTAGTCGAGGCCGTCCGGCAGCTCGCCACCGACGGCGTACTCGATATAGGCCTCGTCGAGCACCACGACCACGCTGGGCGGGACCGCGGCGAGGAAGTCTTCCAGCGCCTGCGGGCCGAACCAGGTACCGGTCGGGTTGTTCGGGTTGGCCAGGAACACCACGCGGGTCTTGTCGTCGATCGCTGCCAGCATCGCCGGCAGGTCATGGCCGAACTGCCTGGCCGGGATGACCCGCGCACCGGCATTCACGGCCTGCACGACCAATGGATAGACGGCAAAGGCGTGCTCGCTGAACACCGCGTTCAAGCCCGGTGCCAGGTAGGCTCGGGCGACCAGTTCGAGAATGTCGTTGGAGCCGTTGCCCAGGGTCACCTGGTCCAGCTGTACGCGGCACTGCTGCGCCAGCAGGGTCTTGAGGTCGAAACCGTTGCCGTCGGGGTAGCGTGTGAGTTCGGCCAGTTCGCGTTCGATCGCGGCACGGGTCTTGGGGCTTGCACCCAACGGGTTCTCGTTGCTGGCCAACTTGATGATGTTGGCCGGATCCAGGTTCAGCTCTCTGGCCAGCTCATCCACCGGCTTGCCGGGAACGTAGGGGGACAGTTGTTGAACGCCGGTCTGGGCCAGGGCAAGGAAATCGGTCATGCGTACTAACCCTTCTGTTAAAGAACCGCTTTGGGGTATGAGCCCAGCACCTTGAGTGCCACGGCTTCCTGACTGATCTGCTCCAGCACGCCCTTGATCAACGGGTCGCGGTGATGGCCGATGAAGTCGATGAAGAACACGTAGGTCCATTTGCCGCTGCGCGATGGCCGTGTCTCGATTCGGGTAAGGTCGATGCCGTTGTCGTGAAACGGCACCAGCAGCTCGTGCAACGCACCCGGCCGGTTGCTCATGGACACGATGATCGAGGTCTTGTCGTCGCCGGTAGGCGGCACTTCCTGGCTGCCGATGATGAGGAACCGTGTGGCGTTGTCCGGACGGTCTTCGATCTTCTCGGCCAGGCGCTCCAGGCCATACAGGCCGGCAGCCATGTCGCCGGCGATGGCCGCCGAGTTCCATTCGCCCTTGACCCGCTTGGCCGCCTCGGCATTGCTGGCGACCGCGATGCGCTCGACGTTCGGGTAGTGCGCGTCCAGCCACTTGCGGCATTGCGCCAGCGACTGTGCGTGGGAATAGATGCGACTGATGCTGTCGGTCTTGGTGTTGTCGCCGATCAGCAGGTGGTGGTGGATGCGCAGTTCGACTTCGCCGCAGATCACCATGTCGTGTTCGAGGAAGCTGTCGAGGGTGTGGTTCACCGCGCCTTCGGTGGAGTTTTCCACCGGCACCACACCGAAGTTCACCGCGCCTGCAACCACCTCGCGGAACACTTCGTCGATCGCCGCCATGGGCTTGCTGATCACAGCGTGGCCGAAGTGTTTCATGGCAGCTGCCTGGGTGAAGGTACCTTCGGGGCCCAGGTAGGCGACCTTGAGCGGGTTCTCCAACGCCAGGCAGGATGACATGACCTCGCGGAACAGGCGCGCCATCTCCTCGTTGCTCAGCGGCCCCTTGTTGCGTTCCATGACCCGCTTGAGCACTTGCGCCTCGCGTTCGGGCCGATAGAACACCGGCACTTCGCCTTCGGCCAGCGCGGCCATCTTGACCCGCGCGACTTCTTCGGCGCAGCGGGCGCGATCACTGATCAGCTCGAGAATCTTCTCGTCGAGGCTGTCGATGCGTACCCGCAAGGCCTTGAGTTCATGTTCGGACATCAGCCGTTTTCCTTTTCGAACTCCGCCATGTAGCCGACCAGCGCTTCGATGGCGTCAAGGCCCAGGGCGTTGTAGATGGAGGCGCGCATGCCACCGACCGAACGGTGACCCTTGAGGTTGAGCAGACCGCGCGCATCGGCGCCGGCCAGGAATGCCTTGTCCAGACGCTCGTCCGCCAGGCGGAACGGCACGTTCATCCAGGACCGGGCGTTGACCGAGATCGGGTTGCTGTAGAAATCGCTGGCATCGATGAAGCCGTACAGGCGGTCTTTCTTGGCACGGCTGCGGGCTTCCATGGCCGCAACGCCGCCCTGCTCCTTGAGCCACTCGAACACCAGGCCCGAGAGGTACCAGGAGTAGGTCGCAGGCGTGTTGTACATCGAACCGTTGTCGGCAGCGATCCGGTAGTCGAGCATGGTCGGACAGGCGCTGCGCGCCTTGCCCAGCAGGTCTTCGCGCACGATCACCACGACCAGGCCGCTGGGTCCGATGTTCTTCTGCGCGCCGGCATAGATCAAGCCGAACTGGGACACGTCGACAGGGCGCGAGAGAATGTCCGAGGACATGTCGACGACCAGTGGCGTATCACCGGTCTGCGGCACCCAGTCGAACTGCAGGCCACCGATGGTTTCATTGGAAGCGTAATGGACGTAGGCCGCGCCGGGCGTCAGTTTCCACTCGTTCTGGCCGGGGATGGCCAGGTAGTCGTAGGGCTTGGCGCTGGCAGCGACATTGATGTTGCCATAGCGACGCGCCTCCTCGATGGCCTTCTTCGACCAGATACCGGTTTCGACGTAGTCCGCCGTGCCGCTTTCGGGAAGCAGGTTCAGAGGGATTTCGGCGAACTGCTGGCTAGCGCCACCCTGCAGGAACAGGACCTTGTAGTTGGACGGGACGCCAAGCAGGTCGCGCAGGTCTTGTTCGGCCTTTTCGGCGATGGCGGTGTAGTCCTCGCTGCGATGGCTCATCTCCATCACCGAAAGGCCCTTGCCACGCCAGTTCAGCATTTCCGCCTGGGCGCGCTGCAGCACAGCTTCGGGAAGCGCAGCGGGGCCTGCGCAGAAGTTAAAGGCTCGATTGCTCACATCCACTCTCGCTCTGCTTGAATTCGGGCCTGGCCCGGGTGTGTCCGCCGGAAGATCGGCAGTGCTGTCTTCGCGGCGGCTGACCGCTCCCACGAGGCTCCCGATGCAACGGAGAACTTGTGGGAGCGGCTCTGCCCGCGAAGGGCGCACCGCCCAATCCCCTGCCCTACAGCTTACTCCTCGGGCGCTTCGTCGGCGGCATCGGGCTCGACATCACCCTGAGCCACTTCGGAATCGACCGCATCGCCGCCTTCGGCGCTTTCAACGCCTTCGACACCCTCTTCCAGCTCGTCATCCTCGACTTCCGATGGCTCCTGGACTCGCTCCAGGCCCACCAGCTTCTCGTCGGTGACCAGCTTGATCAGGGTCACGCCCTGGGTGTTGCGGCCCAGGCTCGAGACTTCGCCAACACGGGTGCGCACCAGCGTGCCCTGGTCGGAGATGAGCATGATCTCTTCACCTTCCTGGGATTGGATCGCGCCGACCAGCTTGCCGTTGCGCTCCTTGGTGACCATGGCGATCACGCCCTGGCCGCCACGGCCGCGACGGGGGAACTTGCTCAACGGCGTGCGCTTGCCGAAGCCGCGTTCGGAGGCGGTGAGAATCTGCGCGCCGGATTCGGGGATCAGCATGGAAATCAGCTGCTGGCCCTTGCCCAGGCGCATGCCGCGGATACCGCGGGCACCACGGCCCATCTGCCGCACCACGCCTTCGGCGAAGCGGATCACCTTGCCGGCGTCGGAGAACAGCATGACTTCCTTGGCGCCGTCGGTGATGGCTGCAGCGATCAGAGTGTCGCCTTCCTTGAGTTTCAAGGCGATCAAGCCGCTGGAGCGCGGACGGGCGAACTGCGCCAATGGAGTCTTCTTGACCGTACCGAAGGCGGTCGCCATGAAGATATAGGCACCGGTAGGCTCGGCCACCAGTTCGGGGGTGTCGCCCTCGTCGCCTTCAACGGCTTCGACGACTTCTTCGGCCTCGACGATTTCGCCTTCGATGACGGTATCGTCGGCGTCGTCGAGGTCTTCGTCGGCGCCGGCGGTGGCCTGCAGGGCCTCGAGGTCGATCTGCAGCATGGTGGTGATGTACTCGCCATCATCCAGCGGCAGCAGGTTGACCAGCGGACGGCCGCGCGCAGCACGGGACGCCTCGGGAATTTCATAGGTCTTGAGCCAGTAGACCTTGCCCTTGCTGGAAAACAGCAGCAGCGTGGCATGGCTGTTGGCGACCAGCAGGTGCGAGATGTAGTCCTCGTCCTTGACGCCGGTGGCCGACTTGCCCTTGCCGCCCCGGCGCTGGGCCTGGTAGGACGACAGCGGCTGGGTCTTGGCGTAACCACTGTGGGAAATGGTCACCACGCGCTCTTCTTCCGGGATCATGTCGCCCAGCGTCAGGTCGAGGCGCGAATCGAGGATCTCGGTCCGCCGCACATCGCCATATTCGGAGCGGATCAGTTCCAGTTCCTCGCGGATCACTTCCATCAGGCGCTCGGCGCTGTTGAGGATGCGGATCAGCTCGGCGATCTGGTTGAGGATCTCCTGGTACTCGGCCAGGAGCTTTTCGTGCTCCAGACCGGTCAGGCGATGCAGGCGCAGCTCGAGGATGGCCTGGGCCTGTTCCGGCGAGAGGAAATACTTGCCGTCGCGCAGGCCGTACTGTGGATCGAGGTTTTCCGGACGCGAGGACTCGGCACCGGCACGCTCGACCATGGCCACCACGGCGCTGGACTCCCACGGCGTGCTGATCAGCGCTTCCTTGGCCTCGGACGGCGTTGGCGAGGCCTTGATCAGGGCGATGACCGGATCGATGTTGGACAGCGCAACCGCCTGGCCTTCGAGAATGTGGCCGCGCTCGCGCGCCTTGCGCAGTTCGAACACGGTGCGCCGGGTGACGACTTCACGGCGGTGGCGAACGAAGGCTTCGAGCAGGTCCTTGAGGTTGAGAATGCGCGGACGGTTGTCGATCAGGGCAACGATGTTGATCCCGAACACGGCCTGCAGCTGGGTCTGGGCGTAGAGGTTGTTGAGGATCACCTCCGGCACTTCACCGCGGCGCAGCTCGATGACGATGCGCATGCCGTCCTTGTCGGACTCGTCGCGCAACTCGGAGATGCCTTCGAGTTTCTTCTCTTTCACCAGCTCGGCGATCTTTTCGATCAGGCGGGCCTTGTTCAACTGGTACGGCAGCTCGGTGACGACGATCTGCTGGCGACCGCCGACCTTGTCGATGTCCTCGACATGGGAGCGGGCGCGCATGTAGATCCGGCCACGACCGGTGCGGTACGCCTCGATGATGCCCTGGCGACCGTTGATGATGGCGGCAGTCGGGAAGTCCGGCCCGGGAATGAACTGCATCAGTTCATCGATGGTGACGTCCGGGTTGTCGATGACCGCCAGGCAGCCGTCGAGCACCTCGCCCAGGTTGTGCGGCGGGATATTGGTCGCCATGCCCACGGCGATACCGCTGGAACCGTTGACCAGCAGGTTGGGGATGCGCGTCGGCATGACCGCAGGGATCAACTCGGTGCCGTCGTAGTTGGGCACCCAGTCGACGGTTTCCTTGTGCAGGTCGGCCAGCAGCTCGTGGGCCAGCTTGGTCATGCGCACTTCGGTGTAGCGCATGGCGGCGGCGTTGTCGCCGTCCACGGAACCGAAGTTGCCCTGGCCATCGACCAGCAGGTAGCGCAGCGAGAACGGCTGGGCCATGCGCACGATGGTGTCGTAGACCGCGGTATCACCGTGCGGGTGATACTTACCGATCACGTCACCGACCACACGGGCCGATTTCTTGTAGGGTTTGTTCCAATCGTTGCCCAGCTCACTCATCGCAAACAGAACGCGGCGATGCACGGGCTTCAAGCCATCACGTGCATCAGGCAGTGCACGACCGACGATCACGCTCATGGCGTAGTCGAGGTAGGACTGTCTCAGCTCGTCTTCGATATTGACCGGGAGGATTTCTTTGGCCAGTTCGCCCATGAGAAGCCTGATTCCTTTTTCTGGTGAAACTCCGTTGCCTCCCTGTGAGAAGAACGAAGCTTGCCACCGCTGGCCGATGCCAACGGCGACTTACGACAAATCAACGAGTTACGCCTTGGACCTGCGGCGTTGGGGGGACACCGCGATGCACCCCCGAAAACCGCCGGATGGTAGCACAATCGCCGTCAGACACCTATCCCCTTAAACCCTGACAGGACCCTTGATCGAGTGAGATCAAGCCTCTCACACGGCGCTGCGGCGCTGCTAGGCCAGGCCCGCATCGAAAAAAGGCCGATTTGTCGGTGCGACGGACTCAATGCAGGCGCCGGCGACACATCAGCTGCGCCAGCTTGGCCGTATCAGGCCGCTCGACGATGCCCTTTTCAGTGACGATCACGTCGATCAGGTCGGCCGGCGTCACGTCGTGGACCGGATTGAACGCTTCGACATCCGCGCCGATGCGTGTCCCGGACACTTCCAGAAGTTCTCGGCCATCGCGTTCGAGCAGGGGAATGTCATCGCCGCTCTCCAGCGCCATGTCGATCGCCGCACTGGTGGCTACCACCATGAAACGCACACCGTGGTGCATCGCGCAGACCGCCAGCTGGTAGGTGCCGATCCGGGCCGCGATATCGCCGTTGGCGGCGATCCGCTCGGCACCGACGATTACCCATGTGATGCCCTTGCTTTTCATCAGGTGCGCAGCTGCCGAGTCGGCGGCCACGGTCACCGGGACACCCTCGCTGGACAGCTCCCAGGCGGTCAGCCGCGAGCCTTGCAGGCCCGGCCGGGTTTCGTCGACATAGACACGTTCGAGCATGCCGTCGTGGAACGCGGCGCGCACCACCCCCAGCGCCGTGCCGAACCCGCCGCTGGCCAGGGCACCGGGATTGGCGTGGGTCAGCACGGTCTGCAGATTGCCCTGGTGCCGACGGATCAATTCCACGCCCAACTGAGCCATGGTCAGGTTGGCTTCGCGGTCGCTTTCGTGAATGGCCAGGGCTTCGGCCTCGAGCGCGGGCAGCGGGTCCTCGCCGGCACGCACCCGGCCAAGGCGCTCGCGCATGCGCTCCAGCGCCCAGAACAGGTCGGCGGTGGCCGGGCGGATCGCCGCCAGCAGGCGCAGGTCCTCGTCCAGCGCGGTGCGCCAGTCAGGCCCGGCCGCACGGTGCAGGCGTGCCGCCAGCACTACCGCATAGGCAACGCTGATGGCAACGGCCGAGGCACCGGCCACGACCCCGATGCGGACCGCGTCGGCCACGCCGGGTGCATCGATACAGGGGCGCCAGACCTGCTGCGCAGGCAGCGCGCGCTGGTCGAGCAGGTGCAACGCGTCACCTCGCCAATCAACGGCTTTGACCCGTTCCGCCGCCAACAATCGATCACGCATGCCCCACTCCGTACTCAGACACCAAAAGCGCTCGATTATAGCGAGCCCCCGTCCAAGACGCTCGGGTATACTTCGCCATCACCTGCCGAAGCCCCGGAACTTGCCATGCCCGATGTCGATACCGCCCTGGACCTGCTACTACTGCCCACCTGGCTGGTACCGGTCGAGCCCGCCGGTGTCGTGCTCGAAGACCATGCCCTGGGTATCCGCGACGGCCAGATTGCATTCATCGGCCCGCGCAGCGCAGCCGCCCGGCTGCAGGCGCGAGAAACCCGCGAACTGCCGGGCCAGCTGCTCGCTCCGGGGCTGGTCAATGCCCACGGGCACGCGGCCATGACGCTGTTCCGCGGCCTGGCCGACGACCTGCCGCTGATGACCTGGCTCGAACGACACATCTGGCCCGCCGAGGCACGCTGGGTCAGCGAGGCGTTCGTCCGCGACGGCACCGACCTGGCCATTGCCGAGCAACTGCAAGGCGGCATCACCTGCTTTTCCGACATGTATTTCTTTCCCGAAGTGGCCGCCGAGCGCGTGCACGCCAGTGGCATGCGCGCACAGATCACCGTGCCGGTGCTGAACTTCCCCATTCCCGGCGCGCGTGATGCCGACGAGGCGCTGCACAAGGGTGTCGAGCTGTTCAACGACCTCAAGCACCATCCACGCGTCAGCATTGCCTTCGGCCCCCATGCGCCCTACACGGTAAGCGACGAGAACCTGGAGAAGATCCGGGTGCTGGCGGACGAGCTGGACGCCGCCATCCACATGCACGTTCACGAAACCGCAGGCGAAGTGCACGATGCCCTGCAACAGAGCGGCGAGCGTCCGCTGGCCAGGCTGGCTCGCCTCGGCCTGCTGGGGCCGCGCTTCCAGGCGGTGCACATGACTCAGGTAGACGACGCCGACCTCGCGCTGCTGGTGGAAAGCAACAGCAACGTCGTGCACTGCCCGCTGTCCAACCTCAAGCTGGCCAGTGGCTTCTGTCCGGTGGAAAAGCTCTGGCAGGCCGGCGTCAATGTGGCCGTGGGCACCGATGGGGCGGCGAGCAACAATAGCCTCGACCTGCTCGGCGACACGCGCATCGCAGCGCTGCTGGCCAAGGCCGTGACCGGTTCGGCGACCGCATTGGATGCCCATCGCGCACTGCGCATGGCCACCCTCAATGGCGCCCGAGCCCTGGGCATGGAGACGCACATCGGCTCGCTGGAGGTTGGCAAGGCTGCGGACCTGGCGTCGTTCGACCTGTCCAGACTGGCTCAGCAGCCGGTCTACGACCCGGTGTCGCAACTGATCTACGCCAGTAGCCGCGATTGTGTCCGGCATGTCTGGGTCGCCGGCAGGCAACTGCTCGACGAAGGTCGCCTGACCCGCCTGGACGAGCACCTGCTGCGTGACAAGGCATGCGCCTGGGGCGAGCGTATCGCCGCCGAGCGATGACGACTGCGCCGCCCGGCCCTACAGAATTCAAGAATCACATCGTTTAGAGGACACCCAATGAGCAACGTCGACCACGCTGAAATCGCCAAGTTCGAAGCCCTGGCGCACCGTTGGTGGGATCGCAACAGCGAGTTCAAGCCGCTGCACGACATCAATCCGTTGCGCGTCAACTGGATCGACGAGCGCGTCAACCTGGCGGGCAAGCAGGTCCTGGATGTAGGTTGCGGCGGCGGTATCCTGAGCGAGGCCATGGCCCTGCGCGGCGCCAAGGTCACCGGGATCGACATGGGCGAGGCGCCGCTGGCGGTTGCCCGCCTGCACCAGCTGGAATCCGGGGTGGAAGTGGAATACCGCCAGATCACCGCCGAAGCCCTGTCGGCCGAATGCCCGCAGCGCTTCGATGTGGTCACCTGTCTGGAAATGCTCGAACACGTGCCAGACCCTTCGTCGGTGATCCGCGCCTGCTTCCGCATGGTCAAGCCTGGCGGCCAGGTGTTCTTCTCGACCATCAACCGCAACCCCAAGGCGTACCTGTTCGCGATCATCGGCGCCGAGTACATCATGAAGCTGCTGCCGCGCGGCACCCACGACTTCAAGAAATTCATCCGCCCTTCCGAGCTCGGCGCGTGGAGCCGCGAGGCCGGACTGACCGTCAAGGACATCACCGGCCTGACCTACAACCCGCTCACCAAGCACTACAAGCTGGCTTCGGACGTCGACGTCAACTACATGATCCAGACCCTTCGCGAGGAATGAGCATGCGCCTTCGAGCGGTACTTTTCGATATGGACGGCACGCTGCTCGATACCGCGCCGGACTTCGTCGCCATCTGCCAGGCCATGCGCGCCGAACGCGGCCTGGCGCCAATCGACCAGCAGCGTGTGCGCGACGTGATCTCCGGTGGCGCCAAGGCCATGATCCAGGCGTCGTTCGACCTGGCACCCGAGTCAGCTGAGTTCGAAGCCTTGCGCCTGGAGTTCCTCGAGCGCTACCAACACGGCTGCGCGGTCCACAGCCATCTCTACGAAGGCATGGCGCAACTGCTCGCGGATATCGAGCAGGCCAAGCTGATCTGGGGCGTGGTGACCAACAAGCCGTTGCGCTTCGCCGAGCCCATCATGCAGCAACTGGGGTTGGCACAGCGTTCGGCGGTGCTGATCTGCCCCGACCATGTAACGCGCAGCAAGCCGGACCCCGAACCCGTGCTGCTGGCCTGCAGCAGACTCGACCTGGACCCGGCCAGCGTGCTGTTCGTCGGTGATGATCTGCGCGACATCGAGTCGGGCCGCGATGCCGGGACCAGGACCGCCGCAGTGCGCTACGGCTACATCCATCCCGACGACAACCCGGATCACTGGGGCGCCGACGTGGTGGTCGATCACCCGTCGGATCTGCGCCGCGTGCTCGACCAGGCCCTTTGCGGCTGCTGAACCGTACTACTTTCCAGGAGTTTCCATGTTCGATTACTCAGCCCGCCCCGACCTGCTGGCCGGGCGCATCATCCTGGTGACCGGTGCCGGCCGCGGCATTGGCGCTGCCGCCGCGAAAACCTTCGCCGCCCATGGCGCCACCGTGCTGCTGCTGGGCAAGACCGAATCCAACCTGACCACCGTGTACGACGAAATCGAAGCCGCCGGGCATGCCCAGCCGGTGGTCATCACCTTCGACCTGCAGAGCGCGCGAAGCGAACAGTACGCGCAATTGGCACAGATGATCGAGACCACCTTCGGCCGCCTCGACGGCCTGCTGCACAACGCCTCGATCATTGGCCCGCGCACACCACTCGACGTGCTGCCCGACGACGAGTTCGTCCAAGTGATGCAGGTCAACGTGAACGCCACGTTCATGCTCACTCGCGCACTGCTGCCTCTGCTCAAGCAGGCGGCAGATGGCTCGGTGGCGTTCACCTCCAGCAGTGTCGGTCGCAAGGGGCGCGCCCACTGGGGCGCCTACGGCGTGTCGAAGTTCGCCACCGAAGGCCTGATGCAGACCCTCGCCGACGAGCTGGAAGGTGTCAGCGCGGTACGTTCCAACAGCATCAACCCCGGTGCCACGCGCACGGCCATGCGCGCGCAGGCCTATCCGGCCGAGGAGCCTGGCCGCAACCCGTTGCCCGAACAGATCATGCCGGTGTATCTGTACCTGATGGGACCCGACAGTATCGGGGTCAATGGCCGGGCGTTGGACGCCCAGTGAAATGTGTCCTCAGGGCGGGCACCCGCCGCTGTAACGACCGGCCAGCCAGCCTGTCGCGCAACCGTGGTGCCGCCTGAGGCGATCCTGCTAGTCCTGCGTCATGCCCCTACCCTGTTTCAAGCCACGACCCTTTTGTCCAGGGTGGTGGTGCGCTGCAGCTCCAGCGCCATGCAGCGTTCCAGGAACAGGAACATGAAGTCGTAGCTCTTGCAGATGGCGTTGCGCAGCTCGGCCTGCTGCAGTTCGGTGGCATGGTTGCCAACCAGGGTGCAGATGATCTCCAGGGCTTCCCACGGATGCTCGTCGTCGTACTGGGCATGCAGGCTCAGCCAGCGCATGGCGCGCTTGCGGTTCTGCTCGGGAAACGCCTGGGCATAGGTGTCGTCGGCGCAGACCACCGCCGACCACTCGCCGGTTGCACCCTCGATGGCATAGTTGGTGGCTGCCATGGCAACCGCCAGCGAGTCGGTGGCACAGCTCTGCCAGCACCAATGGCTGAGCGCGTGCAGCTCGGCCGGCACGTCCTGGGTGATGAGATCCTGGAGACTGACGCCATGCGCCTGGCTCCAATGCACCCAATAATCGGCGTGATTGAGTTCGACTCGAATGTTGCGCATCAACCAGCGCCGCGCCATGTCCTCGCCCGGATGCCGGGCAAAACGCGTCTTGGTCAGGTTCTGCGCCATGTACAGTGAAAACTGCTCCACCACGGGCCAGCCGCCGATCAGGTAATGACGCATGGTGCGCGAGCTCAGCTGGTTGTCGCGCATGCGCGCGTAAACCTCATGCTCGACGACCCGACGCTTGTTCGGCGCACAGTCTTCGATCAGTTTCTGTGCCCACTCGGGATAACTTTTTGCGTCCATCAGCGGACCCAGGCGAATAAAAGGATCGTTCACTGGCAAACCTCCATTTAATTAAGTGAAGAACAGCGGCAAATTGCCCTTATCGGAAAGTGTCGGGAACGCCAAAGCGCAACGGCCGCAGTCTGCCCAGGTGACGGCGCAGACTGTCACAGGTGAAAACCTGCGGTCGCTCGATCAAATATCCTTGTGCGTAGTCCACACCAATTTCCAGCAAGGCCTGTTCTATCAGAGGCGTCTCGACAAACTCGGCAATGGTGCGCTTGCCCATGACGTGGCCAATATGGTTGATCACTTCCACCATCGCCCGATTGATCGGGTCGTCCAACATATCTTTAACGAAGCTGCCGTCGATTTTCAAATAATCGACAGGTAAATGTTTCAAATAGGCAAACGAAGACATACCGGCGCAGAAGTCGTCGAGTGCAAAGTGACAACCCAAGCCCTTCAATTCATTGATAAAACGGATTGCGCTGCCAAGATTTGCGATGGCGCTGGTCTCGGTAATCTCGAAACATATCAGCTCGGCCGGAATGGCGTGCAGGCGAAATTGTTCACGCAGGAACTCGAGGAACTCGTCATCACCGATGCTGATGCCGGAAAGGTTGATCGCACACACTGCCAACGGCCCCTGGTCGGGCTGGTCGAGAGTCTGGCGCACCACCTTGAATACGTTCTGCACCACCCAACGGTCCAGGGCGGTCATCAGGCCGTACCGTTCGGCAGCCGGGATGAACACTTCGGGCATGATGATGCGGCCGGTTTCATCGCTCAGGCGCAGGAGGATCTCGATGTGCCCACCCGGCGGTCCGTCCTGTATCCCCAGGGCGGCGATCTCCTGTGCATACAGGCAGAACCGGTTTTCCTCCAGGGCCATGTGCAGGCGCTGGACCCATGCCATCTCGTCGACCCGCACGGTCAGTTCGCTGTCGGCGGCGTGGTAGACCTGAACGCGGTTGCGACCGCGCTCCTTGGCCAGGTAGCAGGCCATGTCGGCGGCGCGCATCGAGGCTTCGAGGGTGATCGGCGCCTGGGTCAGGTGCACCATGCCAACGCTGACGGTGGTGACGAACGGGCGCCCCTTCCACACGAAGTGCAGGTTCTGCACGGTGTGGCGCAGTGTTTCGGCCAGTTTCTCCGATTCGGCGGCCGAGCAGTTCTCGATGAGGATGCCGAACTCGTCACCGCCCAGGCGCGCCAGGGTGTCACCCTCGCGCAGCCCGGACTGCAGCAGTGCGCAGATGTGGCGAAGCAGTTCGTCGCCCGCCGCGTGACCGCAGGTGTCGTTGACCAGTTTGAACTGGTCCAGGTCGAGGAACATCAGCGAGTGGCAGCCAGGATAACGCTGCAGCGCGGCCAGCGCCTGCTCGAGACGGAACTCGAACTCGCGGCGGTTGGCCAGCCCGGTCAATGCATCGTGCGTGGCCTGCCACGACAGGTTGGCGATGTATTGCCGCTCCTGGGTCATGTCGTGCAGCACCAGCACGGTACCGCTGATGTGCTGGTCGGTCTGGATCGGCGCGCCGACGAGCGTCACCGAGACCGTACTGCCGTCCAGGCGCTGGATCAGCTTGGCGTGTTCGCTGCCGCCGCGCAGGTCGCCACTGACGATGTGGTCGATGAGGGTGAAGCTGTCCTTCTCGGCGTTTTCGTCGAGCAGGTTGAACAACGCCGCCAGCGGCAGCCCCACGGCCTGATCGGCGCTCCAGTGGGTCAGTCGCTCGGCGGCCGGGTTCATGTAGAGGATCGCGCCCTCGACATCGGTAGTGATCACCCCATCGCCGATGGACGCCAGGGTTACCTGGGCGCGGTCCTTTTCCAGTTGCAGGGCATAGGCGAAGGCATGGCGCTGGTTGAGCAGCTTGCGCGTGCGCCACAGCGCCAGCACGATCAACAGCAGCGCCACCAGCAGGTTGCTGACCACCAGCAGGTACTGCACCGCGCGCGAGCCCTCGCCCAATGCCGCGCTGAAGGCCATGGCGGCGGGCGTCACCGCGTCATTGATGAGCATGATCTGGTGCTTCCAGCGCGCCATGTCCGCTTCGCTGGCGGTGCCGGCCTGTTGCGCCGCGTGCATCTGCTGCGCCAGGGCGTCGAGTTCGACCAGGTAGGTATCGCCGATCTTCCAGTGCGCGATGGCCCTGGACATGTAGCTCACATCGCTGAAGTGACGGTACAGCCAGATGATGTTCTGCATGTCGTCAGGGTGGTTGTTGCCCTTCAGGATGCCCGCCCGTGCAGCCGCCAGATCGGGCTCGGGCTGGTCGAGGGCGAGGCGCAGCTGATGACCGCCCTGGGGAATGGCGATGGCGCGCAGGTACTTCTGGAAGACTTCCTCGTCACGGCTGTCGGCATACAGGTTCAGGTAGTAGATCGCGTCTTTCTGACCCTTGGACCAGAAGCTTTCGCCCGCGACATAGCTGCGCACCGCGGACAGTGCGTAGAGGCTGATGCAACCCAGCATTGCCATCAACCCCACGACGGCGATGAATGGCCAGACAATCCCCAGCAATCTCGGTGTATCGAGAGTCTGTGTGTGCTTCATGAGGTTCCTTGCTTCAGCGATCCAGGCAACGTCCAAGTCAGAACTTCAATCACCACTGGCACACTCTAGGCTAGTTTCGGAAAGGACCGGCACAGTTTTCGTCGGTGCCGAATCTTTTTTTTCATGGCTGGGCGCGCCGCCAGCCGCGGACTCAGACCTGTTGCAGATAACCGTACAGACGCGCATACAGCCCGCCCTCGGCGATAAGCTGCTGGTGATCGCCATCTTCGGCGATCCGGCCGCCGTCGAACACCAGCACGCGGTCGGCCTGCTTCACCGCAGAGAGCCGGTGGGCAATGATCAAGGTAGTGCGCCCTCGCAGGAAACGCGCGAGGGCCTGGTGCAGGTTGTACTCGGTGGCGGCATCGAGCGCAGAGGTGGCTTCGTCGAGAATGACCACCTTGGGCTCGGCCAGCACCATTCGAGCAATCGCCAGACGCTGCCGCTGACCCCCGGAAAGGCGTACGCCGGACCGGCCGACAATGCTGTCCAGGCCGTGGGGCATGTCCCGCACGGTGCTGTCCAACTGGGCGATCTGCAGTGCATTCCAGCAGGCATGGTCGCTGGCAGTGCGCCCCATGGTCAGGTTGGCACGAATCGTATCGTTGAACAGCGATGGATGTTGCAATACCACCGCGACATTATCGCGCAGGGTCTCCAGGCCCATCGCCTGCTGCAGCGTGCCACCAAAGCGCACCTCCCCGGCCTGTGGCGTATAGAGCCCGAGCAGCAATTGCACCAGCGTGCTCTTGCCACCCCCGCTGGCGCCGACGATGGCGACCTTTTCACCGGGCGCGATGCTCAGGTCCAGGCGGTCCAGCACCTTGTCCTCGGCATAGGCGAAGGTCAGGCCACGGATCTCGATACCCACCGTCTCGCGATCGCGGAACGGATCGCTGCCGCCCGGATACCTGGGTTCATCGGCGCGAGCGAGCAATTCATTAATCCGCTTCAGCGCACCACCTGCAGCATAGTAGGCGTATTGCAGATTCAACAGCTGTTCGACCGGGGTGATCATGAACCAGAGATAGCTGAACACTGCCAGCATCTGGCCAATGCTGAGGTCGGAGAACAGCACCGTGAGCATGGCTGCAGCGCGGAAGATATCGATGCCGAACTGGAACAGCAGCGCGCTGGCGCGGCCCGACGCGTCGCTCTTCCACATCGAGGCGACCGCAAAGTCGCGCACTTCGCGAGCGCGCAGGCCGAGGCGGCCCAGAAAATAACCCTGACGGTTGCTGGCGCGGACTTCCTGGATGGCGTCCAGGGTTTCGCCGAGCGCCTGGGTGAAGCGCGCGGTGCTGTCGTTCTCGAGCTTCTTCAAGTGTTTGACGCGCTTGCCCAGCACCACCGTGGCGTACACCACGAGGGGGTTGAACAGCAGGATGAGCAGCGCCAGCTTCCAGTGCATCCACATCAGGATGCCCGCGGTGCCGGCCAGGGTCAGCATCGCCACCAGGAAGCGGCTCAGGGTTTCGCCGACGAATTTGTCGAGGGTTTCCAGGTCGGTGACCAGATGGGTAGTGACCGTCCCACTGCCCAGGCTTTCGTATTCGCTGAGGGAGATGCGCTTGAGCCGTTCGATGAGACGCAGGCGCAGGCGATAGACCACGTCCTTGGCCAGGCCGGCGAACAGCCGCGCCTGCACGACGTTGAAAAGCAATGACCCACAACGCAGGGTGAAACTGATCACCAGCATCAGCCCTATGAAGCCGACGGGGATCTGCCAGGCGGCGGGCAACACCTGACTCATCCAGCGCGTGGCACTGCCGGCATGCCCGAGCAAGACCTCATCGACCAGCAGCGGCAACAGCAGGGGTATCGGCACGCTGCACAAGGTAGCGAGTACGGCGACGCCATTGGCGGTCCACAGCGTACGCTTGTGCTGCAATGCCAATCGGCGTATTTCGCCCCAACTCAGGCGGTCTGCCACGGGCGTGGTTTGCGACCCTGCCACCCCGACGGGGCCCGGTCGCTCATGCATCGGCAGCACGTTCCAGCCAGCGCGCCAACAACGGCGCAAGATCGGCCAACGGTCGGTAACCATTGGTCAGCAAAGCCAGCTGGCCATCGCGCTCGGCGAGCAAGGTCGGAAAGCCGGCGATGCCCAGCCCCTGCGCCCAGGCGAAATCGGCCTGGGTAGTTTGTACCCTGCGATCGCTGTCGAACGCCTCGACGAACTCGATGCGCGGCACACCGGCCTGTTCGGCCAGGGCAGCCAACTGCACCGGCTGGGTCACATCCAGGCGCAGGGTGTAGAACGCCTGCTGGATCAGCTTGACCAACGGCCAGGCCAGATCGGGGGCCAGTTCGCGCACCGCCACGATCGCTCGGCAAGCCGGCTCGGTGTCGTAGACGAAGCCTGCCGGCAGTGCGCCCTCGAACTCGAAGGCCTGGCCGCTGGCCTCGTGCACCGCATGCCAGTGCTCGATGATGTAGTTGCGGGTGGTCGGCTCCAGCGCCGCGCCGCCGCTGCGCAGCCCGCCCATTACGATATGGGTCTTGACCCCTGCCGCCTCGGCCTGATCGATCAGGGCCTGGGCCACGGGCGCGAAACCCCAGCACCAGGAGCACATCGGGTCCATCACGTAGATCAGGCGGTTGCGCGACATGGGCTCAATCCTGGGCAGCTTTGCGATAGTTGTGGCCGATAGGGTGCGGCAGATTGCGCGCGCGAGCCAGTTCGATCTGCTTCTGACGATCAATGGCGCTCTTGCGGGTCTTTTCGCTCAGGCTGTTCCAGCAGTGCGGGCAACTGACGCCGGGCACGTAGTGCTCGCTGGCACGATCTTCGACACTGATCGGTGTGCGGCAGGCATGGCACTGATCGTAATCGCCCTCGCTGAGGTCGTGGCGCACCGTGACGCGGTTGTCGAAGACGAAGCAATCACCTTCCCACTTGCTCTCTTGCTGGGGCACTTGCTCCAGGTACTTGAGAATGCCGCCCTTGAGGTGATAGACCTCTTCGAAGCCTTCGCCAAGCATGTAGCTAGACGCCTTTTCGCAGCGGATACCGCCGGTGCAGAACATGGCGACCTTCTTGTGCACCGCCGGGTCGAAATGAGCCTTGATGTAATCGGGAAATTCGCGGAAAGACGCGGTCTTGGGATCCACGGCGCCGTGGAAGGTGCCGATGGCAACTTCGTAGTCGTTGCGAGTATCGATCAGCAGGACTTGCGGGTCGTCGAGCAACGCATTCCAGTCCTGCGGCTCGACATAGGTGCCAACCGTGCGGTTGGGGTCGACACCGGCGACGCCGAGGGTGACGATTTCCTTCTTCAGCTTGACCTTGGTGCGATAGAACGGCTGCTCGTCGCAGTACGATTCCTTGTGGTCGATGTCGTCCATGCGTGGGTCTAGCTTGAGCCAGGCCAGCAGGCCATCAATGCCTTCGCGGGTGCCGGACACGGTGCCGTTGATGCCTTCCGCAGCAATCAGCAGGGTGCCTTTGATGTCGTTGTCGAGCATGGCCTGCAGCAGCGGCTCACGCATTTCGACGTAATCTTCCAGGGTGACGAACTTGTACAGTGCCGCCACGACGATCGCTTGGGTCATGGGTAAAACGCTCCAGGTGGTCGACCGCGCAAGGGCCGGACCGGATTTTCTTGGGGGACAGTTCACCGGACGAGCCAGGCGACAGGTCTGTGAACAGAAATGAAAAAACCCGCCAACGGCATGCCGCTGGCGGGTTGCAGATTCTAGCAAATTCCGTTGCCTAGTGCCCACCGCCAGCGCAGGTGGGCGACGCCGGTGCGGCCCCTGCCTGCGCCCATTCCTGGGGCGTATAGGTGTGCAGCGCCAGCGCGTGGAACTCGCCCATCAGTTCGCCGAGCGTGCCGTACACCAACTGGTGACGCTTGACACTGTTGAGCCCGGCGAAGCGCTCACTGACCAGCACCGCCTTGTAGTGGGTCTCGGTGCCCCGGCTGTGCATGTGGCTTTCGTCCAGCACCTGCAGATGCGCGGGTTGCAGCATCTGCAGGGTGGATACGATGCGTTCCTTCATAGACATCAGCAACGACTCCGTTACGGCTTCGCTGGCTTGGCCGGACCGGCCGCAGCCTTGGCAGCGCCCTGTGGATCCAGTTCCTTGGTCATGTCAGCCAACAGGTTGTTGACCACTGGCACTGCGCTTTCCAGCTTCTGCTGGGTGAGCTGGGCGGACTGTTGGGTCACGGCGGGCATTTTTTCCAGGACTTTCTTGCCCAGCGGCGACTGGTAGAACTTGACCAGGTCCTTGAGCTCCTGCTCGGAGAAGTTGGTGGTGTAGAGCTTGACCATGTCTGGCTTGAGCTTGGGCCAGCCGATGGCCTGGTCCAACGCGGCATTGGCCTTGGCCTGGTAGGTTTCCAGGGTTGCCTGCTTGCTGGCCGGGGCTTTGGTCTGCTCGAAGCGCTGAGCGAACATTTGCTGCACTTGCATGTACACCGGCGTACCCAGTTTGTCCGCATGAGCCATCATCAGGAAGGCTTCGGCGCTGGCGTTGTGGCTGGCGGTGTCGGCGAGTACCTGGCCACTGGCACAGACGAGAACTGCCGCGGTGCAGATGGCGCGAAAACGAGTCATCGAGTTTCCTTATCTAGCAGGCGAGGTAAAACCCCAGAAACGATCATTTTGCGCTCAAGCTCGTGCCTCTCTCAACCCCAGACTGCGAACTGCAGGTGCAGTTTCATGGAACCTGACGCCAGGTACGTACCCTAACAGCAAGGCTGCCGATGAACTGCAGCGAGACCCGCCCGTGCATCTTCAGGGTGTGACGCGAGATCGACAACAAGGAGCATGAACCGCATGAGTCGTATCGAAACAGACAGCCTGGGACAGGTCGAAGTTCCTGAAGAGGCCTACTGGGGCGCCCAGACCCAACGTTCGCTGGTGAACTTCGCCATTGGCGAGGAGCGCATGCCGCTGCCGGTTTCGCATGCCCTGGCGCTGGTCAAGAAGGCCGCGGCGCGGGTCAACGATCGCAACGGTGACCTGCCGGCCGACATCGCCCGACTGATCGAGCAAGCCGCCAACGAAGTGCTTGCAGGCGAGCATGACGATCAGTTTCCCCTGGTGGTCTGGCAGACTGGCAGCGGCACCCAGAGCAACATGAACGTCAACGAGGTGATCGCCGGGCGCGCCAACGAACTGGCCGGCAAGGGCCGCGGCGGCAAGTCGCCAGTGCATCCCAACGATCATGTCAATCGTTCACAGAGCTCCAACGACTGCTTCCCCACCGCCATGCACATCGCCGCAGTGCAAGCCGTGCAGGCTGACTTGTTGCCGGCAATCGCGGTGCTCGGCGAGGGCCTGGCCGAGCTGGCCGGACGCCACATGCAGCTGGTCAAGACCGGCCGCACGCACATGATGGACGCCACACCGATTACCTTCGGCCAGGAAGTCTCGGCCTACGTGGCGCAGCTCGAATACGCCCAGAAGGCCATCCGCAACGCCCTGCCCGCCGTGTGTGAACTGGCCCAGGGCGGCACTGCGGTGGGTACCGGGCTCAATGCACCCAAGGGGTTCGGTGAAGCCATCGCCGCCGAGCTGGCGGCGCTGTCCGGGCTGCCGTTCGTCACCGCGCCGAACAAGTTCGCGGCATTGGCCGGCCATGAGCCGTTGACCAGCCTCTCGGGAGCACTCAAGACCCTCGCCGTGGCCTTGATGAAACTGGCCAACGATTTCCGCCTGTTGGGTTCGGGGCCTCGGGCAGGGCTGGCCGAGATCAAACTGCCGGCCAATGAGCCGGGTAGCTCGATCATGCCCGGCAAGGTCAATCCGACCCAGTGCGAGGCGCTGTCCATGCTGGCTTGCCAGGTCATGGGCAACGACGTGGTCATCGGCATCGCCGCAAGCCAGGGTCACCTGCAACTCAACGTGTACAAGCCGGTGATCATTCACAACCTGCTGCAGTCCATCAAGCTGCTGGCCGATGGCTGTCGCAATTTCCAGGAACACTGCGTCGCCGGTCTGGTGCCGGATGCGCAGCAGATGGGCGAGCACCTCGAGCGTGGCTTGATGCTGGTCACCGCGCTCAACCCGCACATCGGCTACGACAAGGCCGCCGAGATCGCCAAGAAGGCCTACGCTGAAGGCTTGACACTGCGCGAATCGGCACTGGCCCTGGGCTACTTGAGCGAAGCCGAGTTCGACCAGTGGGTGCGGCCCGAGGAAATGCTTTAAGCTCTCGCCGCCGGCATCATCGTTTGCCAACGATGATGCCGGCGGCGAACTCGCCCGATCCACCTCCAAGATCCATTTCTACACAGGACGCACATCATGTTTGGCAAGCGTGCGCAGGACCTTGTTGAAACCACGCACTTTCGTGCCGAACGATTCAGCACGGTCAACGGTTTCTATTTTTTCAGCACTCGGGAAAAGACTCTGGAAGGCCCCTTCGCGACCCGCGAGGAAGCTGAACGCGAAAGCCGGGCGTATGTCTCTCGCGTCTCGGGGCGTCAATCCTATCGCTAGGCCTTTCAGGGCTTGGCTGCAGGGTTGCGCACCACCACACGGCGAGCAGGTTGCGCCAGCACGGCCACTTTGGCTGGCGCAAAGATAGGCAGCAATCTGCCGCTGGCGTGCATCTGCTGCATCAGGGTGGTGAACTCCTCGGCACTGATCGGCGCACCGGGGCGAATAAGCGCGTAGTGTCGGTAGATCTGGTCCAGCCGTTGCGAAACCAGCAACTGCGAGCCGATATCCGGGTTGCGTGCGACGAAATCGCTCAGAAATGACCGGGTGACCATCGCAATATCGGCCCGCTTGCGCACCACCATCATCAGGTTGCTTTCGTGGGAATACGTCAGCAAGGCGTTGAACCTGCGCAGCAGATACTGCGGGTTGGCGTCGAAATCCGCGAACGCGTAGTGATAACCGTAGAACAGCGCCATGCGCTTGCCATTCAGATCGGCGAAGAAGTCCTGGTCATTGCCCTGCTTCAGCGCCACGAACACCTCGGCATCCTCCAGCCCGAGATCGACCGCACTGTGCTTGATGCGCTGCCACCCCCACAGCGGGTTCTCGAAGATCGCCATGTCGACCCGGCCGCGTTCGAAATCCTGATAGCGGCGCGCGATCGAAGTCGGCACCAGAACGAAGTGCCAGGTGGTCTGCACCTGGTTGAGCTGTTCGATGAGCGAGGGCAACAGGCCTTCGTTGCGACCCTGTTCGGGGTGCACGACGTACGGCGGAAAATGCGCCGCGCCGATGCGTACTTCCTGGGCCGCTTGCGTGCCCGATGCCCACAGGGCCGCTACCCATGGAACCAGTGCAGCCAGCAACAGACGTGGCAGGGCCGCCTTAACATAACCGTACTTCAAGACAGAAAACCCCCACCAGCCGTTTCGCGAAGCACGTACGCTAGGGGTTTTACGTCGGGCTGACAACTGCTAAACCCTGTGCCGGTGCCCGGCACTCCCCCGTCCGCCTGCGGCAGGCAGCATCGAACTGCGCTATTGCGCGGTTGCAGGGATATCGGAACTCTTTGCCTGCGGTTGTGCTCTAGGCTCTAAGCGCATGTGCCTGGGAGCCTGGTATGCCGCATTGGCTGGTCGTCGACCTGGAAGCCACCACCGATGAAGGTGGTTGGCCGGTCACTGAAATGGAAATCATCGAGATCGGTGCAAGCCTGGTCAACCGCGACGGACGCGAGGTGGATCACTTCCAGCGATTCGTCAAACCGTTGCGACGCCCCAGCCTGACCCCGTTCTGTCGAACGCTGACCCACATCGAGCAAGCGGACGTGGACGCCGCGGCGGTGTTGACCCAGGTGTGGAAAAGCTTCGAGCAGTGGCTGTCACCCCACCGCGGGCAACTGCAGGGCTGGGTCAGCTGGGGCGACTACGACCGGCTGCAGTTGCTGCAGGACTGGCAGCGGCTCAACCTGGAAAGCGCACTGGCGCGAGTGCCCCACATCAACCTCAAGCAGCGCTTTGCCAAGGCTCGCCAGCTGCCGCGGCCGCTCGGCCTGACCAGTGCCCTGCAACTGGCCGGACTGCAGTTCTGCGGCCAGCAGCACCGCGCCCTCGAAGACGCACGCAACACGGCGCGGCTGCTGCCCATGGTGCTCGCGCCGTAAAGCGGATGACGACCCGTCGGGGCTTGGGCATACTGGCCAGCCCTTTCCAATCCTCCGCAAGGAACCGCCTCATGTTCAAGGTCAACGAGTACTTCGACGGCACCGTGAAGTCCATTGCTTTCTCCGAAACGGACGGCCCTGCCACCATCGGCGTCATGGCACCGGGCGAGTATGAATTCGGTACAGCCCAGAGCGAAATCATGCACGTGGTTTCCGGCGCCCTCACGGTCAAGCTGCCCGATGCCAGCGAATGGGCAACCTTCGCCGCCGGCAGCCAGTTCAACGTGCCTGCCAACAGCAAATTCCAACTGACCGTGGAAGTGGAAACCGCCTACCTCTGCCAATACCGTTGATGATCGCGGCCCCCAACCTTGGGGGCCGCTTGCGCTAGCGACCGAACTGCAAGTGGGCCAGGCGCGCGTAGAGCGCATTGCTGGCCACCAGCTCGGCGTGGGTTCCCAGCGCCACCAGACACCCCTCATCCATGACTGCAATACGGTCGGCGTTCTGTACCGTGGCCAGGCGGTGGGCGATGACCAGTGTGGTGCGACCCTGCATCAGCGTCGGCATGGCCTGCTGGATGAGGTGTTCGCTTTGCGCATCCAAGGCGCTGGTAGCCTCGTCCAGGAGCAGGATCGGGGCATCGACCAGCAAGGCGCGGGCAATCGCCAGGCGTTGACGCTGGCCTCCCGAAAGCCCCAGGCCAGCATCGCCGAGCGGCGTCTGGTAGCCCTGCGGCAGTTGCATGATGAAGTCGTGGGCATGGGCGATGCGCGCGGCGTCCTCGACCTGCTCGGTCGTGGCGTCGGCCCGGCCATAGCGGATATTGTCCTCGACGCTGCCGAAGAACAGCGCCGGGGTCTGCGACACCGTGGCGAACTGCCGACGCACGTCCTGCGGATCCAACTGACGCAGGTCCACCCCGTCGATGAGAATGCGGCCCTGCTGCGGGTCGTAGAAACGCAGCAGCAGATCGAACAGCGTCGACTTGCCTGCGCCCGAGGGCCCGACCAGGGCCAGGGTCTCGCCCGGCCTGACCTGCAGGCTCAGGCCTCGAATGGCGGGTGCCGCGTCGCGCGCAGGGTAGGCAAATATCACCTCGTCGAGCGCCAGCGCCCCCGTGACCCGCGGCGGCAGTTGTTGCAGACCGACGCTGGGCGGCTGGATGTCGCTGCGCGCCTGCAGCAGCTCGGCAATGCGCTGCGCGGCACCGGCGGCGCGCTGCAGCTCACCGACCACTTCGCTCAAGGTGCCGAAGGCACTGCCCACGATCAGGCTGTAGAACACGAACGCGGCCAGTTCGCCTGCGGAAATGCGCCCGCCGATCACGTCCATGCCGCCGACCCAGAGCATCACCGCGACGGCACCCAGCACCAGCACGATCACCAGTGCAATCAGCCATGCACGCTGGACGATGCGTTGCCGGGCCGTGTCGAACGCCTGCTCCACGGTGACGGCGAAGCGTTTCTGGTCTTCGGCCTGGTGGTTGTAGGCCTGCACGGTCTTGATCTGGGTCAGGGTTTCGGCCACGTAGCTGCCGACATTGGCAATGCGGTCCTGGCTCTGCCGCGACAGACGCCGTACCTGCCGCCCGAACATCAGGATCGGCGCCAGTACCAGCGGCAGGGCGACTACCACGATACTGGTGAGCTTGGGGTTGGTGACGAACAACAGCACCACCCCGCCGACCACCATCAGCAGGTTGCGCAGGAACATCGACAGCGACGAGCCGATGACCGATTGCAGCAACGCCGTGTCGGTAGTCAGCCTTGACTGGATTTCCGAACTGCGGTTGTTTTCGTAGAACGCCGGATGCAAGTGGACCAAATGGTCGAACACCTGCTTGCGGATGTCGGCGACGCAGCGCTCGCCGATCCAGGACACCAGATAGAAGCGCGCGAACGTTCCCGTGGCCAGGGCCAGTACCAGCACCATGAACACGGCGATGGAACGATTGAGCAGGTGTGCCGACTGGGTCATGAAGCCCTGGTCGACCAGCATGCGAATGCCTTGGCCCATGGACAGGGTGATGCCGGCGGTTACCAGCAGTGCCAGCAGCGCGCCGATGGCCTGCCAGCGATAGGGGCGCATGAAGCGCCAGGCCAGGCGCAAACCGCGACGCTGACCCGAAGACAATAGCTGCAAGGGAGGTGATCCGTTTTCAGATGATCTGCAAGCCTACACCCAGACGCCCGATCGACTACAGTGGAACTCCAGCAAACGGACAAAGTCAGCTAGGAAGCAGCCCGAAACAGACGGCGCACACATCTGAAGAGGAGACAGGCCATGAGCTCGCATGACGACACGCCTAAACGCATCGACGTGCTACGTGTGAAACCCCAGGAGCCCGTTGGGGGCGCGATCATCGATGAACAGGGGCGTGAAGTACCCATCACTGAAAACATGGTGCAGGACGCCTGCCGCGAATTGGAAGGGCATGTGGTCAAGCCGGTCGGCAAAGACTGATCGACCCAACCGCCCTGCTGCCCACGAGACCCGGCCCTGATGCCGGGTTTCGACGTTCTGGCACCCAGTCTCAGGTGTCGGTCCGGACCAGCACCGCCCCCAGAGCTACGACGATGCGTTCGAGCTCCGGTGCAGGACCGTCGATGCGCACGCGTAGCCCTTCGATTTCGCGACGCGGCGGGTAGTGCTTGCGCAATTGGTCGAAGGCCAGCCGCTGCCGGGCATCGTCGGCTTCATGAGGAAGGTCTTGCGGGCTGTCGACGGCCAGGCTGCGACGCAAATCGGCATCGTCGCGTCGCGGGTCGTAGACACCACGACAGAGCATGGCCAGCGCCCAGGCCGGGTCGCTGTCGGCACTCAGGCTGACTTCGCCGAGCCAGGGTCTGGGCAGCAGGTCGTCCAGGTGGACATCGACGCTGCGACCGAGAAAGCCGCACAACGCCTGATGGATCTGCGCCGTGCCACGACGGCGACCGTCGAGGCTGTAGCCGGCGATGTGCGGAGTGCCGATCACGCAGCAGTCGGCCAGCGCACGGTCGACTGCGGGTTCGTGCTCCCAGACGTCGAGCACCGCCTGCAGGTCTTCGCGTTCGAGCAGCACTTCAAGCAATGCAGCGTTGTCGATCACCGGGCCGCGCGCGGCATTGATCAGCCAGGTACCCGGCTTGAGCGCGCGCAGGCGCGAGCCGTCGAACAGGTGCCAGGTGGGGTGGTCGCCGTCGCGGGTCAGGGGCGTGTGCAGGCTGATCACGTCGCAGTGCTCGACGATGTGTTCCAGGCTGACGAAGTCGCCGCCCTCACTTGCCGCACGCAATGGGTCGCACACCCGCACATCCCAGCCCAGGCCGCGCAGTAGCTGTACCAGCCGCCCGCCCACCTGGCCGCCGCCGACGATGCCGTAGCAGCGCTGGGGCAACGCCAGCCCTTCGATTTCGCTCAGGGTGAGCAGGCTGCCGAGCACGTAGTCGACCACGCCTCGGGCATTGCATCCCGGGGCGCTGGCCCAGTGGATACCGGCTGCGGCGAAGTAATCGAGGTCGAGGTGGTCGGTGCCGATGGTGCAGGTGCCAACGAAGCGTACCTTGCTGCCTTCGAGCAGGGTGCGATCGACCTGGGTTACCGAGCGCACCAGCAGGACATCGGCATCGGCGACAGCCGTCCGGTCGATCGCTCGGCCCGGGTAGCGGCGGATTTCACCGAAGCCTTCGAAGAATGCGTCGAGCAGCGGGATGTTTTCGTCGGCGACTATGAGCATGGGGGTGTCCGGGGTTGTGAGTGTGTCAGGGCGGGCCTCTTCGCGGGCAGAGACCCGCTCCCACAGAGACTGGTGCGGACCCTGTGGGAGCGGGTC
This sequence comes from Pseudomonas sp. CFBP 13710, assembly GCF_014842235.1. Lineage (NCBI taxonomy): Bacteria > Pseudomonadati > Pseudomonadota > Gammaproteobacteria > Pseudomonadales > Pseudomonadaceae > Pseudomonas > Pseudomonas sp. CFBP 13710. The sequence continues at coordinate 746,124 of NZ_JACYVJ010000002.1, read as the reverse complement.
TCTGCCCGCGAAGGCCTCAGCGCAGGGTCAACTTCAGATAATGCGCTGTTCGGTCAGCTCGCGCACGAACGCCGGCGCGATATAACGTTGGTAATGCGCCTCGGACAGAATGAAGAACTCCCGATCGATGGCATCGCGCAGCTGCGGCAGATCCCAGTCGCGGAACTCGGGCAGCAGCACCAGACCGTAAGCCTCCAGGTTGTTGATCACGCGGGCGCCGCGGGCGATCAACTGGTAGGCCCAGCAGTATTCCGACTGCCGCTCGACGAAACGGATCTTGCGTTGTTCCAGTTGTTGGCGCAGTTTCGATGGGTCGAACACTTCCACCTTGGCCACCATCACCTGCACCAGCAACTGCTCCAGACGGATCCACACTGCGCGTTTCTGCGCTTCGTCATAGCCGTTCCAGTGGATGACTTCATGGTGATAGCGCTTGCAGCCCCGGCATACCAGGTCACCGTAGACGGTGGAGCACAGGCCCACGCAGGGCGTCTTGATGGAATGGTTGGACATGGTGGATCGGCACGCTGGACGGTGGAACACCGGGCGCATGTTAGTCCTTTGTCTAACAGGGGTCACCCCAGAAATCGTGGGGCTTAACTTAACTTCCTGCGCGAAATAAAGTAGAATCATGCAGCCTTTTTAGGCGCCAATGTCCATTGGAAGCTGTTTTCAAAGCGTCACGAGCACAGTTGATCCAGTAGAAGGGTGTTGGCACCGCTCGTCCGGTGCCAGCCCTCATCAGATTTCCCTTCTACCGGCGTAAAACTTTGAAAACAGCTTCTGCATGGAACACCTGCCCTCCTGACTGAACGGCCGAAAAGACCGTACGCATGGATGCAGGCGTTCTCTGGATGAGCGTCCCTTCCGGGACCACTGATGAGGGTAATAACTGTGCTTGAAGCCTATCGCAAACACATCGAAGAGCGTGCCGCCCAGGGTATCGTGCCCCAGCCGCTTAACGCCGAACAAACCGCAGGCCTGGTCGAGCTGCTGAAAAACCCTCCCGCCGGCGAAGAGTCTTTCCTGGTCGACCTGATCACCAACCGCGTGCCACCGGGCGTCGACGAAGCCGCCTACGTCAAGGCCGGTTTTCTTTCTGCCCTGGCCAAGGGCGAAGTCACTTCGCCGCTGATCGACAGCAAGCGTGCCGTTGAACTGCTCGGCACCATGCAGGGTGGCTACAACATCGCCACCATGGTCGAACTGCTCGACGACGCCACCCTGGCGCCGGTGGCTGCCGAACAGCTCAAGTTCACCCTGCTGATGTTCGATGCCTTCCACGACGTTGCGGAAAAAGCCAAGAACGGCAATGCCCACGCTCAAGGCGTACTGCAATCCTGGGCGGACGGCGAATGGTTCAAGAAGCGTCCGACCCTGGCCGACAAGATCAGCCTGCGCGTCTTCAAGGTCACCGGCGAAACCAACACCGACGACCTTTCGCCTGCGCCCGACGCCTGGTCGCGCCCGGACATCCCGTTGCACGCCCTGGCCATGCTGAAGATGGCCCGCGAAGGCATCGTGCCCGACGTGCAGGGCTCGATCGGCCCGATGAAGCAGATTGCCCAGATGTACGCCGACGGTTACCCGGTTGCCTACGTGGGTGACGTGGTCGGTACCGGTTCGTCGCGCAAGTCGGCGACCAACTCGGTGCTGTGGTTCTTCGGTACCGACATCCCGTACGTGCCGAACAAGCGCGCTGGTGGTTTCTGCTTCGGCACCAAGATCGCCCCGATCTTCTACAACACCATGGAAGACGCCGGCGCCCTGCCGATCGAGTTCGACGTGTCGAACATCAACATGGGTGACGTGATCGACCTGTACCCGCACCAGGGCAAGGTCTGCAAGCACGACAGCGAGGAAGTGATCACCACGTTCGAGCTCAAGACCCCGGTACTGCTCGACGAAGTCCGCGCAGGCGGCCGTATCCCGCTGATCGTCGGCCGCGGCCTGACCGACAAGGCGCGTACCGAACTCGGCCTGGGCCCAACCGATCTGTTCAAGCTGCCCGAAGCCCCGGTCGACACCGGCAAGGGCTTTACCCTGGCGCAGAAGATGGTCGGCAAGGCCTGCGGCCTGCCCGAGAACCAGGGCGTGCGTCCCGGCACCTACTGCGAACCGAAGATGACTACCGTCGGTTCCCAGGACACCACTGGCCCGATGACCCGCGACGAGCTGAAAGACCTGGCATGCCTGGGCTTCTCCGCCGACCTGGTCATGCAGTCCTTCTGCCACACCGCGGCCTATCCGAAGCCGATCGACGTGACCACCCATCACACCCTGCCGGATTTCATCCGCACCCGTGGTGGCGTATCCCTGCGTCCAGGCGACGGCATCATCCACAGCTGGTTGAACCGCATGCTGCTGCCGGACACCGTCGGCACCGGTGGTGACTCGCACACCCGCTTCCCGATCGGCATCTCGTTCCCGGCCGGTTCCGGCCTGGTGGCCTTCGCGGCCGCTACCGGCGTCATGCCGCTGGACATGCCCGAGTCGGTGCTGGTGCGCTTCAAGGGCACCATGCAACCAGGCATCACCCTGCGCGATCTGGTCCACGCGATTCCGTACTACGCCATTCAGAAAGGCCTGCTGACCGTCGAGAAGAAAGGCAAGATCAACGCCTTCTCGGGCCGCATCCTGGAAATCGAAGGCTTGAACGAGCTGACCGTGGAACAGGCGTTCGAACTGTCCGACGCTTCGGCCGAGCGTTCTGCCGCCGGTTGCACCATCAAGCTGCCGGAAAAGGCCATTGCCGAATACCTGAAGTCCAACATCACCCTGCTGCGCTGGATGATCAGCGAAGGCTACGGCGATGCGCGGACCATGGAACGTCGTGCCCAGGCCATGGAAGCGTGGCTGGCCAACCCGGAACTGCTGAGTGCCGATGCCGACGCCGAATACGCCGAGATCATCGAGATCGACCTGAGCAACTTGAAAGAGCCGGTCCTGTGTGCACCGAACGATCCGGACGATGCACGTCTGCTGTCCACCGTTCAGGGCGAGAAGATCGACGAGGTGTTCATCGGTTCGTGCATGACCAACATCGGCCACTTCCGCGCTGCCGGCAAGTTGCTCGACAAGGTCAAGGGGCAACTGCCGACGCGCCTGTGGCTGTCGCCGCCGACCAAGATGGATGCCCATCAGCTGACCGAAGAAGGCTACTACGGCATCTACGGCAAGGCTGGCGCACGCATGGAGATGCCGGGCTGCTCGCTGTGCATGGGTAACCAGGCACGCGTGGAACCCAACTCCACCGTGGTGTCCACCTCGACCCGTAACTTCCCGAACCGCCTGGGCGATGGTGCCAACGTGTACCTGGCCTCCGCCGAGCTGGCCGCTGTCGCGTCCATTCTGGGCAAGCTGCCGACGGTCGAAGAGTACATGGGCTACGCGGCCAGCATCGACAGCATGGCTGCCGATGTGTACCGCTACCTGAGCTTCGACCAGATCGCCGAGTTCCGCGATGCTGCGGCCAACGCGAACATTCCGGTGGTTCAGGCTTGATGCCACGCTGAAATGAGCTGAACGAAAAAACCCGTCGAATGACGGGTTTTTTTGTGGGCGGTGATCGGGTCGGAGATGGGCGCTGAGCGCTTCGCGGCCGATGACCGCGCCTACGGGTAACCCGTAGGAGCGGTCATCGGCCGCGAAAAAGCCAACCTCGCCTCAGCTGACTTGCACGCCTCCGCTCAACGCCAGGTCCATCAGTTCGCGATTCGCCACTGCGTACATGGCGTAGTCGGTACCCGTGGCGGCCTTGATCTCGTCGAGCATGGCACGCCAGCGCTTGACCATCACCTCGTGCTGTTCCAGCCACAGGTCCAGACGCTCTTCGACGTCACCCGGCGCATCCTGCATTTTCAGCACGGAAATGGTGATTGCACGCTGCTGCAGGTCGATGTCGTCGCGGAAGGCCTCGCGTGCCAGCGCTTGCCAGTTGTTCTCCACCGGCAGGCTGCTGATCTGCTGCAGGTACCAGGTCAGGTCCAGCTTGCTGCCCACGGCGAAGAACGCCTTGGCCACTTCGGCGGCATTCTGGCCGGTGACGTCCGACGCTTCGATGATCGGCAACAGCGTGTACAGGTGGCTGGTGCCGGCAACCATGCGCGCCAGCAGCTCCGGTACGCCAGACTCGACATAACCCTGGTAGCGGGTCTGCCAGCGCTCGCGGGTCGGACCCTCGAGCAGTTCGTCGAGCTTGAGCCCCAACGCTGCGATGTGGGGACCGAAATGCGCCACATCGCGACCGGCGTCCAGCTCGTTGCGGCGGCTGCGCAGGAACCAGCGGGTGGCCCGTCGACCCAGGCGCATCAGCTCGTCCATCAGAGCCAGCTGGACATCGGCGGATACCTGGTAGTCCAGCGCCTCGATCTGGCGGAACCAGTGCGGCAGGTGGAAGATGTCGCGCACGATGGCGTAGGCCCCGACCACGCTGGCCGGGGTCATGCCAGTGGACTCCTTCAAGCGCTGCACGAAGGTGATGCCCATGTTGTTGACCAGGTCGTTGGCGATCTGGGTGCTGACGATCTCGCGCTTGAGGCGATGGCTGCGCATGGCCTCGGCGTACTTGCTGACCAGCGACGGCGGGAAGGCCGTCTCCATGTCGCGGGTAAGATAGACGTCGTCGGGTACTGCCGAAGCCAGCAGCGCTTCGTTGAGGTCGATCTTGCTGTAGGAGATAAGCACCGACAGCTCGGCTCGGGTCAGGCCCTGCTTGTTCGCGACGCGCTCGTTGAGCTGCTCCTCGGTCGGCAGGAATTCGATGGCACGGTCCAGCTTGCCACGCGCCTCCAGGTCGGCCATCAGGCGGCGGTACTCGGCCAGTCGCTCGTAGGCCTTGCGCGCCGCCAGAGACAGCGCCTGGGTCTGCTTGTAGTTGTTGCCCAGCACCAGATGGCCGACTTCCTCGGTCATGCTGCCCAGCAGCAGGTTGCGCTGCTTCTCGGTCATGTCCCCGGCCTGCACGGCTTCGTTGAGCAGGATCTTGATGTTGACTTCGTGGTCGGAGCAATCCACCCCGGCCGCGTTGTCGATGAAGTCGGTGTTGGTCGCGCCGCCGTTGAGGCCGAACTCGACACGGCCCAGCTGGGTCATGCCCAGGTTGCCGCCCTCGCCCACCACTTTGCAGCGCAGTTCGTTGCCATTCACGCGCAGGGCGTCGTTGGCCTTGTCGCCGACATCGGCGTGGCTCTCGTCACTGGACTTGACGTAGGTACCGATACCGCCGTTCCACAGCAGGTCGACCGGTGCCTTGAGCAGCGCGTTGAGCAGCTCGGTCGGGGTCAGCTTGTCGGCCTTGATGTCGAAGCGCTCTTTCATCTGCGCGCTGATGGCAATGCTCTTGGCACTGCGCGAGAAGATGCCGCCACCGGCGGACATGATCGAGGTGTCGTAGTCGCTCCACGCCGAACGAGGCAGGTCATACAGGCGCTGACGCTCGGCGAAGCTGCTGGCCGGCTCGGGGTTGGGATCGATGAAGATGTGCAGGTGGTTGAATGCCGCCACCAGTTGCAGCTTGTCGGACATCAACAAGCCATTGCCGAACACGTCGCCGGCCATGTCGCCGATGCCGATGACGGTGATGCTGTCTTTCTGCACGTTGATGCCGCGTTCGCGGAAGTGGCGCTGCACGCCGACCCAGGCACCCTTGGCGGTGATGCCCATCTTCTTGTGGTCGTAGCCCGCCGAGCCGCCGGAGGCGAACGCATCGCCAAGCCAGAAGCCGTAGTCGATGGCAATGCCGTTGGCGATGTCGGAAAAGGTCGCGGTGCCCTTGTCCGCAGCCACCACCAGGTACGGGTCGTCATCGTCGTGACGCACGACGTTGGCCGGCGGCACCACGCTGCCATCCTTGAGGTTGTCGGTGATGTCGAGCAGACCGGAGATGAAGATGCGGTAGCAGGCCACCGCCTCGTTCTGCACCTCGTCGCGGCTGCCGCCCAGCGGCAACCGGCGCGGGACGAACCCGCCCTTGGCGCCCACCGGCACGATCACCGAGTTCTTCACGTGCTGCGCCTTGACCAGGCCCAACACCTCGGTGCGGAAGTCTTCCTCGCGATCCGACCAGCGCAGGCCGCCGCGGGCGACGTTGCCGAAGCGCAGGTGAACGCCTTCGACCCGCGGCGAGTAGACGAAAATCTCGAACTTGGGCACCGGCTTGGGCAGTTCGGGAATCAGCTTGGGGTTGAATTTGAAGCTGAAGTACGACTTGACCTGGCCGTTGGCATCGGGCTGGTAGAAGTTGGTACGCAGGGTGGCCTTGATCAGGTCCAGATAGCGACGCAGGATGCGGTCTTCGTTGAGCACCTGAACGTCGTCCAGGGCACTCAGGATGGCCTGTTCCAGGCGTTGCTGCTTGTCGTCCAGGTCATCGCCGGCCAGCTTGCGCGCCAGGTAGAAGCGGGTCTTGAACAGCCGCGTCAGTTCCCGGGCGATATCGGTGTGGTTGTTCAGGGTGCTGGCGATGTAGCCGAGGTCGAAGCCCAGGCGTATCTGCTTGAGATAGCGCGCATAGGCGCGCAGCAAGGCGACGTCGCGCCATGGCAGGCCTGCGGTGAGCACCAGGCGGTTGAACGCATCGTTCTCGGCGTCGCCGCGCACGATGTGCACGAAGGCATCCTGCAGCGTGTCGTTGAGCTGCTGGATGTCCAGATTCAGGCCTTCGCTGTAGGTAAAGGCGAAGTCGTGGATCCAGTACTCGCGACCACTGCGATGACGCAGGCGGTAGGGGAATTCGCCCAGTACGCGCAGGCCCAGGTTCTCGAGGATCGGCAACACGTCGGACAGCGCCAGTGGCGTGTCGGCGTGGTACAGCTTGCAATGCAGCTGGCGTTCGCCGCCCTGCGCCAGAGGCTGGTAGAAACTCATGACCAGCGGGCGCGATTCGGACAGCGCCAGCAGGTGCTGCATGTCGACCACTGCCGAATGCGCGGCGAAGCGCTCGCGGAAACCGGCCGGGAAGCCTTTCGGGAAATCGGCCAGCACATTGGTGCCGGCGGCCTCGCCGAAGCTTTCGATGGTCAGGCTGGCGTAGTCGTCCTGCCACGAACGGCAGGCCTGGATCACTTCGTTTTCCAGTTGCTGCGGGTCGATGTCCAGACGGCTCTTGGGGTCCACGCGCAGGATCAACTGCACGCGGGCCAGCACGGATTCGGAGAAGAACGTCCAGAACTCGCAGTCGCTGGCCTTGAGGCGCTCCATGAGCACCTGCTGGATCTTCTGCCGTACTTCGGTGGAGTACACGTCGCGCGGCACGTAGGCCAGGCAGTAGCAGAAGCGCCCGTAGGGGTCCTTGCGCAGGAACACGCGGATCTTGTTGCGTTCCTGGATCTGCACGATCGACATGACGGTGCTGAACAGCTCGTCGATCGGGGTCTGGAACAGGTCGTCGCGCGGCAGCACCTCGACCACCTGGGCCAGTTCCTTGCCCAGGTGCGCCTTGGCATGGAAACCGGAGCGGCGTTCGATCTCGGCGACCTTGCGCCGGATGTAGGGGATTTCGCGCACGCTCTCGCCATACACCGACGAGGTGTACAGGCCCATGAAGCGGCATTCCTTGAGTACCTTGCCATCGCTGTCGATCTGGCGGATCGACACGTAGTCGGGATACGCCGGGCGATGCACACGGCTGGGGTGCGCAGCCTTGGCGAAGGACAGCAGCATCGGCTCGTGCAGGTACTGCACGGCGTAGTCTTCGATATGCAGGTCTTCGCTGCTCAGGCCGGCACGCAGCAGCCGGGTCAGGCCCAGGAACGACTGCGGGTCGTAGCGCAGCTGGCCACCCTGCGCATCGGCATCGACCACGAACTCTTCGTAGCCCAGGAAGGTGAAGTGGTTGTCGGTCAACCATTCGAGGAACGCCGTGATCTCGGCTTTTTCCTGCTCGTCGCTGGCGAACGCGGTCTGTTCCACCAACGTGATCATTTCGCGGACCTTGGCCTTCATCGGCTCGAAGTCCTGCACCGCCATCCGCACTTCGCCCAGCACCTGCTCCAGCTCCCGGGCCAGCACGCTGAGCTCGGCGGCGTTGGCGCAACGGTCGATTTCCAGGTACATCAGCGATTCATGCAGGACGTCTTCGCCCTGGGCACCCTTGGCCAGCACTTCGAGCAGCTCGCCCTGGCTGCCGCGGCGCACGCTGAGCACGGTGGTCTGCAGGGTGTGGATGCTGTAGCCGCGCCGGTTGAGCTCGGTGCGCACCGAGTCCACCAGGAACGGCAGGTCGTGATGCAGCACTTCGACGGCGGTGTGGGTGGACTGCCAGCCGTGACGTTCGTAATCGGGGTTGTAGACGCGCACCTCTGGCTTGGCATGATCGAAGCGCTGCAACAGGCGCCAGGCCGACAGGGTGCAACCGGCCAGGTCGCTGAGGCGCCGCTGGGTGAGCTCGTCCAACGAGATGATGCCGAAGAACTGATCGGCGAACAGCGCCACTTGTGGCAGTGCCTGTTCGCTGATGTGCTGAGCCAGGGCCGATTGCAGTTGATGCTGGAAGTCGGCTTTGCTGGCTGCGGTGAAGAACGCCATCTGTGGTACTCCGCTTGGGCTTTGTTATTGGGTGAAGCGTCGCAAGTCACCCCGGTTCGGATCAACCATAGCCAATCCGGCGCTGCGGGGCGACATTTCAAGAGGTCCAACGACCTAGCTTACCCAGAGCCCGGCATGCACTCTTGCGGTGCGGCGACATATTCGGTCATGCAGGAGTTGTCGTACGAGACCGCTGGTACGGGCGTTCCAGCCGATCGGACAGTAGTCGGGTATAATCATGGCATATTCATATGACAGGTTCCCCCCGTATGCGCATCACCGCCACTCTGCTGCTGGCCAACCCCCGTGACGAGGAAGAAGACGACATGGCGCTGCTGTGCTGCCACGGCAGCGCAGACGAAATGTTTCTGATGACGCGCTTTCCGGACGAAGAAGAGCTGGAGATCACCCTCGGCGACGACCCTTACCTGCTGCGCGATCTCAAGGTCACGTTGAGCGCCGACCGCCTGCTGGTGGCCGTGGCAGCCGGGGATGCCGCGGTGTTCGGTGGGGATGACCTGCTGGAGATCGTGCATGCCAGCGACGCGGCAGAGCTGGCGCAGATCGAAGAGACGTTGAGGATTCTGCTGGAGGGCGTGGGTACGCTGGAAATCGGCTGACCTCGCTCTCCGCAGCTCTGTATATCTGTATACGTGTAGGAGCGGCCAGTGGCCGCGAAATGGCCGGCCAACCCAAACGATCTCTCTGGCCGTGCAAGCTTCTTCGCGGCCACTGGCCGCTCCTACGGGATCCAGAGGTGCCCGATCGAACACACCGATTTCTCTGCCACCCGCCAATGCATTAAAGTAGTGACCCCCGGCCAAGACGCCCTCACCTGCGTACTCGGTCCCTTTTTCAGGAACCGTCGACGATGGAACATCGTGAAGCGCTGATGGCGCTGCGAACCTTTCTTTCAACGCAGATCCTTGGCCAGGAGAAACTGGTCGAGCGTCTGCTGATCGTGCTGCTGGCGGACGGTCACATGCTGGTCGAGGGCGCGCCGGGGCTGGCCAAGACCAAAGCCATCAAGGAACTGGCCGAAGGCGTCGAGGCTCAGTTCCACCGTATCCAGTTCACCCCGGACCTGCTGCCGGCCGACATCACCGGCACCGAGATCTATCGACCCGAGACCGGCAGCTTCGTGTTCCAGCAGGGGCCGATCTTCCACAACCTGGTGCTGGCCGACGAGATCAACCGTGCGCCGGCCAAGGTGCAGTCGGCCCTGCTCGAGGCCATGGCCGAACGTCAGGTCAGTGTCGGTCGCAGTACCTACGACCTGTCGCCGTTGTTTCTGGTGATGGCGACGCAGAACCCGATCGAGCAGGAAGGCACCTACCCGCTGCCCGAGGCACAGCTCGATCGGTTCCTGATGCACGTCAAGATCGGCTTCCCGGATGCAGCCGTGGAACGGCGCATCCTGCAGCAGGCTCGCGGTGAGGCGCTCAACGGCGAAACCAAGCCCGAGCGGCGTGTCAGCCAGCAGGCCATCTTTGCCGCACGCAAGGAGATCCTCGGGCTGTACATGGCCGATGCGGTGGAGGAATACCTGGTGCAGCTGGTCATGGCGACGCGCACCCCGAGCAAATTCGACGCCGAGCTCGGCGAATGGCTGGCCTATGGCGCCAGCCCGCGGGGCTCCATTTCCCTGGATCGCTGCGCACGCGCCCACGCCTGGCTGGCGGGGCGCGATTTCGTCAGCCCGGAAGACATCCAGGCGGTGCTGTTCGATGTGCTGCGTCATCGCATCATCCTGTCGTTCGAGGCGGAAGCCGCCGGGGTCGATCAGGACCGCGTGATCCAGCGCATCCTCGACGTCGTGGCCGTCGCCTAGCCCCATGACCCAGGAGCCGCGGCCAGAGCCTGGCATTCGCATCAGCCTGGCCGAGCTGATCGAAATGCGCCATCGGGTGCGCGAAGTGCAGCTGTTCTCCACCCCGGCCCAGCGCAGCCCGTTGATCGGCCTGCACCACTCCAAACTGCGCGGCCGCGGCGTGGACTTCGACCAGGTGCGCGTGTATCAGGCGGGTGACGATGTGCGCAGCATCGACTGGCGGGTCACGGCGCGCACCCAGGAGCCGCATACCAAGCTGTTCCACGAGGAGCGCGAGCGGCCCATCTTCATTCTCGTCGAGCAGAGCCGGCGGTTGTTCTTCGGTTCGGGCCAGATGTTCAAGTCGGTGCTCGCTGCCCAGGCCGCGGCGTTGATAGGCTGGGCCGCGCTGGGGCACAACGATCGAGTCGGCGGGTTGGTATTCGGCGACGGCGAGCACTACGAGATCAAGCCCCGGCGCAGCAAGCAAAGCCTGCTGCAGTTGCTCAACCGCCTGGTGCGGGTGAACCAGTCGCTGCACACCGAAGCGCTGCCGGAAAAGGACGCGCTGGGCATGGCCCTGCGTCGGGCGCGCGAAGTGTTGCGCCCCGGCAGCCTGGCCATCGTCATCTGTGATGAGCGCGCGCTGACCGATGGCGCCGAGCAGCAGCTCAGCCTGCTGTCGCGCCACTGCGACCTGCTGTTGCTGCCGGTTTCCGACCCGCTCGATCATGCGCTGCCGGCTGCCGGGCTGTTGCGTTTCGCCCAGCGCGGCAGGCAGATGGAAATCGATACACTGAACCCGGAGATGCGCCTGGCCTACCGCGCGTTGAGCGAGGCGCGCATCGCCCGATGGGAACGTCTGGGGCAAAAACTGCGTGTACTGTTGATGCCCCTGAGCACGCAGAGCGAGATGATCGAGCAGCTACGCGAGTACCTCAACCCGCAGCGGCCGGGCAAACTCAAATGAGTACCCTTGAGCAGTTGCAGCCATTGATCGCGCCGCCGCCTATCGGCCTGTGGCCACCGGCGCCTGGCTGGTGGCTGCTGGTCGTGCTGCTGCCGACCTTGGGCTGGGCTGCCTGGCACTGGCGTCACCGCTGGCGGCGCAAAGCCGTGATGCCGGCCACCGTCGAGCAACCCCTGGATCCGGTGCGCCAAGGCGCGCTGGAAGAGCTGGCGCGCTTGCCCAGACCCTACGATGGCGCCCCTGCCGGAGCGTGGCTGCAGCAGATCAACGGCTTGCTCAAGCGCCTGTGCCGCAACCACTACCCGAACGCCAACAGCCATGTGCTCAATGGCCGCCAGTGGCTGGCCTTCCTCGACAACCGCTGCCCGGCTGCCGGTCTGACGCGCTGGATGGTACTGGTCGAGGGGGTCTACAAGCCTGAGTGCAAGCTGGACGACAAGGCCATCGCCGGCCTGCAGCAGTCGGTCGAAACCTGGATACGCAAGCATGTTTGAGTTCGCCTGGCTGTGGGTCTTCGCCCTGCTGCCGCTGCCGTGGCTACTGCGCGTGCTGCTGCCGGCCGCCGACAGCGGCGAGGCGGCGCTCAAGGTCAGCTTCCTCGATGAACTCGAGGGGCTGGCCGGGCGCCGGGCACGCATCAGCCTGCCGACCTGGCAGCAACAGGCGCCGTACGTGCTGCTGTGGCTGCTGCTGCTGATCGCGGCGGCGCGCCCGCAATGGCTGGGCGACCCCCTGCCCATCGCTGCCAGCGGGCGCGACCTGCTGGTGGCCGTGGATGTGTCCGGATCCATGGACTACCCCGACATGCGTTGGCAGAACGAAGACATCAGTCGGCTGGAGCTGGTGCAGCGCCTGCTCGGTGACTTTCTCGAACATCGCCAGGGCGACCGGGTCGGGCTGATCCTGTTCGGCAGCAAGGCCTACGTGCAGGCACCGCTGACCTTCGATCGACGCACCGTGCGTACCTGGCTCGACGAAGCACGCATCGGCATTGCCGGGAAGAATACAGCCATCGGCGACGCCATCGGCCTGGCGCTCAAACGTCTGCGCCTGCGCCCGGCGCAAAGCCGGGTGCTCATTCTGGTCACCGACGGCGCCAACAACGGCGGTCAGATCCATCCCATCACTGCCGCCCGCCTGGCGGCCCAGGAGCATGTGCGCATCCATACCATCGGCATCGGTGCCGACCCCAGTGCCGATGGCGCGCTGAGCATGCTCGGCCTCAATCCCAGCCTGGATCTGGACGAGCCCTCGTTGCGCGAGATCGCGCAGATCACCGGCGGCCAGTACTTCCGTGCTCGCGACGGCGACCAGCTGCAAGCCATCGGCGCCAGCCTAGACACCCTCGAACCGGTCGACCAGAAGCCCACCCAGGCGCGACCGGCGCAAGCGCTGTATAGCTGGCCGCTGAGCGCTGCGTTGCTGCTCAGCGTGTTGCTGGTCGTGCGCCAGAACTGGCCGAACAACCCGCTGCAGCTGTTCCTGCGCAAGCGTCGCTTTCTGCCGACAGCTCCGCAGTGGCGCGAGCGCTTGCAGCGGCTGCAATTGCGGAGGCGCAAATGATCGACGCATGGCCGCATTGGTTCCGCCCCTGGTGGCTGCTGGCCTGGCCAGCTTTGGTCTGGCTGCTGTGGCAATTGTGGCACCGGCAGAAACGCGCGGGTCGCTGGCAATTGCTGCTGCCCCGCCACTTTCACGGAGTCCTGCTGGACGGTGGCAGCGGTAGGCAGAGCAAGGCGCCTTGGATAGTACTGGGCCTGGCCTGGCTGTTGACCGCGGTGGCCCTGCTCGGACCCAGCTGGCAGCGTATCGAACAGCCGGGCAGGACCGTCGTCGACCCGTTGGTGGTGGTGCTCGCCCTGAGCCCGGAGATGCTGGCCACCGATGTCGCACCCAATCGCCTGGAGCAGGCGCGGCGCAAGCTGCTGGACCTGCTCGACGCACGCCGCGATGCGCAGACGGCCATTATCGTCTACGCCGGCAGCGCGCACGTGCTGGTGCCGCTGTCCGACGACCTGGGAACCAGTCGCAACCTGCTGGAGGCGATCAAGCCCTCGATCATGCCAGTCGAAGGCCAGCGCGCCGACCTCGGCGTGCAGCGCGCACTGGAACTGCTCGACCAGGCCGAACAGGGTCAGGGCCGCATCCTGCTGCTGGCATCGCAGCTGTCCGAAGCGGAACGTCGCGGGATTTCCCAGCGACTGGACAATCACTCGCCACAGTTGTTGATCCTGGGTATCGGCACCCGTGACGGGGCGCCCGTGAAGCAGGAAGACGGTGAGTTTCTCAAGGACGAGCAAGGCGCGATTCGCTTGCCGCGCCTGGACAGTGTCGGCCTGCGCAGCTTCGCTGCCGATGTCGGCGGCCTGTACCGACAAGCGCGTCTGGATGATCTGGACCTGCGCAACCTCGGCTTGCTCGATCGCCCCACGCTGTTGCGCGGCAACGGCACGACGCAGCAGTTGGACAGCTGGGCCGATCAAGGTCATTGGCTGTTGCTGCCTCTGCTGTTGCTGGCGGCGCTGGCTGGCCGCCGCGGCTGGCTGTTCTGTTTGCCGTTATGCCTGCTGATCGTGCCGCAGCCAGGTTATGCCTTCGATGTTCAGGACCTTTGGCTGCGCCGCGATCAGCAAGGCCAGGCCCTGCTCGAACAGCAGCGTCCGGCCCAGGCCGCGCGGCGCTTCGCCGATGCGCAGTGGCAAGGCATGGCGCTGTACGAAGCGGGCGACTACGAAGCGGCCGCCGAGCGGTTCGCCCAGGGCGACAGCGCCCGCGACCACTACAACCGCGGGAACGCCCTGGCGCGCAGCGGCGAACTGGAAGCTGCCCTCGACGCCTATGAGCAGGCGCTGGAGCGCCAGCCGGACCTGCAGCCGGCGCTGGACAACCGCACGCTGGTGGAACAGCTTCTGCGCCAGGCCCCGGCCGAGCCTCCCGCCGCTTCCGCAGAACAGGCCGCCCAGCCCCGCGCACCAGGCGCCACGGCGCCGGACGCCGAGGATCCGAACGCGTCCACGGCCGCCGACGCTTCCCCAGGCAACAACGACGCGCAGAGCAGCCGGGAAAACCCCTCGGGTCAGGCGGGGGGAGAACAGAATCAGGCACAATCCTCGGCACCGGCGCAGCCACCGAGCGACGAATCCACGACCCGGCCACCGTCACGACCAACCCAGGCCACCCTGGATGCCGAACAGCGTCAAGCCCTGGAGCAGTGGCTGCGACAGATCCCGGACGACCCGGCCGAGCTGTTGCGGCGCAAATTCTGGTATGAACAGCAACAACATCAGGACAAGATTCGATGAGTCGCTTCAGCGCCCTCTGCATCAGTGCAACCCTGGCCGTGCTTGGCCAATGCGCGCATGCCGCCACGTTGGTGGCCAGCGTCGATCGCTCGCGTCTCAACTCGGGGGAAACGGTCGAGCTGACCCTGGAAACCACCGACGTCACGCAATTCGGCAAGCCCGACCTGACGCCACTCGAAGGCTCGTTCGATGTGCGCGACACGCGCCAGGTCAATCGCCTGACCAGCCTGGACGGCGACCGCCAGGCCACCACCCGCTGGATTATCACCCTGCTCCCGCGACAGACCGGCAGCGTTACCATCGCTGCGCTGCAACTGGGCGAACTGCGCAGCCACCCGATCGTCCTGCAGGTGCTGCACAGCGACCCGCCGTCGCGCGCGAACATGGCCCCGGTGTTCATCGACGCCAGCCTGGATGAAGACAGTGTCTATGTGCAGGCCCAGGCAGTATTGACCTTGCGCATCTATCACTCGGTGCCCCTGTACGACGACAGCAGCCTCACACCTCTGCAACTGGCCGAGGCGCGCATCGAGCCGCTGGGCGGATCGCGCACCTTCGAGAAGATCATCGACGGCGTCCGCCACGGGGTCATCGAGATGCGCTATGCGATTTATCCGCAACGCAGTGGCGAATTGATTATTCCTGCCCTGACATTCACCGCCACCACCGTCGAGCCAACCGCACCTGGCGACAGCGCCAACAGCACGCCGCGGCCCGGCAAGCTGATGAAGGTGACGTCCGCGCAGATGTCCCTGACGGTCAAGGGCGTCCCAGCGGCCTACCCCGCCGACACGCCGTGGTTGCCGGCACGCAGCCTGAGCCTGAGTGAAAGCTGGAACCCCGACCCGCCGAGCAGCCAGGTTGGTGATTCTCTGACTCGCACACTGGAGGTAAAGGCCGAGGGGCTGTCCAGTGCGCAACTGCCGGCGTTGCCCGGTACCGAAGTGGAAGGCTTGCGACGCTACCCGGATCAGCCCCAGTTGAACAACCAGATCGGTGAACGAGGTTTGATCGGCAGCCGCCAGGAACGCGAGGCACTGGTGCCGGCGCGCAGTGGCACCCTGCAGTTGCCGAGCGTCGAGATGGTCTGGTGGAACACCCATGAGGACCATCTGGAGCGTACCGGTCTGCCGGCGCGCAGTCTGGAGGTTGCCGGCAACGCCGGGCTGATGGTCGATGCGCCGGTCGGTAACCGTGATGCCGAGCCGGACGTGGCCTGGCCGTGGAAGCTGGTCAGCGTCATGCTGGCGTTCACCACGATGATCGGCTTCGCCCTGTGGTGGCGCGCCCGTGGGCAGCCGGCGGTCCTGCGCGCAGCCCAAAGCGGACCAAGCCCGCGCACTCTGCTCGATGACCTCAAGCGCGCCTGCCAGGCCAACGACCCCCAGGCCACCCGCCAGGCTTTGGATGCCTGGGCCCGGCAGCAGCCGGAGACGCTGGCCGACATGACGGCGCGCTTCGTGCCTTTGTCCGACGCTCTGGATGGGCTCAATGGCGCGCTCTACAGCGAAAGCGGCCAATACTGGCAAGGCGAAGAGCTGTGGCGGGCGATCGGCAGCCTCCTGCGCACCGACCCGCCCCTTGAGCCCTCCGCGGAAAACGCCGGGTTACCCCCGCTGTATCCAAAATGATCCCCGCCATGCGCTCGTCACCTTGTGGGAAGCCTATGAACTGCAGGCACCTTGTGGGAGCGGGCTCTGCCCGCGAATGCAGCGGCATGGTCCGCCTGACACACCGCGCCGCTCTTTTCGCGGCCACGAGCCGCTCCTACAAGGGTTGCGAAATCCGCGTAGGAGCGGTCATCGGCCGCGAAAGGGCCAACCCTGCTTATCTGACACACCGCGCCGCTCTTTTCGCGGCCACGGGTCGCTCCTGCAAGGGTTGCGAAATCCGCGTAGGAGCGGTCATCGGCCGCGAAAGGGCCAACCCTGCTTATCTGACACACCGCGCCGCTCTTTTCGCGGCCACGGGCCGCTCCTGCAAAGCGTCTAGAGTGGCTTGTGTTCGGTATGGGTCCAGTCGTGCAGCAGGCTGTAGGCCACTGCCAGCAGGGTCGGACCTATGAACAGGCCGATGAAGCCGAAAGCCAGCAGCCCGCCGAAGACTCCCAGCAGCACGATCACCAACGGCAAGTTGCCGCCGCGGCTGATCAGGTAGGGCTTGAGCACGTTGTCCACGCCACTGATGACGAAGGTGCCCCAGATACCGAGGAATATCGCGTAGCCATAGTCGCCCTGCCACACCAGCCAGGCGGTGGCCGGAATCCACGCCAGCGGCGGCCCCATGGGAATCAGGCTGAGCAGGAAGGTGACGATGCCGAGGACCAATGCCCCGGGCACGCCGGCGATCAGGAAGCCGATCAAGGCCAGGATGGCCTGGGCGGCGGCGGTACCGATCACCCCGTTGACCACCCGCTGCACCGTACCCGCCACCAGATCGATGTAGTACCCGGCACGCTCTCCGATCAGACGTTCCAGCAGCCGGAGCACGAAAGCTGCCATGCGCGGCCCGTCGCGATAGAAGAAGAACACGAAGACTAGGCTCAGCGTGAGTTCGAGGATCCCGCCGCCGATCTGCGCGCTGCGCGCCAGCAGGAAATTGCCGACTTGCCCCAGGTACGGCCTTACGCTGGCCAGGAACGCCGCGCCCTGCTCGTCGAGGGTGTCCCAGATACCGACCAGGCTCGCACCGACCAGAGGAATGCCGGCCAGCCAGCCAGGCGCATCGGGCAGCCCATCGACCTGCACGTCACGAATGAACGCCGTCGCATCGCGCACGTGATCGGCCAGGTTGAAGCCAAGCCAGACCAGCGGCAACACCACCAGCAGCATCCAGCAGCCGGTGAGAATACCGGCTGCCAGCGACTCGCGGCCATTGAGCCAGCGGGTCAGCAGCCGCATCAGCGGCCAACTGGCGTAGGCCAGGATCGCACCCCACAGCAGGGCTGAACAAAACGGCGCCAGTACCCATAGGCAGGCGCCAAGCAGTGCCAGCAAGACAATCTGTACCAGCAGGCGATCGTTACTCGGCATCAATGCTCCAAAGGCGACGCAGGCTCAACGAATGATTTCCAGATGCAGCCCCTTGACGCTTTCGGTACCGGTTTCCAAGCGAGCCGCGCGCACACCCTTGGCGACCAGCGCATCGCGCCATGCAGCGGCCGCAGCGTTCGATACCCCGGATACGCTCACCCGAATCGAGCTGTCGAGTTGCAGGCTGCGGGCCAGCAAGGCCACCCAGGTGTCGTCGGGCGTTTCGCCCATGGCTGGGTAATCGAGATCGCCGGTGCTGCGCAATTCGTGCAGCACCGTGGCCGGGGTGGGCAACAACTCGCCCAGTGGCGCATCGGCAACGAAGTTTTCGACGTGCAGATAGGCGCGACGGTTGCCACGGGTAATGGCATAGATGGCGGTGAGGGTGTTGTCGTCTGGAGCGGCCTGGCGCAGCAGCACGAACGCCTGCTGATCGTCGGCCCCCGACAGCCGCGCGCCGTCGAAGACATCGTTGACCCACAGGCTGCTTTCACCGCAGTCGCGCGCCTGACACCAGTACAGCGTGTGCGCGCCCCCCTGCTGCAGCGCCTCGCGGGCATCGTTGAAGGCTTGTCGCGCGGTCTGGGTTTCGGGAAGTTCATACGTGGTGGCGCTGACCTGGCCTCTGGCGTTGACCTGGCCGTCCATGCGCAGCTTGCCGCTGATCTTGCGCAGCGACCCCAGCGGATAGATGCGCTCCTTGTCGACCGCAGGACGTTGGTCGACGACCTTGGCGTCCGGCGGCGCGGGCAGCTCGGCGGCCATGGCCGAGGTGCTCAGGACGGCGCTGCCCAGCAGAGCGGCGAGTACCGGTAGCAGCCGCTTCGAGGCATTCATGAGGGCAGCAAGGCGTGGTGGCCCGGAGGGCTGTAAACGAGCGTAGCAGCGAGTTCCATCAAGGTCTTCTCCTGTTTCAACCTGACAAGCCTCGGCAGTTGCCTGCTGCAAGTCAAGGTATCGCAAAAAAGCGATTGAAACAGTCTGCGACAAGCCTGGCCCCGGTGTCGTCATTCAGGTGCAGGTGATGGCCTCCGGGCAGCGCCTGCAGGGGGAGCCCCAATCGGGCCAGCAGCGCAGTATTTTTCACCAGCAGGCCCTGCTCGGCGAGGATCAACAGGCTCGGGCAACGAATCGCCTGCACGTACGCCAGTGCCTGTTCTTCGCTCAAGCGCACCGGCGATGGCAGCGTCAGACGGCTGTCGCTACGCCAGTTGAATCCACCTGCCACCCTTTCAAGCCCTCGCGACGCCAATAATTCGGCAGCCTCGTGGCTGACGGCGATACGACCGTGCATGCGCGCAAGCACGGCCCGATCGATGTCGGCATACACTGATTTGCGCTTATGACCCAACGCCTGCTGCGCATGCAGGGCTTCGCCCAGGCGCTGTGGTCCCTCCTCGGCAGCGCCCAGCGGCGGTACCACGCCGTCAATCAGCGCCAGGCGCTCTATTCGCTCGGGCAAGGCACTCGCCAGCAAGGTGGCGACGATCCCGCCCAGCGAGTGCCCCAGCAGGGAAAAGCGCTGCCACCCCAGCTGGTCGGCCGCCTGCAGCACATCGTGGGCGTAATCCCACAGGGCATAACCGGCGCCGACCGGACGATGCCCGGAGTGTCCATGCCCGGCCAGGTCGAGGGCGACGATGCGCAGCCCGGTCAGCTTCGGCGCCAGGCGGGCAAAGCTGTTGGCGTTGTCCAGCCAGCCGTGCAGCGCCAGCACCGGCCTGCCGTCTTCGGGTCCGTAGACCTGGGCGGCCAGCTCGATATGAGGCAGCGACAGGCGGATTTCGCGGACCGGCGCAGTCATGACTCAGCGGGCCGGCGGGTTCTGCCCCAGCGGCACCACGGCCACCGTCAGGCGCGAAATGCAACTGGCTTTGCCGTCGTCGCCCTGCAGGCGAATGTCCCAGACGTGAGTGCTGCGGCCAATGTGCACCGCACGGGCCACGCCCGTCACCCGGCCGCTGCGCAACCCGCGCAGATGGTTGGCGTTCACCTCAAGGCCTACACAGTAGAAACGCTCGGTGTCGATGCACAGAAAACTGGCCATGGAGCCCAGGCTTTCTGCCAGCACCACCGAGGCGCCACCGTGCAGCAGACCGAACGGCTGGTGAGTCCGGGCATCAACGGCCATGCTGGCAGTCAGGGAGTGCGCATCGAAGCTTTCGAAGCGGATATCCAGCAACTCGCCGATGGTATTTTTCTGCGCCGCATTCAAGCGTTCGAGATCCGGTTCGGTGCGCCACAAACTCATGGGAGGATTCCTGACAGGTTAGGGATGGTGAACGGCGTACAGGGACATCAGCCCGGCCAGGGGCCAGTCGCCGTGCAGCTCGGCCAGGCTGGCGGTCTGCATGGGTTCCGGCTCGCGCAAGTTGCCGTGAACCAGCAGGCTCAGCAGATTGCCCACCAGCGGCTGGTGGCTGACCAGCAGCACGTTCTCCAGACCCAGCGTCTGCAAGTGCCCGGCCACCTCCAGCGGATCGCTTTCAGGCGTCAGCCACGGCACGGTCTGCACCGCCGGGGCGCCGTGCAGCACGCCGTGGACCAGAGCGGCGGTCTGCTGCGCGCGTACATACGGGCTGGCGAGAATGGCATCCAGAGGTTGATCGTGCAGGCGCGCCGCGCTGGCCAGCACCTGTCGTTCGCCCACCGAGGTCAAGGCCCGCTCGGCATCGCTGCGGGCATGGCTGACGGCTTCGCCGTGGCGCAGTACCCAGAGCTTCATGGCTTGGGCTCGTCGGCCACGGGACGAGCCGCGCCTGCGTCATAGGCTGCTTCGCCGTCGGCAGGACGCGCCTGTGGCCAATCGGAAAACGGCCAGGGTTTCTGCTCGGTGTGAAAGCTGCCGAAGCGACCGATCTGGGCCAGGTAGCGGCTCAGGCTGTCGCCGAAGGCCATCATGGCAGCGTTCGGCGCGCCCTGGACCAGGCGATGGATGAGTTGCACCAGCACCAGCGCGCCGAGCAGGAACTGGGCAACCTGCCAGACCAGCACGAACACCAGCATCCAGAGCACGCGCAAAAGGATGGCCTCGCGGCCCGGGTCGTTGAAAGGACGGTTCATGACATGTTCCTCAGTTGAAGCCACTGGTGGAAATGAAATCGACATCGGTCTTGGGTTCGGCCCGCATCAGCAGCTCGATCACCTGGTTCAGCGTACGCCCTTCGAACAGGATTGCGTGCAAGCCCGCCACCAGCGGCATGTACACCTGAAGCTCCTGAGCCTTGGCCTTGAGCACCTTGAGCGTGTTGACCCCTTCGGCCACCTCGCCCAGGCGCGACACGGCGTCCTCCAGGCTCAGGCCTTCGCCCAGGGCAAACCCTACCTGATAGTTGCGGCTCTTGGGCGACGAGCAGGTCACGATCAGGTCGCCCACACCGGCCAGACCGAGAAAGGTCATGGGGTTGGCGCCCTGGCTGACGGCAAAACGCGTCATCTCGGCCAGGGCACGGGTAATCAGCATGCTTTTGGTGTTCTCGCCCATGCCCAATGCCACAGCCATGCCGGCGATGATCGCATAGACGTTCTTCAGCGCGCCGCCCAACTCGACGCCGAAGCGGTCGCTGCTGGCATAGACGCGGAACGTACGCCCATGCAGCACGGCCTGGACGCGCTCGCAGAGGGCTTCGTCGGCGCTCGCCACCACCGTGGCGGTCAGGGCATGTTCGGCGATCTCGCGGGCCAGGTTGGGGCCGGACAACACGCCGATACGCGCGTCTGGCGCAACCTCTTCGAGAATCTCGCTCATCAGCTTGAAGGTCTGCGCCTCGATGCCCTTGGTCAGGCTGACCAGCATCTTGCCGCTCAGCTGATCGGCATGCTGGGCCAGCACGCTGCGCAGGGCGCTCGAGGGCAGCGCGACGAAGATCAGCGCACTGCCGGCGATGGTCGCGGGCAGGTCGGTGACCGGGATCACCCCCGGCAGGATCTTGATGCCTTTGAGGTAGCGCGGATTTTCCCGGTTCAGGCGAATCGACTCGGCCTGCTCCGGGTCGCGCATCCACTGACGGACCGAATGGCCGTTCTCGGCCAGCAGGTTGGCCACGGCGGTGCCGAAACTACCTCCTCCCAGCACGGCTATCGGCTGCTCTTGAGTCATATCCCATCCATTTGGTCGAGTTGAGGGCGATGAGGGGCATTATACGGAGCCACCTCGACACGACCAGTCCGACCTGCGCCCCGGTAACAATACGACTGGAATTGTCGCTCTGACCGGTTAACATGCCTGACTGTTCAACTCGATTCAGGCCCTGTCGTGTCCGCCACTTTCCCATTGCCCTGCGCCCCGACATGAAGTTGCGCCTGAACCGCGACATTCATACACGCACCCAGATCATCAGCGTCGGGCCGGCCCTGCTGTTGACCCTGCTACTGATCGGTTTCTTCACCTTCGTGCGTTTGCAGGACCTGCGCCAGGAACTCAATCACACCGGCCAGTTGATCGCCAACCAACTCGCCCCCGCCGCGGAATACGGCGTGGTCACCGACAATGCCGCGGTACTCGAAGGGCTGCTCGGCGCAACCCTGGCTACCCCTCACGTACGTTTCCTGGAGATTCAGGACCAGACCGACCGGCGCCTGGCCTATGTCGAACAGCGAGTCAGAAACGAGCACCGGTCGGCCCATGTCGAAGTGTTCCAGGCACCGATCCAGATCCGTGGCGCATTCCTGGAAGACCATCAGGCTCAGGTGCAGCAGCACATGGGCAGTGCCAGCAGCGGCGATTACCTGGGCCGGGTGATCGTCGGCATGTCCGACGACGCCTTCAGCGAGCGCCAGCAGGAAATCGTCCTCAAGGCCGGCGTGCTGGCTTTGTTTGCACTGTTGTTCACCTATCTGCTGGCCCGGCGGCTGGCGCGCAGCCTGGCCCAGCCCATCAGTGAAATGAGCCGCGTAGTCAAGGCCATAGGCCAGGGCGAGTTCGACCGGCCGCTGCCCATCGTCGACGACAGCGAGCTGGGGCATCTGGCCGGGCATATCAACAACCTTGCCAGCGCCCTGGCCAAGGCCAGCCACGAACAGCATCAGGCCATGCAGCAACTGATCCAGACCCGCGAGGAGGCCGAGCGCGCCAACAGCGCCAAGTCGGATTTCCTGGCGATGATGAGCCACGAGCTGCGCACCCCCATGAATGGCGTGCTGGGCATGCTGCAGCTGCTCGAAACCACCGTGCTGAGCCATGAACAGCGCGATTACGCTCAGGTGGCCACCGAGTCCACCGAACACCTGCTCAAGGTCATCAACGACATTCTGGATTTTTCCCGCATCGAGCGGGCGGCGATGGAACTGGAGCACATCGGTTTCAGCCTGCACGAGCTGATCACCAGTTGCGTGCAGGCCTTCCAGCACACCGCCAGGCAACGCAAGCTGGCGCTGGAATTGACGCTGGCCGAGGGCATCGAGGGGTTGCAGGTCGAGGGCGATCCGACGCGCATCCGGCAGATCCTGGTCAATCTGATCGGCAATGCGCTGAAATTCACCGATGAAGGCGGTGTGGACATCGGTGTGCGCTGGCAGGTGCTGGATCATCAATTGATCTGGCTGACCTGCACCGTGCGCGATACTGGCATCGGCATCGGCGAAGATCGACTGGAAAGCATGTTCGACGCGTTCGCCCAGGCCGACAGTTCGATTTCGCGCCGTTACGGCGGCACCGGCCTGGGGCTGCCGATCGCGCGTACGCTGGCCGAACGCATGGGGGGCACGCTGCGTGCGCAAAGCAAGGAAAGGCAAGGCTCGCTGTTCACCCTGGAAATGCCGCTGGCGCTGAGCCAGCAGAGCCTGGCCCGCCCCGCAGCGGCGCCCAACCTGTCCGGCAACGACGACGGCGTCGGCCACAGTGTCTTGCTGGTGGAAGACAACGCGGTCAACCAGACCGTGATCGAAGCCATGCTGCGCAGCCTGGGCTACGCCGTCGATGTCGTCAGCGACGGAGCAGCAGCGGTCAGCCAGGTGCGTGCGCACCTCTATTCGGCGGTGCTGATGGACTGCCGCCTGCCGGTCCTCGACGGCTACGAGGCGTCGCGGCAGATTCGCCAGATTGCTGGCCGCGCAGAGCTGCCGATCATCGCCCTGACCGCCAACGCGCTGCTGGGCGACCGCGCCACCTGCCTGGATGCCGGAATGAACGATTACCTGGCGAAACCGTTCAAACGGGCAGATCTGCAACAGGTTCTGCTGCGCTGGACGAGCTGAACCAGCGCCGTGGAAGGGATGCCGGATGTCCTCGTGACAGCGCCAGTTGCTGGCAAGAAATGCTAAAGTGCGGCAGTCTTGTACATCCATTCGGACAAAGCCTGCTGTCTGGCATTATAATTTCAGTGAACAAGTGTACTTCCGTATCGCTTGCGCTGTGACTTTCACTACAACGCAATAGTCTATGTGTAGGCTGCCGACCCAGGCGTTGATTCTTCTGGTCGGTCGGGAAGATCTGCCCCCTGCCACCAGGGACTATTGAGGAGCTCGCATGACCAAACAAAACGCCTTTACTCGGGAAGATCTGCTGCGCTGCAGTCGTGGCGAGCTGTTCGGCCCAGGTAACGCGCAACTGCCCGCCCCGAATATGCTGATGGTGGACCGCATCACCCATATCAGCGCCGAAGGTGGCAAGTACGGCAAGGGTGAATTGGTCGCCGAGCTGGATATCAATCCGGACCTGTGGTTCTTCGCTTGCCACTTCGAGGGCGATCCGGTGATGCCGGGCTGCCTCGGCCTGGATGCCATGTGGCAGCTGGTGGGTTTCTTCCTCGGCTGGCAGGACCTACCCGGCCGTGGCCGTGCGCTGGGTTCGGGTGAAGTGAAGTTCTTCGGCCAGGTGCTGCCGACGGCCAAGAAGGTCACGTACAACATTCATATCAAGCGCGTGCTCAAGGGCAAGCTGAACATGGCCATCGCCGATGGCTCGGTCAGCGTCGACGGCCGCGAGATCTACACCGCCGACGGCCTTCGGGTCGGCGTCTTTACATCCACCGAAAATTTCTAAGGGTTATCCGCATGCGCCGCGTTGTTATCACTGGTCTGGGCATCGTTTCGTGCCTGGGCAATGACAAAGACACCGTCTCCGCAAACCTGCGTGCAAGCCGCCCTGGCATCCGCTTCAACCCGGAATATGCCGAAATGGGTCTGCGTAGCCAGGTTTCCGGTTCCATCGACCTCAACCTGGAAGAGCTGATCGACCGCAAGGTGTACCGTTTCGTCGGCCATGCCGCCGCCTACGCGTACCTTGCAATGCAGGATGCCATCAAGGATTCCGGCCTCACCGACGAGCAGGTTTCCAACCCGCGTACCGGCCTGATCGCCGGTTCGGGCGGCGCCTCTACCTTGAACCAGATGGAAGCGCTGGACATCCTGCGCGAGAAAGGCGTCAAGCGCGTCGGTCCGTACCGGGTCACCCGCACCATGAGCAGCACCGTCTCGGCCTGCCTGGCCACCCCTTTCAAGATCAAGGGCCTGAACTACTCCATCGCCTCGGCGTGTGCCACCAGCGCGCACTGCATCGGTACGGCCATGGAGCAGATCCAGATGGGCAAGCAGGACGTGGTGTTCGCCGGCGGCGGCGAAGAGGAACACTGGAGCCAGTCGTTCCTGTTCGACGCCATGGGTGCCCTTTCCAGCAAGCGCAACGACACGCCTGAAAAAGCGTCGCGTGCCTACGACAGCGACCGCGATGGCTTCGTCATCGCCGGCGGCGGCGGCATGGTAGTGGTCGAGGAGCTGGAACACGCTCTGGCCCGTGGTGCCCACATCTATGCCGAGATCGTTGGCTACGGTGCCACCTCGGATGGCTACGACATGGTCGCGCCAAGCGGCGAAGGCGCCATCCGCTGCATGCAGCAGGCGCTGTCCACCGTCGATACCCCGATCGACTACCTGAACACTCACGGCACCTCCACACCGGTGGGCGACGTGGCCGAGATGAAGGGTGTGCGGGAAGTCTTCGCCGGCAAGTATCCGGCCATCAGCTCGACCAAGAGCCTGTCCGGGCACTCGCTGGGCGCCGCTGGCGTGCACGAAGCCATCTACTGCATGCTGATGATGGAAGGCAACTTCATTGCCGGGTCAGCCAACATCGACGAACTGGACCCTGCCGTGGCCGATCTGCCAGTGCAGACCGTCACCCAGGAAAACGTCGAAATCAATACGGTGATGAGCAACAGCTTCGGCTTCGGCGGTACCAATGCCACGCTGGTACTCAAGCGTTGGCAGGGTCAGTAAGGCTCGCAGCCCTACTGAAGGACGGCGCCTGCGGGCGCCGTTTTTTTTGCCTGAAATCGGTCGATTGACTGCGGTTGAACCCCCCGGATGGCGCAACCCTCTATACAGTGTGACTCGAGCACTCCAACGAAGGGATTTCCATGGCTATCACCGTGACTACCGAACCTGGCGACGGATTTCGCCACAGCATCGACATCGATGGCCGCCACTCTTTTCACACCGACTTGCCGGAAGCCCTGGGTGGGGCAGGTTCGGCGCCCTCTCCCCATGACTATTTCGACGCCGCACTGGGTGCCTGCAAGGCCCTGACCCTGAAGCTCTATGCCCAGCGCAAGAACATCCCGCTCACGGGTGTGAATGTGGAGGTCAAACGCGATGCGAGCGAGGAGCCCACTGGCAAATACCGCCTGCAGGTCAAGCTCACCTTGCTCGGCAACCTGACGGAAGCGCAGCGTCATGACCTGGACCGAGTGGCCGACCACTGCCCGGTGCACAAGCTGATGACCAGTGCAGTGATCGATATCGAGACGTACCTGGCCGAGGCTTAGCAGCCAGGCACATGGGTGGCGGTTCGCCCCTCTTCGCGGCCACGTACCGCCCCCATGGGCCTGCGAATCAGGCCTGAAACACTTCCTCGAGCAGGTTGTGCATGGCCTGAAAGGCGCGAGCCGAGACTTTCGCATCGTACATCTGCACACCCGGGTTGTTGGCCTCGGTGTCGGTGAACGAATGGTAGGCTCCGCCGTAGCTGGTCAACTGCCAATCCACACCCGCCGAGTTCATCTCGGAACGGAAGGCCGGCAGCTGTTCGGCAGGCACCAGGGGATCGGCGTCACCGTGCAGCACCAGGACCGAACCCTTGATGTCATGGGCATCGGCCGGGTTGGGCGTGTCGAGTGTGCCATGGAACGAGACGGTTGCCTTGAGCGCCGCGCCCGTACGTGCCAGCTCCAGCGCACAGCACCCGCCAAAGCAGAAACCGAAGGCCGCCGATTGCGCCGGATCGACAGCGGCATGCGTCTGCTCGTGCAGTTGCTGCAGCGCAACCTGCATGCGCTTGCGCAGCAAGGCACGGTCGTTCTTCAGCGGCATCATGGCAGCCGCTGCTTCATCGTTGTTGCCCGGGTGCACGCCCTGGCCATACAAGTCGACCAGCAACACCACATAGCCTTTGGCAGCCACCGACTGGGCAATGCGTTCGGCACCTTCGCTGACGCCCATCCAGTTCGGCGCCATCACCAGGCCCGGACGTGGCGACACGATATCGGTGTCGTAGACCAGGCGGCTTTCGTACGCCTGCCCGTCGATTTGGTAGACAACGGATTGAACGGTCAATGTGCTCACGCTTGCATCTCCAAAAGGTCATGACTGAAAACGAAAAAGCCCGCCGAAGCGGGCTTTTTACCTGGACTGTTTAAACGGACAACTCGACCAGCAGCTTGTTCAGGCGCCGAACGTAACCGGCAGGATCTTTGAGGCTGTCACCGGCCGCCAGGGCCGCCTGATCGAACAGGATATGGGAGAAGTCGGCGAAACGATCTTCGCTCTGCTCCACATCCAGCTTGGCGATCAGCGGGTGGTTGGGGTTGAATTCGAAGATCGGCTTGGAGTCAGGCACCTTCTGCCCACTGGCTTCGAGGATCTGGCGCATCTGCATGCCCAGGTCCTGCTCGCCGATGGCCAGGATCGCCGGCGAATCGGTGAGGCGATGGGAAACCCGCACTTCACTGACCGAATCGCCCAGCGCCGCTTTCAGGCGCTCGACCAGGCCTTCCTTGTCCTTGGCGATTTCTTCCTGGGCTTTCTTGTCTTCCTCGGAATCCAGCTTGCCCAGGTCGAGGTCGCCACGGGCAACGTCGACGAAGCCCTTGCCGTCGAATTCGGTCAGGTAGCTCATCAGCCACTCGTCGATACGATCGGTCAACAGCAGCACTTCGATGCCTTTCTTGCGGAAGACTTCCAGGTGCGGGCTGTTCTTGACTTGTGCGTAGGACTCGCCGGACAGGTAGTAGACCTTGTCCTGACCTTCCTTGACCCGTGCCAGGTAGTCAGCCAGGCCAACGCTCTGCTCGCCGCTGTCGTCGCTGGTGGAAGCGAAGCGCAGCAGGCCGGCGATCTTTTCCTTGTTGGCGAAATCTTCCGCAGGACCTTCCTTGAGGACCTGACCGAAGTTCTTCCAGAAGCCCTTGTACTGCTCGGGTTCGTTCTTGGCCAACTTCTCGAGCATGTCGAGCACACGCTTGGTCAGCGCCGTCTTCATCGAGTCGATGATCGGGTCTTTCTGCAGGATCTCGCGCGAAACGTTCAGGGACAGGTCGTTGGAGTCGACCACACCCTTGATGAAGCGCAGGTACAGCGGCAGGAAGGATTCGGCCTGGTCCATGACGAACACGCGCTGCACGTACAGCTTGAGGCCACGCGGTGCTTCGCGCTGG
Organism: Pseudomonas sp. CFBP 13710; assembly: GCF_014842235.1. Classification (NCBI taxonomy): domain Bacteria; kingdom Pseudomonadati; phylum Pseudomonadota; class Gammaproteobacteria; order Pseudomonadales; family Pseudomonadaceae; genus Pseudomonas; species Pseudomonas sp. CFBP 13710. The sequence goes on along the minus strand of NZ_JACYVJ010000002.1, from coordinate 717,835 downwards.
TACAGATCGAACGGCGCGCGCGCAGGTACGTACAGCAGCGAGGTGTATTCCAGCTTGCCTTCGACCTTGTTGTGGCTCCAGCTCAGCGGGTTTTCGTAGTCGTGACCGACGTGCTTGTAGAACTCCTGGTATTCCTCGTCCTTGATGTCGGTACGCGGACGGGTCCACAGGGCGCTGGCGCGGTTGACGGTTTCCCACTCCTGCGCCGGTGCCTCGTCGCCTTCGGCGGGCGAGCTTTCCTGGGGCAGCTCGATCGGCAGGGCGATGTGGTCGGAGTACTTCTTGATGATGTTGCGCAGACGGTAGCCATCGGCGAATTCATCTTCGGCGCTTTTCAGGTGCAGAACGATGCGCGTGCCGCGTTCGGCCTTCTCGACGTTGGCAACCTCGAAGTCGCCCTCGCCCTTGGAGGACCAATGCACGCCTTCGCTGGCAGGGCTGCCGGCGCGGCGGCTGTACACGTCAACCTGGTCGGCGACGATGAAGGCCGAATAGAAGCCCACGCCGAACTGACCGATCAGGTGCGAGTCCTTCTTCTGGTCGCCGGTGAGGTTCTTCATGAAGTCCGCAGTGCCGGACTTGGCGATGGTGCCCAGGTGGGTCACTACATCGTCACGGTTCATGCCGATACCGTTGTCTTCCAGGGTGACGGTCTTGGCGTCCTTGTCGAAGCTGATGCGAATTTTCAGCTCGCCGCCACCTTCGAGCAGCTCAGGCTTGGCCAGCGCTTCGAAACGCAGCTTGTCGACAGCGTCGGAGGCGTTCGAGATCAATTCGCGAAGGAAGATTTCCTTGTTGGAATACAGCGAATGGATCATGAGGTGCAGCAGTTGCTTCACCTCGGTCTGGAAGCCCAGGGTTTCCTTTTGAGTTTCCACACTCATGGTCATCAAACTCCAATCAGATGGCAGGTGCCGCCGATGAGCGGCGGGATGACAAGGAGATGGGGCCGCCGATCGGGATTTCAAGGGTGGCTTCGACAGGCGAGCCCGCCAGGGCTCGTGCATCGACCTTTTCACCCAAGGCCGCCGTGAAAACCGGGTGGATGCTTGAACGGTACAGCAAGGTCATGGAAAAACCTCATTGCGATCCGATACTTATATATAACCGCAGTGACGGAACTTATATCCGGCGCACACCCTCTTAGCCTCGTAGATACCCAATAAGGAGAAACATCATGCGCAAGACACTCGCTTACTCCCTGATGCTGGCTGCCACCCTTGGTCTGGCTGCCTGCGACAAGAAATCCGAAGACAAGGCCCAGGACGCTGCCGAGCACCGTCAGGAAGCGCAAGAGAAAATGGATTCGGCTCAAGACAAGATGAATGACGCCGCCAAAGAAAACGCCAAGGCCAACGAAGCGGCCATGGAATCGAACAAGGCTGCAGCTCAGGAAGCTACCAAGTCCGATTCGAGCATGCCGGTCGCACCAGGTACCACTCCGGCTACCCAAGTGCCGCCAGCCAAGAACTGATTGATCGGCGGTGTCCGCTTCGCGGGCAGAGCCCGCTCCCACAGGAGCGAGCTCGAGCTGGCGATGAACGAGCCGCGATCGAGACAAAAAAATCCCCGAACCAGTCGGGGATTTTTTATGCCTGAAGACTATGGGCAATCAGTCTTCGCGATAGCGACGCAGTTTCAGCTGCTTGCCAGCGACACGGGTGTCCTTGAGCTTGCTCAACAGATTCTCCAGGCCATCTTCCGGCAGCTCGACCAGGCTGAAGCTGTCACGCACCTGGATGCGACCGATGGCTTCACGGGCCAGCCCGCCTTCGTTGAGGATGGCGCCCAGCAGGTTCTTCGCGGCGATGCCGTCGCGAGCACCCAGGGCCGTACGGCAGCGTGCGCGGCCTTCGCCCAGGGGCATTGGCGCGCGGCGCTCACGGTCACTGCGCTCAGGGCGATCACCACTGCTGGTGCGTTCGCGCGGAGCGCTGGTCGGAACCAGAGGCTGCTCCTTCTCGACCGCATCCAGAGTCAACGCCTGGCCATTGGTGGCCTTGCGCAGCAGGGCTGCGGCCAGGGCGCGCGGGGTGCAACCGATGTCAGCGGTCAGGCGATCGAGCAACTCGCCATGAGTGCTTTCGGCGTCTGCGACCAGCGGAGCCAGGCTGTTGGTCAGCTTCTTGATGCGCGCATCCAGCACGGCCTGGCCGTTGGGCAGGCGAACCTCGGCAACCTTCTGCCCGGTCACGCGCTCGATCACCTGCAGCATGCGGCGTTCACGCGGGGTGACCAGCAGCAGCGCACGGCCTTCGCGACCGGCACGGCCGGTACGACCGATACGGTGCACGTAGGACTCGGGGTCGTACGGCATGTCGACGTTGAACACGTGAGTGATGCGCGGTACGTCCAGGCCACGGGCAGCGACGTCGGTGGCGACGACGATATCCAGGCGGCCATCCTTGAGCGACTCGATGACACGCTCACGCTGGTTCTGGGCAATGTCACCGTTGAGTGCCGCGGCCTTGTAGCCTTTGGCTTCCAGGGCGCTGGCCAGGTCGAGCGTGGCTTGCTTGGTGCGCACGAAGGCGATCAGGGCGTCGAATTCTTCGACTTCCAGCAGGCGCAGGACAGCCGAGGTCTTCTGGTCGGCGTGAACCAGCAGGTGAGCCTGCTCGATCGCGGTGACGGTCTGAGTCTTGGTCTGAATCTTGACGTGCTTGGGGTCACGCAGGTGACGCTCGGCGATCGCGCGGATCGACTGCGGCAAGGTGGCCGAGAACAGTACGGTCTGGCGAGTCTCGGGCATGGCCTTGAAGATGACTTCCAGGTCATCCATGAAGCCCAGCTTGAGCATTTCGTCGGCTTCGTCGAGCACCAGGTGGTTCACGGTGGCGAGGACCTTCTCGTCACGGCGCAGGTGGTCGCACAGACGGCCGGGGGTAGCGACGACGATTTGCGCGCCGTTGCGGATTGCTTTCAACTGCGGGCCCATCGGGGCACCGCCGTACACGGCCACTACGGTAACGCCAGGCATCTGCTTGGCGTAGGTTTCGAATGCAGTGGCTACTTGTAGCGCCAACTCACGGGTTGGCGCCAGGATCAGGGCTTGCGGCTCGCGCTTGCTCGGGTCGATACGATGCAGGATCGGCAGAGCGAAGGCCGCGGTCTTGCCGGTGCCTGTCTGCGCCTGGCCGATCATGTCATGACCGGCGAGAATGATCGGGATCGATTGTTGCTGGATAGCCGAAGGCTCTTCGTAGCCGGTAGCGACTACAGCAGCAACAATGTTCGGATGAAGTTCGAGAGCGGCGAAGCCGCCGATTTCCTGGGTCATGGGTCTGCCTCTAAGTGCATCCGCAAAGACCCATGCTCCAAAGCTGCGCATGCCTTGTAAGACTCGAGAGTCACCCTGGCAGCTTTGTCGGCGGGGATTTGCGAAAACGATTGAATGAAAGAATCGTTAGGGAGAGTCCGCGGAACGGACATGCAGCCGAAGCTGTCTTCGGGGGATTGCGCTACCTAAACGTGGCCTGGTTAAAGACCGGCGCGCACTATACCTGAAAATGGCCGCGACGTGAGACTTTTTTGAACCATCGTGCCGCGTGCACGCCTGAGCCACACGGGCTTTGCGCGAATCGGCGGCGCAGTCTATTTTAGCAGAGGCGCCTGCGCAGGTGCGGCAGCTGAAACCTTTCACTCAAACCATTCCGAGGATGCCGTCATGCCTACCCCCTGCCCCGGCAAGGTCAGCTGCGAGCTGCGCGAGCACGTCATGCTCATCGGCCTGGACCGTACTGCCAAGCGCAACGCCTTCGACCTGCCCATGCTCGACGCCCTGAGCCTGGCCTACGGCGCGTTCGAGCGCGAGCCGGCGGCACGCGTGGCCCTGGTGTTCAGCCATGGCGAGCACTTCACTGCGGGGCTGGACCTGGCCGAGGTGAGCACGCGCCTGAGCCAGGGCTGGCAGGTACCCCCTGGGGGCTGCGATCCCTGGCGAGTCTCGGGTGGGCCGGTGGTGAGCAAGCCGGTGATCGTCGCAGCCCAGGGTTATTGCCTGACCGTGGGAATCGAGCTGATGCTCGCGGCCGATATCAACCTGTGCGCGAGCAATACCCGTTTTGCCCAGATGGAAGTGCAGCGCGGCTTGTTCCCGTTCGGCGGCGCCACGCTGCGCCTGCAGCAGATAGCCGGCTGGGGCAACGCCATGCGCTGGTTGCTGACCGGCGATGAGTTCGATGCCCATGAAGCCTTGCGCCTGGGTCTGGTGCAGGAAGTGATGGCCAGCGAAGACCTGCTGCCCAACGCCCTGCAGCTTGCTCAGCGGATTGCCCGACAGGCACCGCTGGGCGTGCAGGCGACCCTGGCGTCGGCACGCCTGGCCGTGAGCGAAGGTGAAGGCGCCGCCAGCCTCCAGTTGGCGGCAACCAGCGGGCGCCTGTTCGCCAGCGAGGACGCGCGTGAAGGTCTGGCGGCCATGCAGCAGCAGCGCCCTGCCCTGTTCCAGGGCCAGTAGCGTCGCCAGTGGTGCGCCGCACTGCCTCAGCTGGCCGGGCGCACCAGGTCGATCAGGCCCTGCAGCGAGTAACCCAGCCGGGGCGCGAGGGCCTCGGCACGCTGGCACAGGCCGGCCATGTCCAATACCTGCTCGACATCGGCCGGCACCATGACGATCACGTTGCCCTCCTTGACTGGCAATTCCCAGTAGTGACGCTGGTAGAGACCGCGCAGCAAGGCGGCCCCGAGCGGCTTGCCGTCGTCACCGGCCCACTGGTTGATGATCAGCCAGCCATCGGGGTTCAGGCGTTGCTGGCACTGTTCCAGGAACCGCCAGGCCAGGTGGGCGGGGGCCGGGCCGTGGTCGGTGTACAGGTCGACGAAGATCAGGTCGGCGGTTTCGGCAGTGGGCAGCAGTTCAAGCGCGTCGCCGACGCGGATGTACAGCCTCGGATCGTCTTCCAGGCCCATGTATTCGATGGCCAGGCGAGGCACGTCCGGGCGCAGTTCGATGCACTCGACGTCTTCCAGAGGCAGGAACTTCAGGCAGGCCTGGGTCAGGGTACCGGCGCCCAGACCCAGGAACAGCGCACTTTCAGGTTGCGCATGGCAAAGCGCGCCCACCAGCATGGCGCGGGTGTAGTCGTATTCCAGCCAGCTGGGGTCGGCCGTGAACGTGCAGCTCTGTTCGATGGCATCGCCGAATTCGAGGAAGCGGTAGTCGGCGACTTCCAGCACGCGGATCATGCCCCAGGCGTCGTGCACCTCGGCCAATATGAGCTCGGTGCGTTCGCGGGGTTGCAGGGTGTCTTGGTCTTCCACCTGGAGGCTCGTCACGACGTATGAAAGCGCCGATTGTGGCATTAATCCACCCGAGCCGGCACCTGGTGTGGTGAGCCAGGCCTCAGACCTTGAACAGCAGCAAGATGGCGCACAGCAGCAGAAACACGCAGAAGCTGCCGCGCAGGACCGTTTCCGACAGGCTATAGGCGATCTTCACCCCCCAGCTGATGCTCAACAGGCCGCCAATGGCCATCGGCACGCCCATGGCCCAATCGACATGATCGTGCACGGCATAGGTCAGGAGTGTCACACTGGTGCTGGGCGCGGCCAGGGCCAGCGACAGGCCCTGAGCCATGATCTGGGTGGTCCCGAAGACGCTGGTCAGCACGGGCGTGGCCAGCACGGCGCCGCCGACCCCGAAAAAACCGCCGATCACCCCGGAAAAACCACCCAGTACGCCCAGCCACGGCCAGGAATGACGGATCTCGCCCGTACCGTTCACGGGGCGCAGGAACATCTGCGCAATGTTGTAGACTACCAGCACCAACAGGAAGGCCACGAAGCCCACCCGCATCGACGCCGGGTCCAGCCCTGCCGCGAGCACCGAGGCAAGCCAGGCGAACACCAGTCCGCCGCTGGCCAATGGCAAGGCATTGCGCCAGGGTATGGGACGACGCTGGTGATAGCGCCATAATGCTAGAAGCACATTGGGCACGACCATCACCAGCGACGTGCCCTGGGCCAGTTGCTGGTCCACGCCGAACAGCACGCCGAGTGCCGGGATCGCGATCAAGCCCCCGCCGATGCCGAACACCCCACCCAGCGTGCCCATCACCGCACCCAAGGCAATGTAGAGCAATGTTTCGAACATACTGTCTCTCTCTATCCGCCGCGCCTCATCCAGCCGTGCATCCTACCAGTGTGACCGCCGCCGAAGGATGTAGAAGTGCTGCACAACCTCGAACGAACTATGCACGGTGTTTGTAGCTCGAAATCAACACCAGCTTCACGAAGGAACGAGCGAAGCGCCGAAACCTGCGAACGGCGGATCGCCTAATGCACTTGCACCATTGGAAAAAGGATCAGCATGAACACCGAATCCACTCACGACGAGGCAGTCAGCGTCGACGACAGCCTGCTGCTGGATAATCAGCTGTGCTTCTCGCTGTACTCGACATCGCTGCTGATGACCAAGGTGTACAAGCCCTTGTTGCAGGCACTGGGCCTGACCTACCCGCAATACCTGACCATGATGGTGTTGTGGGAAAAGAACGGCATGACCGTGGGCGAAATCAGTACTCGCCTGCTGACCGACCCCGGCTCGCTGACGCCGCTGCTCAAGCGCCTGGAAGCCGAAGGCTTGCTCAGCCGTACCCGCAGCAAGGACGACGAGCGCGTGGTCATCGTCGAGCTCACGCCGCAGGGTCGTGCGCTGCGCGAGAAGGCCGAGTCGGTGCCGCTCAACATCGTCAAGGCCAGCTGCCACAGCAGTGCCGAACTGCGCGCGCTGCAGACCAGCCTGCTGTCGCTGCGCAAGAACCTGCAGCAAGGGCTCTGACACCCCGTCCGAAGACTTGGCGCGCAGGTGCTATCATCGCGCATTACCTGCCCCAAGGACCGAATGCACCCCATGGATTATCGCAAGCCTTCAGATCGCAAAAGCATGCACTCGCGGATCGTCCAGGAGTTGGGGATGCAGATCGTCTCCGGCCGCTTCAAGCCTGACGATCGGCTGCCCGCCGAAGCCCTGCTGTGTGAAGAATACGCGGTCAGTCGTCCGGTGCTGCGCGAGGCGACCCGTGTGTTGGTGGCCAAGGGCCTGGTGTACTCCAGGCCGCGGGTGGGTTCGGTGGTGAAGCCGCGCCGTGAGTGGCACATGCTCGACCCCGATGTCTTGCACTGGGTGATGCAGAGCACGCCGCAGAACGAGTTCTTCGCTCTGTTGACCAGCGTGCGCAGCATCATCGAGCCGGCAGCGGCGGCGCTGGCCGCCCAGCACGCCACCGAGGCCGAAGTGGCTTCGATCGGCGAGGCCTACCAGCGCATGGAGGCGGCCGGGTCGGTCGATGACGTGCTGCAGCCGGACCTGGATTTCCACAGCCGCATCGCCGATGCCACGCATAATGACCTGCTCGCGCACCTGTGCAACATGCTGTCGCTGGCCTTGCGTGAGGCCTTGCGGCATTCCAACCAGCGGCCCAACCTGCATGAGTTGGCCCTGCCGCGGCACAAGGCAATTCTGACGGCCATCGAGAACGGTGATGCCCTGGGTGCCCGGCATGCCACGCTGGTCCAGCTCGACGACGCACGCAACGCGCTCAGCGTGGTGCTGGGACGGCCCGAATCGCTGTAGGCCTGCTCGGTACAGCGGCGGCGCCGCAGCGATCAACCACCCCGCAGCCAGAGCAGGAAGCGCGAAGCGAACTCGGGCACCGCGCTGAAGATGTACGCATTGACGGCCAGATTGGCCAGCGACACCACCAGGAACAGCTGGGGAATGCTCAGCTTCGCCACGCTGAGCAAGAGGATGGACACGATGGCCGACACCACCATGAACAGCGAATTGAGGATGTTGTTGGCAGCGATGACCCGCGCGCGCTGCTCGGTGGCGGTACGTGACTGGATCAGCGCGTACAGCGGAACGATGTAGAACCCGCCGAAGACGCCCAGGCCGAGGATATCCAGCAATACCCACCAGGTCTGATCATGACCCAGCACCGTTAGCCAGCCTTGTGGCTGCGCGGCCTGCACGACGCCGTTGGAATGCCACCACAGCAGCAGCCCGAACAGCGTCAGGCCGAGCGCACCCAGCGGCACCAGGCCCATCTCGACTTTGTGCCGAGACAGCCGCTCGCACAGCATCGAACCCAGCGCGATGCCCACCGAGAACACGGTGAGGATCAAGGTGACCACGGTTTCGTCGCCGTCCAGCCACTGCTGGGCATAGGCGGGAATCTGGGTCAGGTAGACCGCGCCGACGAACCAGAACCAAGAGTTGCCGACCAGCGAGCGCGACACCGCGCGGGTCTGGCCCAGGCCCAGGCGCAGGGTGAACCAGGTTTGCCGGGCGATGTTCCAGTCCAGCACCAGCCCCGGATTGGCAGCGCTGACTGGCGGGATGCTGCGGCTGGCGACATAGCCCAGTACGGCGACCGACAGCACGGCGGTGGCGACGACGCCGGCGTGGTTGGCGGACGACATCATCATGCCCGCTCCGATGGTGCCGGCCAGGATCGCCAGAAACGTGCCCATCTCCACCAGGCCATTGCCCCCTACCAGCTCTTCGGGTCGCAGGGCCTGAGGCATGATCGAGTACTTGACCGGGCCGAACAGCGCCGAGTGGGTCCCCATGGCGAACAGCGCGACCAGCATCAACCACAGTTGGTCGAATGCCAACCCGACCGCACCCACCGCCATGATGACGATCTCGGCCAGCTTGATGGCGCGGATCAGGCGGTCCTTGGCGAACTTTTCGCCGAACTGCCCGGCCAGCGCCGAGAACAGAAAGAACGGCAGGATGAACAGCAGCGCGCAGAGGTTGACCCAGACGCTGCGGTCGCCCTCGATGGCAAGCTTGTAGAGGATCGTCAGGATCAGCGATTGCTTGAAGATGTTGTCGTTGAAAGCACCCAGGGCCTGGGTCACGAAAAACGGCAGGAAACGGCGCTTGCCGAGCAAGGCGAACTGCGACTGCTGACTCATCGATCCTGTACCTGAATGATGCCGCGTGGACTGGGCTCTGGCGAGGGGACGAGGCCGCGGGCAGCGGCGGCATCGTCGGCGCACAGCATAACGCTATACCGCCTATCGCCCAACTCGATGACAGTGGCTGCGACCATGGTCGGCGCTGACGCCATCGCATGCGCCGTGCGAGACTGGCGGGTGCCCGCTTCGCCGGGCTTCCGCCTGCCCCGTTCCGGAGTCACCGATGTCGTTGTCCAGCGGATTGATCGCCACCGTCGCCCTGGCCTACATGGCCGTGATGTTCGCCATCGCCTTCTATGGCGACCGCCGCAGCACGCCGCTGCCGCCCCGTGTGCGGGCCTGGGTCTACAGCCTGTCGCTGGCGGTGTACTGCACCAGTTGGACGTTCTTCGGCGCGGTGGGCCAGGCGGCCGAGCAGTTGTGGGCGTTCCTGCCGATCTACCTGGGGCCGGTGCTGCTGATGCTGCTGGCCCCCTGGGTGCAGCAGAAAATGGTGATGATCAGCAAGCAGGAAAACATCACCTCGATTGCCGACTTCATCGCGGCGCGCTATGGCAAGTCGCAGAGCCTCGCCGTGGTGGTGGCGCTGATCTGCCTGGTCGGCGTGCTGCCCTACATCGCCCTGCAACTCAAGGGCATCGTGCTGGGCGTGAACCTGCTGATCGGCGCCGGTGCCGACGCCACCGGTACCCGCGTACAGGACACCGCCATGGTGGTCACGCTGGTGCTGGCGCTGTTCACCATCCTGTTCGGCACACGCACGCTGGACGTTACCGAGCACCACCGCGGCATGGTCCTGGCGATCGCCTTCGAGGCGCTGGTCAAGCTGTTCGCGTTCCTCGCCGTGGGCATCTTCGTCACCTATGGGCTGTACGACGGTTTCGAGGACCTGCTCGACCAGGCCATGCTGGCGCCGCGCCTGGAGGCGTACTGGCAAGAGACGATCAATTGGCCCTCGATGGTGGTGCAGACCGGCGTGGCGATGATGGCCATTCTCTGCCTGCCGCGGCAGTTCCACGTCACCGTGGTGGAGAACACCGACCCGCAGGACCTGCGCCTGGCGCGCTGGGTGTTTCCCGCCTACCTGATCCTGGCCGGACTGTTCGTGGTGCCGATTGCCCTGGCCGGGCAGATGCTGCTGCCCAGCTCGGTGATTCCCGACTCGTTCGTCATCAGCCTGCCACTGGCCGAAGCCCACCCGGCCCTGGCCTTGCTGGCCTTCATCGGCGGTGCTTCGGCGGCGACCGGCATGGTCATCGTCGCCAGCGTAGCGCTGTCGACCATGGTTTCCAATGACATGCTGCTGCCCTGGCTGCTGCGTCGGCAAAGCGCGGAACGGCCCTTCGAAGTGTTTCGCCAGTGGATGCTCAGCGTCCGCCGAGTGAGCATCGTGGTGATCCTGCTGCTGGCCTACGTCAGCTACCGTCTGCTCGGTTCCACCGCCAGCCTCGCCACCATCGGCCAGATTGCCTTTGCCGCCGTAACCCAGCTGACCCCGGCAATGCTCGGTGCGCTGTACTGGAAACAGGCCAACCGTCGCGGGGTTTTCGCCGGGTTGGCGGTGGGCATCTTTCTCTGGTTCTACACCTTGGTGCTGCCGGTGGCGGCGCACAGTTTGAACCTGCCGCTGGACGTGTTCCCCGGCCTGGCCTGGATTCACGGCAACCCGTTCGGCCTGCCCATCAGCCCCATGACCCAAGGGGTGGTGCTGTCGCTGGCCGGCAATTTCATTCTGTTCGCCTGGGTTTCGGTGCTCTCGCGTACCCGCGTCAGCGAACATTGGCAAGCCGGGCGATTCATCGGCCAGGAGATCAATGCCGGGCCCCATGGCCGCTCGCTGCTGGCGGTGCAGATCAATGACCTGCTCAACCTGGCGGCACGCTTCGTCGGCGAGGAGCGCGCACGGCAAAGCTTTCTGCGCTACGCCTATCGGCAAGGCAAGGGTTTCAACCCCAACCAGAATGCCGATGGCCAGTGGATAGCCCATACCGAACGGCTGCTGGCAGGCGTGCTGGGCAGCTCGTCGACGCGCGCGGTGGTGAAGGCGGCCATCGAAGGCCGCGACATGCAGCTCGAAGACGTGGTGCGTATCGCCGACGAAGCCAGCGAAGTGCTGCAGTTCAACCGTGCCCTGCTGCAGGGCGCGATCGAGAACATCACCCAGGGCATCAGCGTGATCGACCAGTCGCTGCGCCTGGTGGCCTGGAATCACCGCTACCTGGAGCTGTTCAATTACCCGGAAGGCTTGATCAGCGTGGGCCGGCCGATTGCCGACATCATCCGCTACAACGCCGAGCGCGGCCTGTGCGGGCCCGGCGAGGCGCAGGTACACGTTGCCCGGCGCCTGCACTGGATGCGTCAGGGTCGCGCGCACACCTCCGAGCGCCTGTTTCCCAACGGGCGGGTCATCGAGCTGATCGGCAACCCGATGCCGGGCGGTGGCTTCGTCATGAGTTTCACCGACATCACCGCCTACCGCGAAGCAGCGCAGGCGCTCAAGGACGCCAACGAAGGCCTGGAACAGCGGGTAACCGAGCGCACCCATGAGCTGTCCCAGCTGAACCAGGCGCTGACCGAAGCCAAGGGCCATGCCGAGTCGGCGAACCAGTCCAAGACGCGCTTCCTGGCAGCGGTCAGCCACGACCTGATGCAGCCGCTCAACGCGGCGCGGCTGTTCTCCGCAGCGCTGTCTCATCAGCCGGGCCTGTCGGCCGAAGCCAGCCAGCTGGTGCAGCACATGGACAACTCCTTGCGTTCGGCCGAAGACCTGATCAGCGACCTGCTGGATATTTCCCGCCTGGAGAACGGCAAGATCAGCCCGGACCGCAAGGGCTTCGCGCTCAACGAACTGTTCGACGCCTTGGGCCCTGAGTTCAAGGCCCAGGCTCGGGAACAGGGCCTGGACTTTCGCCTGCGGGGCAGCGCGCTGCGGGTGGACAGCGATATCAAGCTGTTGCGCCGTGTACTGCAGAACTTCCTCACCAACGCCTTCCGCTATGGACGCGGTCCGATCCTGCTGGGTGTGCGGCGCAAGCCAGGTGCGCTGAGCCTGGAGGTGTGGGACCGAGGCCCGGGCATTGCCCGCGACAAGCTGGAAATGATTTTCGAAGAATTCAAGCGCCTGGACAGTCACCAGACCCGTGCCGAGAAAGGCCTGGGGCTGGGCCTGGCAATTGCCGACGGCCTGTGCCGGGTGCTCGGCCATCCGCTGCAGGTGCGCTCATGGCCTGGCCATGGCAGCGTGTTCAGTGTGACCGTGCCCCTGGCCGGCGCAGACACGGCAACCGCCCTGCCCGCCCCGACGCCCATGAGCCAACCGCTGGGTGGTGCACGGGTGCTCTGCGTCGACAACGAAGACAGCATCCTGCTGGGCATGCACAGCTTGCTCAGCCGCTGGGGGTGCGAGGTATGGACCGCACGCAATCGCCAGGAGTGCGCAGCACTGCTGGCCGCCGGCAAGCGGCCGCAATTGGCGCTGGTGGATTTCCACCTGGACGAGGGAGAAACCGGTACGCAACTGATGGCCTGGCTGCGCACTGCGCTGGCCGAGCCGGTGCCGGGCGTGGTGATCAGCGCCGACGCGCGCCCCGAAACCGTCGCCCTGGTGCACGCCGCCGGCCTGGACTACCTGGCCAAACCGGTGAAGCCTGCGGCCTTGCGAGCGCTACTCAACCGGCACCTGGGCCGGCACTGACACGCCGTCGGCGTCGGCCTCGGCGCCGCTGTCTTGATGGGCCTCGGTCATGGCGCGCTCGAGCAGGTCAGGCGGCAGGCTCTTGCTGGCGCGGGCGCCCAACAGTTTGAGTTGCTCGCTGCGGCTGACCAGGTTGCCACGTCCTTCGGTGAGCTTGTTGCGCGCCGCGCCGTAGGCCTTGTCCAACTGCTGCAGGCGGTTGCCGACTTCGTCGAGGTCCTGGATGAACAACACGAACTTGTCATACAGCCATCCGGCGCGCTCGGCGATCTCGCGGGCGTTCTGGCTTTGCCGCTCCTGCTTCCACAGGCTGTCGATGACGCGCAGGGTGGCCAACAGGGTGGTCGGGCTGACGATGACGATCTGCCGGTCGAAGGCCTCCTGGAACAGGTTGGGCTCGGCCTGCAACGCGGCCGAGAATGCCGCCTCGATGGGCACGAAGAGCAGGACGAAATCCAGGCTGTGCAAACCGTCCAGGCGACTGTAGTCCTTGCCGGAAAGGCCCTTGACGTGATTGCGCAGCGACAGCACGTGCTGCTTCAAGGCCGCCTGGGCAATGGCACCGTCTTCGGCGGCGATGTATTGCTGATAGGCAGTGAGGCTGACCTTGGAATCGACCACCACCTGCTTGTCGCCGGGCAGCATGATCAGCACGTCGGGCTGGAAGCGCTCGCCATCCGGGCCCTTGAGGCTGACCTGGGTCTGGTACTCGCGGCCCTTCTCCAGCCCGGCATGCTCGAGCACCCGCTCCAGAATCAGCTCGCCCCAGTTGCCCTGGGTTTTCTGACCCTTGAGGGCCTGGGTCAGGTTGGTGGCTTCGGTACTCAGGCGCTGGTTGAGCTGTTGCAGGCGCTCCAGTTCCTTGCCCAGGGAAAAGCGCTCGCGGGCCTCGTTCTGGTAGCTCTCTTCAACGCGCTTTTCGAACGACTGGATACGCTCCTTGAGGGGATCGAGCAACTGGCCCAGGCGTTGCTGGCTGTTTTCGGCGAAACGTTGCTCGCGCTCGTCGAAGATTTTGCCGGCCAGTTCGGCGAACTGCGCGCGCAGTTCGTCCCGTGAACCCTGCAGGTCGTTCAGGCGTTGCTGGTGGCTGTCCTGCTGTTCGCGCAATTCGGCTGATAGTCCGGCGCACTGGGCATCGAGGCGACGCAACTCGGTTTCCCGGGTGCTGCGCTCCAGGCTCCAGGCGTGGGCGGCATCGCGGGCATTGTCGCGTTCGTTCTGCAGCAGTTCGACCTCGCGGCGCAGGCCGGCCAGTTCAGCTTGCTTGGCCGAGTTGGCCTGGCTCAGATCGCTGACCTCATCGCGGCAGGCGTCGAGCTGCGCGCTCAGGCCGTCCTGAGCCAATTGGGCGTTACTCAGGCGCTCGTCGAGCAAGGCGACCTGGGCCAGGGCGGCGGTGCTCCTGCGCTGCAGCTGCCAGGCCAGCGCCAGGCACGGCAAGGCGGCAGCCAGCAGGCCAATCAACAGGCTGGTCACGTCCAGGGCCATGGTGTGCTCTCATGCGAATTCGATGAGCGGCAGTCTGAGGCCATTGGCCGCCTGGGGCAAACCGAGTGTCAGTCGCGACGCAGATCGCTCAGTGCGTTCTGTGCGCCCGCATCGCCGGCGCGGGCGGCCTGCCGCAGGAGTTGCTGACCGATGCGCTGGTCACGGGCGTTGCCACAATCGCGGCACATCAACTGGCCGAGGCGGCTCTGCGCGACCACCACGCCTTCGCGCGCGGGCTGCTTGAGCATGCGCCCGGCCAGGTGCTTGACGTTGACCTTGTGGCCCAGGCGGGGGCTGTCGAGCAGCCAGAGGGCGACCTTGAGGGTGAAGCGCTTGGGTGCAGCGGGTGCGGAACTTTTCATGAAAAAACTTTGGGCAGATCGGAAAAGCGCGCCACTCTACTCTTTTTTCCCGGCGAATGCGCGGGGGCAATGACCGGCGCCACACCCCCTCCCCGCAGGAGCGGTCCGTGGCCGCGAAGAGGCCAGCGCAGGCGGCAAGCACACCGCGGCGCACCTTTCGCGGCCGATGACCGCTCCTACGGGAGATGGCGCGATCCCCGTGGCAGCGCATGACCACTGTAGGAGCGGTCCATGGCCGCGAAGGGGCCAGCGCAGGCGGCAAGCATAGCGCGGCGCACCTTTCGCGGCCGATGACCGCTCCTACGGGAGATGGCGCTCGATCCCCGTGGCAGCGCATGACCACTGTAGGAGCGGTCCGTGGCCGCGAAGGGGCCAGCGCAGGCGGCAAGCGCACCGCGGCGCACCTTTCGCGGCCGATGACCGCTCCTACGGGAGATGGCGCTCGATCCCCGTGGCAGCGCATGACCACTGTAGGAGCAGTCCGTGGCCGCGAAGGGGCCAGCGCAGGCGGCAAGCGCACCGCGGCGCACCTTTCGCGGCCGATGACCGCTCCTACGGGAGATGGCGCTCGATCCCCGTGGCAGCGCATGACCACTGTAGGAGCAGTCCATGGCCGCGAAGGGGCCAGCGCAGGCGGCAAGCATAGCGCGGCGCACCTTTCGCGGCCGATGACCGCTCCTACGGGAGATGACGCTCGATCCCCGTGGCAGCGCATGACCACTGTAGAAGCGGTCCGTGGCCGCGAAAGGGCCAGCGCAGGCGGCAAGCATACCGCGGCGCACCTTTCGCGGCCGATGACCGCTCCTACGGGAGATGGCGCTCGATCCCCGTGGCAGCGCATGACCACTGTAGGAGCGGTCCGTGGCCGCGAAGGGCGCAACGCGGTGGGTCAGGTGGCGAGGGTTACGCTGCCGATGCCGGGGAAGTCGACTTCGATGCTGGCGCCTGGGGGCGCCCAGTGGATACCGGTCCAGCTTCCGGTGGCGATCAGATCGCCCGCGCGCAGCGGGTTGCCCAGTGCGACAGCGTGTCGCGCCAGCCATGGCAGGGAGTTCAACGGTTCGCGGAACGGATGGCTGCCCAGGCCACGCACCACTTGTTCGCCGTCGATACGCAGCGTTGCGGCCTGGGCCGACCAGTCGGGGATGGACGCCAGCGTTACAGGCAGGCCAACGATCAACTCACGGTTGAGCTGCTGGTCGGCCAGTCGCAGCAGGGTATCGGCCTGGATGCCGTCGACCCAGCGCGTATCGCACAACTCGATGCCCGGCATCCAGGCGTCGATGGCCGCATAGGCGGCGGCCAGGTCGGTGTGTTCGTCCAGATCCCGGGACAAGCGCACGAACAGCTCGCCTTCGATACCCAACGCGTGGCAGTGCCCGGGCGGCACCTGCCACCCGGATGCGCGTACGGTACCGGCCGGCACGCCTGCCGCACTGATGAGGCTGCCCGGCGCACCGCCCAGTTTCCAGGCCCGCGCGGGCGCGTGGGCGAACCAGCCCATCGCCTCGGCCACCCGCCGCTGCACGTCATACGCCTGCGCCTCGCTGTCCAGACGCAAACCTTCGACCGGCTGCCGCCGACCCTCGCGCCAGGCGCGTATGAGCCGCTGCGCCACCTGCTCGACCGCGCTCACAGCGGCAACTCGGTGTTGCGCCGACGCACCTGCGCCGGTGCCGGACGCTCGCAGGGCAAAAACTGGCCCCGCCCCGCTTCGCCCCGAGGCTCACCGTCCCATACCACTTCGCCGCGCGACAGGGTGATGGCCGGCCAGGCGCTCAGCTGCATGCCGGCGTAAGGGGTGTAGTCGACGTTGTGGTGCAACATCTCGTTGCTGATCGACACCGGCTGCCCTTCGTCCCAGATCACCAGATCGGCATCCGCGCCGATGGCGATACTGCCCTTGCGCGGGTACAGCCCGTACATCTTCGCAGCGTTGGTCGACGTCAGCGCGACGAAACTTTGCGCCGTGATGCGCCCGGTGCGCACGCCTTCGGACCACAACAACGCCATGCGTGTTTCCACACCGGGAATGCCGTTGGCGATCTGGTCGAACGACACGTCTTCGCCGTGGGCCTTCTTGCCATCGGGGCCGTCGTAACGAAACGGCGCGTGGTCGGACGAGAAGATCTCGAACGAACCGTTTTCCAGCCCGTCCCAGATCACCTGCTGGTTTGCAGCGTCCCGAGGCGGTGGGCTGCAGATGCATTTGGCGCCTTCGAAGCTGTCGTCGCAGCCCAGCGAGTCGGCGGTCAGAAACAGGTATTGCGGGCAGGTTTCGGCATACACCTTCAAGCCGTGGTTCTGCGCCCAGCGAATCTGCTCCACGGCCTCGCGACCCGACACGTGGACGATGAGGATGGGCACATCCACCAGTTCGGCCAAGGCAATGGCCCGGTGCGTGGCCTCGCGTTCCACCAGCATCGGTCGCGAGCTGGCGTGGTAGCGCGGCGCGCTGAGCCCGGCCGCCAGCAGCCGCTCGGTGAGCCAGGCGATGCAGTCGCTGTTCTCGGCATGCAACATGACCATGGCGCCTTCGCGGCGGGCCACGGACAGGGTTTCGAGAATCTCTCGATCGCCCAGTTTCAGCGCGTCGTAGGTCATGTAGATCTTGAACGAGGTATAGCCCTCGGCGATCAGTGCCGGCAATTCCTCACGCAGGACCTGCGGCGTGGGGTCGGTGACGATCAGGTGAAAGGCGTAGTCGATCACCGGCTTGTTGCCTGCCCGGCGATGGTAGTCATCCACTGCTGCACGCAGGGTTTCACCCTTCTGCTGACAGGCGAAAGGAATCACCGTGGTGGTCCCGCCGCAGGCCGCCGACACCGTGCCGCTGAAAAAGTCGTCGGCCATGACCGAGCCGTCGCCGGTGGGCTGGTCCAGGTGCACATGGCTGTCGATGCCGCCCGGGGTCACGTGCCGGCCGGCCGCGTCGATTTCCGCAAGGCCCGGAGGCAGCTCCAGGGCCAGGGCAACGATGCGCCCGTCGCGAATGCCGATGTCACTGGTGAAGGTGTCTGCGGCAGTGACCACGCGAGCGTTGCGAATAACCGTATCGAAAGGTTGCATATCAAGCCTCTTCAAGCAGTAGCCGGCCCCAGCCGGTCAAGCGACGTGTGTCCACGCCGGTCATGTTCAACATGTCCCAGAGCACCGTCGTCACCGTGTCGAACACCGGTACCCCGTGCTGGCGCTCCCAGGACTCGGCGCGGTGGGCGGCGTGCAGGTTGGTGCAGAAGGTGGAGATGGCCTCGGCACCGGCCGCGACCACCTCGGCCACCTGACGATCCAGGATAGCTTCGTCCACTTCGGCAAAGGAAAAATTGTCCTGCAGCGACAGGTGGCTTTCGGCGCTGGCATCGATACCCAGAGCGGCATAATTGGCAACGATCCTTGCCTGCACATCCGCCAGATACGGCGAGACCAGGCCCAGGCGGCGAATGCCGAAGCGGTGCAGCGCCTTGTTCAGTGCCAGCACCGAGGTCGTCGCCGGTATCGCCGTGGCCTCGGTAATGGCCTGGCACAGCGCCACGTCGGTATCGAAACCCAGCCATCCGGCAGAGGTACCGCTCCAGCCGATGACATCGACATGGGCATCGGCCAGCAAGCGCGCCGCGTCCAGAATCCGCTCGCGCTGGAACTGGCCCAGCGCGTCGGCGCTGAGGGCGATCTGGGTGACACTGAAGCGTGAGAAATGCACGCTGACTTCCGGCAGGCTGGCTATCAACGCCTGGGTCAGCGGCTCCAGTGCGGTGTTCGAGGAAGGCGTAAGCACGCCCAGGCGAATACGGCGGGTCATGCTGGACCTCCAGTGATCGCGTGCGAGGAAGGATAGGCGCGCAAAGGCTTTTCGCAACGTTGCCACAGGCCGCGGCAAACGGTGTCGGCTGCGGCACGTACACAGGCTTCGTCGACCTGGGTCGAGCGGCCTTGATCGATCACCACTCGACCGTCGACGATCACGGTTTCGACGTCGGCCCCGGTGGCGTTGTGCACCAAACTGCCCAACGCATCGATGCAGGGAGTGAGGTGGAGCTGTCGATAGTCGAGGATGGCCAGGTCAGCCAACTGGCCGACCGCCAATCGACCCAGATGCTCGCCCCAACCCAGCGCCGCGGCGCCGTTGACGGTGGCCATGCGCAGCACGTCGCGTGGTTGCCAGTCGTCGGCCACCCGCCCGGCACTCAACCGCCCTACCGCCAGCGCCCAGCGCATGACCTCGATCATGTCGCCGTGCATGGTGTCGGTCGCCAGGCACAGGCGCGCGCCGGCCTGCAGCAGGCGGCGCGTCGGCGCCACCCGTCCGGACATGGCGTTGCCGACCGGGATGTGCACGACATGCGCACCGGAGGCGCCGATGCGTACGATGTCCTCGTCATCCACGTGAATGCAGTGACCGGCCAGCAGGCGCGAATCGAGCATGCCCAGCTCATCGAGCAGTTGCACCGGCGAGCGGCCGTGGGTAGCACGCACCCAATCCAGTTCGTCCTGGCTCTGCGCCAGGTGCGTGCTGATCTGCAGACCATGGCGGCGGGCCAAGGCATCGATCTGGCGCAGGAAGTCCAGCGAGCAGGTGTCGGGTGCGTGAGCGGTCAGGTGGGCCTGGATACGTCCGTCGGCCTGCCCTGCCCAGCGTTCGACGAAGGCCTCGGCGTGATCCAGCTGGGCCAGGCCACGCTTCAGGTCGAAGCGCCGCGTGCCCTGCAGCACCGAGGCGAAATCGACATCGGCCAGACGTTGGCTGGCAAACAGCCGCATACCCGTTTCGGCCATGCCTGCCACGGTGTGCTCGGCATGCACGAAGCTGTCCACAAGCGTGGTGCAACCCGCCCGCAGCGCTTCGAGTGCACCGAGGCGGGACAACGCCAGTGCTTCTTCCGGGCTGAGCCATGAAGCCTGTGGCAGGCCGGGGGTGTAGGACGGCGCGAAGCCGCAGTCCGGCGCCACCCCCCGGACGAAATTCAGGCCGGCATGGTAATGGGTATTGACGAAGCCGGGCACCACCACTCGGCCCGGCAAGTGCAGATGCCGCACGGCTTTGGGCGCAGGCTGGTCGGCAGGCCCGACGTGGGCGATGCGTTGGCCACGGATGCCCAGGCTTGCGGACTGCGCAAGGCCGTCGACCGGGTCCAGCAGCACGGCGCCGGTAATCAGTAGATCCAGTGGGTTGTCGATCATGCGGCCATCCACCCGCCGTCCACCATCAACGTGGTGCCGGTGATGAAGCTGGCCTCGGCGCTGGCCAGAAACAGCACGGCCTTGGCGACATCGTCGGGATGGCCCAACCGCGGCCAGGGGGTACGCCGCGTGGCCCGCTCCATCACCGCCGGGTCGACCGCCCGGCCACCGGCGCCGGTCTGGATCTTGCCGGGCGCCACCGCGTTGCAGACGATGCGCTGCTCGGCATAGTCGCTGGCGACCTGCCGGGTGAGGTAATCCACAGCCGCCTTGCTCACGCCATAGGCCAAGTCCTGGGGTGCGGCAATCATGCCGTGTTGCGAAGACAGGTTGACGATGCGCCCGCGGGTTTCGCCCACCAGCGCCTGGCCGGCCATTTGCCGCACGGCAGCCCGGCAACAGCGGTAGACACCCCCCAGATTAACGTCCAGGACACGCTGCCAGTCGGCCTCGTCGAGCTCGAGCAAGGGCCGGGCGTGGCGGATGCAGGCGTTGTTGACCAGCACATCGAGGCGCCCGAAGCGCGCTACCGTGGTCTTGACCAGGGCTTCGACCTGAGCGCTGTCGGCAACGTCAGTCTGCACGAACAGGGCCTGGTGGCCAGCGGCGCGAATCAGGTCGGCGGTTGGCTCGCCGCCCTCGATGACAGCCGTGGTGACATCGGCGATGACCACGCAGGCACCGTGGCTTGCCAGGTGCCAGGCAATGGCGCGGCCGATGCCGGAGGCCGCACCGGTGACGATGCACACCTGGCCCGCCATGCTCGATGAGTTCGCCAAAAGGGTGGGGGTCATGGGTTCACCGTTGTCTGGGGGCCTACCACGTGGGCAAGCCAGTGATGAAAGTCGTGATCGGCAGCGTCGATGTCGAATCGCGGAACGAAACCGCAGTCTTCGCGCAGACGGTCGAGCGCCATGCTCGCCCGGTCGTAGTCGGCGTACAGCTCGATGTTCGGTGTTTCACCCGGCGCCGCCAGACGCCAGCGAAAGTCCGGGAAGCGTGTGGCCAGGCGCGTGCACCATTGACTGAGCGGCCATTGGAAACCCGCCGCCAGGTTATAGAGGGGATATCGCCACTGCGGCTGGTCCAGCAGGCAGCCGATAGCCCGCGCGGCGTCGCGGACATACAGCCAGTCGCGCAGGCTGTCGCGCGCCAGGATCGCCGTGCCGCCACGGCGGGCCACTTGCAACAACTGCAGCGGTGCGCTGAGGGTGTCGCGCACGCCGGTGTCGGCTTCCCAGGGCCCGAAGCAAGTGCCCAGGCGGCCGATAACCAAGGGCAACCCATGCAGTTGGGCAAGGCGCCGCGCCGCGTCCTCGGCGCTGCGCTTGGATTGGCCGTACAGGCCCTCGGGGGCCAAGGCGGAACGTGCTTCGTCGAGCAACGGCGCGTGACGCCCGGTGGTGCCGTAGACCGAGCCCGAGCTGATGTGCACCAGCCGCGACACGCCGCACTCGGCGCTCGCGCCGATGGCCGCAAGCACCCCGCCCACGTTCACTTCGAAGATCGCCTGGGGCGCCAATCGCTCGCGCTCGGCGTCGGCGGTGATGGCGGCCAGGGTCACCACTCGCTGGGGGCGATGACGACCCATGAGCGTACGCAGGTCGCTTGCATCGCGCACATCGCCCTGATGCTCGATGAAGCGTCCCGGCAACTCGGCGAAAACCGCTCGCGCGGCGTCTGGAATCGGCCCCAGGTCGAAACCGATCACTTCTTCACCCGCCGCCAGCAAGTGCTCGCTCAACGCCAGGCCGACGAAGCCACTGCTGCCGGTGATCAGCGTCTTCATCTCAGGCGCTTTCCCGCACAGGTTCCGGCCGCAGCAGCGACAGGATATGCCGCTTGTAGTCATTGAAGGCCTTGCTGGTCGGGTCGCGCGGACGTTCGAGCTCGATCGGCAGCAGCTCGCGAATGCGTCCCGGACGTGCCGACATCACGGCGACATGGGTACCCAGGGCCAGCGACTCATCGATACCATGGGTGACGAACACGATGGTGCTCTGACTTTCGCGCCAGATCCGGATCAGCTCGGCGTGCATGTCCATCTTGGTCTGCTCGTCCAACGCACCGAAGGGCTCGTCCATGAGGATCACCTCAGGGTTCATCAGCAAGGCTCGGGCAATACCCACGCGCTGATTCATGCCGCCGGACAGCTCGCTGGGGAAGTGATTCTCGAAGCCGGCCAGGCCCACCATTTCGATGAATTTCTGCGCCTTCTCCCGGCGTATCTCCTTGCCCACACCGCGCATCTTCAAGTGGAACGCAACGTTCTCCCAGACCGGCAACCAAGGCATCAGGTTGGCTTGCTGGAACACCACGCCACGGTCTGCCCCCGGTGCGGTGATCGACTGCCCGCCCACGCTGACCGTGCCCTGGGTAGGGTGATCGAAGCCGGCGATCATGTTCAGCAGGGTCGACTTGCCGCAGCCACTGGGGCCCAGCAGGCAGAGAAATTCGTTGCGTGCCACGGTCAGGCTGACATCGTCCAGGGCCACGATGCCGGTGGGTCGCTTGGGGTCTTCGAACACGCGCGAGACGCGGTCGATGGTGATCAGTGCCATGCCTCAGCCCTCCTTCTGCAAAGTGGAACCACGTTGCCAGCGCAGCAGGTACGCACCCACGCGCTTGATCGCATAGTCGCTGAGAAAGCCCAGCAGGCCGATGCTGACCATGGAAGCGATGACGATGTCGTAACGCAGGAAGTAATAGGAATCCCACAGCACGTAACCGACGCCGCTTTTAACCGCGACCATTTCCGCGGTGACGGTGAGCATCCACGCCGAGCCGATGGCGATGCGCAGGCCGGAGAAGATGCTCGGCAGCGCCGCCGGGAAGACGATGTAAAGCAGTAGTCTGCTTGGCGTACCACCGGTCATGGCGCCTGCCCGCAACAGGTTGCGGTCACAGTTCTTGACGCCGTGAATGGTGCTCAACAGCACCGGGAAGAATGCGCCCATGAACACCAGGAAGATCGCCGGCTTGTCGGCAATGCCGAACCAGATGATCGCCAGGGGAATCCAGGACACCGGCGGGATCGGGCGCAGAATCTGCAGCACCGGCTCGAACAGGTTTTCTGCGGTGCGCGACCAACCGATGGCCATGCCCGCGCCGATGCCCAGCAAGGCGGCCAGGGCAAAGCCTGCGAACACCCGGAACGAACTGGCCGCCACATCGAGAATCCAGTGGCCGCTGTAGCTTTGCGTATTGCCATCGGTGGCAAAGACCCAGTCTGCCCAGGCGATGATGACTTGGGACGGCGCCGGCAGGAGCGCGCGCGGCAAAATCCCGGAGCGGGAAAAGATCTCCCAGCCGACCAGCAGCAATACCGGCACGATGCCGCGTTCGATGCGCTTGTACAGGCGCCGGGCCAGGGACGGGCCATGCCCTCGCCCGACCCCGTGCGCCTTGATGGCGGTACTTTTCATCTCAATACCCCAGCTCGGTTTTCGGCTTGCCGGTCACCGCTTCCAGAAAGCTGTAGTCCAGGTTCTTCTCTACCTGCTCGCTGACATCGGTGCTGATGTACTTGAGGTCGCGCATCATTTGCGCAATGGCTACGGCCGAGGCGCGGTGCATGGCGTAGTCGGGGTAGAGGTTGTCGACTGCGCCGGTGGCGATGGCCTTGTCCAGGCCGGTGACTTTCTGGATGGTGTCGATGAACAGCGGCTTGTCGTTGGCCATCAGGTCATTGACCTTGACGATGGAACGCACTGTTTCCTCGACGCCCTTGCGGTTGTCCTCGATCACATCGGAGCGGGTAACGATCAGGTTGGTCAACTTGCCAGCCGCCTGGTCGTAGGGAAAGTCGAAGAACTTGGCCGCCTTGACCTCGCGGATCTGGGTGGCGAACGGGTCCACCGAAGTGATCAGCTCCACTTCGCCGCGGCGCAGTGCCTGCACGTGGTCAGACGGGTTGGGGATGTTGATGAATTGCACATCCTTGTTGATATCGATGCCGTGCTTGAGAAACGCCCCACGCATATGAATATCCTGCGCATTGCCGCGCGAGGCGGCGACCCGGAACGGCTTGTCTTCGGCCTTGTACTTGTCGATGAGCGCCTTCAAGCCGACCCAGTCGCCTGCCTGCACCGGCAGGTCGTTGCCCACCAGAATCTGCGAGCCGCCGTTGATCTGCCCGGACACGGCCACCACGTCGAACCCCTTGTCCAGCGCCGTGGCGTAATGCAGGTAGGTGACCTGCGCCACGTCGATGCTCTTGGACAGCAGCGCTGTGAGTACATCGTTGCCGGTGTTGAAGGCAATGGCGTCGAGTTTCACCCCGGTGGCGTTTTGCGGCGTCAGGGACAACGGCGTGCAGTGGGCGCATTTGGCATAACCGAGCTTGACCGGCTTGGCTTCGTCGGCGTGGGACATGGCCATCATGCCGAGGCTCAACACCAAGGCCGAAACGGCACGCTTGAGCAAGGTAGTGGACGAACGAATAGCTGGCATCGGGCTTCTCCAATTGTCACTAAAGGCTGAGGCTTTGTGGCAAAGAGTTTGCAACGGTTATGCCAGGTTTGTGGCATCGCTTGAAAACCGCATTGCTTTCTATGGGCGCCTTTGGTATCCAGGCCCTGTACGGCGGGGCTTGTGTGATCGCGCGGTGGCGCTTTCACGTTCGGCGGCGGCTCCCGTGGTGACGAGATGAGCAGGCTCAATAAAGCAGTCCGTGGCGGCGAATGAGTTGCGACGGTGCATGCTTGGACAATCGCTCACCATTTTGTGACAATCCACCATTGACCGTAATCAGGCTGACGAGGATCGCGCACGTGCTCAACTCGGAAACACTTTCTCCTGCACCTCGCAAGGCCCGCAGCACTGGGCAGATCCTGGGCACTGGGAACACGCGCGACGGTATCTACGAACGCATCCTCAACGCCGTGATGGAACATCGCCTGATCCCCGGCACCAAGCTGGTGGAAGAGAAGTTGGCCGGGGTGTTCCAGGTCAATCGCACACGCATCCGCGAGGTGCTCGCGCGGTTGGCCCACGAAGGGATCGTCACCACTATCCCCAATCGCGGCGCCTTCATCGCCAGCCCCTCGGTGGAAGAAGCCCGGCATATTTTCCAGGCCAGACGCATTCTCGAGCCCGCGCTGATCCGCAGCCTGGTGGCCAAGGCCGACAGCCAGCAGTTTCGTCGCCTGCACGCCCATGTGGCCGAAGAACGCGCCGCGCGCGAGACAGGCGACAAGCGCGCGGTGATTCGCCTGTCCGGCGAGTTTCATCTGCTGATCGCGCAGATGGTCGACAGCCCGCCCCTGGTCAAACTGATGCGCGAGCTGTCCTCGCTGACCTGCTTGATCATTCTGCTGTACGACTCGCCGAACGTGCCTGCCTGCCCCAACCATGAGCACACCGAAATCGTCGAGGCCATGGAACAGGGTGAGGTCGAGGCAGCCATCGGCTTGATGCTGGGCCACCTCGACCATATCGAGGCCACGCTCGACCTGTCGCTGGAAGATGAGGCCGAGGTCGACCTGCACGCTATTTTCGGCTAACGCCACCCGACCGCCCGGAGTCGCCATGAGACTGCTGATCATCAACCCCAATATCTCCCAGAGCGTCACCGACCTGATCGAGACGGAAGCGCGCCGCACAGCAGCAACGGACACGCAGATCCAGATGGCCACGGCACCCAGTGGCGTGGCCTACATCGAAACCCGCTTCGAAGCCCTGCTCGGCGCGCACGCAGCGACGATCATTGCCGGGGAGCGTCTGGGCAGCTACGACGCAGTACTGGTGGCGGCATTCGGTGATCCCGGGCTGCTTGCGCTCAAGGAGGTACTGGACGTGCCGGTGGTGGGCATGACCGAAGCGGCGCTGATGACGGCCGCCCAGTTGGGCCAGAGGATCTCGATCATCGCCATCTCCCGGCGCATCACCAGTTGGTACCGCGAGTGCGTGGCACAGAACGGCATGCTCGACCGTCTGGCCAGCATTCGCCATCTGGACCGCCCGCTGCGCGATGCCGGCAGCGTGCAGGAGGATCATGCCGAGCGCCTGCTGGAGCTGAGCCACCTGGCGGTGAACGAAGATGGCGCCGACGTGCTGATCCTCGCCGGTGCGCCGTTGGCCGGGCTGGCACGTGGGTTGGCCGGGCGGTTGCCGGTTCCGGTGGTGGACGGCGTGTCGTGCGGCGTGGCCCAGGCGCAGCTGTTGCACCGCCTGCAGGCGGGTCGGGCCACCCAAGGCAGCTTCGCCCGCCCACCCGCCAAGCCCAACCAAGGCTTGCCAGCGGGCTTGCAGGCCCTCCTGTAGCAGCGGCGCAAGCCGCGTCCGGGTTCACCGCGGTGTGCCTGCCAAACCGCATGTGCCGCCGACGCGGCTTGCGCCGCTGCTACAGGGGTTGGGGGATACCTTGGTTGCGCAGCATGGGCGCCTCGAACGACAGGCCCAGCACGCGCTCCATTTCCGCGGCGGCCTGAAGCACGCGCCCGTCCATGTAGCGCGGGGCGATCACCTGCAGGCCTACCGGAAGTCCCTGCTTGCCGAACCCGCAGGGCAACGACAGTGCGGGTACCCCGCAGTAGTTGAACACCGGGGTATAACCGGCATGTCCGCGCGGCCCGGCGGGCTGACCGCCAATGGTCGCGGGGCCCAGTTGCCCCACGGCCCAGGCTTCCACCGGCGCGGTCGGGCACAACAGCAGATCGTAGTCATCGAAAAACGCGGCCAGGGTGATCGACAACCCATTGCGCAACGCTAGCAGACGCGCGGTTTGCACCCCGGACAACGCTCTGCCCAGCTCTATCTGCGCCAGAATATCCGGATCCAGCTGCTGCAACTGCTCATCCGCCAGCGCACCGAATTGCGCAGCCAGCGCCGTGTGCTGCAAGCCCAGCAGCGCATAGCCTTCCAGGCCGCCTGGCCAGCGCGGGCTGGCCAGCTCGATGGACCAGCCATCGCGCTCCAGCGTCGCCAGCGCGGCAACCATCGCACTGGCAACATCGCTGTCCAGTGGCAGGCCCAGCCCCAGATCTGGCGACCAGGCAATGCGCAGCGAGCGCGGCGCTCGCGGCGTCGGGGCTAGCGACTGAGCGCTAAAATGTGGCTGCGACAACGGGTCGGAGGGGCACCAGGCGAACAAACTGCGGGCCATGAGTGCAACGTCCTCGACATCGCGTCCCAGTTGGCCGATCACTGAGAGCAGATGGTTCGGGTCGGCGAACCCCCAGGGATTGGGCACGGCACCCAGGCTCGGCTTGAAGCCGACCAGCCCGGTGTGCGCGGCCGGTCGCCGGGTGGAGCCGCCGGCGTCGGTGGCCAGGGCCAATGGTCCCAACCCGGCCGCCACTGCAGCCACCGCGCCGCCCGACGACCCGCCGGGGGTCAGCTCGAGGTTCCACGGGTTGCGGGTGGTGCCGTGCAGCGGATTGGTGGTGATGCCCTTGCAGGCAAACTCGGAACAGTTGGTCATCCCGAGCGCCACGCCGCCCAGTTCGCCAAGGCGTTGCACGCACCACGAATCGCGCGGCGCCACGAAGTCGGCAAACACCCTGGAACCGAAACTCGCCGGTCGGCCGCCCAACCAGAGGTTGTCCTTGACGCTGAACGGTACGCCGGCCAAAGGCAGGTATTGCATGGCGGCGACCCGCTGGTCGCTGGTACGCGCTCGAGCCAGCACGTCGGCCCGCTGGTAATCGATGAACGCATTGAGCGACGGATTCAACCGCTCGAGACGATCGCACACCGCTGTCGCCACCTCGACCGCGCTCAGCTGACGGGTGTTGACCAGGTGAGCGATCTGCTGCGCCTTGAGACGATGAATATCCATGGGTCACTCCACTGCGAAAGGCTGATACCGCTGTTTCAGCAAGATCCGCGCCGCCGGACGCAGGGCCCGTAACAGCGGGTGCGGGCAAGCAGGTCAAGGCGGCTGGCGAGCGACATAATGGTGAACATGATTAGATAGAGCACTGATTCAGTGCAATATTTAGTTAACTATTTTGTGTACAATCCTGATACCAAGGTAACCCGCATCCAGCTATCGGTTCATTTAAAACAACGAGTTAAACCGTGGGATGACCGGCTCTGTCCTGCTTGGCACATGCATTGCTTCGAGCCAGATAACCTAGTTCAGCACTGCGAGCCACCGCATGACGACTGCCACCGCCGGTTTCGACCTTACCCTGGACGACATCTTCCATCAGTACGCCGGTGCAGCTCCGGCGGTCGACCACATCACCCTGGAAGTAGCCGCCGGCGAACTGGTGGCGCTGCTGGGCCCCTCCGGCTGTGGCAAAACCACCCTGCTGCGCATCATCGGCGGGTTCCAGCCGCAGACCTCGGGCAAGGTGGTGATCGGCGGCAAGCTCATCGACCACCTGCCCCCGCATCACCGCGACATCGGCATCGTGTTCCAGAACTACGCCTTGTTTCCTCACCTGAGCGTGGCCGAAAACATCGCCTACGGTCTGGATGCGCGCGGCGTGCCACGCTCGCGGCGCAAGCAGCGCATCGATGAAATGCTCGAGATGATCCAGCTGGGTCATCTGGCCGACCGCTATCCGCGCCAGCTTTCCGGTGGCCAGCAGCAGCGCGTGGCGCTGGCCCGGGCATTGGCCGTGGAACCGCGCATCCTGTTGCTCGACGAACCGTTTTCGGCCCTGGACAAAAGCCTGCGCATGGACATGCAGATCGAGATCAAGCGGCTCCAGCGCCAGTCGGGCGTGACCTGCGTGATGGTCACCCACGACCAGGAGGAAGCGCTGTCGATGGCCGACCGCGTGGCGGTGCTCAACGCCGGCCGGCTGGAGCAGTTCGCCGCGCCATCGAAGATCTACGATTCGCCCAGCAGCCTGTTCGTCAATACCTTCGTCGGCAGCGCCAACGTGCTGCCCGGGACCCTGGAAAGCTACGCCGGGGAGTCGGCCCGGATACGCCTGGCCGACGGCAGCCTGCTGGCCTGCCGTACGCCGCGCGACGCCCAGCCCGGCAGCGCCGTGGTGGCGTGCATTCGTCCGGAGAATCTGGAGCTGACGGAGGCAGGCGACGGATTCCCCGCACAGGTCGAACTCGGCCTGCCGCTGGGCCCTTCGATCGTCCACGAAATGCTCACGCCCGGCGGACAGCGGATCAAGATTGCTTCGCCGCGCGGCCTGGGTGCCGAGCCATTGAAGCCCGGCACTCAGGTGGGCCTGCGGCCTATCAGCGCCCATGCGATCACCACGTTTACCGCGCCCAGCCTGTAGCCCTGAACTGACCCGCACGAGGAATCGACGATGGATATTTCCCGCAGACGCATCATGCAATCCGCCCTGGCTCTGGGTGCACTGCAGCTGTTCCCGCAGTTGACCATGGCGCAGGCGCGCAATCTGGTGTTCGCGACGTTTACCGGCAGCTGGGAAGAAGCACACAAGGCCGTGCTGGTGCCTGCCGCGCTGGAACACATGAAAGACGCGAACATCATTCTCGACCCGATGATCTCTGTCGACCAGATCTCCAAGGTCATGGCCTCCCGTGAACATCCGCCCATCGACGTCATGTTGCACGATCCGGGCCCTGCCCTGACCGCCATCGAACAGGGCTTGATCGAGCCCTACCCGGTGGCGGACAGCGCCTACTATCAGCAGTTGATGCCCGAAGCCCAAGACCCGATGGGGCCGAGCATCTTCTATCAGATCGTTGGCCTGACCTATAACCCTGACACTATCCAGACCCCTCCCGACTCCTGGATGGACCTGTGGAAGCCCGAGTACAAGGGCCGGGTAGGCATCACCAACATGAACTCCTCCCTGGGCACCGGCTTCATGGTCGAGCTGGCCAAACTGCATGGCGGCTCGGACAGCAACATCGAACCGGCCTTTGAACTGCTGGCCAAACTCAAGCCCAACCTGGCCGCCGTCGCCGCCAACCCCGGTCAGCTGGCGTCGCTGTTCCAGCAAGGCCAGATCGACATCAGCCCAGGCAACTTCAACGCCATCCAGATCCTCAAGGCCCGTGGCGTACCGGTCGAATGGGTGGCGCCCAAGGAAGGCGCGATCGCGTTCAAGACCAGTATCCATATCGTCAAGAACTCACCGAATCGCGATCTGGCGTTCGCCTTGATCGAGGCGTCGATGTCGCCCCAGGTGCAATCGCAGCTGATGGAAGCGCCCTACCTGGTAGTGCCGACCAACATGCAGGTAAAAATGTCTGGCGAGATAGCCGAATCACTGGCCAAGGACCAGGCAGAAATGAAATCCCGGTTTCGCTTTCAGGACTGGAAGGTGATCAATCCGAACCGGGCGGCCTGGATCGAGCGCTTCAACAAGGACATCCAGGTCTGAGCCATGCCTGGAGCCATCCCTTCCCGCTGTGAGGAGTGCGGCACGTGAGCGCCCGAAACCATGACGTCACCGTGTACAGCCTGCGCTACGGCCTGCCGTTGGCAGCATTCTTCGTGCTGTTCTTCATCACGCCGCTGTTGTTGCTGGTGCTGGTCAGCCTGCACGACGACACCGCCGTCAGCGTCTGGGGCGTAGCGCAGTACGCGAAGATCTTCGGCGAAGGCCTGGCGCTGCGCGTGCTTGGCGATACCTTGTGGCTCGGCGTGCAGGTTACCGTGCTGTGCCTGGGCCTGGGCTACGCTCTGGCCTGGGCCTACGTGCGCAGCTCGCCGACCACCCAGAAGGTGCTGATGATGATCATCGTCATGCCTCTGCTGACCAGCGTGGTGGTGCGCACCTTCGCCTGGGTGGTGATCCTCGGGCGCCAGGGCATCGTCAACGAACTGCTGCTGGGCTGGGCATGGATCGATAAGCCGCTGCGTCTGCTCTACTCCCGAGAAGGGTTGATCTGGGCGCTGGCCAATGTGCAGTTGCCGCTGATGACCCTGCCCTTGATCACTACCTTGCAACGCCTGGAAAGCAATCTTGAGGATGCCTCCGCCGCCTTGGGCGCCAATGCCTGGCGCACCTTCCGGCGGATCACCGTGCCGCTGTCGCTGCCGGGCATCATCGCCGGCAGTCTGCTGACCTTCTCGGCGACCATCACCGCCTTCATTACCCAGTCTCTGGTAGGTGGCGGGCAGATGCTGTTCATGCCGATGTACATCTACCAGCAGGCGTCGGCCCTGCAGAACTGGCCATACGCTGCAGCCATCTCACTGGTGTTCCTGGTGGCCGTGATCGGCTGCGTGACGCTGTTGAGCTATTTGGGCCGCCTCAGCAAGGGGTACGCGACCACATGAGCATGGGACGTCGAAACGACCTGTCGGACATCGCCCTCAAGGGCACCCTCTATCTGGTGGCCTGGGCCGCCCTTATCCTGTTGCTGGCACCGACGCTGATCGTGCTGATCGTCTCGTTCACCGACAGCTACTCGCTGCGCTTTCCGCCTCAGGGCTTCTCGACACGCTGGTATGTCGCCCTGCTCAAGGCGTTCACCCTGCATTTCGCGGCGTGGAACAGCTTTCTGGTGGCGTCGATGACCACGCTTCTGTGTGTGGTCATGGGCACTGCCGCCTCGCTGGCCATCGCCCGTTCCACGAGCAAGACAGCGCGCTGCCTCGATGCGCTGTTCATGTCACCGTTGATTCTGCCGGGGCTGGCGTTCGGCCTGTCGGCATTGATCTTTTTCAGCGAGCTGGGCGTGCCGGTATCGATGACGACGCTAGTGATCGGTCACACCGTGGTCTGCGTACCCTACGTCATCCGTACCACCTCTTCGGCGCTGATGCAGTTGCCGCCGGCGCTGCTGGAAAGCGCTGCCAGCCTGGGTGCTTCGAGAGCGCACGCGTTGCGGCGCATCACCCTGCCGCTGATTGCGCCAGGCATCGCGGCCGGGGCATTCATTGCGTTCATGTCTTCGTTCGATAACACTGCCGTCTCGCTGTTCCTGCGCGACGCACGCACCGACATGCTGCCGATCCGCATGTGGCAGGACCTGGAGAGCAAACTGGACGTCACCATTGCCGCTCTGTCCAGCGTGCTGGTGATCGTCACCCTGGTGATGATGGTAGTGATGGAAAAATTGACCGGCATCAGTCGGCGCATCCGCGGCTGACCGCGGGCAAGGGTACGTCAGGAAACGGATATGGATCTGAACACACCACAGGATGCCGATGGCATCGCCGAACACATCACCATCGCCATCATGGAGCACCGCCTGCCGCCGGGTATCAAGCTGGCCGAGGAGAAACTTGCGATCGCGTTTGGCGTGGGCCGCAACAAGATTCGCCAGGCGCTCATGGCGCTGGCCAAGGAAGGCTTGGTCAAGCTGCACCCCAACCGCGGCGCGTTCGTCACCAGCCCCACGGTGCAGGAAACCCGTGACCTGTTCGCCACCCGCCGGCTGCTGGAACCGGAGATCATTCGCAACGTCATCCACCGCTCGACCAAGGCCCAGCGCAAGCCTTTACATGCCCACCTGAAAAAGGAGGCGCTGGCGCGCAAGAACCAGGATCGGCGCGCCTTGATCAAGCTGTCCGGGAATTTCCACAGCCTGCTGGCCGAGATCGGTGGCAACAGCTTCATCACTCGCATCATGCGCCAGCTGTGTCCGGTGACGTCGCTGATGCACGCGCTCTACGACGGTCCGCAAATGCATGCCTGCCCCGAGGACGAACACAGCGCGATCGTCGCCGCCATCGAAGCCCAGGACGAAAAACGTGCCATTGCCCTGATGCTGCATCACCTCGCCCACGTGGAAAGCGTGCTGGACCTGAGCCAGGAACAGCACAGCGCGATCAGGTGGGAGAGTGTCTTCGGGTAAAGAGAGCCGCTTTCACACTGCGGCAGCGTCACGCTCCAGCCACGCCTGGGCGATCTGCTCGCGAGTGGCGAACCACACGCCTTCGTGGCCCTGTGCGTACTCGATGAACTTCTGCAAGGCGCGTATCCGGCCCGGGCGTCCGACCATGCGCGGGTGCAGGCCGACGGACATCATGCGCAGGCCGTCTGCAGATTCTTCGTGCAGCACCTCGAAGCTTTCCTTCATGTACTCGAGAAAGTCGGAAGCCTGGGACAGGCCCGGCGAATTCCAGTAGCGGAAATCATTGACGTCACTGGTGTACGGCACCACCAGGCGGCGTTTGCCTTCGACGTCGACGAAGTACGGCACGTCATCGTTGTAGGCATCGGAGTCATAGAGGAAACCGCCCTCCTCGGCCACCAGGCGACGGGTGCGCACGCTGGCGCCATAGCGGCAGTACCAGCCTACCGGGCGCTTGCCGCAGGTGCGCTGGAAGGACTCGATGGCCAGGCGAATGTGCTCGCGCTCCTGCTCCTCGGTGAGGCGGAACACTTCCTCCCAACGGTAGCCATGGCTGCATACTTCATGGCCCAGCTCTACCGCCGCCCGCGCCACGTCGGGGTTCTGCTCGAAGGCCACCGCGCAGGCATGAAACGTGGCCAGCACGTTGGCCTTCTGCAGAATCTGCAGGATGCGCCAGATACCGACCCGCGAGCCGTATTCGTACATCGATTCCATGGCCAGGTTGCGTACGCCATCGGGAAACTGATAGCTGCCCCACTCGGTCATGCTTTCCTGATCGGGATCGCCCATGGCCAGGGACCGTTCGGAGCCTTCCTCGTAGTTGATGACCAGGCTGATCGCCAGCCGGGCGCCATTGGGCCAGGTACCCTGGGGACGTTGCTGGCCATAGCCGACCAGATCTCTTAGGGGTGATGTCACGGTACGGCTCTCCAGCAGGTTGGGCAAAATGCCGGGCCTGGGGCCTCAGCAGTCGATATCTTTCAAAGCGTCGTGGTCGATGCCGCCAAAGGTTTCACCTGCGGCGAAGGCCAGGCCCATGGCCAGTGTCTGGGCCACGCAGAACGCGGCGGTCAACGAGCGAAAGCCAAGCAGTTCGGCGTCGTCGACTTCGATCATCACCGAGGCGCATTGGCCGATGGGGCTGAGCAGGCTGTCGGTGATGGCAACGATAGGCGTACCGGCCGCCACCGCCTGGTTGCAGGCGTCGATGGTTTCCTGGGCATACGGGGGGAAGCTCACCGCCACCAGCACGTCGTCACCGTGCAGCGCGCCGACCTGCTCGCGCAGGCTGCCGCCCAGGCCGCTGATGTGCACGGCGCGCCGGCCGACACGGCTCAGGGCATAGCTGAGGTAGGCAGCCATCGGAAACGAACGGCGCATGCCCACCACGAACGTGGTGCGCGCCTGTTGCAGCAAGCCGATGGCCTGTTCCAGCGCCTGCACCTGCTGCCCTTCGGCAAGGTGTTCGAGGGAGACGATGTTGGCCCGACTGAAGGCGCCGAGCATGGCGCCCACATCGGTCGGGTCGTCGAGCAACTGTTCGCCGCGATAATGGCGAATACGTTCCTTGAAGCTGCCCTGCCCGGCTTTCTCCAGCGGCGCCTTGCACACCCGCTGCAGGTCGCTGAAACCGCCAAAGCCCAAGGCCTGGGCCAGACGAATGAACGCTGAAGCGGGAATCTGCGAACGCGCGGCCAGGGCCGCGACCGTGTTGAGCGCCACATCGTGGGGGTGCTCGATCACGTACTGGGCGGCATCGCGCATGCGCGCAGTGAGTTTGTCCTGCCCCACCGCAATGGCGCTGCGCAGTTCTTCAAGGGTGTGCGGTAATGGCATGGTTCAGTGGCTCGATGGCGGTCAGCTGGGACGCAGGTCTGCGATGGCTCGGGCCAGGCATTCCACCAGCCGCGTCATTTCATCGACGGTGTTGTAGTGCGCAATGGAAACGCGTACCACCCCTCCCTGAGGTGCCAGGCCCAGTTCTTCGATCAAGTGACGGGCATAGAAGTCACCAAAACGAATGCCGATGCGTGCCGCGTCCACCTGTCGCACGATGGCCTCGGACTGCACGCCCTCGACGACGAAGCTGATGGTCGGTACCCGGTCGCCCGCGGTCACCCGTGGTTTGCCGATGATGCGCACGCCGTCGGCCTCGCGCAGATAGCCCAGCAGAATCTCGGCCAAGAGGTTTTCCTGCACCTCGAACGCATCGAAGGCCGCCTGCATGATCTGCCGCTCGCTGCCTGCGGTGCCCAGGCGCCGGCCGATGTCCAGCAGGTAGTCACTGATGCCCATGCAACCGTAGGACAGTTCGTAGTTGACGTTGCCCGGCTGCAGCTTGTACGGCAGCACGTCCTGGCCGATGAAGAAATGGTTGAGGCTGGGCAGTTCCAGCAGCAGTTCGCGCTTGCCCCACAGCACCGCGAAATGCGGGCCGAACACCTTGTAGAAGCTGAACACGTAATAGTCGGCGCCGCTGGCCTGCACATCGACCAGACGGTGCGGTGCGTACGCCACAGCGTCCACCACCAGCTTGGCACCGCAGGCGTGCACGCGCTCGGCAACCTGCGCGACCGGGTTGACGCTGCCCAGAATGTTCGACGCGTGGGTCATCGCCACGTAACGCGTGCGCGGCCCGAGAAGTTGCTCCAGGTCGCGCAGCTCCAGCTCCAGGCTCGACGGATCAACCGACCATACGCGCAGGGTGGCCCCGCGCTCTTGGCACAGGCGCTGCCAGGGGCCGATGTTGGCTTCGTGGTCGCTGTGCGTGACGATGATCTCGTCGCCCGCGCCGATCGACGGCGCAATCGCCCGAGCCAGCAGCTGCAGCAACAAGGTGGTCGAACCGGCCATCACACACTCTTCAGAGTGGCGAGCGTTGATCAGCTGGGCCACCGAGGCGCGTGCTTCCAGCACCTTGGCACCGGCTTTCACCGACGGTTCGTACGAAGCGCCAAGCTGCACCGCGTGGTTGAGCAGGTACTCGGTGATGCGCTCGGCCACCGGCTTGAGCACCGCCGAGCCGCCGGCGTTGTCCAGGTAGCCGTAGCCGTCGGCGAGTGCGGGAAATTGGCGACGGACGTAGTCGATATCGAGGGCAGTCAAAGTGAGTCTCCCGTTTGCTTGTTAGGGGTAGAGCCTGTCAGTGGTGCAGGATGGCCTGCAGGAATGCCTGGGTACGGGGTTCCTGGGGCGCGGTGAAGAAGGCCTGCGGATGGTTCTGTTCGATGATGCGACCGGTTTCCATGAAGATCACCCGGTCGGCGACCTTGCGCGCGAAGCCCATCTCGTGGGTGACCACGATCATGGTCACCCCGGAACGGGCAAGGTTCTGCATCACGTCGAGCACTTCGCCGACCATTTCCGGGTCCAGCGCCGAGGTCGGCTCGTCGAACAGGATCACCCGTGGCTCCATGGCCATGGTCCGGGCGATCGCGACCCGTTGCTGCTGGCCCCCGGACAACTGGCTGGGGTACTTGTCGGCATGCGCGGACATGCCGACCTTTTCCAGCAACAGCCGCGCGCGCTCCTGGGCATCACGTCGGTTCATGCCGCGCACGCGCACCGGCGCCAGGGCCACGTTGGCGAGCACGGTGAGGTGGGGGTAGAGATTGAAGTTCTGAAATACCATGCCCACTTCGCAGCGGATGCCGGCAAGCTTGGGGCCGTTTTCCACGCGCTGCCCGGACACCCGGATGTCGCCACCCTGGTAGGGCTCGAGCAGGTTGATGCAGCGAATCAGGGTGGACTTGCCCGACCCCGAAGGCCCCAGGATCACCACCACTTCGCCTTGGGCGACGGTCAGATTGATGTCGCTGAGGGCCTGGAATGGCCCGTAGAACTTGTCCAGTCGTTCGATTTCAATGACGCTGTTCATGCGCGCTTGCCTCCACTGCCGTTGCGACGCTCTACCCAGCTGACCAACTGCACCAGTGGCAGCAGCAACAGCAGGTACATGATCGCCGCCCCCACCAGCGGCGTTGGATTGGCCGACAGCGCCTGGGCCTGGGTGGCCTGCTTGAGCAGGTCAGGCATGGCGACCACTGACGCCAGTGCCGTGTCCTTCATGACGTTGATGCAGTTGCTGGTCATGGGCGGCAAGACGATGCGCATGGCCTGGGGCAGGATCACGTCGCGCATGGTGTTGAAGAAGCTCATGCCCTGGGAAGCCGCCGCCTCGAACTGACCCTTGGGGATAGCCTCGATGCCGGAACGGAAGATCTCCGCCGAATAGGCGCACGACACCAGGGACAGCGCGGCCGTGGCAGCAGCGAAGGACGACAGGCGGATGCCGACGAAGGGCAAGGCGTAGTAGATCAACACCAGCAGGACCAGTAGCGGGATAGACCGCAGCACGTCGATGTACACCCGTGCCAGCCAGCGCACGGGGGTGTAGCCGTACAATCTGAGCATGGCCAGCAGCAGACCGCCGGCCAGGCCCAGCACGATACTCACCACGCCGAGCAATATGGTCACGCCAAGGCCGCGCAGCATCAAAGGCAGCGCGTCGACGAACACGTCCCAGTTGAAGAAAGTCTGTAGCAACTCCATGAACGGTTACCTTGGTCGTGGGCCGGTAGCGGGCGGGCCGAAGCGCGGTGCTTATTGCGGAACGTCGACGACTTTCACGGTGCTGGAGTCGTCTGCGGCGGCCGCACCGAACCACTTCTTGTGCAGGTCGGCGATCACCCCGTCTTTTTTCATCTCGCTGATGATCGTGTTCACTCGCGCGCCTTCGGCCCAGCCCTTGGCGTGCATCAGCGAGTATTTCTCGCCGGTGGGAATGCGCGCGACCACGGCATACTGTGGCTTGTCCTTGATGTAATAGAGCACGGCCGGAATGTCGCTGATGTAGCCATCCATGCGCCCGGACGCCAGGTCGAGCATGGCCGGCGACAGACCTTCGTAGCGCGAGATGTCCTTGAACTTGTACTCACCCTGATGCTTGGCGGCCCACATGTCCCCGGTCGAACCGGTGTCGACGCCGACCACTTTGCCGCTCATGTCATCCAGGCCCTTGATGCCGGACTTGGTCAGCACCGACAGCGACTGGTCGCTGTCGTAGTACGGCTGCGCGAACCCTACCGATTCCAGACGCTTGGGCGTGATGGTGATGGAAGAAATGGCGATGTCGGCGCGCTTGGACTGCACGGCGCTGAACAGGCCATTGAACGGGATGTTGACGAACTCCACGGTCTTGCCGGCGCGCTTGGCGACTTCCTTCACCACATCGACTTCAAAGCCGACGATGTCGCCCTTGGCGTCCTGGAACTCCCAGGGCACATTGCCCACGTTGGCACCGACGGTCCAATCGGCAGCCAGTGCCGAGGCCGAAAACGCAGTGGCCACAGCCATGCTCAAAAGTAATTTCACGCTCATGTCCAGCTCCCCGATTCACGTCAGTGCCAATGGCGGCCTGGGTGCTTGCGCAGGCCTGTCGAGAACGAGACTAGGGCCAAGGATCAAATACTTCAAGAACTAATTTTAATGAATTAAATGCTCCACAGGAGGGCAGTACGTGCCCGCATTGGTGCATCTGGCAAACGCAGGAAGCGTACGGTATGGCGGCTGCCGGACGCAGCACACAGGCCAAGGGCGCACCTTGGCAGAGCATGTTCACCCCCTCCTCGTAGGAGCGGTCAGTGGCCGCGAAAGCTTCAACGCGGTCCACCTGCCCCACCGCGCCGCCCTTTTCGCGGGCAGAGCCCGCTCCCACAGAAAGACCATGCCTCCCCCGTAGGAGCGGCCAGTGGCCGCGAAAGCCTCGATGCGGTCCACCCGACCCACCGCGCCGCCCTTTTCGCGGCCGATGGCCGCTCCCACAGGTCTACCTTGCAATCAGCGGTCGTCGTCGGTCGGCGCGGGGTTCTGGAGCAGGTCGTCGAAGTCGATCTTGAGGCCCTGTTCCATGGAATCGAGCTCCACCAGCAACGATCGAAAGCTGGTCTCGTCCTTGGCCGGAGCCTCGCCCTCGGCGCTGGCATCGGCCAGCGCCTGCAGATGAGCAGGCACTGGCGCATCGTCGTCGTGGTCTTCGAGGATGGTTTCGGGTTCCATCTCGCGCAGCACTGCCAATGGCGGCAGTTCATCGAGGCTCTTGAGGTTGAAATGGTCGAGAAAGGCCTTGGTGGTGGCGAACATCGCCGGCCGGCCCGGCACGTCGCGATAGCCCACCACGCGGATCCACTCGCGTTCCACCAGCGTCTTGACGATATTGCTGTTGACCGCCACGCCACGCACGTCTTCGATCTCGCCACGGGTGATGGGCTGGCGATAGGCGATCAACGCCATGGTTTCCAGCAACGCGCGGGAGTAGCGCTGCGGGCGTTCTTCCCACAATCGACCCACCCAGGGCGCGTATCTTTCGCGGATCTGCAAGCGGTAGCCCGAGGCGACCTCCACCAACTCGAAAGCGCGCTTTTCGCAGGACTTGCCCAGCACCTCCAGGGCCTTCTTGAACACCGCCGGCTCGGGCCGCTCGGCTTCCTCGAACAGCTCATGGAGGCGTTCCAGGGACTGCGGCTTTCCGGAGGCCAGCAGAAAGGCTTCGAGCAGTGGCGCCAGATCGCGCGGGTCAGTCAGATTCATTGTTCGGCTCGGGCGCGCACATGGATAGCGGCAAAGGCGTCATTCTGCACCAGTTCGATCAACTGCTCCTTGACCAGTTCAAGAATGGCCATGAAGGTTACCACCACGCCCAACTTGCCCTCCTCGGCACCGAACAGCTCGACGAAAGGCACGAAGCCACCGCCGCGCAGGCGTTCGAGCACCTGGCTCATGCGTTCGCGGGTCGACAGGGCCTCGCGGCTGACCTGATGGCTTTCGAACATGTCGCTGCGCCGTAACACGTCGGCCATCGACATCAGCAGCTCGTCCAGGCTGACTTCGGGCAGCAGCTTGCGTACCTTGGCCTGAGGTGCATCGAGCTTGGGCACGTAGAGGTCGCGGCCTACCCGCTTGAGGGTATCGATACCTTCGGCGGCGGCCTTGAAGCGCTCGTATTCCTGCAGGCGGCGAATCAGCTCGGCCCGCGGGTCGTGCTCGTCATCCTCGACCACGGCGCTGCGCGGCAACAGCATGCGCGATTTGATCTCCGCAAGCATGGCGGCCATCACCAGATATTCGGCGGCCAACTCCAGGCGTACGGTTTTCATCAGCTCGACGTAGCCCATGTACTGACGGGTGATCTCCGCCACGGGGATGTCGAGTATGTCGATGTTCTGCTTGCGGATCAGGTACAGCAGCAGGTCGAGCGGGCCTTCGAACGCTTCGAGGAACACCTCCAGCGCATCCGGCGGGATGTACAGGTCCTGCGGCATCTGGGTGAACGCCTGGCCGTAGACCAGCGCCAGTTGCAGCTGCTCGGGCGAGCCCTGGGCGAGATTCGCCGGCGGATTGTCGACCGCGCTCAGATCACTCACGCCATGGCCGCGAACGGTGCCGGATCGCCACAGCCCACGCGCACCACTTGCGGATCGCCATCGGCGAGGTTGATGACGGTGGACGCCTCGGTGCCGCCGAAACCGCCGTCGATGATCAGGTCGACCTGCTTTTCCAGCAACTGGCGCATTTCGTAAGGGTCGCTGAGCGGCTCCTTGGCGCCGGGCATGATCAGGCTCACGCTCATCAACGGCTCACCCAGCTCTTCCAGCAAGGCCAGGGCGATCGGATGGCTGGGCACGCGCAAACCGATGGTGCGGCGCTTGGGATGCAGCAGCAGGCGCGGCACTTCACGGGTGGCGCTCAGAATGAAGGTGTAGGGCCCCGGCGTGTGCGCCTTGAGCAGAC
The DNA here is from genome assembly GCF_014842235.1 of Pseudomonas sp. CFBP 13710. Classification (NCBI taxonomy): domain Bacteria; kingdom Pseudomonadati; phylum Pseudomonadota; class Gammaproteobacteria; order Pseudomonadales; family Pseudomonadaceae; genus Pseudomonas; species Pseudomonas sp. CFBP 13710. The sequence goes on along the minus strand of NZ_JACYVJ010000002.1, from coordinate 677,692 downwards.
GAAACGCCGCGGTGTCGACCTTGGCGAACAGCCCCAGTTGCGAGAGGTCGCAGCAGATGATCGCGAAATTGTGCTTGTCGTCCAGCTGACGCAGGCGACGCACCCGTTCCACGGCGTTCTTGTCGCCGATCTGGCAACCGATGGCGTAGGAAGAATCGGTGGGGTAGATCACGATGCCACCGCCGCGAATGATCTCGACCGCTTGCTTGATCAGCCGCGGCTGCGGGTTCTGCGGATGGATCTGAAAGAATTGACTCACGTTGGCATCCTGTTCAGGCGGAGGTTGACGGGTCGTGCTTGAACCGCGCGGACAACGGCGGCAGGTCGACGGGCAATGGCCGATAGACACCGATTTCACCCCACGTGCCCGGGCCGTGGAAGTCGCTGCCGCCACTGACCATCAAGCCGAATTCGCGGGCCAGGATGGACAGCGTGCCGACCTGTTCGGCGGCCTGCATGCCGTTGACCACCTCGATCGCATGGCCACCGGCCTGGATGTAGTCGCCGATCAGCTTGCGCCGCTTGCTGCGCGTGAAATCGTAGTGCAGCGGATGAGCCAGGCTGATCCAGGCCTTCGCCTCGCGCAATGTGCGCACGGTGTCCTCGAGGGTGGGCCAGTGTTGCTTGACGTCACCCAGCTTGCCCGCCCCCAGCCACTTGCGGAACGCTTCCTGGCGATCCTTGACGTGGCCCTGCTGCACGAGGAAATCGGCGAAGTGCGGGCGCGCCGGCGCATTGCCGCTGTCGCCCAGACCCTTCTGGATGGCCCGAGCACCGTCCAGCGCACCCGGCATGCCCTTGAGCGCCAGGCGTCGGTCGATTTCCTCGGCACGCAGCCAGCGACCGTGGTGCAGGCTGTCGAGCGCGGCCACCAGCGGCGGTGCATCCAGAGCGAAATTGTAACCGAGCACGTGGATAGTCGCACCGCCCCAGGTGCACGACATTTCGACACCACTGACCCACTGCATGTTCAGTGCTGTGGCCGCCGCACGGGCCTCTGGCAGGCCTTCCAGGGTGTCGTGGTCGGTCAGGGCCAGGGTCTGCACGCCATGATCGAACGCTCGCTGCACCAGAACGGCAGGCGCGAGGGCGCCATCGGAGGCGGTGCTGTGGCAGTGCAGGTCAACATTCATAGTGGCGCTTTCGCAGTCATTGATGTTTGTTATTATGCCGTCACATCCTGCTTCTGGCTGCCATTGTGAAACAATTGATCGATTTCATCCCGCTGCTCCTGTTCCTCATCGTCTACAAGACCGACCCGCACATGGTCGACCTGGCGGGGTACAGCTTCGAACTGGGCGGCATTTTCAGCGCTACCAAGGTGCTCATCGCCAGTTCGGTGATCGTCTATGGCCTGCTGTTCCTCAAGCAGCGCAAGCTGGAAAAGGGCCAGTGGCTGACCCTGATCGCCTGCCTGGTGTTCGGCAGCCTGACTCTGGCCTTCCACAGCGAAACCTTCCTCAAGTGGAAGGCGCCGGTGGTCAACTGGCTGTTCGCCCTGGCGTTCGCCGGCAGTCATTTCATCGGCAAGCAACTGCTGATCAAGCGCATGATGGGCCATGCGCTGACCCTGCCGGACCCGATCTGGGCGAAACTCAACGTTGCGTGGGTGGTCTTCTTCCTGTTCTGCGGCGCCGCCAACCTGTTCGTGGCTTTCACTTTCGAGCAGTTCTGGGTCGACTTCAAAGTGTTCGGCAGCCTGGCCATGACCTTGCTGTTCCTGGTGGGCCAAGGTATCTACCTGTCCCGTCACCTGCATGATTCCGATCGTACAACACCTAAAACCGAGGATTGACATGCTCTACGCCATCATTGCCACCGACACGCCCAACTCCCTGGAAAAGCGCCTGGCCGCACGGCCCGAGCACCTGGAACGGCTGAAACAGCTGGAAGCCGCCGGGCAACTGGTACTGGCCGGGCCACACCCGGCCATCGACAGCAACGACCCAGGCGAAAGCGGCTTCAGCGGCAGCCTCATCGTGGCCCGCTTCGAGTCCCTGGACGAAGCCCAGGCCTGGGCCGGCGCCGACCCGTTCGTTGCCGCCGGGGTGTACAAGGACGTGCTGGTCAAACCCTTCAAGCAGACTTTGCCTGCGCCCGAATGAAGGTCTAGATGAGCGATCTGCTACTGATCGACGATGACGTCGAGCTGTGTGAACTGCTGAACAGCTGGTTGAGCCAGGAAGGTTTCCAGGTCCGCGCCTGCCACGATGGCAGCAGCGCACGCAAGGCCCTGGCCGAGCTGGCACCGGCGGCCGTGGTGCTCGACGTGATGCTGCCCGACGGCAGCGGCCTGGAACTGCTCAAGCAGCTGCGCAGCGAACACGCCGAGTTGCCAGTGCTGATGCTCTCGGCGCGGGGCGAACCGCTGGATCGCATCCTGGGCCTGGAACTGGGCGCCGACGACTATCTGGCCAAACCCTGTGATCCGCGCGAACTGACCGCCCGCCTGCGCGCGGTACTGCGCCGCAGCCACCCGGTTGCCGTGGCGGGGCAGATGGAGCTGGGCGACCTGTGCTTCAGTCCGGCGCGCGGCGTGGTCAGCATCGATCAACACGACATCAACCTGACGGTGTCCGAAAGCCGCCTGCTCGAGGCACTCATGCGCCAGCCGGGCGAGCCACTGGAGAAACAGGAGCTGGCGCAGATCGCACTGGGCCGCAAGCTCACCCTCTACGACCGCAGCCTCGACATGCACGTCAGCAATCTGCGCAAGAAGATCGGCCCGCACGCCGACGGCCGCCCGCGGATCATGGCCCTGCGCAGCCGCGGCTATTTCTATGCGCAATAGCTGCCGCCGCGTACGGCGCGAACGGCCTGGTTTGTAAATGCCACCCGCGTCATGTCTTTACACAAGCCTTACGCGGCATTGACCGCGCCTGACCTTGATCTCCATAAACTGGGCACATCCGGTAAACACCGGGAACCAGACAGGAGATTCACCATGCGCAAGACCACACTCGCAATGCTGTTCGCCGCTACCCTGCCAACCCTGGCCATGGCCATGCCGCAGGGCGGCCCTGACGGTTTCGGCCCAGGCCCAGGCAAGGGCGGCCCAGGCCCCCGTGGCGGCGAGCCGTTCGCCCAGCTCGACCTGACCCACGAGCAACGCACCCAGGTGGGCAAACTGATGGGCGAAGAACGCCATCAGCAGCGCGACATCACCAAGAAGTACCTGGACAAGCTGCCGGCGGCCGATCGCAAGGCCATGGAAGATGAAATCAAGGCCAACCACGACAAGGCCCAGGCCGACGTACGTGCAGTGCTCAAACCCGAACAGCAGAAGCAGTTCGACGAAATGAAAAAGAAGCAGGACGAGCGCCGCGCCGAATGGGCCGAATTCCAGGCCTGGAAAGCCCAGCAAGGCAAGAAAACCCAGTAATATCGGCGCAAGCCCCCAGCCCGGTCCGCGCATGCGTACCGGGCTTCTTTCATTGAGGAATTTGCCTTGCGTTCACTGTTCTGGCGCATCCTGGCCAGCTTCTGGCTGGCCATCGCCCTGGTAGCCGGCCTGTCGGTGCTGCTGGGCCACATGTTGAACCAGGACACCTGGATCCTCAGTCGGCACCCGGCGGTGAAGCATTTCGCCCAGGACTGGGTGGAGCGGTACGAAAGCAAAGGCGCCGAGGCGGCCCAGGAACTGCTCGAACAGCGCAAGCGCCGCTATCGCATCGACACTCAAGTGCTCAACGAAGCCGGCGAGGCCGTGGTACCGGGGACCTTCCCGCGTCGCGCCGAAGCCTTCGAGGCGCGCCACAACGAAGCCGATCGCGACCTGCCGTGGCGCCGACTGACGGCGGACTACACCAGCCCCACCACGGGCGACACCTACCTGCTGATCTACCGCATCCCGCACCCCGAACTCGACTCGTGGCACCGCGACTCCCTGCTCATGCCGATCAGCGCACTGGTGATCGCATTGGTCGTACTGACGCTGTTCAGCCTGATGGTGACGTTGTCCATCACGCGCCCATTGAGCCGGCTGCGCGGTGCCGTGCACGAGTTGGGGCAGACCACCTATCAGCAGAACAGCCTGGCGCAGCTGGCCAGTCGTCGCGACGAATTCGGCGTGCTGGCGCACGACTTCAACCGCATGGGTGCGCGCCTGCAGAGCCTGATCGGCAGCCAGCGACAACTGTTGCGTGACGTGTCCCACGAGTTGCGCTCGCCCCTGGCGCGGCTGCGCATCGCCCTGGCCCTGGCGGAACGGGCCGAGCCTGCCCAGCGCGACCTGTTATGGCCGCGCCTGACGCGCGAATGCGATCGTCTTGAAGCCTTGATCAGCGAGATCCTGGTGCTGGCGCGGGTCGATGCGGAACAAGCCACGGCCGAAGACGTGGACCTGCCGGCACTCCTGCAGGCGGTGCGCAAGGACGCCTTGATCGCCGTGCCGGAGCAGGCCATCGAGCTGGACGTTGCCGCGCACCTTGCGCTGCAGGGCTGGCCGACCATGATCGAACGGGCCGTGGACAACCTGCTGCGCAACGCCCTGCGCTTCAACCCTGGGCCCGCACCGGTCGTGCTGTCGGCGCAACAGGTGCAAGGGCGGGTGCGCATCAGCGTGCGCGATCACGGCCAGGGCGTGGCGGAGGAACACCTGGCGCGCCTGAGCGAGCCATTCTTCCGCGCACCGGGCCAGAGCGCTGCTGGCCATGGCCTGGGCCTGGCCATCGCCCGCCGCGCCGCCGAGCGACACGGCGGCAGCCTGCAGCTGGAAAACCACCCTGAAGGCGGCTTGATCGCGACCCTGGACCTGCCGCCGGTACCGGTGGTGGTGGCCTAGACCGCCGCGATCGGTTGGCTCGCACCTGAACGCTTCAGGCCTCGACGCCCCAGGCTTGAACGAAATCGGCGGTAGCCAGCGTCGGCGCTTCGCGCAACTCTCGCGCCGGCGTGCCCAGGTACAGGAAGCCGATGATCTGTTCGCCTTCGATCAGGCCCAGCTTGCCGGCCACATAAGGCGCATAGGACAGCTCGCCGGTGCGCCATACCCCACCCAGCCCTTGAGCATTCGCCGCAAGCAGGATGCCATGGGCGGCGCAGCCAGCCGCCAGCAGTTGCTCGCTCTGCGGCACTTTTCGATGCTCCTGCAAGCGGGCGATCACTACCACCACCAGGGGCGCGCGCAACGGCATGTTGCGGGCTTTTTCCAACGCCGCTTCGCCAGCCTCGGGGTTGAGCGCAGTGGCCTCGGCCAGGACTTCGCCGAGCTGCTGCAAGCCTTCCCCTTCGACGGTGAGAAAACGCCATGGCCGCAGCTGGCCGTGGTCGGGCGCGCGCAGCGCGGCCTGGAACAGCACTTCACGCTGCGCGGCCGTCGGCGCGGGCGCCATGAGCCGGGGAGCTGAAACACGATTGAGCAAAACCTCGAGCGCCTCCATGGGCAACCTCCTGTCGAACGATAAGCCGCTATTCTAGACCCAAGCGGCCTTCGCCTGCCGGGTTTACATGCTGTGGCCCGCAGGTAGAATGGCGGCCCTTTCCTTCATGGCCAGAGCTGACCCCATGGCGTTGCCGACCCTGCGCATCATCGGTTTCATTATCGGCATCTTCCTGATCACCCTGGCCGTGAGCATGGTCGTGCCCATGGGCACGCTGGTGGTGTTCGAACGCACCGAGGACATCCAGTCGTTCCTCTGGGCCAGCCTGATCACCTTCGTCGCCGGCCTGCTGCTGGTGCTGCCCGGCCGCCCCGACAACGTCAACCTGCGGCCGCGCGACATGTACCTGCTCACGGTCAGCAGCTGGGTGGTGGTGTGCGTGTTCGCCGCCCTGCCCTTCCTGCTGACTCAGCACATCAGCTACACCGATGCCTTTTTCGAAAGCATGTCGGGCATTACCGCCACCGGTTCCACGGTGCTCAGTCATCTGGACGAGATGTCACCGGGCATCCTCATGTGGCGCTCGATGCTGCACTGGCTGGGCGGCATCGGCTTCATCGGCATGGCCGTGGCCATTCTGCCGCTGTTGCGCATTGGTGGCATGCGGCTGTTCCAGACCGAATCCAGCGATCGCTCCGAAAAAGTCATGCCGCGCTCGCACATGGTCGCCAAGTACATCGTGCTGGTGTATGTCGGCTTCACCGCCCTGGGCACCCTGGGGTTCTGGTTGGCAGGGATGAGCCCGTTCGACGCGGTCAATCATGCGATGTCAGCCATTTCCACCGGTGGTTTCTCGACGTCCGACCTGTCTCTGGGCAAATGGCAGCAACCGGCCGTGCACTGGGTGGCCATCGTGGTGATGATTCTGGGCAGCCTGCCGTTCGCGCTCTACGTCTCGACCCTGCGCGGCAACCGCCAGGCGCTGCTGCGCGACCAGCAGGTGCAAGGCATGCTGATTCTGTTGATCGCCACCTGGCTGGTGCTGGGTACCTGGTACTGGGCCACCACCGAGCTGCCGTGGTGGACGGCCTTTCGTCACGTAGCCCTGAACGTCACCTCGGTGGTGACTACCACGGGCTTCGCCCTGGGCGACTACAGCCTGTGGGGCAATTTCTCGCTGATGCTGTTTTTCTACCTGGGCTTCATCGGCGGCTGCTCGGGCTCGACCGCAGGCGGGATCAAGATATTCCGCTTCCAAGTGGCCTATATCCTGCTCAAGTCCAACCTCAACCAGCTGATTCATCCGCGCGCGGTGATCAAACAGAAATACAACGGCCATCGCCTCGATGAGGAAATCGTCCGGTCGATCCTGACGTTCTCGTTCTTCTTCGGCTTCACCGTCGGCATCATTGCCCTGGCATTGTCACTGCTGGGGCTGGACTGGATGACCGCCCTGACCGGTGCCGCCAGCACGGTTTCCGGTGTAGGGCCGGGGCTGGGCGAGGTGATAGGGCCGGCCGGCAATTTCGCCACGCTGCCCGATGCGGCGAAGTGGATCCTGGCCCTGGGCATGCTGCTGGGCCGACTGGAAATCATCACCGTGCTGATCCTGTGCATGCCGGCGTTCTGGCGACACTGAGCATGAGCCGGCAGAGGCTTACTCGGCTGCCGGACTTCTGGATTCGTTATGGCCCAGGTCGCGCTCGGGATCGATCAGGTCACGGATGCGCTGCTTGAGCACCTTGGCCTCGGGAAAACCACCGTCGGCCTTGCGCTCCCAAACCTGCACGCCGTCGCAGGTGATGAGAAAGCGACCGCCACTGGCGGGCGCCAACGCCACCTGCCCCAGGTCCTCGCCAAAAGTGCTGAGCAGCTCCTGGGCCAGCCACGCGGCGCGCAGCAGCCATTGGCACTGTGTGCAATAGGTGATCACCACCTGAGGCTTGGATGCGATGGCTTCGCTCATGCTTCGTCCATCCGATTCAGCAACTGCCGGGCCGCCTGCTTGCAGGAGTCATCGCCTTCGCGCAGCAGTTCGTGCAAGAGCACGCTGGCTTCGCTGGTATCGCCGTCGTCGAGCAACTGCTGGGCCTGATCGAGTTTCTCCGCCGAAGCGTGCTGCAGTTCCAGGTCGTCGAAATCCACGGTCAGGGCATCCAGCTCGGGCAGGTCGCTGTCGGCGATGAAGCTGTCGAGGAAATCGTTGTCGATGTCGTCCTGAGTCTTCCCGGCCGGGGCCTCGTCCTGCTGGAGGAACGGCTCGTCCTCGACATCGGCGAAGTCGCTGAGGAACTGCTCGTCGGGCATCTCGAAGACTTCCGGCAGTTCGTTCAGATTGCTGGTGAACGCCGGGTCCATCTCGACCTCGGGCGGTGTCTCGACGACCACCGGCTTGCCTTTGGGCGACGGCGCATCATCGAATGGGCTGACCAACGCCCAATCGGCGTCCATGGACAGGTCATCGAGGTTGAGCTGGAATTCGTCTTCCTGCTCGCGCCGCGGGGTTGACCGAGCTGATGGCTCAGGCGCTGCCAGGTCGAGATCGGGCAGCTCGAATTCCGGCTCGGGCTCAGGCTTCGGAGCGGGCTGCACCGATGCCGCAACGGCCGCAGTGGTTGCCAGTGCAACTGCAGCTGCTGCCGGTGGCAGACCATTGGTTGCCGTTGACGGCGCCTGCGCAGGCTCGAGGCTGGGAAAGCGGCTGCGTATCTCGGCCAGCGTCGCTGCGCTGAATCCTGCAGCCAGCAACAGGCTTTCCTGCTCGGCGAAGCCCTTCGCATTGCCTTGCTGGCCCAGCACTTCGAGCATGCGCACACGCAGGTCGGTACGTTCCGGCTGCTTGGCCAGCCCGTCGCGCAGAATACCCAGCGCTTCGTTGAAGCGGCCGTAGGCGATATAGATGCTTGCACCATCGAGGGCGTCGGTGGCTGTCGGTGTTTCACGGCGTACCACCGGCGCCGGCTCCGCACGCAGCGGCGCGGTGGCGGCCGCCACTGCGGCGGCCGGCACAGTGGCGACCGGCGCCGCGCGGACCGGCTGGGTAGCGACCGGCTCGAAGGCGTCCTGCAGCTCGGCCGACTTGCGCTGTCGCTGGCGGCGCAACAGCAGCAACAAGGCGATGATCAGCAGCAGTGCCGCAACCAGGGCCAGGATGTTCAACCAGCCACTGCCATCCTCCACCGGAGCCGGAGCCGGAGCCGGAGCCGGTGCTGGCGTGGCAACCGCTGCGGGTGGGGCAGATACAGGCGAAGGCGCAGGCGTTGCCGCAGCGGGTGCCGCTGCGGGAGCGGCGGACGAATCGGCCTCGGCCGCAGGGGTTTCGGCCATGCGTGCCTGCAGCTGGGCAACCTGCTTGTCCTTGTCGGCTACCTGCGCCTCCAGGCTCTGCAGGCGCGCCTGCACCTCGTCGAAGCTCTTCTGCAGTTGCTGGTTCTCCAGGGCGGCGGCAGCCAGTTGCGCAGCGTCCTGCGCAGCGGCCTTGGCCGGCGCCTGTTTCGCAGGCTCACTGGCGCTCGGCGTGGGTGCACTCGCGGCTTTGGGCCTAGTGGGCGCTGCTGCAGGCTGCGCGCTGGCCTGCGCCGGCTGTATGCGCTGCGGCGCGCGGTCGGCGAGGCCCGGCCCCATCCCCGGCGGGTCGAGCAATACCGTGAAGGCACGCAGCAGCTGCCCATTCGGCCGGCCGACCTGAATCACGAAACTCATGAAGGGCTCGGTGACCACTTTGCTGGAGCTGACATGAATGACCTTGCGCCCGCCGCTGAAATCGGGCGAGAACTTGAGGTCGTTGAGGAAGAAACTGCGTTCCACCCCTGCCCTGGCGAACTCTTCGGCCGTCGCCAGGCTGGCACGGATGTCGTCCTGCTCCAGCCCTGCGGTGTCGAGCAAGGCGATATCGGCGCGAAACGGCTGGTTGAGCGATGAGCGCAGGGTCAGCTCGCCAAGGCCCAGCGCGGAGGCGGCCGTGGAATAGCACAGCGCCATGGCCCACACCGATGCCAGCAGACGACGTGAAGCAAACCTGGTACGCGACGGTATACGCACTTGCATGGGAATCCCTTGAAGACCGACATCCAATAACTTTATAGCCCGTACGGCCCACTTGCTCCAAGCGGGTGACGGCCCGTTGACTTCAGGATTTCTTTTCCAGATTCGCCAGGATGCGGCTGTGTACCCGCATGGCGGTGCTCAGTTCTTCTTCGTCGACCCCCATGAACAGCTCGGCACGCAAGGCGTTGGCGATGGTTTCGATCTGCTCGATGAGCGGCCGGGCGGGCGCGCACAGCGTGATCTTCTTGGCCCGACGGTCTTCGACCACGGCCTGGCGCTCGACCAGGCCCTGGGCTTCGAGACTGTCCAGCAAGCGTGCCAGGGTCGGCCCCTCGACGCCCACGCTCTGCGCCAGCTCGCGCTGGGTCGGCGCTTCGCCGAACCGCGCCAGGTGCAGCAGGACCAGCCAGCGCGCCTGCGACAATCCCAGGCCCGCCAGCCGACGGTCCAGTTCGGCCCGCCAGCCACGGGACATGTGCGCCAGCTGCATTCCGAAGCGATGTTGATCAGTTAACGGCATAGATCTCTCTTGAAAAAACAGCCTTGCACAAGCAGCGCATGCGTGAAGGTCGGAGCTGATGATTAGTCAGCTAATCATGACCTTAGCCCACAGGCAAGACTCATGCCGAGTGGCAGCCTCGTTCACACCTCGAATTCGGACTGCAACGCCGCACGTATGCAATACAGGACGCCTTCGGGCACACGGCCGGTGAACTGCCCCGCAATCTCGGCGACGCCGGGCAATTCCCCTTCGCCGTCGAGAAAGGCGTCCTGGATTTCACTGAGCAGTTCCTCGGGAAGATCCAGCGCCTGCTCCAGCGACAGCTGCTGCTGGCCGATGGCTTCGGCCAGCAGGCTGTAGACATTCTTCTCACTGCACTGTAACTGGCCAGCGATCTGCAGCGGCGTCATGCCTGCGCGGGCAAGGCTGATGAGCTCGTGGCGGATATCGGCCACCTCGCGTGGCGCCTCTGCCCCGCCCGACCCAGCCAGTACCTGCAGGAACGCTTCACCGTAACGCTCGAGCTTGCGAGCGCCGACGCCACTGACCCGCCCCATATCGGCCATGCTGGTCGGCTGGCTGCGGAGCATTTCGAGCAGGGTCGAGTCCGGGAAGATGACGTAGGGCGGTACCGCATGTTCCTGCGCCAGGTTGCGCCGCAGAGTGCGCAGTGCTTCCCACTGTTCACGTTCCTCGTCGCGCACCAACTGGCTGGCGGGGCTTGCCGAGCCGCTGCCGCGGGCAGAGGTCTGCGGCTTGATTTCCTTGCGCAGCGCAAGCGTCACCTCGCCGCGCAGCAGCGGTCGGCAGCTGTCGCTCAAACGCAGGCCGCCGTAGCCCTCCAGGTCGATATCGGCCAGACCGCGCGCGACCACCTGGCGATACAGCGACCGCCACTCGCCTTCCGAGCGGCCCTTGCCGACACCGAACACTGCGAGTTTGTCGTGGCCGAAACTGCGCACCTTTTCGGTGTCCTTGCCCAGCAGCACGTCCACCAGATGGCCGACGCCGTAGCGTTGCCCGGTGCGGTAGATGGCCGACAGCGCCTGGCGCGCCGGCTCGGTGGCATCCCAGGTCTGCACGCCGTCGACGCAGTTGTCGCAGTGACCGCAGGGGTTGGGCATCTCTTCATCGAAATAGGCCAGCAGCGATTGACGGCGGCAGCGGGTTTCTTCGCACAGCGCCAGCATGGCGTCGAGCTTGTGCTGTTCAAGGCGCTTGTGGCGCTCGTCACCTTCGGAATTCTGCAGCATCTGCTTGAGCATCAGCACATCCTGCAGCCCGTAGGCCATCCAGGCGTCTGCCGGCAGACCATCGCGGCCGGCGCGGCCGGTTTCCTGGTAGTAGGCTTCCAGCGACTTGGGCAGGTCCAGGTGCGCGACGAAACGCACGTTGGGCTTGTCGATGCCCATGCCGAAGGCGATGGTGGCCACCATGATCAGGCCTTCCTCGTTGAGGAAGCGCTTCTGGTTGGCGGCCCGCGTCGCAGCAGGCAGACCGGCGTGGTACGGCAACGCCGGAAAGTTGTTTTCGCACAGGAACGCGGCGACTTCGTCGACTTTCTTGCGCGACAGGCAGTAAACGATACCGGCATCGCTGCGCCGCTCGGTGAGGAACGCCAGCAACTGTTTGCGCGGGCTTTCCTTGGGTACGATGCGGTAGAAGATGTTGGGCCGGTCGAAGCTGGACAGGAATCGCTCGGCGTCCTGCAGGTGCAGACGGGTGACGATCTCCTCGCGCGTGCGCTTGTCGGCAGTGGCGGTCAGGGCGATTCGCGGCACCTGGGGAAACTGTTCGGCCAACTGGCCCAGCTGCAGGTATTCGGGACGGAAGTCATGCCCCCATTGGGAAACGCAGTGGGCCTCGTCGATGGCGAACAGGGCGATGTCCAGGCCGCGGAGGAAATCCAGCATGCGCGGCTGCACCAGGCGCTCCGGCGCCAGGTACAGCATCTTGATTTCGCCCCGGCGGATGCGCGCGGCCAACTCGCGCTGCTCATCGGAGCTGAGCGTGGAGTTCAGCGCCGCTGCCGCCACGCCCAGTTCCTCGAGGGTGGCGACCTGGTCGTCCATCAAGGCGATCAGCGGCGAAACCACCACTGCCAGGCCGTCGCGCAGCAAGGCCGGGACTTGAAAACACAGCGATTTGCCACCGCCGGTGGGCATCAATACCAAGGCATCGCCACCGCGGGCCACACGCTCGATAATGGCACCCTGGCGACCGCGGAAGCTGTCATAGCCGAAGATGTCCTTAAGAACGCGTTGAGCCTGTTCGAGCATGGGTCACTCCAGAAATCGTAAAACCACCCGGGCCGCACAGGCTGGATGAAAAGCGCTTTTGCCGCATCCGCCTTTGCGTAAGCGGGGGTTACCGCCCCGTGAACTCGGGGCCTGAGCGAAAGACCGCGGCAGTATACCCCAGTGCCAGCACCGCGGCGCAGCACCCGCCCATCCTGCCATTTCACCCCTTGGGTGGCGCACAGGGCCTAACAAGGCCTAGAATTCAGTATCCGCATAGTCTTCCAAGGTAACCTGTTAATGTCCTTCGCCGAGCAACTGACCCGCCTGCAAGCCTTCCTCGACGCCGATGAGCTGCATGACGAGGCGCTGGACTACGTCGCCGCCCATGGCTACCTGACCGCCCTCTCCATCTGTTCCGAAGAGGTGCCCGAGCGCGAGTGGATCGACGCCTTGTTCGCCGAGCCGCCGCACTACAGCGACGATGCCCAGCGCGAAGAGATCGAAGGCACCCTCATCCAGCTCAAGGCGCATATCGCGCGCCAGCTGGCCAGCGACGAGGAGTTCGAGCTGCCCTGCGAGCTCGACCTGGGCGACGAGCCGGATGATTCCGACCTGCGCGGCTGGTGCATCGGGTTCATGGAAGGGGTATTCCTGCGCGAGGCCGCCTGGTTCGAGACCGCCGAAGACGAAGTCAGCGAGATGCTCCTGCCGATCATGGTCGGTTCCGGCCTGTTCGACGAGCAGCCGGAGTTTTCCGACATTGCCGCCGATGCCAATCTCATGGACGACATGATCGTGCAGATCCCCGAAGCGCTCACCGCCCTCTACCTGCTGTGCAACGCTCCGGACGAGAAACCGGCCATCCTCAAGCCCCGTCATCACTAAGTCCTGCGCCATGCGGCCGGCTCGGTCCGCCTGGCTGCGTTACCTGCTGTTGGGCATCGGCTGCATCAGCGTTGCACTCGGTGTCATCGGCATCTTCCTGCCGGTGATGCCCACTACCCCCTTTCTGCTCCTCGCCGCAGCGTGCTTCGCGCGAAGCTCGCCGCGCTTCCATGCGTGGCTCCTCGGCCATCCGCAACTCGGCCCTTTGCTCAAGGCCTACCTGGGCGGCGAAGGCATTCCGCGCAAAGCCAAGGTGCTGGCCATTGGTTCCACGTGGGTCAGCATCGCGGTGTCCTGCTGGCTGGTGCCCTGGCCGTGGCTGGGTGTACTGCTCGTGGGCATCGCGATGGCAGTGACCGTCTATATTGCTCGTCTGAAGACAAGTGCCGTAAAGGGTCAGCATCCGTTGGGCAATGATGTCGACGAACGGTCGATACTCGACAAAAACCGAATGAAATCAACTGACTAATCTCATCTCTCGGAATGAATCAACGGTGATACACCCTATATTCACTGTGACAATTTTCCGTCACTAACCGACTGCAATTTTCCGTCTTCTCTCGCCTATGCCCCGCGACCCCCGAAAACGCTGGCGTTGCGCCTTCTTTATCGCCGAACCCCGCTCACACCGCGCGCCTCAGGAGCAGTGAAATCTATTTGCCATCATCGAAACGAATGATGGCATAAGTGTTTTTTGCTCTATATCATGTGAAAATTCCGTTGAACGCGCTGCTTTCGGCGCCTCGGTTGCGCTTGTTACAAACCCGAAACGGACTTTTAAACGAGTTATTCGCCAACATTCTGGCGTCTGCACGACTTCACACATCACGGAGAAGCACCCGAATGCGCGTTTTCACCCCCATCTGCAGCGCGATTTTGTTGGCCATGGCGTGCTCGCACGCGCAAGCCATGTCGCTCACCGAGGCGATCCAGAGCACCGTGGATAACCACCCTGAGTTGGCATCCAACATCAACAGTCGCCTTGCCGCGGATGAGGACACGAAGATTGCCCAGGGTGCCTACCGCCCCAGCGTCGATTTCGTTGCAGGCTACGGTCGCGAGCGTTCGGACAACCTGAACACCCGCGCACGCGGCAATCACAACAAGGAAACGCTGAACTACACCCAGTCCGAGTTGCGCCTGCGCCAGATGCTGTTCGACGGCTCCAGCGCCTCCAGCGAAGTCAGCCGGACCCGCTCGACCGCCACGTCGCGTGCCTACTATGTGCAGGCTACCGCCCAGGACCTCGCCCTGCGCGCCGTTCAGGTCTACCTCGACGTACTGCGCAACCGTGAACTGGTAACCCTGGCCAAGAACAACCTGCAGGCGCACCTGCGCGTCAACGACCAGATCGGCCTGCGCAGCGAGCGCGGCGTGGGCAGCACCGCCGACGTCGACCAGTCGCGTGCTCGTCGCGCCCTCGCCGAGAACAACTACAACACCGCTCAGGTCAACCTGGCCGATGCCGAAGCGGCCTTCTTCAGCGCCGTGGGCCGCATGCCCGACGAACTGGAACCGCTGCCTTCGATGCGTGGCGAACTGCCGGCCGACCTGAACGCCGCCCGGCAGTCGATGATGGAAAACAATCCGTACCTCAAATCGGCCCAGGCCGACGTACAGGCTGCCGAAAGCCAGTACGCAGGCGCCAAGTCGGCGTTCTACCCACGGATCGACGCTGAACTGGCCACCGGTGCCAACAACAACCTCTCGGGCGAGCGCGGCCACAACAACACCGACTGGCGTGCCGGTGTGAGCATGAGCTACAACCTGTACCGTGGCGGCAGTGACAAGGCTCGCTTGCAGGGCGATGCACATCGCATCAACCAGGCCATGGACATCCGCAACAATGCCCTGCGTCAGTTGAACGAGAACATGGCGCTGTCGTGGAACGCGATGAAAAACGCCAGCACGCAGATTCCGTACGCCCGTGAATACGCCGAAACCACCACCCGCGTGCGAGCGGCCTACCAGGACCAGTTCGGCCTGGGCCAGCGTACCCTGCTCGACGTACTCGACAGCGAGAACGAGCTGTACACCGCCAACACCCGCTACGCCGAAGTGCGCTACACCGAGGAATACTCGATGTACCGCGTGCTCTCGAGCATGGGTGAGCTGCTGGCCAAGACCCGCGTCGTGCTGCCAGCCGAAGCCGTTGCCCTGAGCGAAGTGAAGAGCGAAGCGCGCCTGCCAGACATGCGCTGATTGCCGCTACGCCGAACCCCGTGACCGCTCGTTCGCAGCCGGTCACGGGGTTCGCATGACGAAAGCCCTGGGCTCAGCTCAGGGTTTCGTCGATCACCAGCACCACCTTCCCGGAAATCTGATTGCTCGCCAGCGCTTCGAACGCCGCTTCGGCGTCGGCGATCGGAAACGTCTTGGCCAACTGCGACTTCAAACGCCCTTCGGTGAACAATGGCCATACATGCTGGCCCAGGTCACTGAGCAGGTCGGCCTTGAACTGATCGTCACGGCTGCGCAAGGTGGAACCCTGCAGGCGCACCCGTTTGCCCAGCACCTTGGCCAGGTCGAACTGCGCCTCGCGACCGCCCATCAGGCCGATCATCACCCAGCGCCCGTCCAGTGCCACCACGTCGAGGTTCAGCTCGCTGTAGTTGGCGCCGACCGGGTCGAGGATCACATTGAAGGGCCCCAGGTCCTTCAGCGCTTCAAGCCCGTCGCCGCGTACCACACCGCCCTGGGCGCCCAGCGCTTCGCAATAGGCCAGGCGCTCGGCGGAACCGACGCTGACCCAGGTCGGGTTGCCGAACGCCTTGCACAGCTGGATCGCCGCCGAGCCAATGCCACTGGCACCGGCATGCAGCAGGACCTTCTCGCCCGGCTGCAGGTCGGCCAGCTGGAACAGGTTCAGCCACACCGTCGCGTAGACCTCGACGATGCCCGCGGCTTCGTGCAGGCTCAGCCCCTCGGGCACAGGCAGCACATGGCGGCCATCGACCACCACTTCTTCAGCCATGCCGCCACCAGCCAGCAAGGTACAGACACGGTCGCCGACCTGCCAGGACGATCCCACGCCGACTTCGCTGATGACGCCCGCACATTCCAGGCCAAGGATATCGCTGGCACCCGGCGGCGGCGGGTACAAGCCTGCGCGCTGCATCAGGTCGGCCCGATTGAGGCCGGCCGCGGCTACCCGAATCTTCACTTGACCCACGTCACACGTCGGGCTCGGTTGTTCGAGCCACTCCACATGTCCTTCCACGCCTTGCAATGCCTTCACGGTGCCTCCATAGTTGAGTCATGACTGAGCCCGACGCCTTGGCGTCGGGCTTTTCGCATTATGCGTCCGGCTTCAACGGAACCGGCGAATTCAAAGACGGCCTAATATGCGTGATCAATTGCCCCCACGTCGAATCAGCATGAAGCATTTCATTCCCGGCAGTGCCCTGGCGCTGTGTATCGGCCTCGGCACCCTGTCGATGTCCGCCAATACCTTCGCTGCCAACAGCTGGGACAAACTTCAGCCGGATCGCGACGAAGTGGTGGCCAGCCTCAATGTCGTCGAGCTGCTCAAGCGTCATCATTACAGCAAGCCGCCGCTCAACGATGCGCGCTCGGTCATCATCTACGACAGCTACATCAAGCTGCTCGATCCCTCGCGCAGTTATTTCACTGCGGCCGACATCGCCGAATTCGACAAGTGGAAGACCCAGTTCGACGACTTCCTGAAGAACGGCAACCTGGATCCCGGTTTCGTCATCTACAAGCGCTATCTGGACCGGGTCAAGGCACGCCTGGACTTCGCCCTGGCCGAACTGAACAAGGGCGTCGACAAGTTCGACTTCACCACCAAGGAAACCCTGCTGGTAGACCGCAAGGATGCCCCTTGGCTGAAAAACGAGGCCGAACTCGACGACTTGTGGCGCAAGCGCGTGAAAGATGAAGTGCTGCGCCAGAAGATCGCCGGTAAGGACGCAGCGCAGATCCAGGACACCTTGTCCAAGCGCTACAAGAACCAGCTCGCGCGTTTGGACCAGACCCGCGCCGAGGACATCTTCCAGGCCTACATCAATACCTTCGCCCAGTCCTACGATCCGCACACCAACTACCTGTCTCCGGACAACGCGGAAAACTTCGACATCAACATGAGCCTGTCGCTCGAAGGTATCGGTGCGGTCCTGCAGAGCGACAACGACCAGGTCAAGATCGTCCGCCTGGTACCCGCGGGCCCGGCCGACAAGACCAAGCAGGTCGCCCCTGCCGACAAGATCATCGGTGTCGCCCAGGGCGACAAGGAAATGGTCGACGTGGTCGGCTGGCGCCTGGATGAGGTGGTCAAGCTGATTCGCGGCCCGAAAGGCTCCACCGTGCGCCTGGAAGTCATTCCGCACACCAATGCGCCCAACGACCAGACCAGCAAGATCGTTTCGATCACCCGCGAAGCGGTCAAGCTCGAAGAGCAGGCGGCGAAAAAGTCGATCCTCAACCTCAAGGAAAACGGCCGCGACTACAAGCTGGGCGTGATCGAGATCCCTGCGTTCTACCTGGACTTCAAGGCGTTCCGCGCCGGTGACCCGGACTACAAGTCGACCACCCGCGATGTACGCAAGCTGCTTACCGAATTGCAGAAAGAGAAAGTCGACGGCGTGGTCATCGACCTGCGCAACAACGGCGGCGGCTCCCTGCAGGAAGCTACCGAGCTGACCAGCCTGTTCATCGAGAAAGGTCCGACCGTGCTGGTGCGCAACGCCGATGGCCGCGTCGACGTACTTGAAGATGAAAACCCCGGTGCGTTCTACAAGGGCCCGCTGGCGCTGCTGGTGAATCGCCTGTCGGCTTCGGCCTCGGAGATTTTCGCCGGCGCCATGCAGGACTATCACCGCGCGTTGATCGTCGGCGGCCAGACCTTCGGCAAGGGCACGGTGCAGACCATCCAGCCGCTCAACCATGGCGAGCTCAAGCTGACCCTGGCCAAGTTCTACCGCGTCTCCGGGCAGAGTACCCAGCACCAGGGTGTACTGCCGGACATCGCCTACCCGTCGATCATCGACACCAAGGAAATCGGTGAAAGTGCCCTGCCCGAAGCCATGCCCTGGGACACCATCCGCCCGGCCATCAAGCCGGCCAGCGATCCGTTCAAGCCCTACCTGGCCAAGCTGACCGCCGACCACGACGCCCGCACCGTCAAGGACCCGGAATTCATCTACATCCGCGATCGCCTGGCCCTGGCCGAGCAGTTGATGAAAGAGAAGACCGTCAGCCTGAACGAAGCCGACCGTCGCGCGCAGCACAGCGATATCGAAGCCAAGCAGCTGGCTTTGGAGAACACCCGACGCAAGGCCAAAGGCGAAGAACCGCTGAAAGAGCTGAAGAAGGAAGACGAGGATGCCTTGGGTGCCGATCCGGACAAGACCAAGCCGGAAGATGACGCCTACCTCGCGGAAACCGGGCGCATTCTGCTCGACTACCTCAAGCTCAACACGTCGGTGGCCAAGCATTGACCGGAGCATGGCCCTGCATTGACGGATAGGTGACAGGACGGTCATCAAACCGACATGAAGCTGTCGTGAAATAGGGACCCGCTGCGCCTGCAGCGGGTCTTTTTTTCGTCTGGCCCGCGGCTTTCGACCCGTTCGCGCGACCGGCCAGCACGACATTCAGCAAGGTAGGAACCGATGACCGTCATTGAACAGCTCAGCGCCCTGGACACCATTCTTGCCCAAAGCGGTGTGCACTGCTTGTTCCAGCCGATCGTGTCACTGTCGCAACGGCAGATACTGGGCTTCGAGGCATTGAGCCGGGGGCCGTCGAACAGCCCGTTGCATTCGCCCATCAATCTGTTCGGGGTGGCACGCCAGGCCGGTCGGCTCAACGAGCTGGAAGTGATGTGTCGGGAAACCGCCTGCCGCCGTTTCAGCGAACAGCGCCTGGACGGCAAGCTGTTTCTCAACGTCTCGCCCGAGTCGCTGCTCGAACCGCTGCACGAGGACGGCCGCACGTTGCAGCTGTTGCAGCGCTACGGCATCAGCCCGAGCCAGGTGGTCATCGAACTCACCGAGCAGACTCCTACCGACGATTTCCAACTGCTGTTCAACGCCCTGCATCACTACCGCGCCATGGGCTTTTCGATTGCCCTGGACGATCTGGGTGCAGGCTATTCAAGCCTGCGCCTGTGGTCCGAGTTGCGTCCGGACTACGTAAAGATCGACCGACACTTCATCGACGGCATTCACCAGGATGCGCTCAAGCGCGAATTCGTCGGTTCCATTCTGCAGATCGCCAAGGCTTCCCGGGCCCAGGTGATCGCCGAAGGCATCGAGCTGGTCGAGGAGTTGCTGGTATTGATCGAAATGGGTGTCGACCTGGTCCAGGGTTATCTGCTCTGCCGCCCTCAGGAACAGCCGCCACGGGACGCACGTGGGCTGGTCCCGCGGCTCGAGGACGGCAATCCGCCGCTTGGCGACAACGGCAGCGACCTCGCACCGTTGATCATCGAGCAGGCTGCGGTGCATCGCGATACGCCGACTCAGCAGGTCCTGGAAGCCTTCCGGCTGCAGGCCAACCTGAACACCCTCGCCGTCGTCGACGGCGAGCGGCGCCCCTGCGGCATCGTTCATCGGCACTCGCTGTCCGATGCATTGCTCAAGCCATTCGCCACCGAGCTGTTCGCGCGCAAGCCGATCAGCCGATTGATGAGCAATGATTTTCTGGCAGTGGACTGCAAACAATCGCTGCAACAGGTCAGCCGTTTGCTCACCGGGCGTGCGCGGCAGCGCATCGAGGAAGACTTCATCGTCATCCAGGGTGGGTGCTACCTGGGGCTGGGCCGGGTCATCGACGTGCTCAAGCTGATCACCGAGCTGAAAATCCAGCAGGCCAGGCATGCCAACCCCTTGACCCTGTTGCCTGGCAACGTGCCGATCCAGCAGTGCCTGACCCGTGTGCTGGAACAGGGCCGCGAGGCGATCATCTGCTATGTGGACATCGACAACTTCAAGCCCTTCAACGACATCTATGGCTACGCACGTGGCGATGAGGTGCTGCTGTGCCTGGCCCAGTGCCTGAGCGAGCGCGTGGATCCGAGCCGAGACTTCGTCGGCCACATCGGTGGCGACGATTTCATCCTGGTCATCAGTCCGGCCGACTGGTGCCGGCGCCTGAGTCAGTTACAGGAAGACTTCCAGCACCAGTGCCGGCGCTTCTATCGCCCCGAGCATCTGCAAGCAGGCTGTTTTCTGGCCACGGATCGTCGCGGCGAGCAGCAACGATTTGCCCTGCTGTCGCTGTCCATCGGCGTGGTTCATTTGCGGGCCGAGGCCTGTAGCCTCATGGATGGCAGTCAACTGGCGGAAATGGCTTCGCAGGCCAAGCACCTGGCCAAAGAGGTCCAGGGGTCCAGTGTGCACGTGATCGACACGCAGCTCGCCGAGTCGGCCTGACGACTCAGGCCGTCGTAGTGGGCGGGTAGATGTATTCGAACACCCGCGCCACTTCCGAGGCATGCCACGAGGCGGCGGCAACGCCATCCGACGGGCCGCAGAAACGTCCGAGTTTTTCCGCACACTCGAAAAAACCGGTACGCGGCAGGCGGCTGGCGCCCTGGCTGATCACCAGAGAGCTGCGCAGTGGCTGATCGGCGCGGGCGTCGATCATGGCCAGGTATTCGAGTGCCGCCGTCAGTGTCTGCATAGCGGGCGTGGGCAATTCCAGGCGTTCGAGCAGCGCGCGGTAGGTGAGCAGGTGACGCTGGCGGCGAGCGTGGTCCAGCTCGCCGAGCAGGCCGTCCCATTGCTGCCGACTGATGCGCACGCTCACGAGCGGGTGCTCCAGCCCGGCACCCCCAACTCCCAGGCGAGGCTGCGGCGAATGGCGGCATCCGGCTCCCGCTCGCCGGTTTCGATCATCGACAGGTAGGAGGGACTGATGCCCACGGCGCGCGCCAGGCTTTCAAGCGGCAGGCCCTGCGCCTCGCGCAGTTCGCGCAGACGCTCGAAGCCTGGCGGGGGGGCGAGCGGCGCAGCGCCGACAGGGCCGGCAGCAGGCTGCGAGGCTGCGACGTCGGCAGAGGCGCCAACCGGGTTGACCGCAGCTGCAGCAATCAACCGCTGATACTCGTCCCATGGCACGACCGCATACTCCGGCTGGCCGTCGCGGCTGATCACTTGAACCCCCATTGCATCCTCCCGCCCGATGAGCGCGCACATCGGACGATGCGAGCGTAATGGCGGAATGTTAACAGGGGATTGCCGACTCCGGGGCGTTAACTGCGCGCCAAAGCCAGCGGGGCGGCTTCAGCGGTGGGACTTTTCCAGTTCCAGATCCTTCTCCGAGGCTGGCAGGCGTTCGAGCACTCGCAGTTTCTCCGGCGACTGACGCTGACGCCAGGCACGGAACGCATCGAGTTCCCCGGACAGGGTCTTCATCACCCAGGCCAACACGGCAATGTCATCGAGCATGCCGACACCGATCAAAAAGTCGGGGATCGCATCGATGGGGCTGACGAAATAGACCAGTCCGGCAACGATGGACACCAGTGCCTTGGGGCTGATGCTGCGGTACTCGCCGCGCCAGTACGCCAGGCACAGGGCCTGCAGCAGTTGCACGTCCTCTTTCAAAGCGCCCAACCGGTAGCCCTTGCCCTTGCGTGCCACGGCGAAGATCAGGGCCGGCAGACGGCCTCGACTCAGGACACGTTCGGCAATGGGCAGGAAACGAGTGAAATTCCAAGGTGCTTTCATGAGCCCTCCGATGCCGAATGATGGTTTGAGGTTATCCACAGTATTTGTGGATAACCTTGTGAACAGAGCCGCTTTTCGCGCCTGACCTGCCCGGTTTCCAAGGGCTGAGGTCAAATCGGGCGTTTTTTACTCACACAAAAAACCCACGAAAATCCTTGACGCAGCGTTCTGAAAACAGTTACTGCCGCTTCCTTTAAGACCCATTGGCACAGACCCGGTTCAAACGAAAACGCCCCGTCGAGACGGGGCGTTCCGGGAAACGAAGCAGCTTACTTGGCGGGTGCTGCTTCTTCGACTTCAGCGTCGTCGGTTGCAGCTTCAGCGTCAGCGGCAGCCTTGGCTGCGTCCTTGATGGCGATCAGCTCGAGGTCGAACACCAGCACCGAGTTGGCTGGGATGGTCGGGCTCGGGCTCTGCGCGCCGTAGGCCAGATCAGCCGGAATGAACAACTTGACCTTCTCGCCCACGTGCATCAGTTGCAGGCCTTCGACCCAGCCCGGGATCACGCCGCTGACCGGCAGATCGATCGGCGCGCCGCGCTCGATGGAGCTGTCGAAGACCTTGCCGTCGATCAGCTTGCCTTCGTAATGAACGGTAACCACATCGGTCGGCTTGGGCTGGGCGCCTTCGGCCTTCTTGATGACCTGGTACTGCAGGCCGGAGGCGGTAGTGACCACGCCGTCTTTCTTGGCATTGTCCTCGAGGAACTTCTTGCCGGCGGTCTGCGCCTCGGCGTTCATCTTGGTCATGCGTTCTTCGGCGCGCTTCTGCAGATCGGCAAAGGCTGCGACCAGGTCGTCGTCCTTGATCTTCTGCTCTTTCTTGCCGACGGCGTCTTCGATACCCAGGGCAACGGCCTTGGAGTCGAGATCGTCCATGCCTTCCTGAGCCAGGCTCTTGCCCATGTTCAGGCCGATACCGTAGGAAGCTTTCTGCGCCGGGGTTTTGAGCTCGACGCTGGTCTGGGAATCGCAACCTGCGAGGACCAGGGTGACCAAGGCAACTGCCGCCGCCAACCGATGCTGTTTCATGCTATTTCCTTGTTCATGCGCCATAAGGGCAATCGAATGAGGCCGCGAGCTTATCAGGCGGCCACGACCAATGGCTACCGGCATGAGAGAGGCAAAAAGACGATAAGTTCAGGCCAGCAAAAGGAAAGTGGTGCGGCAGCGGCTGGATGAAACATGTGTCACGCAGGGCTGGGTGCCTGGCCGTAGTGCGCAGCCACTTCACGCACCACCTCGCACAGCCACTGAGCCGGCAAGGCCAGCGGCAGCGCGGCGTTGCGGCAGATACCCACCGAACCACCCGGCTCGTGCACGCCCAGATCCAGTTCGCACAGCTGGCCGGTGGCGATATCGCGCTGCACCGCATCGCGCGGGGCCACCCAGATGGCGTCACTGCTTGCGACGTAGCGTCGACTGAGGGTCGGTGAAAGCGTTTCCAGACGTTGCGCCGAGGGCGTGATGGCGCATTGCACGAACAAACTGTCGGCATGCTTGCGAATAGTCGTACCGGCCAGCGGCAGCACCCAGGGATAGCTGCCGACCTGTTCGGCGCTCAGCGGGCGCATCTGCAGCAGCGGATGCGCCGGGCGCACCACCAGCGTCATGGATTCGCTGTACAGGTGTTCGAACGACAGACCCTGGATCTGCGGGCTGTCGGTCATGCGGCCGATCACCAGGTCCAGTTCGCCGACGTGCAGTTGCGCCAGCAGGTAGGCACCCGGGCCGGTCGCCACGCTGACCACCAGGGCGGCGTGGCGTTCGTGCAGGCGGCAGAGTACTTCGGGCAACAGCTGGCTTTCCACGGTCGACAGCACGCCGATGCGCACCTGGGGGGCTTCGTGGGGCTCGCCGCGCAAGCTGCTGACGCCGTCGCGCAAGGCCTGCACGCAGGGCCCGGCATAACGCATGAAGCGCACGCCGGCGGCGGTCAGTTCGACGCCGCTCTTGTCGCGGTCGAACAGACGGGTCTGCAACAGGTCTTCGAGTTCCTTGAGCGTCTTGGAAATCGCCGGCTGGCTGATGGACAGGCCATCGGCAGCCTTGGCGAAGCTGCCCTGGCGGGCAATTTCGAGAAAGCACAGCAGGTGGCGGAATTTGATGCGGCTGTGGAGGTTCATGGCGCCAATCGTAGCATTGGGCCATGGGGTTTGCTTTGGTAGTCAGGGCCTCTTCGCGGGCAGAGGCCAGCAAGACCACCCTAGACCCTGCCAATCTCCACCCGATCACCATTGAAGCGCACCGGCCACACCCTGATGCCCTGCTCCGGCGCCTCCAGGCAGCGCCCGTCGCTGAAACAGTAATGCTGCTTGTACAGCGGCGCAGCCACCACCAGCTCGCCCTGCAGATACCCGACGATGCCACGCCCCAGCACATTGGCGCCCGAGCGCGGGTCGTGGTTGTCGATGGCGTGCAGCACCCGGCCCTCGCCCGCGTCGGGGAGATAGAACACTGCCACCTGGTCGCCGTGCAGCCATACCACTACACCAGAATTGGCGATCAAGTCCGCTCGATCGCACACTGCTTGCCAGTCCATCGCTTGCACCGCCTTGGCCGCCTGCATCACAACACCTCCTCCATCACCGGGATCAACGTGACCACATCGCCCACCTGCGCCGGGCGACGCTGGCCACGTTCCTTGACGAACTGCACACCCGGGTCCGCACGCTTGTCGTTGACGAAGGTGCGGAAGCGCTTGAGCTTTTCCGGATCCTTCAGGGCATTGGCCCATTCGCATTCATAGTGATCGACCACCCGCTGCATCTGCGCTTCGAGTTCGGCGCCCAGGGCCAGGCTGTCCTCCAGCACGACCTGCTTGAGGAATTCCAGCCCGCCCTCCAGGCTTTCGCGCCAAACCGAGGTGCGCTGCAGCTTGTCGGCGGTACGGATGTAGAACATGAGGACGCGGTCGATGTAGCGAATCAGCTGTTCATCGTCTAGATCGGTGGCGAACAGTTCGGCGTGCCGCGGACGCATGCCGCCGTTGCCGCACACGTAGAGGTTCCAGCCCTTCTCGGTGGCAATCACGCCGATATCCTTGCTCTGCGCCTCGGCACATTCGCGGGTGCAGCCGGAGACGGCGAACTTGAGCTTGTGCGGCGAGCGCAGGCCCTTGTAGCGATCCTCGATGCGCAAGGCCATGGCCACGCTGTCCTGCACGCCGTAGCGGCACCACGTGCTGCCCACACAGGATTTCACGGTACGGGTCGACTTGCCGTAGGCATGACCGGTCTCGAAGCCGGCTTCGATCAGCTCGCTCCAGATCTCCGGCAACTCGTGCAACTGGGCACCGAACAGGTCGATGCGCTGGCCGCCGGTGATCTTGGTGTAGAGGTCGTATTTCTTCGCCACCACACCGATGGCGATCAGCTTGTCCGGGGTTATCTCACCACCCGGAATGCGTGGCACCACCGAGTAGGTACCATTCTTCTGCATGTTGGCCATGAACGTGTCGTTGGTGTCCTGCAGCGGCACCAGCGAGGGGTCCATGATCGGCTGGTTCCAGCAGGAGGCGAGGATGTTGCCGACAGTGGGCTTGCACACGTCGCAACCTACTGCGCCGCGGCCATGGCGGGCGAGCATGTCCTCGAAGCTGGCGATGCCCTCGACACGGGCCAGGGCATAAAGCTCGGCGCGGGTGTAGGCGAAATGCTCGCACAGGCTCTTGTCGACGCTGACGCCGCGGGCAATCAGCTCATGTTCGAACACTTGCTTGAGCAGCGCGGCGCAGCCGCCGCAACCGGTGCAGGCCTTGGTCTGCGACTTGAGCGCCGACAGGTCGCCACAGCCTCCATCGATGGCAGAACAGATCGCCCCTTTGCTGACGTTGTGGCAAGAGCAGATCATGGCGGTGTCCGGCAACGCATCGGCGCCCAGGGTCGGTGCACCGTCGGACAACGGCAGGATCAGCGTCGAAGGATCGGCCGGCAGGGCGATGCCGTTCTGAGCATATTGCAGCAGGGTGTCGTAGTAACTGTTGTCGCCGACCAGCACAGCGCCCAGAACGTGTTTGCCGCTGGCGTCCACCACCAGGCGCCGGTAGCTGGCGTTGGCTTC
The DNA here is from genome assembly GCF_014842235.1 of Pseudomonas sp. CFBP 13710. Lineage (NCBI taxonomy): Bacteria > Pseudomonadati > Pseudomonadota > Gammaproteobacteria > Pseudomonadales > Pseudomonadaceae > Pseudomonas > Pseudomonas sp. CFBP 13710. The sequence goes on along the minus strand of NZ_JACYVJ010000002.1, from coordinate 651,940 downwards.
GTCGATGAAACGGTAGCTCTTGGCGCCCGGCGTGGTGGCATGGGCATCGCCGATGGAGCCGACGTCGACGCCCAACAGCTTGAGCTTGGTCGACATGTCGGCGCCGCTGAACGCGACCGGCGCCTCCCCGGCCAGCTCACAGGCGACGTTGCGGGCCATGCTGTAGCCCGGGGCCACCAGGCCGAAGACGCTGCCGTTCCACGAAGCGCATTCGCCGATCGCATACACCGCCGGGTCGCTGCTGCGGCAGTGCGGGTCGATGACGATGCCGCCGCGGGCGGCGATCTCCAGGCCGCAGGCGCGGCCCAGCGCATCCTGTGGACGAATGCCGGCGGAGAATACGATCAGGTCGGTTTCCAGGAACTCGCCGCCGTCGAAGTTCATCCGGTAGCGATGGGTCTCGCCGGCCTCGACGTTCTGCGTGGCACGGGAGGTGTGCACGCCCACCCCCAATGCCTCGATGCGCGCACGCAAGGCAGCGCCGCCGTCGACGTCCAATTGCACGGGCATCAGACGCGAGGCGAATTCGACCACGTGAGCTTCCAGCCCGAGCGACTTCAAGGCATTCGCCGCTTCGAGGCCAAGCAGACCGCCGCCGACCACCACACCACGGCGCGCACCGCACGCGGCTGCACGAATGGCGTCCAGATCGTCCAGGGTGCGATAGACCAGCCGTGCGTTGCCTTCGCAACCTGGAATCGGTGGCACGAAGGGGAACGAGCCGGTGGCCAGTACCAGCACATCGTAGCCATGCCGCCCAGTGGCGGTGACGACTTCGCGGGCCTGGCGATCGATCTCGAGTACCGGCTGCCCCAGGTGCAGGGTGACGCCGTGCAGGCCATACAGCTGGGCATCGCCCAAGGCCAGGGTTTCGGCACACGAGCCGCCGAAGTATTCGGACAAGTGCACTCGATCGTAGGCGCGCTGGCGTTCTTCGCCGAAGACATGGATCTCGTAGCGATCGACCGCGCTGCGCTCGATCAGCTGCTCGACACAATGATGACCGACCATGCCGTTGCCGATAACGATGAGCTTCTGCCGGGGCCTGAGGTTCACGAGCGCATTCATAGGTATCTCCAAGCGGGTCACGGTGTCCTGACCATCGGGCAAAAAAAAACGCCTGGAGCGAATGCTCCAGGCGCCTTTGCCTGATGGTCGGATTGAGGTTGTCCGGTAGGGTGATCGTCGTTGATCACCGGGACTTGGCCAAGGTGAAAGCAGATTGCGTGCCAGGGTGGTTTGGTGTGTGTCAGGTAGGGCCTTTCCGCGGGCAGAGGGCTCGCCGCGAAGAAGCCCTCACTGACAACAAGACCCATCCCAGTGCACCACGCACCGTTTCAGTACACATCCCGCACGTAGCGCTTGTCGCGACTGAGCTGCGCCATATAAGCCTCGGTCTGTACCTCGCTCATGCCGCCGTGCTCGGCCACTACCTGCCGCAGCACCGCATCGACATCCTTGGCCATCCGGCTGGCATCCCCGCAGACATAGAAATGGCCACCTTGCTGCAACCATTGCCAGACCTGGGCACCCTGCTGGCGCAAGCGGTCCTGGACGTAGATCTTTTCCGCCTGATCCCTGGAGAACGCTGTATCGAGCCGATGCAGATGGCCGCTGCGCAACCAGGCGTGCAGCTCGTCGCGGTAGTAGAAGTCGCTGAGCTCGCGCTGCTCGCCGAACAGCAGCCAATTGCGTCCGCTGTGGCCGAGCGCCTGCCGCTCGTGGAGGAAGGCGCGAAACGGCGCTATGCCGGTACCCGGTCCGACCATGATCATCGGTGTCTCGGGTTGGCTGGGCACGCGAAACCCGGTGGCCTTGTGCACGAAGATCGGTACCAGCGCCGCCGCCGAGCGATCCGCCAGAAAGCCCGAACACACCCCGCTGCGCACACGCTCGTTGCAGTGATAGCGCACCGTCGAGAGGGTGATGTGCACCTGCTGCGGGTCGGTGCGGGCACTCGAGCTGATGGAATACAGCCGCGGCTGCAGCGGCTTGAGCAGGCCAAGCAGTTCCTGCGTGGTGAGTGTGACGGGAAAGGCGTCGAGCAGGTCGATCAGTTGCCGACCCCACAGCCATTGCTGGAGCTCACCGGCGCGGTCGGGCGTGAGCAGCGTGGCCAGCAGCGGGTCGGCGCAGCGCTGGCCAATGAACGCCAGCCACTGCGGGGTGATGCGGGTAATGTCCAGATGCTTGTGCAACGCCACCGCCAGCGGCTGTTCACCCTGCCCCTTGAGCATCACCCGCTCGCTGCTGTCCAGGCCCAGGCACGCCAGCAGTTCCTCGACCAGGCTCATGCAGTTGCTCGGCCACACCCCAAGCGCATCGCCGGCCTCGTACACCAGCCCGCTGTCCTTGAGGTCGAACACCACATGGCGAACTTCCTTCTCGGTACCTGCCGCATTGAGCACTTGATTGTGCAGGACCCGCGCGAGCCATGGCCGCTTGCGGGTGTACAGCGGCGGGTCCTGGGTCGCCAACGCAGGCGTGCTGCCCGTTGCTGCGCCAGCAAGCAAAAGGCCGACGTCCTGCGTCCACTGCTCGGCGAGTTCCTGATCGTCGGGTTCGCACTCGACACGGGCAAGCAGGCGCTGCCCGCCCAGTTGGTGCAGGCGTTCGTCCAGCTTGCGGGCGAAGCCACAGAACTGTCCATAACTTGAATCGCCCAGAGCCAGCACAGCGTAGCGCAGGCCCGAGCAGCGCTCGATCCGCTCGGCCTGCAGCTGCGCCCACAGGCCCACGGCGTTGTCCGGTGCGTCGCCGTCGCCGAAGGTACTGGTCACCAGCAATACGTCGCGCTCGGCCAACAGGTCGGCGGGGGTGATCGCGTCCATGCCGCGCAGCAGTACCAGGGCACCGCGTTCGCGCAAGGTCTGCGCGCAGCGCTCGGCGATGGCCTGCGCGTTGCCGGTCTGCGAGGCCCAGAGCACCAGGGTCCCCCCTTGCCCGGCAAGCGGCGCAACAGCCTCGGCCAGCGCTGGATCGAGGTCGTGCAGGGTGATCTTCGGCGAGCCGACCCGTTGCAGGGCCACGGCCGCGAATTTGAACGCGGGCTGTTGCGACAGCGGATCGCTGGCGTCGCTGGTCAACGCATTGATGGCCAGGTCGCTGCCGTAGACATCGCTCCAGTGAAACGGCGCGAAGCAATTGCCTGGCCGCACTCGGTCGCTGATGCGTGCCGGCAATACCGCCTGGCCGCGCCGCGAGCGGACCTGCACTTGATCGGCCTCGCCGATGCTCAGGCGCTCGGCATCGTCGGGGTGGATTTCAATGAACGGGCCAGGGTCGAGCTTGTTCAGCGTAGCGACCTTGCCGGTCTTGGTCAGGGTATGCCACTGGTGCTGCAGACGGCCGGTATTGAGCACCATCGCGAACTGGCCGTCGGGCAGGTCGGCGGGCGGCAGATGCGGACGGGCGAAGAAACGTCCGCGGCCGCTGGCGGTCGGAAAACGCGGCCCGGCGTCGGTCAGGTAGCGAATCGGGCTGCGCGGATCGTCTTGGCCAGGGGCAGCGGGCCATTGCCGTGGCTGCTGGCGCAGTTGCGCATAGCCTGCGCCACGGATGTCATAGCCGCTCTGCGGATTGTCGAACCGTTGCAGCTCTTCATAGACCTGCTCGGCGCTGGCGTAGTCGAAGCCTTCGGCGAAGCCCATGGCGCAGGCCACCCGGGCGATGATCTGCCAGTCGGCCAAGGCCTGTCCCGGTGCGTTCACGGCCTTGGGCATCAAGGTCATGTTGCGCTCGGAGTTGATCATCACTCCTTGCGCTTCGGCCCACAGCGCAGCCGGCAGCAGGACGTCGGCGTAGCGGTTGGTTTCGGTATCGAGAAACGCATCCTGGGTGATCACCAGTTCGGCGGCCTGCAAGCCCTCGATCACTTGCCGGCGGTTGGCGACACTGGCCACCGGGTTGGTGCAGATGATCCAGCAGGCCTTGATCGCGCCCTCGCCCATTCGCCGGAACAGGTCGATGGTACCGGCGTTGCCTTCCTTGCGCAGGCTGCCGGAAGGGATGTTCCAGAGCCGCTCGACATGGGCCCGGTCCGCGTCCACCAGCAATGAGCGCTGGCCGGGCAGACCAGGCCCCATGTAGCCCATTTCGCGTCCGCCCATGGCATTGGGCTGGCCGGTCAGGGAAAACGGCCCACTGCCCGGACGGCAGATGGCGCCCGTGGCCAAGTGCAGGTTGCACAGCGCATTGGTGTTCCAGGTGCCCTGGATACTCTGGTTCAGCCCCATGGTCCAGCAACTCATCCAGTTCGCCGCGCCGCCGATCCACTGCGCGGCCTGACGGATCGCTCCTTCATCGAGGCCGGTGATCTCGGCGACCCGCGCCGGCGTGTAGTCGGCCAGAAACGCTGGCAATTCCTCCCAGCCTTCGGTGTGTGCCGCGATGAACGCAGGGTCGGTAGCGCCATCGGCATGCAACAGGTGCAGCAAGCCGTTGAGCAAGGCCAGATCGGTGCCCGGCTCGATCTGCAGAAAGAGGTCGGCCTTGTCGGCAGTGGCAGTACGTCGCGGGTCGACGACGATCAGCCTGGCGCCCGCCTTGAGCCGGTCCAGCAGGCGCAGGAACAGAATTGGATGACAGTCGGCCATGTTCGCGCCGATCACCAGGAACACGTCGGCGTGATCGAAATCATCATAGGAACCGGGCGGGCCATCGGCACCCAACGACAGCTTGTAGCCGCTCCCCGCACTGGCCATGCACAGCCGCGAGTTGGACTCGATGTGCCGAGTGCGAACGTAGCCCTTGGCAAGCTTGTTGACCAGGTACTGGGCTTCCAGCGACATCTGCCCGGAAACATAGAAAGCCACTGCATCCGGGCCATGTTCATCGAGGATCTGCCGCAAACGGCCACCGGCGTCCGCAATGGCCGCGTCCATGCTCGATTGCACCGGCTCGTGGTCGCGCCCGTGGCGCACGTAGGCATGCTGCATCCGGCCCGGATCAGTCAGCGGCTGGGCACAGCTGCTGCCCTTGGTGCACAGGCGCCCGGCGTTGGCCGGATGCTGCTTGTCACCGCTGACCTTGACCACCCGATCGTTCTCGACGGTCATGACGATACCGCAGCCCACCCCGCAGTACGGGCACACGCTACGGACAGAAGTGCGGGTCATCGGCGTTCCTCGCTGCTGGCTACAAAACAAAAACGGCGCCGGCTGCCTTCGCTCATCAGAGCGGGCAGCACGGCACCGTTGTCGTGTGGGGGCAATCGGCATCGATTGCATTGTGTGCGAGGGTGCTTGCAATACATGCGCCAACCCCATCGGATCGAGCGGATCACGTTAAACGAGGGTCAGCGCGGTTGAGTGGGTCAGGAATTTTCAGGTGCGGCGCACCGTTGAGGCGCGCTATGCACCGTGGGTGCTCAGCGACTCAGCAAGATGGACAACGTAAAAAAAGGCGCCAAGCCTTACAGTTGATCATGAGCGCACCCAGGCATCATCTATCTGGTGCAGTGAGTCTGCGGCCAATCAATGATCATTGATCAGCGCTTCAGCCACCTAAAGCAATTTCGCTTCTGTTGATCACCTTTTCATTGACCACGCGCCTTACTACCGGGACAGAAGGTTTCTTCGGCGGAATCGGCTTGATATAGCCATTCGGCTTGGATTTCTCGTTGTCGGGTTTCATTTTCTTTCTCCTGGTGGCGCCTCATCCAATGTCATTCGACGAGGGGGGGCTGCAGGTTTGACTGGAGCTGGAGGCTTTGACTGCTGTTCAGCAGTGGCTTTTTCAGAGTCACTCAATGTTCTCGACCTCATTGCAAGCAAAGCATTTTCCAGAATTATAGTCCTTTTTTCCAAATCTGCTATCTGATTACGTCCAGGACCAGCAAGGAGCTGATTCTTTAACGACGAGATCTCATCTCCTACATAGCTGTCCCTGATAGACAGGTTTTTTCTCGGAGACGATGTATCCATATCAAAGACAACGAACAGGACGCTTGCCAACACGAGAGGTATGCACGCGATCAGGAAGGCTGCAACCGATTTGAAGACCCATCTTGAACGTTGCTCGTTGACCAATGCGTTATGAGTTGCGCACCGCACGTAGGTTTGGGAAATATAAGACTCGGTTTCATGTATGGGGTCTACGAGATCAAGTTGTTCGGCATGGCTGACCTGGAAATTATATTTCTTGACCTCACTGTTATAGTTTAGTTGGTCGTCATGGTATTTCTTTACCTCAGCGGCATATGGCATTCGATTGAACTCAGACCCACTGAATGCCCTGCAGTTGAAATAAACAGAAACCGAAATAATGACAATCACCAATAGAATCAAAGAAGCGATCACATAAGCAATACCATGACGTTCAGTGAAGTCCAGAAATCTAGCCAAATACGCAGATACGGACAAGAGCGCGAAGATGGCAGTGAATATCAATTGGGTCTTGATGGAAATACTGTTCTTTATCTCCTCTTCATAGGCATACATTTTCTCATAAGTAACTTCTATGCTTCGATCCTTCAAAATAATCATCCTTAATCCGGTCATTACATCCATGGACGGACTCGATCTTCGTGATCGATTTCCCCCTCGCGGCGGCATCTGTGAATACTAGCACCCGCATGCCTGGGCTCAACGCACGCAGGCAGCATCCATCAGCTGTGCGAAGCCGCGTATGAGTCAGCCAGCCCCTTAGAGCCGGAGTGCAACATCAGGCAAACCCCCTACCTGCGGCTTCTCAGCTTTCGCCGCGCTGCAGGGCTGTCAGGCGCGCCTTGATGCCGGCGGCGGTCTGCTCACCGAGCAACTGGTCGCGCACCTTGCCTTGGGCGTCGATGATATAGGTGACCGGCAAGGCCTGGCTGCGGGGCAGCTCGAAGCGCGGTGCTGGATCCTGGGCCAGCACCGTGAAGTCGATTCCCAGGGTCTTCGCGGCGGCGCTCAATTCGGCGCCCTGCAGGTTGTCGAAATTCACCCCGAGCACGCGCACGCCCTGCCCTTCCAGGCTCTGCGACAGCGCATTGAGTTCGGGGATCTCGCGGCGGCACGGCCCGCACCATACGGCCCAGTAGTTGATCACCAGCCACTGCTTGTCCAGCGTCTTGGCGCCGACCTGCGTGCCATGCTGATCGGGCCCGTAGTCGCCGCCGCAACCGCTCAGCAGCAGGGCGCCCAGCAACAGGCCAGCCAGCGGCGCGATGTGGGTCTTGATACGCCAGTTCATGGGTCTATCCTTCCTTATTCCTGAGGCCATGCGAAAAAGGCGACCGAATACCGCCACGTGGTTAGAATACCCGCCACTGGATGCCGGAGGCGACTTTTCCCATGACCCAACTGACCCTTTACCACAATCCGCGCTGCTCCAAATCACGCGCGGCGCTGGAGCTGCTGCACGCCCGCGGGCTTGCGCCCGTCGTGGTGCTCTATCTGGAAACGCCTCCCGATGCGGCCACCTTGCACGCCCTGCTGGGCAAGCTGGGCGTCAGCGCCCGAGCCTTGCTGCGCACCGGCGAAGAGGAATACAAGACCCTGGACCTGGCCGACGCGACGCTGGGCGAAGAACAACTGGTGCAAGCCATGGCCAGCCACCCGAAACTCATCGAGCGTCCGATTCTGGTCAACGGTGAGCGCGCGGTGATTGGCCGGCCACCGGAAAACGTCCTGGAGATTCTTGCGTGAACACACCTTACATCCTGGTGCTCTATTACAGCCGCCACGGCGCGACCGCCGAGATGGCCCGACAGATCGCCCGCGGCGTCGAGGCCAGCGGTCTTGAGGCACGTCTGCGCTGCGTGCCGGCGATCTCCACCGAGTGCGAGGCCGTCGCACCGTCAATTCCCGAGCAAGGCGCGGTATACGCCAGCCTCGACGACCTGAAGAACTGCGCCGGTCTGGCACTCGGCAGCCCCACGCGCTTCGGCAACATGGCCGCGCCGCTCAAGTACTTCCTCGACGGTACCAGCAGCCTGTGGCTCAGTGGCGACCTGGTCGGCAAGCCGGCCGGCGTGTTCACCTCCACTGCCAGCCTGCACGGCGGCCAGGAAACCACCCTGCTGTCCATGCTGCTGCCCTTGCTGCACCACGGCATGCTCGTCACCGGGCTGCCCTATAGCGAGTCGGCACTGGTGGAAACCCAGGGCGGCGGCACCCCGTATGGCGCCAGCCACCACGCCGGCGCCGACGGCAAGCGCCTGCTCGACGAGCACGAAAAGACCCTTTGCCGGGCGCTGGGCAAGCGTCTGGGCCAGACCGCACAACTGTTGAGCACACCGCGTGGCTAAGTTGAATCTCGGGTTGAATCGCAGGTTGAATCGCACGATGGCGGGTCACGCTTGAGTATCCACACCTACACCAAGTACCCCGCCACGGCCCTCGGCGACGAGTCGCCGCTGGCCTGGATCAGTGAACACATCCACCAGCACTATCTGGGCCATCGGCACACCTTCGTGGTGGCCATCGCCGGCAGCGTCGCCGTGGGCAAGAGCACCCTGTCCACGCTGCTCAAGGAGCGGTTCGAGCGCTGGCCGCAAGCACCGCGGGTCGAGGTGGTCAGCACCGATGGTTTTCTGTATCCCAACCGGATTCTGGAACAACGCCAGTTGATGCCCCGCAAGGGCTTCCCGGAAAGCTATCGCACCGACGACCTGAAGGCGTTTCTGCATGACCTCAGGCAAGGTGTGCGCGGTTTGCAGGTGCCGGTCTATTCACAGGCGCTCAAGGACATCGACACCCACTTCCACCTGATCGACCAGCCCGACATTCTCATTCTGGAAGGCCTGAACATCCTGCAGCTGGACCACGCCCACGACTTTTCCATCTACCTGGATGCGCCTACTGCGGACATTCGTCACTGGTACATGGAACGCTTCATGAGCCTGACCACTCTATCGGGCGACGCTGCACAGGCGCGCGCCGACTATTTGTGGGAAGAGGTCAACCTGAAGAACCTCACGGAAAACATCCTGGTGACCCGCGATCGGGCGCAGATGATTCTGCACAAGGCACCGGACCACCGCATCGACGAGGTCTGGCTGCGCGAAGGCGACCTGCCCGTGCATTCATCCAGCAGTTGAGGACACCGGTTCCATGCATGACTACAAGTGGCTGAACGAGTACTGCCTGAATCGCTTCGGCTCGCAGAAGGCGCTGGAAGCGCGTTTGCCGACGGCCAAGTCTGCGGCGCAGCTGCGCAAGATCAGCGCCGACCGCTACCTGTCCACCATGGCCCTGAGGGTCTTCCGCGCAGGCTTGAAGCACAGCCTGGTCGACTCGAAATGGCCTGCCTTCGAAGAGGTGTTCTTCGGCTTCGATCCGGAGAAAATCGTGCTGATGGGCGCCGAGCGCCTGGAACGGCTGATGCAGGACACGCGCATCATCCGCCATTTCGGCAAACTCAAGAGCGTGCCGCGCAACGCCCAGATGATTCTCGACGTGGCCATGGAACACGGCAGTTTCGGTGACTTCATCGCCGATTGGCCGGTAGAGGACATCACCGGGCTGTGGCAGTACATCGCCAAGCATGGCAATCAGATGGGCGGGTTGTCGGCGCCACGCTTCCTGCGCATGGTGGGCAAGGACACCTTCATTCCCAGTTGGGACGTGGTAGCGGCGCTGAGCGCCCAGGAGATCGTCGACAAGGTGCCCAGTTCCAAACGCGATCAGGCGGCGGTCCAGGCGGCATTCAATCAGTGGCATGCCGAAAGCGGTCGACCGATGTGCCAGCTCTCGGCGATGCTCGCCTTTACCGTGAACCACTGATGCACTGATGCATCCGTTTGGTTGCAGGGCCCGGCTCGCGGTCCTGCTCTGCTGCTGTCCCGCGACAGCGTGTCCGTGCATACCCTTGTGTACATGTCCGCTTGCAACTGCCTTTCCTGAGCACCGATCGAAGCGGCAAATCTCGTCTACGCTTAGCCTCCAAGGGCACGACTGCCCTGGGCATGCCTGTGGCCGACGTGCTCGACGTCAAAATGTCATGAGCGTCACCTACGTTGGCTCGGGTATTGCTGAATCCAGATCAATCCAGTCGTCGACAGTCCCCTCGTTTCGATAGGCGCCCATAGGAGCACCGGATGAAAAAGCTTTTCCTGGCCACACTGTTAGGTTCGAGCATCGCGTTGTGCAATCTGGCTTCGGCCGCAGATACCGATCTGCAAACCCTTGAAGCCGCGGCCAAGACCGAAGGCATGGTCAACAGCGTCGGCATGCCCGACGCCTGGGCCAACTGGAAGGGCACCTGGGACGACCTGGCCAACAAGTACGGCCTCAAGCACATGGACACCGACATGAGCTCGGCGCAAGAAGTGGCCAAGTTCGCCGCCGAGAAAGACAACGCCAGTGCCGATATCGGCGATGTCGGTGCAGCGTTCGGCCCCATCGCCACCAAACAGGGCGTGACCCAGGCCTACAAGCCGTCCACCTGGGCGCAGATCCCCGATTGGGCCAAGGATGCCGATGGCCACTGGATGCTGGCCTACACCGGCACCATCGCTTTCATCGTCAACAAGCAGCTGGTCAAACCCGAAGATGCCCCAAAGAGCTGGGCGGACCTGAAGAACGGCAAGTACAAGGTGGCCATTGGGGATGTCAGCACCGCAGCCCAGGCAGCCAACGGCGTGCTGGCGGCAGCGATCGCCTTCAAGGGCGATGAAAGCAACCTGGCGCCGGGCCTGCAACTGTTCACCGAACTGGCCAAGCAGAAACGCCTGTCCCTGGCCAACCCGACCATCCAGACCCTGGAAAAAGGCGAGATCGAAGTGGGTGTGGTCTGGGACTTCAATGGCCTGAGCTATCGCGACCAGATCGATCCGAAACGCTTCGATGTGCTGATCCCTTCGGACGGGTCGGTGATTTCCGGCTACACCACCATCATCAACAAGTACGCCAAGCACCCGAATGCCGCGAAGCTGGCCCGCGAGTACATCCTCAGCGATGCCGGGCAGATCAACCTGGCACGCGGCTACGCCCGACCGATCCGTGCGGACCACATCAAGCTGCCGGATGATGTCGCGGCCAAGCTGCTGCCAGCCGAGCAGTATCGCCATGTCACGCCAATCAAGAATCCGGACGTCTGGGAAGCAAGCTCCAAGGCCCTGCCACAGCAGTGGCAGGAACAGGTGATCTTCGAAATGCAGTGATCGCGGTGCATCAGGTAGGGCCTCTTCGCGGGCAGAGCCCGCTCCCACATGAGCAGGAGCGTCGATCCCTGTGGGAGCGGGGCTCTGCCCGCGAAGAGGCCAACACCGATCACCTCCGATACCCCGCAACATCTGTAGGAGCGGTCAGCGGCCGCGAAGCCGCCAACGCCGACATCCCTGACACCCCGGAGCCATGCAACAGTGACCACCCCCACCCGCGGCAGAACCCTGGCCCTGCTACTGCTGGTGCCCTTCGCCCTGTTCTTTTTCGTCTTCCAGATCGCTCCACTGGCCTGGGTGGCGATCCACAGCGTGCAGACCGACGCCGGTTGGAGCCTGGACAACTTCAGCAAGGCCTTCGGCTCGCGGTTCTATCGCCAGGCCATCCAGTTCAGCCTGGAAATCAGTTTCTGGTCGAGCCTGTTCGGCATCGTCATCGCCGTCATCGGCGCCAGTTCACTGCGACGGGTCGACTCACGGCTACGGGATTTCGTCAGCGCCTTCGCCAACATGACCAGCAACTTTTCCGGCGTACCGCTGGCGTTCGCCTTCATCATCCTGCTGGGTTTCAATGGCGCGATTACCATGATGCTCAAGCAAAGCGGCCTGATCGACGATTTCAACCTGTACTCCAAGACTGGCCTGATCATCACCTACACCTATTTCCAGATCCCGCTGGGCGTACTGCTGCTCTACCCCGCTTTCGACGCGTTGCGCGAAGACTGGCGCGAGTCCGCTGCCCTGCTCGGGGCCAACGGCTGGGCCTACTGGCGCCACATCGGCCTGCCGGTGCTGACCCCTGCGCTGCTGGGCACCTTCGTCATCCTGCTGGCCAATGCCCTGGGTGCCTACGCCACGGTGTACGCGCTGACCACCGGCAATTTCAACGTGCTGCCGATCCGCATCGCCGCCATGGTGGCCGGCGACATCAGTCTGGACCCCAACCTGGCCAGCGCCCTGGCCATGATTCTGGTGGGGCTGATGACCCTGGTCACCCTTGTCCATCAATGGCTGTTGCGCAGGAGCTACCATGTCGCGCGCTGAACTCGACGCACCCGGCCTCTACCACCGGGCCGTGGTCTGGCTGCTGTTCCTGATTCTGCTGCTGCCGTTGGCCGGTACCCTGCTGTACTCGGTCGCCACCAGCTGGTCGGCATCGATCCTGCCCAGCGGGCTGACCTTCAAGTGGTACCTGCAGCTGTGGGGCGACCCGCGATTCCTCCAGGCCTTTGGCCAGTCGCTGGTGGTCTGCGTCGGTGCGCTGGTGCTGTCGGTGCTGGTGATCCTGCCGCTGCTGTTCGTGGTGCACTACCACTTTCCGCGGCTGGATGCGCTGATGAACATTCTCATCCTGCTGCCCTTTGCCGTGCCCCCGGTGGTGTCTTCGGTAGGCCTGTTGAACCTGTACGGCTCGGGACCGCTGGCCATGGTCGGCACACCCTGGATCCTGATCGGCTGCTATTTCACCGTGGCCCTGCCGTTCATGTACCGCGCCATCACCAACAACCTGCAGGCGATCAACCTGCGCGACCTGATGGACGCAGCGCAGCTGTTGGGCGCCAGCACGTTCCAGGCGGCTGTTCTGGTGGTGCTGCCCAACCTGCGCAAAGGCCTGATGATCGCCCTGCTGCTCTCGTTCTCGTTCCTGTTCGGCGAGTTCGTGTTCGCCAACCTGCTGGTGGGCACCCGCTACGAAACCCTGCAGGTCTACCTGAACAACATGCGCAACAGCAGCGGCCACTTCAACAGTGCGCTGGTGATCTCCTATTTTCTTTTCGTGTTGCTGCTCACCTGGGGTGCCAATCGCTTGAACAAGGACAAAGACTGATATGAGCTTCGTCAGCGTCGAAAGACTGGATAAGCGCTACGGCACTACCGAGGTATTCAGCGATATCAGCTTCACCGTCGAGCGAGGCGAATTCATCACCCTGCTCGGGCCCTCCGGCTGCGGCAAGTCGACCCTGTTGCGCGCCATTGCCGGGCTGACCCCGATCAATGCCGGCACAATCCTGCTCGATGGCCAAAACCTTGCTCCGCTTGGCCCGCAGAAGCGCGATATCGGCATGGTCTTCCAGAGCTATGCCTTGTTTCCCAACATGAACGTGGAACAGAACGTCGCCTTCGGCTTGCGCATGCAAAAGGTCAAGGGCGCCGAAAGCTCACGCCGCGTGGCCGAGGTCCTGGCGCTGGTGGAGCTGGGTGAGTTTGCCGGGCGCTATCCCCATCAGTTGTCCGGCGGCCAGTGCCAACGGGTCGCCCTGGCCCGCTCGCTGGTCACCCGCCCGCGCCTGTTGCTGCTCGACGAGCCCCTGTCGGCCCTGGATGCACGTATCCGCAAGCACCTGCGCGAGCAGATCCGGCAGATCCAGCGGGAACTGGGTCTGACCACGATTTTCGTCACCCACGACCAGGAAGAGGCGTTGACCATGAGCGACCGCATCTTCCTGATGAACAAGGGCCGCATCGTCCAGAGCGGCGATGCGCAAAGTCTGTACACGGCGCCGGTCGATGCGTTCGCTGCCGGTTTCATCGGCAATTACAACCTGCTCGATGCCGCCCAAGCCAGCGCCCTGCTGCAGCGGCCGATCCACACCCGCGTGGCGATTCGCCCGGAAGCCATCGAACTGGGGATTGACGGTGCCCTGGACGGCGAGATCCGCAGCCATAGCCTGCTGGGCAACGTAATCCGCTACCGGGTGCAGGCCCACGGCGTGCAGTTGCTGGTGGACGTGCTCAACCGTACCGCCGCCGACCTGCTGCCCGACGGCCAAAGGGTGTCCCTGACGATTGGGCCAGACGCACTTTGTGAGGTAGCCTGAGCGTCTTTCCACGGGAGGTTCCACATGGCTCTAGCGATTTTCGATCTCGACGAAACCCTGATCCACGGCGACTGTGCTTCGCTCTGGAGCGAACAGATGGGTCGCCTCGGCTGGGTCGATCCCGAGTCCTTCATGCGCCGCGACCACGAGCTGATGCAGGCCTACAACGAGGGTCGGCTGGCCATGGAAGACTACATGGCGTTCAGCCTGGAGCCCATGCTCGGGCGCACGCCGGAAGAGGTCGAACACCTGGTCGAGCCGTGGGTGGAAGATTTCATCGAGCCGATCATTTTCAGCGACGCCACCCGCACCATCGCCGCCCACCGCGCGGCCGGTGACCGCATCCTGATCATTTCCGCCTCGGGCATTCACCTGGTCGGGCCCATCGCGGCGCGCCTGGGCGTCGACGATGTGCTGGCCATCGAGCTCGAGCTCAAGCACGGCACCTACAGTGGCAATACGGTGGGCGTACTGACCTACCGCGAGGGCAAGATCAAGCGCCTGCGCGAATGGATGCACGACGAGGGTGAAACCCTGCAAGGCGCAAGCTTCTATTCGGACTCACGCAACGACCTGCCGCTGCTGCTGGAAGTACCGGCGCCTCATGCGGTCAACCCCGACCCGGTGCTGCGCGAGCATGCCGAAAAGGCCGGCTGGCCGATCCATCAATGGCGCTGATGGTTGCGCCGATAGACCTCTTCGCCCATGGCAGCGATCTGACCTTCGATGAGCGCGTCGAAGGGCTTGAGCAAAGCCTGAAAGGATGCCGGTGATTCGAGCACTTCCAGCGCCTGGGTGATGGCTTCGAGGGTCGATAATGCGCCGGGGCCGGGTGCCTTGCGCAAGCGATAGCGCGAAGGCTCGGCGGTTGCCAACTGAACCCCGGGCAAGGCGGCCAGTAACGGATTGAGGTGCAGCAGTTTGCGTGCCTTGCGCCAGGTACCATCCGGTACCACCAGCAGCCTGCGCTGGGCGGCGGGCTCGTAGGCGCTCAATGCTTCGCTGTGTTCCCCGGGAAACAGCAGGCAGGGCTGATATCCCGGCTGGGCCAGCCACTGGGGCAGGTCTTCGAAGATTTCGCCGACTTTGATTTCGCACTGCTGCAGGCCCAACGCAGCCAGGCGCGCGGTGTTGAGGGCGTGATCGACCTCGCTGGGGTGCTGCAGGATCAGCACCCGCGTATGGCTGGGCAGGTTCGGGATCAGGGCGCACAGGCAGTGGGCCAGGGGGCGGTGGCAGCGCGGGCATTGGGGTCTGGACATGCGCAATTGTGCCACGGCGCGGCGAACAGGCAACACCTTGCTCGATCGATCAGCACGGAAAAAGTCACCCATGGTGCCGCTAAACCTTTGTACCCACGTGGCCGATCCGCTCTAATGTAAACCCCACTGTCCCAGGACCTTGCCGCAATGAAATACTGCTGCGCATTACTTCTCAGCTTGCTGTCTCTTACTGCCCAGGCCACGGAGATCGGTGAACGCCTGGGTCCGTGGACCCTGCTCGACCAATTCGAACAACCCTACTCGCTCAGCGACCAGACCCAGTTGATCATCGTCGCACGCAGCATGGACGCCGCCCAGTTGATGGGGACTGCAATGGAGAAGCGGCCCAAGGAATTTCTCGAATCACGGCATGCGGCCTACATCGCGGATATCGAGCACATGCCTTCGGTGGCCAAGTGGATCGCCATCCCGGGCATGAAGAAACTCAACTACCGCATCCTGCTGGACGAAGAGGGCCGGGTGGCGCCGCGCTACAACGGTGATCGGGAAACCGTGCAGTGGCTGGAACTCAAGGATGGCGTAGTGGTTGACATCAAGACCTTCAATGACCCGCAGCAACTGGCCAGCGCGCTCTCGGCGCGCTGAGCCACTGCCGCTCACACCGGCCGGACCGGAATCCTGAAACTGGCGCGCAGGCCGTCTTCGCCACTGTCGAAGTCCAGGCTACACCCGCAACGTTGGGCGATGGCCTGAACGATCGCCAGGCCCAGCCCGCAACCGGCACTGGCGCGGCTGCGCCAGAAACGCTGGGTAAGGTGTTGCAAATCTTCGGCACCGATGCCAGGGCCGAAGTCGCGCACCGTGAAGCAGACCCAGCCAGGCTCGGTGGCCAGTGTCAGCCAGACCGGCGCCCGGTCGGGGCTGTGCCGCAGGGCATTGTCGATCAAGTTGCGCAGCGCCTGTACCGCGAGGGTCGACGGCATGCCCAACGCAATCGACGGCAACTGCGGCGGCATGTGCAACTCGACCCGCCAACGATCCGTCTGACTGGCATCGCCGATGGCCAGGCGCGCCACGTGTTCGGCACTGCACGGTGCCCCATCATCGAACGACAGACTGCCCTCGACTCGCGCCAGCAGCAGCAACTGCTCGAGCGTGCGCTGCAGCCGGTCGGCGCCTTCCTCGGCGTGCGCCAGAGCCTGCTCATGGGCAAGGCCGGTGGTCATGCGGGCCACCTGCAAGTGGGTCTTGATCGCGGTCAGCGGGCTGCGCAACTCATGCGCCGCATCGCCTGTCAGTTGTCGCTCGCGCTCGAGGGTGCGTCCGATGCGCAGAAACAGCTGGTTCTGGGTGTCCAGCAACGGCTGCAGTTCGCTGGGCAGCGACTTCAGCACCAGCGGGTCGAGGGCATCGACATCGCGCTTGCGCAGCGCCTCGCACATCCGGTTGAGAGGCGCCAGGCCCTTGCCGATACCCAGCCAGAGCATCGCGATGCTGCCGAGCAGGGCCATGAGCACCGGCGCGGAGGCAGCCAGCATGACCGAACGGTTCAAGGCTTCGCGTTCCAGTTCGCGGTCGGCGGTGGTGATTCGCACATCGTCACGGGCCAGGGTAAAACTGCGCCAGTGCTCGCCATCGATGGCCTGATCGTGAAAACCGGTGCGCTGATCGTCCAGCACCTGGTCGGCATTGCTGTGGCTGCGGGCAAGGATTTCGCCGCGCAACGAGCTGATCTGGCAGGCGATGCCATCAGGAATGCTCCATTGGTCGGCACTGAAGCGGGTGCCTTCGCCCTGTGCCGCAAGCGGTTGCGGCAAACGGTCTACCATGCCGGCGACCATGCGTGCCGAGGCCACCAGACGCTGGTCCAGAGAGAACATCATCTGGCTGCGCAGATCGCGGAACATCCAGGTGGCGGCGAGTGCCCAGATGACCACGAAGGCCGCGCCGAGGATCAGGCTCAAACGCAGACGCAGGCTCATGGGGCCTCTTTTGGTTCGGTGTGGGCCGGGCCCAGGCGGTAGCCCAGCCCGCGGACGGTTTCGACGATGCCGTTACCCAGCTTTCGGCGCAGGTGGTGAATGTGCACGTTCAATGCATTGCTTTCCACTTCGTCACTGAAGCCGTAGACGCTGTCCTTGAGCTGTTCGCCGGAGAGGACGCGGCCGCGGTTCTGCAGCAGGGCGTACAACAGCGCCTGTTCGCGGCGGGACAGGTCAATGGCCTGGCCGGCCAGCCAGGTCTGCCGGGTGCTGGGATCATGCTGCAGCGGGCCATGTTCGATCATGTTCAAGGTGCGGCCAGCCACGCGGCGCTGCAGGGTGTGCAGCCGCGCGCACAGTTCGCGCAGGTCGAAGGGTTTGAGCAGGTAGTCGTCGGCGCCTGCCTGCAACCCGGCGACCCGGTCGCTGACGCTGTCGCGGGCGGTCAATACCAGCACCGGCAGAGCCACCCCACGCTGGCGCAGGCGGTGGAGCAGTTTGATACCGTCTTCGTCGGGCAGACCCAGATCCAGCACCAGCACATCGAAGCTGGCTGCCTGCAGCATGGCCTGCGCGGCCGAGGCGGTGGCCACCCGGTCGACGTTCAGCCCCTGGGCATTGAGCCCGGCGACGATGCCGCTGGCGATCAGGTCGTCGTCTTCGCAAAGCAATACGTGCATGACAGCGCTCGAAGAATAAAGGCCGCACAGTGACGGGCCGTGATTAACACAACATTATGCCCCTGATACAGGGTAGGAGCGGTCATTGGCCGCGAAAAACGCACCGCGGTGCATCTGTGCGAACTGCACTGGCCCTTCGCGGCCACGGACCGCTCCTACAATGCGCTGAACAGCGCCCCCTGTAGGAGCGGCCATCGGCCGCGAAGCTGGCGCTGCGGTCTGTCTGATATACCGTGCCGCCCTTTCGCGGCCACGGACCGCTCCTACAGGGAGATATCGAGTGCACACAGTGACAATGGTCTGGAGCTGGTTAACCATCGGTTAACCTTGATGCAGCCATACTTGTCGGATCACTTCATCAGGATCTGTTGTCATGTTGAGCCTTGCCGTAGGGCCTTTCGCCCTTTCCCTGCATCACCTGCTGATATTGCTGGCGCTGGGCTTGGCCAGCCTCGTGGGCTGGCAGCTGGCGCGCAAGGGGTTTGGCAGCAATCCAGAAGCGCTGATATTTCGCCTGTTCCTGCTGTGCCTGGTGGTCGCGCGCGGGGCTTTCGTGCTGCGCTATTGGGCGCAGTATCGGCAGGATCTCTGGCAGATTCCAGACATCCGCGATGGCGGTTTCCTGCTGTGGCCGGGCTTGCTGGTGAGTGCTCTGGTGGCGTTGGTGTGTGCCTGGCGGCGCCCGTTAATACGCCGCACGCTGGGCTGGAGCCTGGCCAGCGGCCTGTTGTTCTGGACGCTCGCCAGCGTCGGCAGCCACGGGTATCAGCAGGCGCGGCACTCGCAGTTGCCCGAGGTCACCTTGAACACCGCCACAGGCCAACCCGTAGCGCTGCGCAGCTACGGTGGCAAACCTATGATAATCAACCTCTGGGCAAGCTGGTGCCCACCCTGCAGACGAGAAATGCCTGTGCTGCTGGAAATGCAGAAACTTCACCCTGAGGTGCGTTTTCTGTTCGTGAACCATGGCGAAACCGCGCAGATCGTGGCGAGCTTCGCCGGGACGACGGGGCTGGATTTGACTCAGGTGCTATTCGACCGCCAAGGCGAACTGGGCCGCGCGCTGGGTTCGGTCGCGCTGCCGACCACGCTGTTCTACAGCAGCGAAGGAAAGCTGCTCGGCAGCCATCTCGGCGAATTGTCGAAAGCCAGCCTGCAGCATGCGCTGGAAACCTTCCCAGCCCAATAAGCACACCACCCCACCGCAACCCCGTAGCAGCGGCGCAAGCCGCGTCGGCGGTGGATGCGGCAATCCTGGACGAACGCGTTGGATCCGGACGCGGCTCGCGCCGCTGCTACAGAGATCCAACCCCCCGTAGCAGCGGCGCAAGCCGCGTCGGCGGTGGATGCGGTAATCCTGGACGAACGCGTTGGACCCGGACGCGGCTCGCGCCGCTGCGACAGAGATCTAACCCCCCGTAGCAGCGGCGCAAGCCGCGTCGGCGGTGGATGCGGTGATCCTGGACGAACGCCGTTGGACCCGGACGCGGCTCGCGCCGCTGCTACAGAGATCTAACCCCCTGTAGCAGCGGCGCAAGCCGCGTCGGCGGTGGATGCGGTCACGCTAGAGGAATCAGCGCTCCAGCAGGATCCGCAGCATGCGACGCAGCGGCTCGGCGGCGCCCCACAGCAGTTGGTCGCCGACGGTGAACGCGCCCAGGTACTGCGAGCCCATGTTCAACTTGCGCAGGCGCCCGACCGGGATGTTCAGCGTGCCGGTAACCTGTGTAGGCGTGAGTTCCTGCATGCTCGCTTCGCGGCTGTTCTGCACCAGCTTGACCCATGGGTTGTGCTGGCTGATCAGCCCTTCGATGTCCGCCATCGGCACGTCCTTGTTCAACTTGATGGTCAACGCCTGGCTGTGGCAGCGCATCGCACCGATACGCACACAGATACCATCCACCGGGATCGGGCTCTTGAACCGTCCCAGAATCTTGTTCGTCTCGGCCTGGGCTTTCCACTCTTCACGGCTCTGCCCATTCGGCAGTTCCTTGTCGATGTAGGGGATCAGGCTGCCAGCCAGTGGCACACCGAAGTTCTCGGTCGGGTAACCCTCGCCACGCATGGCTTCGGCGACCTTGCGATCGATGTCCAGAATGGCACTGGCCGGGTTGGCCAGGTCATCGGCAACCGAGGCATGGGTGCTGCCCATCTGCCTGATCAGCTCGCGCATGTTCTGTGCGCCGGCGCCCGAAGCCGCCTGGTAGGTCATGGCACTCATCCACTCCACCAGACCGGCCTCGAACAGCCCGCCCAGGCCCATCAGCATCAGGCTTACGGTGCAGTTGCCACCGATGTAGTTCTTGGTGCCGGCATCCAGTTGCTGGTCGATCACCCGGCGGTTGACCGGGTCGAGCACGATCACCGCGTCATCCTGCATGCGCAGGCTGGAAGCCGCGTCGATCCAGTAACCCTGCCAGCCGGCCTCGCGCAGCTTGGGGAATACCTCGCTGGTGTAGTCGCCACCCTGGCAGGTCAGAATCACGTCGAGTGTCTTCAGCTCTTCAATGCTGTAGGCATCCTTGAGCGGGGCAATGTCCTTGCCGACCGCCGGGCCCTGGCCGCCGACATTGGAAGTGGTGAAAAACACCGGCTCGATCAGATCGAAGTCCTGCTCTTCCAGCATCCGCTGCATAAGCACGGAACCGACCATACCGCGCCAACCGATCAGACCTACACGTTTCATCGCAACTACACCTTCTTGAAAAGTGGGCCGCTGCTGTCGATGGAAAGTCGCAGCGGGCCCAAGAGATTACAGATTCCGCAGCGCGGCGACTACTGCATCGCCCATTTCCTGCGTACCGACCCGTGTGGTGCCCTCAGACCAGATATCGCCGGTGCGCAAGCCCTGGTCCAGCACCAGGCTGACCGCCTGCTCGATGGCAGCGGCAGCATCGTGCTGGTTGAAGCTGTAACGCAGCATCATCGACACCGACAGAATGGTCGCCAGCGGGTTGGCGATGCCTTGCCCGGCGATGTCCGGCGCCGAACCGTGGCAGGGCTCGTACATGCCCTTGTTGTGGGCGTCCAGCGAGGCCGAAGGCAACATGCCGATGGAGCCGGTAAGCATCGACGCCTCATCGGAAAGAATGTCGCCGAACAGGTTGTCGGTGACCATCACGTCGAACTGTTTCGGCGCGCGCACCAACTGCATCGAGGCGTTGTCGACGTACATGTGGCTCAGCTCGACATCGGGATAATCCTTGCCGATCTCCTCGGCAACTTCGCGCCACAGCTGGCTGGAAGCCAATACGTTGGCCTTGTCCACCGAGCACAGCTTCTTGCCGCGCACCTGGGCCATGTCAAAGCCGACGCGCACGATGCGGCGGATTTCGCTCTCGCTGTACGGCAGGGTGTCGTAGGCCTGGCGCTCGCCGCCTTCCAGTTCGCGCACACCACGCGGCGCGCCGAAGTAGATGCCGCCGGTCAGCTCACGGACGATGAGGATGTCCAACCCGGCAACGATTTCCGGCTTCAGGCTGGAAGCATCGGCCAGTTGCGGGTAGA
The DNA here is from genome assembly GCF_014842235.1 of Pseudomonas sp. CFBP 13710. NCBI lineage: Bacteria > Pseudomonadati > Pseudomonadota > Gammaproteobacteria > Pseudomonadales > Pseudomonadaceae > Pseudomonas > Pseudomonas sp. CFBP 13710. The sequence continues at coordinate 630,640 of NZ_JACYVJ010000002.1, read as the reverse complement.
GAATGGCAGGACGCAGGTTGGCGAACAGGCCCAACTGCGAGCGAATCTTCAGCAGACCGCGTTCCGGGCGAATATCGCGCTCGATCTTGTCCCATTTCGGCCCGCCCACCGCGCCCAGCAGCACCGCGTCGGCGGCACGGGCACGTGCCAGGGTCTCGTCGGCCAGCGGCACGCCATGCTTGTCGATGGCAGCGCCGCCGATCACGTCGTGGGCCAGTTCGAAGCCCAGCTGGAACTTGGCGTTGGCCAGTTCCAGCACCTTGACCGCTTCGGCCATGATTTCCGGGCCGATGCCGTCGCCTGGGAGAATCAGAATCTGCTTGCTCATGCGTTCCTCGTTAATTCCGGTAATACGGCATGCCCTCGGGCGGGCCGTGAATAAATGCTCAACGCTGGGCCCACAACACCAGCACGTCGGTACTGAACGAGCCATTGTCGTCGATCTGGTAATACTCGCGCACCTCGGCGCCCACGGCTTGCTGCAAGGCGCGGATGGCCGCACGCATGACCTCGGGCGTGCGCATGCGCTCGACCCACGAGGCGTATTCAAGGCGCAGGCGCTGGCGAGTGTGCCCGCGTACCTGCAGGCCCGCTTCATTGACCTGGCTCAGCCATTCGCCGGCACTGTAGTCGCGCACATGGCTGGTGTCGCGCAGCACTTCGACACTTTGCAGATGGGTATCGAGCAGCGGGCTGCCCGGCGACATCACGTCGATGAAGCAGGCCACGCCACCGGGTTTGAGCACACGGCGCACTTCGCGCAGGGCCAGGCCGAGGTCGCTCCAGTGATGCGCCGAATAGCGGCTGAACACATAGTCGAAGGCGGCGTCGGCGAACGGCAGCCGCTCGGCCGGGCCGAGTTCGGTGCTGACATTGCCCAGCCCCCGCTCGCTGGCAGCGCTGGCGACCACGTCGAGCATCTGTTGCGACAGATCATAGGCCACCACCTGCTTGACCAGTGGCGCGCTATGAAAACTGACGTGGCCGGCGCCACACCCCAGGTCCAACAGCCGAGCCTGGGACTGGCCCGCCAGCTCCGCCTGAAGCAGCGCAAATTCCGCGCCCTGGGCGTGAACGGTGCTGCTCAGGTAGGCCGAAGCCTGTTCACCGAACTGTTTCTGCACGACTTGGGTGTGCTGGGTCATGGGCTGGGCTTCCTTGTGCCTGGGTTTTCGGTGGCCTTGCGGGCCTCTTCGCGCGTAGAGGACTCGCCGCCCATGTGGGAGCGGGCTCTGCCCGCGAAGAGGCCAAACCTGCCTACACCAATCAATCACGAAACAACCAAGGCTGGCTGGCCCGATGCTTGGCCTCGAACGTCGCAATCGCCTTACCGTCCTGCAAGGTCAGGCCGATATCGTCCAACCCATTCAACAGGCAGTGCTTGCGAAACTCGTCGATCTCGAAGCTGTAGACCTTGCCGCTCGGGCTGGTCACGCTCTGGGTCGCCAGGTCCACGGTCAACTGGTAACCCGGCGCGGCCTCGACTTCCTTGAACAGCTCATCGACTTGCTCATCACTGAGGATGATCGGCAGCAAGCCGTTCTTGAAGCTGTTGTTGAAGAAGATATCTGCATAGCTCGGCGCGATCACGGCGCGAAAGCCATACTCATCCAACGCCCACGGCGCATGCTCGCGGCTGGAACCGCAACCGAAGTTCTCCCGCGCCAGCAGCACGCTGGCACCTTGGTAGCGCTGGTGATTGAGGACAAAATCCTTGTTCAATGGACGCTTGGAATTGTCCTGGTAAGGCTGACCGACATCCAGGTAGCGCCATTCGTCGAACAGGTTCGGGCCAAAGCCGGTGCGCTTGATCGACTTCAAGAACTGCTTGGGAATGATCTGGTCGGTGTCGACGTTGGCACGATCCAACGGAGCGACCAGGCCGGTGTGTCGAGTGAAGGCTTTCATGCTGCGTTCCCCTGGATCAATTCACGAACGTCGACGAAACGACCGACGACGGCGGCTGCGGCGGCCATGGCCGGGCTGACCAGATGGGTACGCCCGCCGGCGCCCTGGCGGCCCTCGAAGTTGCGGTTGGAGGTCGATGCGCAGTGCTCGCCCGACTCCAGCCGGTCCGGGTTCATCGCCAGGCACATGGAGCAGCCCGGCTCACGCCACTCGAAGCCCGCCTCGAGGAAAATCTTGTCCAGGCCTTCGCGCTCTGCCTGCGCCTTGACCAGGCCCGAGCCTGGCACGACGATGGCCTGCTTGATGGTCGAGGCCACCTTGCGGCCCTTGGCGATCACTGCGGCGGCGCGCAAGTCTTCGATGCGTGAATTGGTGCACGAGCCGATGAACACGCGGTCGAGCTGAATGTCAGTGATCGCCTGGTTGGCGGTCAGGCCCATGTATTTCAGCGCGCGCTCGATGGAACCGCGCTTGACCAGATCCGACTCGCGCGCCGGGTCCGGCACGTTCTGGTCAACGGCCAGGACCATTTCCGGCGAGGTCCCCCAGCTGACCTGCGGCTTGATCTGCGCGGCATCCAGGCGCACCACGGTGTCGAAGTGGGCATCGGCGTCGGATACCAGCCCTTTCCACGACTCCACCGCCTTGTCCCAATCAGCGCCGCTGGGCGCGAACGGCCGACCCTTGACGTAGGCGACGGTCTTTTCATCGGCAGCCACCAGCCCCACGCGGGCGCCGGCCTCGATCGACATGTTGCAGATTGTCATGCGGCCTTCCACCGACAGGTCGCGAATGGCGCTGCCGGCAAACTCGATGGCATGGCCATTGCCGCCGGCGGTGCCGATCTTGCCGATCACGGCCAGCACGATGTCCTTGGCGGTCACGCCAAACGGCAAGGCACCTTCGACCAACACCTGCATGTTCTTCATTTTCTTGGCCACCAGGCACTGCGTGGCGAGCACGTGCTCGACCTCCGAGGTACCGATGCCATGGGCCAGGGCACCGAAGGCACCGTGGGTCGAGGTGTGCGAATCGCCGCAGACCACGGTCATGCCGGGCAAGGTCGCGCCCTGCTCCGGGCCGATGACATGGACGATACCCTGGCGTACGTCGTTCATCTTGAATTCGGTGATGCCGTACTCGTCGCAGTTGTCGTCAAGGGTCTGCACCTGCAGACGCGACACTTGGTCGGCGATCGCGCCGATGCCGCCCTTGCGTTCCGGGGTAGTCGGCACGTTGTGGTCGGGCGTGGCAATGTTGGCGTCGATGCGCCACGGTTTGCGGCCGGCCAGGCGCAAGCCTTCGAACGCCTGGGGCGAAGTCACTTCGTGGATGATGTGACGGTCGATGTAGATCAGCGCCGAGCCATCGTCGCGCTGCTTGACCAAATGCGAATCCCAGAGCTTGTCGTAGAGCGTTTTGCCGGCCATCAGACGTTTCCTCATCAGTCTTGCTGTCTTTTCTATGCCTATAACCGCTTGGCTTGTAGGGGTGATGCTATGAGGTTATCTTGAATAACTCAAATTCATAATTTTCATACTTTGGATAACCAAAAGGAATTCGCGCATGGACCTGGCCAGTCTCAATGCCTTTATAGCCATCGCCGAAGTGGGCAGTTTTTCCAGGGCCGGGGATCGGCTGCACCTGACCCAGCCGGCGATCAGCAAACGCATCGCCGGGTTGGAATTGCAGCTGGGCGTGCGTTTGTTCGATCGCCTGGGCCGCGAAGTCAATCTGACCGAGGCCGGCCGGGCCCTGCTGCCACGCGCCTACCAGATTCTCGATGTGCTGGAAGACACCCGCCGCGCCCTGACCAACCTGAGCGGCGACGTGACGGGCCGCCTGACCCTCGCCACCAGCCACCACATCGGTCTGCACCGATTGCCCTCGCTGCTGCGCACCTACACGCGGATGTACCCCAAGGTCGCCCTGGACATCCAGTTTCTCGATTCGGAAGTGGCCTATGAGGAGATCCTGCACGGACGTGCGGAGCTGGCGGTGATCACCCTGGCGCCCGAGCCCCATCACCTGGTGCGCTCGGTACCGGTGTGGCATGACCCGCTGGATTTCGTCGCCGCCCCGGAACATCCGCTGGCCCTGCAGGCGGTGGTGAAGCTGAGCGATATCGCCGAACATCCAGCGGTGTTTCCGGGCGGCAATACTTTCACCCACCACATCGTCAGCCGCCTGTTCGAGGCGCAAGGCCTGAGCCCGAACATCGCCATGAGCACCAACTACCTGGAAACCATCAAGATGATGGTGTCGATCGGCCTGGCGTGGAGTGTGCTGCCGCGCACCATGCTCGACGAGCAAGTGGCGCGCTTCCAGCTACCCGGTGTGCAGCTGAGCCGCCAGTTGGGTTATATCCTGCACACCGAACGGACCCTGTCGAATGCGGCGCGGGCCTTCATGGCGCTGCTCGACGACCAGGCCGGCACACTGGCTTCGGCGCAATCAGGGCTGGGCACCGAGCAGTAGCCGGCCGCTGCTGATCAACGTGGCGTAGCCGCCGATCTTGACTCGTTCGCCTTCCATCCGGCAAAACAGCTCGCCACCCCGCGCCGAGCACTGGTAGGCAGTGAGGCTGGTCTTGACCAGACGCCTCGACCAGTACGGGATGAGGCTGCAATGGGTGGAGCCGGTGACCGCGTCCTCGTCGATGCCGATGGCAGGTGCGAAGTAGCGCGAAACGAAGTCCTGATGGTCGCCCCGGGCGGTAATGATCACCCCGGGCCAGGGCAAGCGTGCCAGGGCCGCCATGTTCGGGCGGCACTGGCGTACCGCCTGCTCCGACTCCAGCAGGACGAACAGCGACGCCGCCGCCATTACGTCGACCGCTTCGCAACCCAAGGCACGCTCGACCTCCAGGGTCAGGCCCAACTGCTCCTCGGGCATCATCGCCGGGAAGTCCAGCCAGAGCCGGTCGCCCTCACGGCTGACGGTAAGGTTGCCCGAGCGGCTGGCGAACGACAGGCTCGACGCTGTCTCCCCATAGACATGAAACAGCACGTAGGCGCTGGCCAGAGTCGCATGGCCACACAAGGGCACTTCGGTGCGCGGGGTGAACCAGCGGATGTGCCAGCCCTGCGCTTCGCGAACCAAAAACGCGGTCTCCGCCAGGTTGTGCTCGGCGGCGATCTTCTGCATCAGCTCATCGGCCAGCCAGCTGTCGAGGCGGTAGACCATTGCCGGGTTGCCAGCAAAAGGCTGTTGGGTAAACGCATCGACCTGATGGAAATCCAGTTGCATGGCAATCCTCGCTGTTGCGGAAAGGGGTGGCGGCCAAGCCGTCTGGCTATCGGCGTTCGACTCGTCGAGTCGATGAATAATTTCCTTGGTGCATCAAGGGCGGCCGATATCGGCGAAGCGACCCTGGGTGTGCTCGGCCAGCAGCTGCGGCGCCAGCTCGACTTCCAGCCCGCGCCGACCGGCGCTGACGAACATGCTGGGCAATGCCTCGGCGGTTTGGTCGATGAAGGTCCGCAAGCGCTTCTTCTGCCCCAGCGGGCTGATCCCGCCCAGCAGATACCCCGTGGCCCGCTGCGCAGCCTGCGGATCTGCCATCTCGCATTTCTTCACGCCGGCCGCATGCGCGAGCGCCTTGAGATCCAGGGTGCCGGTCACCGGCACCACTGCCACCAGCAGCTCGCTTCTTTCGGTCGCCGCCAGCAGTGTCTTGAACACCCGCGCGGCGGTCAGACCGAGCTTTTCCACCGCTTCGAGTCCATAGGAAGCTGCCTTGGGATCATGTTCATAGGCATGCACTCGATGCTCGGCGCGGTGTTTCTTCAAGAGGTCCAGGGCGGGGGTCATGCAGGGACTCCAGACAAATAAAAAACATGCCCGGCATTAGGACACAGGCGGGCAAGCCACGCCAACCGTGGCTTTGCCGGAAATGCGCGGAAAAGTTCGCAGGCAATGAACGAACTCGTTCGCTTTCGACCTTTGACAGCGGCGTTTCTTGTCTATATTTTTTCGTTTGTGAAGATAGGCACGATAGTACAATGTGCTCAAAGGCTGTACTGCGACGTGCGATGGGGATCGTACGACGACAGATTCCAGGCGCCGAAAACGGCGTCAGACAAAAAAAACAATTGGGGTAATACACGATGACCGCACAGCAACAACCGACCCTGTCGGGCCAGTGCACTGCCGAGTTTCTCGGCACCGCACTGCTTATCTTCTTCGGCACAGGCTGCGTCGCGGCGCTCAAGGTCGCAGGTGCCAGCCTCGGCCTGTGGGAAATCAGCATCATCTGGGGCGTCGGCGTGAGCATGGCGATCTACCTGACGGCGGGCGTGTCCGGTGCCCATCTGAACCCTGCGGTCAGCATCGCCCTGTGCCTGTTCGGCGGCTTCGAGAAACGCAAGCTGCCCTTCTACATTCTGGCTCAGGTGGCAGGCGCGTTCTGTTCCGCAGCACTGGTCTATACCCTCTACAGCAGCCTGTTCTTCGATTACGAACAAACCCACGGCATCGTCAGGGGCACGCAAGCGAGCCTCGAAACGGCGAGCATCTTCTCCACCTACCCCCATGCGGCGCTGTCTATCGGTCAGGCCTTTTTGGTCGAGATGGTCATCACCGCCATCCTGATGGCGGTGATCATGGCCCTGGGCGACGAGCACAACGGTCTTCCGCGCGGGGCCATGGCGCCCCTGCTGGTGGGCTTGCTGATCGCCGTGATCGGCAGTGCCATGGGCCCGCTGACCGGCTTTGCCATGAACCCGGCCAGGGATTTCGGTCCAAAGCTGATGACGTTCATCGCCGGCTGGGGTGAAATAGCCTTCACCGGTGGCCGCACGATTCCCTATTTCATCGTTCCCATCGTGGCGCCGATCGTAGGTGCCTGCCTGGGCGCCGGCGCGTACCGGGTACTGATCGCACGCCATTTGCCAAACTCGAACAACGGGTCGGCCGAAGCGTCCGCATCGAAGGTGCAGGCCTCCTGAGCCTGCACAAACACCACATTCCGCATTTATTGCACACTTGCGCAAGGCCATCGACATGACCGATACCGACAACAAGAACTACATCATTGCCCTGGACCAAGGTACCACCAGCTCCCGGGCGATCATTTTCGACCGCGACGCCAATGTCGTCGGCACCTCGCAGCGCGAATTCGTCCAGCACTATCCGCAGGCCGGATGGGTCGAGCACGACCCGATGGAAATCTTCGCCACCCAGAGCGCGACCATGGTCGAGGCCTTGGCCCAGGCCGGGCTGAGCCACGCCCAGGTTGCGGCCATCGGCATCACCAACCAGCGTGAAACCACCGTAGTGTGGGACAAGAACAGCGGTCGCCCGATCTACAATGCCGTGGTCTGGCAGTGCCGACGCAGCACCGAGATCTGCCAGCAGCTCAAGCGCGACGGCCTGGAAGACTACATCAAGCAGACCACCGGCCTGGTGGTCGACCCGTACTTTTCCGGCACCAAGCTGAAATGGATCCTCGACAACGTCGAAGGCAGCCGCGAGCGCGCACGCAACGGCGAGCTGCTGTTCGGCACCGTCGATAGCTGGCTGATCTGGAAATTCACTGGCGGCAAGGTGCACGTCACCGACTACACCAACGCCTCGCGCACCATGCTCTTCAACATCCACACCCTGGAGTGGGACGAGAAGATGCTGCAGACCCTGGACATCCCGCGCGAGATGCTTCCAGAGGTCAAGTCGTCGTCGGAAATCTACGGCCATACCAAGAGCGGCATCGCCATTGCCGGGATCGCCGGCGACCAGCAGGCCGCCTTGTTCGGTCAGATGTGCGTCGAGCCTGGCCAGGCCAAGAACACCTATGGCACCGGCTGCTTCCTACTGATGAACACTGGCAAGAAGGCCGTCACGTCGCAGCACGGGATGCTCACCACCATCGGCTGCGGCCCGCGTGGCGAAGTCGCCTACGCCCTGGAAGGCGCCGTGTTCAACGGCGGCTCGACCGTGCAGTGGCTGCGCGACGAACTGAAGATCGTCAACGACGCCTACGACACCGAATATTTCGCCAGCAAGGTGAAGAACACCAACGGTGTCTACCTGGTGCCGGCGTTCACCGGCCTGGGCGCGCCCTACTGGGACCCCTATGCCCGTGGCGCGCTGTTCGGCCTGACCCGCGGCGTACGCGTCGACCACATCATTCGCGCGGCGCTCGAATCGATTGCCTACCAGACCCGCGACGTGCTCGACGCCATGCAACAGGACTCCGGCGAGCGCCTGAGCGCCTTGCGCGTGGACGGCGGCGCGGTGGCCAACAATTTCCTCATGCAGTTCCAGGCCGACATTCTCGGCACTCCGGTGGAGCGTCCGCAGATGCGCGAAACCACGGCCTTGGGTGCCGCCTACCTGGCGGGCCTGGCGTGCGGCTTCTGGGGCAGCCTGGATGAGTTGCGCGGCAAGGCCGTGATCGAGCGTACCTTCGAGCCTCTGCTCGACGAAACCGGCAAGGAAAAACTCTACGCCGGCTGGAAAAAGGCCGTCGAACGCACCCGTGACTGGGAACCGCACGAAGAGCAGTGACCAAGTGAAGGCGCAGACCGGGCGGTTCCGGCCTGCGCAAGTGCGGTCCATGGAATCACTTCTGGCGATGGGGCCCGTTCCTGCGGCATCATGCATGCTTTTGCATGGCAGCCAAAGGAAGCCCCATGAACCTGCCTCCCCGCCAACAGCAGATCCTTGAACTGGTACGCGAACGCGGCTATGTCAGCATCGAGGAAATGGCCCAACTGTTCGTCGTGACGCCGCAAACCATCCGGCGTGACATCAACCAGCTGGCCGAGGTCAACCTGCTGCGTCGCTATCACGGTGGCGCCGCCTACGATTCGAGCATCGAAAACACGGCCTACGCCATGCGTGCCGACCAGATGCGCGACGAGAAACAGCGCATCGCCGAGGCGATTGCCGCCCAGATCCCCGACCACGCCTCGCTGTTCATCAATATCGGCACCACCACCGAATCCATCGCCCGCGCCCTGCTCAACCACAGCCACCTGAAGATCATCACCAACAACCTGCACGTAGCCTCGATCCTCAGCGGCAAGGACGACTTCGACGTGCTGCTGGCCGGCGGCAACGTACGCCGTGACGGCGGCGTGGTGGGCCAGGCGAGTATCGACTTCATCACCCAGTTCAAGGTCGACTTCGCCCTGGTCGGCATCAGTGGTATCGACGAAGACGGCAGCCTGCTGGACTTCGACTATCAGGAGGTTCGCGTCAGCCAGGCGATCATCGCCAATGCGCGCCAAGTCATTCTGGCCGCCGACTCGAGCAAGTTTGGCCGCAATGCCATGGTCCGCCTGGGCCCGATCAGCCTGATCGATTGCCTGGTCACCGACCAACCGCCCGTGCCCGCCTTGCTGCAATTGCTGCAGCAACACAAGATCCGCCTCGAGATCGTCTGACCCTGTGGCAGCGGCGCAAGCCGCCCTGCCCGTCCACAATCCCCACCTGGCAACGCCCACGGCGCATCAGCTTCGCTTCTGATGTTCGTATTTCTTCGCTTTGACCCCCTTCGATCAACAATTTCAATCATCTTCGACTGGCTAAGCCCTTCGTATTGGGCTAGTATTTTCGAAATTGAACATTGATGTTCGAATTCAAAGCACTCATTCGAACGCTCCTTGATAAACGCAGGAGGCTGCCATGCCCCATTCGACCTTGCCCCGCCAACCGCTGGCTGAAATCTACGACGTCGCCGTGATCGGTGGTGGCATCAATGGCGTGGGGATTGCCGCCGACGCTGCCGGGCGTGGGCTTTCCGTGTTTCTCTGCGAGAAGGACGACCTGGCCAGCCACACCTCTTCGGCCAGCAGCAAGCTGATCCACGGCGGCCTGCGTTATCTGGAACACCACGAATTCCGCCTGGTACGCGAGGCACTGGCCGAACGCGAAGTGTTGCTGGCCAAGGCTCCGCACATCGTCAAGCCCATGCGTTTCGTCCTGCCGCACCGGCCCCATCTGCGTCCTGCCTGGATGATCCGCGCCGGGCTGTTCCTCTACGACAACCTGGGCAAGCGAGAAAAGCTGCCAGGCTCGCGCAGCCTGCGCTTCGGCGCCGACAGTGCGTTGAAGCCGGAAATCACCCGCGGTTTCGAATATTCCGACTGCTGGGTCGACGACGCTCGCCTGGTGGTACTGAACGCCATGGCAGCGCGAGAAAAAGGCGCACACATCCATACCCGCACCCGCTGTGTCGACGCGAAGCGTGTAGACGGTGTGTGGCAGGTCAATCTGCAGCGTGAGGACGGCAGCACGTTCACCCTCAAGGCGCGCGCGCTGGTCAATGCGGCCGGGCCCTGGGTAGCGAAGTTCATTCGTGACGACCTGCAGTTGCAATCCCCATACGGCATCCGCCTGATCCAGGGTAGCCACCTGATCGTGCCACGCCTGTACGAAGGCGAGCAGGCGCACATCCTGCAGAACGAAGACCAGCGCATCGTCTTCACCATCCCGTACCTGGATCGCTTCACCATCCTGGGCACCACCGACCGTGAATACACGGGCGACCCGTCCAAGGTGGAGATCACCGAGGCCGAGGCCGACTACATTCTCAAAGTGGTGAACGCCCACTTCAAGAAACAGGTCAGCCGCAGCGATGTGGTGCGCACCTATTCGGGCGTTCGCCCGCTGTGCAACGACGAGTCGGACAACCCATCGGCCATCACCCGCGACTACACCCTGTCGCTCAGCGGCGGCCAGGGCGAGGCGCCGATCCTTTCGGTGTTCGGCGGCAAGTTGACCACTTACCGCAAGCTGGCCGAGTCGGCCATGGCACAGTTGAAGCCATTCTTCGCGCAGATGCGCGGTAGCTGGACGGCGACCAGTGCCCTGCCCGGTGGCGAAGACATGAGCACGCCGCAGGCCCTGGCTCAGGACATGCGGGTGAAAGCTCCCTGGCTGCCAAACGGCCTGGCCGAGCGTTGGGCGGTCAGCTACGGCAGCCGCAGCTGGCGCTTGATCGAAGGTGCACAGTCGGTAGCCGATCTTGGCGAGGAATTGGGCACGGGGCTGTTCAGCCGCGAAGTCGATTACCTGTACGAGCAGGAATGGGCCACCCGCAGCGAAGACGTGCTGTGGCGTCGCAGCAAGCTGGGGCTGTTCGTCGATGATGCGGCCACGGTTCGCCTGGATGCTTACCTGGCGAAAGTCGACGCCAGCCGGGCCAATACCCAGGCGGCTTGAGCGCTGTCAGCAACGAAAAACGCCCCGTAAGGGGCGTTTTGCATGGCGCGCGACGGGCCCGGAGGGCTCAGCGCCGAGGGCGCTGCCGAGGCCGGTGGTTGTCGGCCGGGATAGGCACAGGCTGTGGTGGCGGCGGCACCAGCCCCAGTGCGACAGCCAGATCGTGGAGCCAGTTGTACAAGTTACCGTTCATATCGCCCCCCTTCAGGGAAAAGCCCGAACGACGGTCATGGTCCGTCGCTTCTGTTCGATCATAGCGCTAAGCGACGTAGGATGCATTCACGCACTTGTGTCGAAAAGTCGCAGTCCTACGTATTGATCATCTGCCGGGCAAGTAATTCATTACCTTATCCACGTTCGTAATCGTCGGCGCACCCACTGCTCGGCGCTGACCAAGGTGATGCCCAGCAGTACGAACAGCGCGCCCAGAATGAAATTCACGCTCAGCGGTTCGCCCAGCAGCAGCACACCGAACGTCACGCCGAACAGCGGGGTCATGAACGAGAACACGGCCAGATTGGACGCCAGGTAGCGTCGCAGCAGCCAAAACCAGATCAGGAAGCTGGCGAAAGACACCACCACCCCTTGGAACAATACGCTGGCGATGCCGACCGGGGTAAAACTGACCTGCGTGAACTGCCCCGTGGCCAGGGCGATGAGCAACAATCCGATCACGCAGACGATTAGCTGGTAGAACAGCGTCAGCGTCACGGGTGCTTCTGAGAGGCGCGAGGTGCGCACCACCACCGTGGTCGCGCCCCAGCACAAGCCTGCCATCACGCCCAGTGCATCACCCAGCAGCATGCGTCGGTCCAGATGTTGCCAGGAAATTCCGCCGGCGAAAGCGAAGGCGATACCGCTGAACGCCAGGGCAATGCCCAGCCATTGCAGGGGCCGCAGGCGCTCTCCGGGTAGCAGGGCGTGCAAGCCAAGCGCCGTGAACACCGGGGCGGTGTAGAGAAAGACCGACATGTGCGCTGCCGAGGTCAGCTTCAGGCCTTCGGCGATGAACAAGAATTCCAGCCCGAACAGCGAACCGGCCAGCAACCCGGCGCGCCAGGTGTAGGGCATGTGCGCCCAGCCCCCGCGCCAGCACATCAGTGCGGCCACCAGGACCGCGGAAATGCCCGAGCGCATGGCCGCCTGCATCACCGGAGCGATATCGGGCGCGGCCCACTTTATGGTGACCTGCTGGATACCCCAGATCAGGCACAACCCGAGCATGACCTTGAGCGCGAATCCATCGGGTTGACGGCGTTCGATGCTCATCGGCGAATTGACCACGACATGACGATGCCTTCAGGCAATGAGGAATCGCCAGTGTAACAAGCCACGCGTCACAAGGCTTTCGCGGCGGAAGGTTGCGCCCACACAGGCACACCATGTCGCCTGCTTCGCGGCCGCGGACCGCTCCTACATCGGCACACCGTATTCCGCCCTTGTAGGAGCGGTCAGCGGCCGCGAAGAGAGCAACACGGTTTCAATCCATGCCAAAGGCTCAGACAATCTGCGGTTTACTGGCCAACTCATCGAAGGTAGCCGGGTCCAGCGCATCGTCCTGCTCGTCGAGCACTTCCAGCCCGTGATCGTTGTCGGGAATGCTGCTGTCGAGCAGGCTCAACAGGCTGGAACCCCGCATGGTCAACTGAAAGTTGCGGCCCGTGCCACCTTCGCTGTCAGGACGCTGCTCGATGAACCCGCGCTCCAGCAACAGCTTCTCATAGTCGCGGGCCTGGGTTTGCAACTGGTCGACAGCAGCAGTCGTGTCACCCTGAGCGGTGGCTGCATCGGCGTGGTCCTGGGCATAGCGGTGCGGGGTGAAATCCTGATTGGCGCCGTTCTGCACTTCGTGCAACAGCCGTTCGATCAACTGCCAGTCGTAAGTGGTCATCCGGAAGAACCTCCAACACATGAGTGAAAGGGCTTGCCAGGTATGGGACCGGGTGGGTGAGGGGGAGTTGCGCGAAGACAGCTTTGCGGGGTGTTTTGGCAGGTCTGGCCTCCGCCGGGAGGCCAGCCTGCCTGGCGCAGTTTACTCGCTGACAGCCGGCTTGCGACGCTTGAGCGGTGCCAGTCCGTCCTGGCTTACCAACGCCGGTGCATCGGCCTTGGGACGGTTGACGCTCTTGCGCTTGGTCGGGCCCTTGGCAACGCTTTTCTTGTCGCCTTTTTTGTCTTTGTCGGTCTTTTTCTTCTTCACGCCGACCGCCTTGCCCGACGCCTTGACCTTCTTCGGTCCGCCGTAGGTACCTTTGACTTCCTTGATCACCCGGCGCTCGAAGGTCTGCTTGAGGTAGCGCTCGATGCTGGACATCAAGTTCCAGTCACCGTGGCAGATCAGCGAGATCGCCAGGCCTTCGTTGCCGGCGCGGCCAGTCCGGCCGATGCGGTGCACGTAGTCATCGCCGCTGCGCGGCATGTCGAAGTTGACCACCAGGTCCAGGCCGTCGACGTCCAGGCCGCGGGCCGCCACATCGGTAGCCACGAGGATTTTCACGCCGCCCTGCTTGAGGCGATCGATGGCCAGCTTGCGGTCCTTCTGGTCCTTGTCGCCGTGCAGCACGAACGCCTTGTATTCCTGCGCCACCAGGCGCCCGTAGATACGGTCGGCCATGGCCCGGGTGTTGGTGAAGACGATTGCCTTCTGGTACGTCTCGTTGGCCAGCAGCCAGTTGAGGATCTGCTCTTTGTGGACGTTGTGGTCGGCGGTGACGATCTGCTGGCGAGTGCCCTCGGCCAGTTGGCTGACGTTGTTGATCAGCAGATGCTCGGGATCCTTCAACACCTTGCCGATCATGTCGCGTAGCCCGGCACCACCGGTGGTGGCCGAGAACAGCAGAGTCTGTTCACGCTGGCCGCACTCGTCGCTCAGGCGCGTCACGTCTTCGGAGAAGCCCATGTCGAGCATGCGGTCGGCTTCGTCGAGCACCAGCACCTCGACCTTCTTGAGGTCCAGGTTGCCAGCGTTGAGCTGTTCCAGCAGGCGGCCAGGGGTGCCGATGAGGATATCCGGTACCTTGCGCAGCATGGCGGCCTGCACCTTGAAGTCTTCACCGCCGGTGATCAGGCCCGCCTTGATGAAGGTGAACTGGCTGAAGCGCTCCACTTCCTTCAAGGTTTGCTGGGCCAGTTCGCGGGTCGGCAACAGGATCACCACGCGAATGTCGACGCGCACCTTGGCCGGGCCCATCAGGCGGTTGAGAATCGGCAGGACGAATGCGGCAGTCTTGCCGCTGCCGGTTTGCGCCGTCACCCGCAGGTCGCGCCCTTGCAATGCCAGGGGAATGGCGGCCAGCTGCACCGGCGTCGGCTCGACAAATTTCAGCTCGGCGACGGCTTTGAGCAGGCGTTCATGCAGGGCGAATTGGGAAAACACGGGTGTTACCTCGACGGAGTACATAAATTCGACTGCATAGGGTACCGGTTTGCGCACGATTAGCCGAATTTCTTTACCCGTAAGTCGGTAAATTGCGTGCAAATCTTTCCAGGCGTGGCGATTGCCCCACTCGATGGGCTTTAATCCCCGCCCCTTTTCAATCCGGGAGCTGCACGCCACCCCATGAACATCGAATCGCTCTGGCACCAAACCGTCACTTTCATCACTGGCCTGGACGACCAGCCGGTCCTGCAGGCCGGTGTGTCGCTGTTCCTGCTGCTGATCGCCGCCTTCGCCCTGGGCCGATTGGCGCGCTTCCTTACCCTGCACGCGGTCAAGCTGCTCAGTCGCCGGCCATCGCTGCACTGGCTCAACGACTTTTTGCACAACAAGGTCTTCCATCGCCTGGCGCAAATGACGCCGTCGCTGGTGGTGCAGTTCAGTCTGGGCTTGATCCCGGTGCTGAGCGACAACAGCAAGCACGTCATCGGCAACATCGCGCTGGGCTTCACCATCCTGTTCCTGGTACTGACCCTGGGGGCCCTGCTCAATGCACTGATCGACATCTATGCGCGCACCGAGCATGCCCGCACCCGCTCGATCAAGGGCTACGTGCAACTGGCCAAGATGATCCTGTACATCTTTGGTGCCATCATCATCGTCGCCACGTTGATCGACCGCTCGCCGCTGTTGCTGCTGTCCGGGCTGGGCGCCATGTCGGCGGTCATCCTGCTGGTCTACAAGGACACCCTGCTGTCGTTCGTGGCCAGCGTGCAGTTGACCAGCAACGACATGCTGCGCGTCGGCGACTGGATCGAGATGCCCCAGGTGGGCGCCGACGGCGACGTCGTCGACATCACCCTGCACACCGTGAAGATCCAGAATTACGCGTGAGTTGAAGCCTATTTCGACGTATCGTGAGCTCCCAGCGATATTGACAGCAACAAGCCTCCTCTAAGGGAATGCATGCGGGGCGACCTGAGCCCTGTTCTCCTACCTCAAGCCTTGCAGCACTCCTTTCCCTCCGAAACCGACTTCGCTGAAGCCCTCTCCCTAAGCAAAGACTGAGAGAAGCGAGAGTGATTATGTGGACAGCAACACCAGTGGGTGGGTGGGGATGTCTGAGCGGGCGTGGTGATCCCATTGCGGGGTGTTCATTCCGGAGCAAGCAAAACTTCCACCGACACATCTATCCACCCCTCTATTCAACATACGCTGGTGATGACTCACGGGGAGTGGAAAAAGGGTGGAGAGTGGATTATGGGTGCCCAGTCGCTGCGTACGTTCAGCCCCTCATCTGCAGTGACGTATCGCCTTGTCTTTCCCAGCGGCAAAAGTGATGCATTCATAGTGGCGTTGGAGCGCAAGCAGAGCCGCGCTCGACCTGAATTCTTGAACCAGGCCAAGCATGATCGCGTCGCCAGTAACCACGCAGCAGAACTCAGTGAGTTAGGCGCAAAGCAGCGGGACGCCACCGAGGTACTACTGACTTAGCGAAGTGATTTCAGGCAAGTGAAATGGGTAGTCATACCAGGTGCTGGAGTTAGGCCTAATGAACGAACGGGGAGGCCAAACCAGGCCAGCATCTACGGCTCGCCCGATTTAATCCGATCCAAGACCTCAGCGAGCTGATACTGCAGCGCAGTGCTATATTGACACCACCCAAAAAAATCTGCTTGACTCCCAACTATTCAAGCATGGACGTAGTTGCCTAAAACGGAGCCAATAGTGAAAAAACAGATAACCAATGCAATGTCAAAAATAACAGGGATTTCCACCACTTTTTTTGGCATCTCTTGGCAACCTTCTAACACAGAGGCCGAAGTAATTATAAGGCTACTTATGCACTTAGATAGTAAGAGATCACTTGCTCTTAACCAGCAAGGAGATTCTTGCCATGGCAAGCCCGTTCGCCCAGAATGGCTATCGATGTCTGTGATCCAAATTAGAGATCAGACGGTATCGTCGATGCAAACGATGTCCTTATCTCGTCCCGCCGAAGAGATCATGAGAGCAATGGTGTGCGCATGCAACAACTTTCTCTCCTGGCTTGAGTCTAACGAAAAAGACGAAGATCACTTCATGCAACTCAATGTTTGGCTTAGGGATATGGCTTTATGCATATACTCCCTATGCCGAAACGTGCAACTATTCCCAGGCAATCAACTGTATCGCCTACTTCAAAGACGACTCCCAGACAATGTAAAGCTATCTGACCTAGAACAATTTAAACTATAAACAGCTATGAAATGGCATGATGATGTAGCAGGCAACCGTCGCTTGAGCTTATTTCAGAGATTCAACTCAGACAAATAAAGATCAGAGATGTGATCATTCACATCCCTGACAGCCTAAACTTCTTACGACTAGCGCACCGCATTGATCTGCAGAACGCCATGCATCGAGTCGAGATGCGATTGGTATTAATATAATTTCGTGTACAAAAGCGTCCGAGTCACCCTCTACAGAGATGAGTTCGTTTTAGCTAGCATGACTCAACCTGGTTGCTGAGCTTTAGCTGCTACGCTGCCATAAGCGCTGCAGTCCATACCTATTCAGCTAGCCACTCTGCTTCAGCGGGGTTGAGAGTCCACGCCCCCCATCCAAACTTCATCGTGACCGCTCCGTCCTGAAGCAGAATGGCAAAATCGTAGCAGCAGTTCCGCTAGGCCATATCCGTAAGTCCCGATAAGCCTCAGTGCCACCCCGAGGCGACAGTTTCTACTTACAGGCCAGTTCCGAACGCTGCCGACACCGTCAATCAACTGGCCCAAACGCGCTTCAGGTCGATGTTGAGCCAGCCGTGAGGGATGATAGACCGATCAAAAAACGTTCATCAGTCGATTTTTTTCGACCGCCCATCACTTTTTCCAACCATTTTATAAAACTATGTCAATTCATGGATAAACAGGGCTGTGACAGCAGCCTGGGCAATTTTAAATAATTATTTTAAGAAGGCCTTAAATTTACTAAAGCCCACCTGACACGCTGTTTGATAAGAACACAAGCCAGACCTTATGGCATTCTCCAATGCCTCATATTGAATTAATTGACATATAGCAAAGAAGCATCGTGCCTTTCGTAATTTAAATTATAAAAAAAGACACAATAAAACGTCAATTCTCGAAAACAAAAAATCGCAGCCCCATGAATTATGGGGCTTCCAGCCGCGCCCCCCTCCTCCTAATAATTAAAAAGCCCGTCACACAAAATGAAATCCCCATGACAATATCAATCTAATTAAAAAATCTCGATTGATCGTTCGACAAAACCACCTCTTGCAAAACTTTCGACACTCGATATTCTGCCCACCCACTGAAACGGGGGGCCGGAACTAACTCTGACTCCCCTCCCGAAGACCGCCCCGAAAGAACAACATGTACACAACTGTAGAATTGAAAGGCCTTACCCCTTTCACCAAAAGCGACAAAGTACCCATCGAGGCGATGGTCTCTGTCCTAACTGAGCCTCCCTTGGTTTACCCGATCTCTTACCAAGACGAAGATTACATTCAAGGGATGAAGATCATTCTTCAGCCTGACGGAACGCCCTGGGTAGAAGGAAACCTCTATCTTTTTTGGCGGGCCAAGCAGTACCCCAAACTCGCTGCGGAAACTTTAGGCGCAGAGGCTGCCAACCTAGCAGAGTTCAAGAATGTAATGCTCGATCATAATCTAGATCACCTAGATTTTAGCGGAAGGGAGTTTGAAAGACCGACATACCGGTTCAAAGCAAACTTCAAGTTTGCTGTCGCACGGAGCGAGAGGGGTGCCGAGGGCGTAAATAACAAGATACGCGCCGTCATTCGATATTATCGATGGCGGATGAGGTATCGAAACTTCACACCTGCGAAGCCGCCATGGAAAGAGACAATCGCTCACATATCACGCCTTGACAGACACGGATTTACAAGAACACGAGAGGTCATCACCACAGACTTAACCTTCCCAAAAAACAAGGATGAGTCGAGCGATTTCATTTATGACGGCGGAAAGCTTCGTCCACTCCACAAATTTGAACAAGACGCGGTGGTCAAAGCACTTCTCCTCGTGAGCAATATTGAAATGCTGCTCCTGTTTATCCTAGCGCTTTTCTCGGGCATGAGAATACAAACGGTACTAACAATCCGAGTCGGTAACATTATTGAGGCCTCCGCAGATGATACTGGCACGTATTCGATCAGTGCGGGCCAGGGCTCTCTCGTAGACACCAAGTATGGAAAGAAACAGAGTATCCAGGTTCCTGGCTGGGTGCATCATCGGCTTTTCACCTACCTCCAATCCGACCGCTACCAGAGCCGCAAAGCCAGAGCGTTGAAAAGAGATGAGTCTGAGCAGTATGTTTTTCTGAGCAGAACTGGAAAGCCAATGTATGTAAGTCACCTCGACAAAGACAAATACAAGAGCCACGAAAAAGGTTCTGCGGTACGGAAATTTATTAGAGACACACTGACTCCACGGCTAAAAGCAGACGACCACCATTTCACATTCAGCTTTCACGACCTAAGAGCTTCATTCGGCATGAATTTGGTAGATGAACGCAGAGAACTCCTTGCCCAAGGAAAAATCGGCTACCTGGAACTTATCGACTACGTTGCTAAGCGCCTGCACCACTCAAGCCGTAAAACGACGATGAGTTACTTGGACTACAGGCGCGTCAATGAAATGGTGCACGAAGCTGACAGTGATTATCAAATGCACATCATGAGCCTCGTGGAGAACTGAAATGGAATACAGGCCATATTGCGAAATCCGCCTGGACGACCACGTTAACCACGCCGAACTTCTTACTAATGTTCATAACGTATTGGCAAGAAACCCAATTGAATCCATTTTAGTGCGGTTCAACCATCGACACGCTTTTGATTTTGGAGCTATTTGCTTTGGCGAACGTTCAGGGGGGAGAGCAAGAAGGGAGGTAAATGTAATGACTCACCTGCCAAAGCGGCTAGTGAGGGTGCAAAACTTGGCAAGTCATATCATGACGATAAGCCTCACTACAGTAGCTCTTAGCTCAGGTTACTCCGCAGTCGCAGATTGGGTGCTCATGGTTAAGTGGTGCGAAGAAAACGGATTCGAAGATTTTCTTGATGATTCAGAATCATACCACGAAGCATTGGTGGCGTTCAGTGAACATCTGAACACTGACAAGAGAGCATACATGACGCGCAAGCGTATGCAAACTGTGTGCAAAACGTGCGGTGAGAAAATGTTTCCGGAGGAGAATTTACTCTTTGCACGAATACCTTTGATTGAACGCCCCCTAGGCAAAACCAAGAAGATAATAGAGCCCCCTACCCCAGACTCAGTGAAATACCACCTGCAGACATGCGAACCTCTCTTCACTGGACTCACGGATTTCTTGATCAAAGAGGAAGCAATGCCATGCAAATTGAAGGTGAAAGATGGCTACGCATGGATACTACCAGACGACCAGTATCCGCTCATAACCGACAAGATACTTACCAAAGGTGGCGAGAAGACTGCTGGATCTCGATACTTTGACTACGGCCAGGCCCGCTTGAGAACTTTTGAAGAGTTTCGAAGCCGATCCACTTCAAAGAACTCCAAAGACTATTACATTGCAAAAGAACAATATCAATCCAGACTCAAGCTCGCCAATTCGTGCAAGGACATCAAGTATCGGGTATCCCTGGCAAGGATTGCTCACGACAGTTTTGTTTCGATGTTCGTCGCAGCAACAGCCATCAATGAATCTCCACTGCGCGAAATCCCATGGGATTCGGACTTCGAAATTACTAACACTGAAGAAATTGGATTCAGATCTATCAAATTCCGAGCCAACAACAAGGAAGTTATTGTTCGCGTAAAGGCTAGCTTCATCAAGCACTTTCGCAAATACGTCACCCTTAGAGATTACCTGTGCCAAGGCTCTGACCACCCATACCTCTTTATAGGATTTGATGGCAACAAACTGTCCAATTATAGAACTCTCGACACCAACATTCTTAGGCGCCTTTATGATCGCATACGTAGGCTGGTTGATCCTGATGTACCTTGCCTAAGTTACCAAAGCTTCCGAAACTACAAAGACAGTTATGTGGCTAAGAACCATGGTCACGAAGCCTCACGAATTCTGCTAGGTCACAGTGCACGGACGCAAAGGGCCAGCTACTTAAAAGCCAATGAGCAAAGCGCGGTC
This sequence comes from Pseudomonas sp. CFBP 13710, assembly GCF_014842235.1. Classification (NCBI taxonomy): domain Bacteria; kingdom Pseudomonadati; phylum Pseudomonadota; class Gammaproteobacteria; order Pseudomonadales; family Pseudomonadaceae; genus Pseudomonas; species Pseudomonas sp. CFBP 13710. The sequence goes on along the minus strand of NZ_JACYVJ010000002.1, from coordinate 610,026 downwards.
GACCAAATTGGAAAGTTCCATGCCGTAGTCAACGAGTTTTTTGGAAGCCCACACCCATGTGCCAGCCCAGTTGGTGGATGCATGAGTGAAGGTTCGCCATCGAAAGGTGAAACCTCGCATATCACTGCTGCACCGGACTGCAAAAGCCAAGTCGGCTGTTTGAACTGCGTACATCACAAGGTTCATGCGAACCGCGAGGATGCCTGGAAGCTGCTGAGCTTAGAATTTGTAACCAAAGAAATGATCCACTCGAGCGCTAGCCTGGAACATTTTAATTTGATCCACGGCCCGACTTTAGACCAGATCCAAAAACTTTTAAATGAAATGCTGGCCGTCCACCCATCACTTAGCGAAACCCTCACGGAACTGCGATCCGAAGTTTATGAAAACAATACATTGACCGGCTACTGGCAGCGACACCTCGAACGACTCGCCCAATTAAAGGTAATTGCATGAACAGAATCACAAGCAGCTCCGAATCCTATTTCCTCGACATTCATAGCCTTGTCGACAATACGGAGAGCCTTACAGAAAATATTGAGGGTCGTCCATGCAACGCAATTCTCCCGCATGGTGAACACAGCAAGCCAACTGTCAACGTGGCTTATGTCGGAATGAATTTAGACAATCTGAGTGATACCTGCATCATCAGCCACAGTCAGACTGGGCTGGCGATTCTATTGGCAGACATGTACTGGGACTTCCCACAATTGGCACTTGTGCCAACAGATTCAACCTCATTGAATTTTGAACGCTACAGATCAAAGGGTAAATTCAATGCCTCCAATATCCTAACCTCGCAAATTCTTTTGGCGACAAATATCTTCTCGCTTGGTCATCGAGGATCGGCGTTAAGGATCTCAACTATTACTATAGCCTTTAATGCGCTTGGCATCCTGACTAAATGTGCCGACCAAAAAAACATTACGATCCAGGAGATGATCTCCTCACCGGCACATATGGACTTCGCAGAGGGCATCACGGCCAACAATGCGTCTCGCTTAGTAAAAATGGTTACTGATTACCATAAACTGACCTCCAATGCGCTCAATCTAAATCCGCACAAGCTTTTCTTCAATGTGTTGCGCAAGCGACATGGAGAGAGGTATAACACTGAAAAGCAAACACCCGTCATTCCAAGCCGCATTCTTCATGCGCGCTATCATCACTACAATAACATTGTTCTCGACTTCATTCAGTCTGGAGACATGATTGGAGCGCTTTCAAAAAAATTGGCCGAGGATCCTCTTTATGGCCGAGACGCTAGTAAGGCTTCCAGATATGAGATGGAATTTGGCCACCAATACGCATTAGAAAAAAAGCGACCGAATTTTTCTAAAGCGATTGGCGACCACAACCTTAATGATTTCTGTGAAAAGTACAACATCCTCCAACCTGGAAGTCTGGCCCGACATATGGCACTCGTTCAACACAGCGCGAAGTGCTTAGTGCACATTTATACGCTTGTAAGAGATCACGAAGCAAAACTTTTAGAGAACGAATGCGTTGAACAAGCAGAAGGCTGGAATTCTAAAGGCCTGTACCTGATGGGTATTTCCACCAAATTAACAGGACAAGCAAAAGACACGGCCTGGATTGCCAACGAGCTAATCGTTGAACCTATTAAATGCCTTCAGATCATTAAATCGATCATCACCCCCTATGTCCCTGATGGTACAAATGGCAGCGACTGCTTGCTTCTTACTCCAAGCTTCCTACCCTTCTGCAAGAGCGATCCCGGCGACACGATCATCATTAAAAATTTCACACGGTACGAGAAATATCTACCTCCTATCCCAATTGAAGAAGCTGACATCCTGGAACTCGAAGCGATTGACCCGCTTGCAGACCGGCGCTCAGATCCAAGATACAAGGTAGGTAAACCATGGAAAATTGCATCTCACCAATTCCGCAGGACAATGACTGTCTTCGGCGCTCAGAGTCAGGTGTTGGACATCCCCGAACTCAAACGGCTCCTAACTCATCTTACTGAATCCATGAGCATTTACTATCAACGTGGCTGCTCTGCGGGCGGCTACAACATGAAGCTCAAAAGTCCAGAACTCGATAAGGAATTGAATAAGGCAATGAATGACGCCCAGTGGATCTCATACCTTAATGAAGTTCTGTATTCGACTGAGAAACTTCATGGCGGTCATGGTGAACGTGTGACAACAATGAGCAAAGCGAATGATCCTGACAGGATTATTTATCGGCAGACCGCCGAAGAAACGATGAAGAAGGCCAAGAATGGCCTGATTTCCTACCAACGTACTCCATTGGGTGGATGCGCCAGCAGCAAACCTTGCGACGAGCGAGCTCATGGTAATTTCACAAACTGTTTCGGATGCGCAAGCTCGGTGCTCAAGGTGAGTAATGTTAAATCGGTCATTGAGAATGCTCAGATTGATCTCATGGATCTAGATCCAAAATCTTTCGAATACCGCATGGAGCAACGCAACATTCAAGATTACGAAACCATCCTCAGCCACTTGAACTAAAGAATATCTATGAACAGCAACATCAAAGGCGCAGGACTGCAAGAGCTCTACGACGCCCTAATCCGCTTAGTGAACAATAAGCCAGAGCGAATAGAAAAAGGATTCAAGATCTCGCTTCGCACCGTTGCCCTCGAAGCCGGAAAAGATCCGAGCCTTATCAGGAAGGATCGTGATATCTACCAGCACCTGATCGCGGACATTGAACGTTACGCCGCCTTTCAGAGGGAGAAGAGCGCCAAGAAAAACGGTCAGGTTGCCGAGCTCAAAGCTCGCATTGCGAAGCTCCGTAGTGAAGCGGAACGCTTTGAGGATCTTTGGAAAGCCGCCTTGGCTCGCGAACTGTTCCTTCTCGAACAGCTTGATGAATACGAACACCGATGGAAAAAGTATACAAACGTTGTTGATTTTGTACCTAACGGCTCGCCAGCCTAAAACTAATACCTATCATGTTAATGGAGATACCAAATGAAAGACCATAAGACATCCACCATTGCATCTGAAATATTCAAGAAAATGTTTTTACACTCTCACAGCATGCAGAAAATGACTGAGTATTATTCAAAAACCCCAATGGGGGGATGTGGGAATTCCAATTCATCCCAGGAAGTATTCCCGGACAGCCTTAAGTGCCTGCCCGCCAAAAAAATATTGTAGATAAGTAGCTCCGATCACCATTACCCTGGGCGGGGGTCTTTGGCCCCTGCCTGACAGATTACATGCTTTGCGACTACTATCAATAGGCGGAGACTGTGCCCGGCCTTTCTCACCTTCAAATTTTTTCGCTTCAGGCTCAAGGTTTTCCAAAACCAACCGTTTGTCATAGGTATGTACTCCCTTTGAGCAACCGCTTTGATCCCACCAACCGATGACTACGCACAGCGTTTGAGTGCCGCCATTCCGTTTCCCAAGCCGATCCTGGGCAACCGCCAGCACGGTGCCTGGCAACGTCTGATCAGCGTCATCAAGTCTTCAGAAACCCTTTCTGCATTTGATAAAGCAGCAGCTTATGTAGAGGGCTACGCACATGCACTGGTCGACAGCGACCAGATCGACATTTCCATCGAACGAGATGTACTGATCATCGGAACTGTCAACGCCTGGCGATGCGCCCGTGTTGGCTCCAGCACCTCCACCTATTTGTAGTCACCAGTGAGTACCATGACTTCTATTTTTCAACGCTATGCCGACGAAGAACCGTCTGAATTACGCATCCAGATGCCGCAGCGGGTTCTGGCTACAACCGTCAGTCATTACCCAATTGATGTTCTAGTAGGTCACTGGGAAAAGTACCTGGTAGACCCCTCCTCTGCTCGCGATAGATTTCCGTGGGCTGAGCGGTTTGTCATGGGCATGCCCGTACCAACGTGGGCCCGTGGATTGGAGTGGAACGTAGGCCAGCAGGCTCGGTTTATTAGCGCTGCTTGGTCAGGGGCGGACTTGGGAAGCTACCTTACAAACGACTGGTGCGAGCCGGCTGACACAGGCAGGGCATTGGCGGAGAACAGCGAGATTCTGGTCGATGGTCAGCAACGGCTTCACAGCCTTGAAGAGTATTTCCTTGATCGTCTTGCGGTGCCAGATGCACAAGGTCAGCCGAGGGTCTGGTCTGAGCTCAGCAATGGCGAGAGGAAGCGTTTTTTATCCACGATTTTTACCCAAGCGAGGGTGTCTTCTGGCGACGAAGTAGCGTTGCGCAAAACGTATGACCTCTACGCGCAGGGCGTTATGCCAAGGTCATTCGGGCAGCGCACCTTTCGTTAGCCATCGACGCTACGGTTGTTGTGGCATGCCCTAGGAGGGACGGCTGTCGTGAACCAAGCCCTGTCTACGACAGGTCTTGGCCCTTTGGGCTTACATCCTCATGCCCTTCGACCCTCCTGGTCTGCGCGCTCCGCTTACGAAATCCCCGAAACGCCCCCATTCAAATAGCTCCTGGGGGATCCTCGATGTCGCCGGCTGTTGACGGATTGCTTACAAGTCCAGCCCGTCAAGAGGATAAAGAATTTCCTCTTTGACCAGCGCCAAGTCTGCATTCTTCAGGAAAAAATAGAAGGTGGAATCAACGACCTTCAACTGCCTGGAGTTGGAGTCATACGCCAGAACAGGCGGACTGATCCCCTTCCCAGACTGAACTTCTGCTAGACCTTTTAGGACTGAGGTCAATTGAGAACCCTTCAGATCTTCCTTGCGATGATGTATCTGCTTGATCGCATGCAATAACGCCTCTTTGCTAATGCCACCATTAATCCCCGCAAATCCTATATCAAGGATATGCATAACGATGTAGTAGTTCAAGAAATACGGAAGCGGCTTTGACTTGTCGATGACGGAAGTGTTTCCGGAAGCGATAGCTTCAAGATTTTTCAGATGCCTACCAGAGTAATCGTCGGACTTTTGTTTTATTGCTCTGGCGACCACATCCATATCATCTATAAACTGGTTAGCTGCCTGCGTTTCGGTGATACCAGCTTCCAAGCAGGTGACCTTAAGTAACTCCTGGAAAACACCGACACTCCTGAAAGCATTGTCTATGCACTCTTGAACGAGAACTCTCGAAAACTGAACGTTTAGTTCCGGTGCACCCTTATCGACAATTCTAAGAAAGTCATCCTCATGCCAAGGCTCTACAGGAACTTCTGCAACTCTATCCTGTAACTCACCATTAAACTGTATTAGCCGGTTTGCTTCTTTCCATACACCGAGTATAACGAAACGTATTTTGAGATCGTGAAATGTTCTCAGATCAAACGCAAAGTCTCTTTGCACACTCTCAGGTAAGTAGTGAAAATTTTCGAGAATAACAGTTTTTTTCGTTCCAAACTTAACCATCAAGCTAGCGACGTCATCCGGCAAATCGAGATTTAACTCGATTTCTTCGTACTTATCCTCAACTTTATATGTGCTCTCATCTTCGGTAGCAATTTCAGCACGACCCTTGAGAACCAACGCGATTGCACCTTCAATAAAGGCTTTTCCTTTTACTTTGGAAGTATCGCCCGTACCTTCAGTATAAGAAGTCTGTAGAGTCACACCGGACTTTCGCAAGATGGATTGATAGATGTTTCGAATAGTTGTCTTAGGAGACAGGCTGACGACAATATTTTCATCGTAGTTTAGATGCTTCTTCACAAGCGCTGTTTTACCTTGTTTAGACGCGCCGTATACGATTATTTGATGCCCAGCCTCTAGCGCTGACGCAAATTTATCATCAACATGAGTCCGTTCTACGTAGCTGAAAATATCTTCACTGCTAACGCCAAAGACTTCTTCTACCTTCTTCAATCTGCAAACTCCATTTCGCATTAGGCGAACAATTAATTGATGGCCCTATGCTACTACCCGCTTCATGACATGTCCATTCACTACCATCAAGCTTTGCGGATGAAGGGAAGGCAAAACGCTCCACTTGCCACATTTGCAGAAAAGGCCATAACTGCTGGGGGTAAAGGGTTGCTACGGATAGGCTGATGTGCTTCCTGGCCGTGAAATCAGCGCTCCGGAGCACCTGCTTGCACGCGTCGGACTTGAAAATCAAGATGGTACCGCCAATACGCAGTTCGCGGCTTTTGCCTGGCGAATGCTCGCTGGTCTTTCTGCATCAGCCTTCGTTCACTTCCCAGCTTGGACATTGGCTACCGCTCCCACATACTGCTGAGCATCCGATCAAAGATGAGGCCGAGCAAATGGGTTGGCTATTTTGGAAAGACAAGCGGCCCGCGTGGGTTCAGGCAGAGGAACGGGAATTCATTAAGGCTGCGAACCGCCTAAAGACGCTTCAGGTAACGCCTCGCGGTGGCATGCGCATTGACCCCGAGGAACTCAGGGATCAGATCCTTGCGGCGCGAGAGTCATACAAAGACCTAGTTCAAAAATAACAGTAGTAAGCAGGCAACCTGCTTGAAGCTTTAGCTCTTTAGAAAGCCTCAAGCCTCGCCTCAATGCCGGCATCTTTGGCCATCGCAATCATGACGTCGACGCGGTCGGCGTCCACGATGAAGCCTACGTACTCGTCACCGCCGGTGTTCAGGTGCAGGTAGCGTTTGCCGAAACTGGTGAGCCACTCATCATACTCAGCCAGCACTTGCACAACGGTTAGCCCCTCGCGTTGTCGGTACGGATACAGTTCCCGAATGCCACAGGCCTTGGTCAGACAAGGGGCCAAATATTTGAAGCCATCGAACCCTTTCCAGTCTATGGCGAGCAGGACGATGTGCTCTAGCGATTGTCCTTTGTCAGGATCCAGCACACCTTCTGTCAGCGCGCTCGATGGCTCTTCACCTTGGCCGTAGAAACCCATGACTCGTCGAACGAGACGCGCTTGTTCCTTTTCAGGTAGACGGGCCAGCAGGCTCTGAGTGAAAGCCTTGAGCTCGGCGCGGAAAGGGTGAAGCTCGCGCATGATCGCAGCGTCACTCAATGGTGGCTCATCTGGGGGCGGTTGAGTGAAGCGGCCACCGAACAATCTATCCAGAAATCCCATACATCTCTCTTCCATGTGCTGAACGCTTGCGCCATGCCCCATCGATATTCGGTGTTTGCCTGGGTCAGAGCGTTAGAGGGTACACCAGTCTGGCGTGGCTTTCGGCACGGGCGTCTTGGCCCTGCGGGCTTCCATCCTCACGCGGTCGTATGTGCTTACAAAGGGAGACTCGCCTTGCACCATATGCGTCCGCTTTCATTGCGCTCAGCTACTGCAAACGGCCCAGAGAATAACTATGTGCCGTTCCCCTGCTTCAGCGCCAATAGGACAGTTACCAACGAGCCGTGTCTATGGGCCAACCTTTCTTGCTGCAGTCTTTGGCCTGTTTGCGGAGAGCCTGGTAATGTCCTCGCAGCTGTTTCACGTACTCGATGTCCACTAGAGCTCCCTGAGTTGCAGCGATCACTACCTCATGCATCTGATACAGATCATGACTCACTGAATCATCAGTGGTCTCCGCTGACACCAAGATGCGGCGCTCAAGGAAACTATTGTAGAGGTCGAGAATCGAGGCTTCTTCACTCTCGGGATGACGGCAAAGGCGCCCCAGCCCACGAAGCAGTGACACATACCCTGCCCAGAGACTAAGCATCTGCCGGGCTGCGTCCTTAGGCTTCTTGTTAAATACCGGAAACCTCGCTTTCAGCAGCTCGCGAAACTGCTGATCTCTGGAGTTATCGTCTCGTGTGTTGAATTCTAGGAATGCTGACTGCTTGATGTCGATGTAGCGGAAGTCAATCAGCGCATTTGGGAACCGCAAGGCGGCATCGGCGATTGCCAATCTCCGAGCAGCTATCTCATCGTCAGAAAGTCTAGGATTAACAATCTCGACGAAAACCAGTTCCTTATCATCCCCCCTTCTTGCTATCGCATCGAATCGCACACCGGTGTCTGGAAGCAGTGCCTCTACATCGACGACGTAGCCTCGGCTCCTGTACTCACTGGCTATCGAATCAAGTTGGTACCGCTCGTATTCTCTCATTACCAGAATTTCCCATTGCTATCCACGTATGGCTCGACCTTAACTGCAGTTGCATGTTGCTTTGGGAGAGGTGCTCCGGTAGCCGAGTTGCCAGCCCCATTGGCGATCATCAGGGCACTGCTGATTTCGCGAGCGAATCCGATGGGAACCAAGAGACTGGCTTTAGGTACGGGGGGAAATCGCTCGGTAATAATGCGAGTCACCGCTTTATCATTCTCGAAGATCGCTGTCGCAAGACCATCGATGGTGTGTTTCAAACCGTTGTCAACATCGATGTACTGTTGGTTGATGGGAAAATAGAAAACCTTCACGGTGAGAGCCGCTGTGGACTTCGCTTTTCCTGGGTAGTGAAGCGCGACAGCGCCTTTTGCAGCAGCTTCGACAAGCGTCTTCCATGCAGCCTTTTTGCCGGCTGTCGAGTTGACAGAGGATGGATTGCCTAACACCGTAAATTCAATCGGTATCGTCATCGCTTTCACGCCTCCTCAGATTCGGCTTGGAATATCTCGATCAGCTTCTGGTTGTAGTCATCCAAGTACGTTTGGAGGCCTTCACGATCAACCAGGCGAACATTCGCAGTCGTGGCGAGCTCCTTCGCTGACTTCGTGAACCAAGAGTTGGTAACGACCATTGCGTCATCGCAGCCGTAGAATGCTTTAGCAGAAATCGCTTGCTGGACGGCAGAGTTGCCCACCGAGCTGGTGTAGTTCTTGGCCTGTATCACCATAGTTTTACCGAAGCGACTCACGAACAGGTCGGCACCTTGATCGGCGGTCTTTTGAGTGCCTTTAACGTCATACCCGATGGTCTGGAAGATCTCAACCAGGAAGGCTTCGAACTGGAATCCGTCCATAGCGTCGACCAAGTACATCGTGATGAAGCGGTTGGGGTTGAAGTGCTCGAGCTGGCTGCCCAGACGCTCAACCAAGATGTCGAAGTAGATCGATTCGCAGTGGCTAAGGCCAGAACGGAAATTCAGCAGTGCCACCAAGGGCTGTCCAGCAGTGGTGGCTGCTTGGCGGTTGAACTGGATCTCGGGAAAGTCGATGTCGTTTTCCCAGACGTAGTAAAAGAACAGTGCCAGGTCAGCTCTGAAAGACGTGCCCGCCTCTTCGATCCACGAGCGCAGCGTGCTCGCTAGGTCTGGTCTGATGTGGCGGGTGACCTCCCTTGCAAAACCTGCGTACGCCGAGTTGAAAGCCGTGGTCAGCAATAGCTTGTCGAGCAGCGTCGGAAGCTGTTCAAGCTCATCGAAGCCTTTACGAATCAAGACCTCCCTGAAGAGTTCTCGCTCGGTGTAGACACCGTCCATCCGTGCACCAGGAACAGCAGCCTCATCTCCCCCGCTTGCGGCAGTGTCGCGAGTGGTGTGAATGAAATTGGTGAAATATGGTGTCTTCAGTTCAGCGTACTTACGCAGCACATTGTTCAGTAGATCGTTGAGCTGAGCCTGTTCCTTCTTCTTGCCCAAGAAGTCTTTCAGGAAGCCTTTTGACTGGTACTGAAAGTCAGGATAAAACGAGGGGTCGAGCGGCGTGAGGCTTTGCTCGCTAGCTTGGGCGATTGAAGGAACAACCTTGGGATTGCATCGAGGACAGGCTGTTTCAAAGGTTGTTCGGTGACAAGCATTACATTGGTAGATCACAGTTGTCCTTCCTTGGTCACGGGTAAGCAGAGCCCGGAAGATAGCCTAGTGCCACACCATCGTCTATTCGTATGCCGCATTACGGTTTCCGTTGGTGAACGGACGCAGGTGAAAGGGAGCACGACACCCACTCTTTGAGCTCAGCGCAGACTTGAAAAGGCCAAGCCTCGCTGGTCTGGAGCAAACCGGACTCGGTAGAGCAAGTGCCTGGAACCAAGCTGACAGTGATAATGGAGCAGGTGGAATGCATGGCCGCAAATTACAACCCGGCATCGATAATCGGAGCCGCGTTAAGCGTCGGCGCAGCAGCACTCCATGTGGTCGCGATCCTTATAGCCTCAGATACCGGCTATTTGGAGCGCGTGTGGATGAGAGAGGGGCGCTCCGTTTACAGACCAAGCGGGAGGCCTCTAACTACAGCATTACCAGGTCGCGCTCTATCGAGGCTCTCCGGTCATCAGGCATGTTGTTATCGACGTTGAAATCGACCGTCACTCCAGTCAGGGCTTCTAAATTAGCTTCCAAATCTTGGATGTCGAAAAGGGAAATTTTGCCTCGCTTGTTGGGAGCTATGGTGGCCAAGATGTCGAGGTCACTACCATCCACGTCCATTCCTCTTGCGGTCGATCCAAAAATGGCAGGCGATGCGAATCCATAAGACTCGATGAGCTGTTTGATCAGGCTGGCTTTACCTTGGATTGCGTGAGACGGTTTCATAGATTTGCCCTCCGTTCGCCCCGGAATCATCCGGCCAAGGTTGGCCTTGTCGATGTTAGGATTTGGTCTGCCGCCCGGCTCCAGAATTGACTTCTCGCGTAGGTCAGCCCTCTCACAGCCTCTCCGAGGATATGACAAATTATGAAGTTGGTCAGGCTGATTCGCCATGGTGAAAGTGCCGCAAACGCCGGTGCGCCCACTCAGGATCACGCGAGCATTCCTCTCACTAAGCATGGTGTCGATCAGGCACGCCGAGTCGCCCTTTCACTCGGCAAAGCCCCACACTTGATAATCACTTCGCCGTTTTCTCGCGCTATGGCCACCGCTCAGTTCATGGCAAGCGCTTTCCCAGTTGTTCCTATGGAGACGTGGCCAACTCAGGAGTTCACGTACCTAGACCCGGCGAGGTGCGTGAATACTACAGTGGCTCAGCGGCGGGACTGGGTGAGAGAGTATTGGAACCAAGCCAATCCTTTGTTTGTAGATGGTGATGGAGCTGAGTCATTCATTGAATTTGTATCACGGGCGCAATCGTTCCTAGAGCGGCTTGAGGCCCATCCGGCGAAGGACATTGTGGTTTTCTCGCATGGGCAGTTCATCAATGCAGTGGCGTGGTTGATCGAGCGACAGCCTACGGTGATCAACAGTCACGCGATGATAGATTGGCGAGAGTACGAGATCGCTAATCACGTGGAGAATTGCGGCGGGTACCGGCTGATCTACGATCAGGGGAGTTCCGGCTGATCTACGATCAGGGGAGTTCCGGCTGGAGGCTTATGCCAAAGAATGCTGAGGACGCGGATCTTCAAGCGCGGCGGTCGTAAACCAAGCCGCCCCTAAGGGCGTCTAATCCATGAGCTCAGAAATGATTCCGCAGCATCCGCGTTGGAAACCTTGGATGTGCATGGGGACATCGCCGGTCTGTACGACTATCTCGACTGCCAACCTGAAGCTCGTTGCCAGCTCAAGCGCTGCGCCACGAAGCATTTCCTATCCCCCATAAAGAAGGGCCCCGCAGGGCCCTCCATTTGTACTCAACAGATGTTAATGGGCCAGCCAGCTCTCGACTGTGTCGGAACCGTGTTCGGCTTTCCACTCCTTCAGCACTTTGTGATTGCCACCCTTAGTCTCAACCACTTCACCCGAATGAGGGTTCTTGTAAACTTTAACTGCGCGAGCCTTTCGGGTGCCCTTGGTTTCAGCGGCTGCAGGCGCACGGCGGCTAGAAGACTGCGGGTCGAGAATCGCGACGATGTTGCGCAAGCTGTAGCCATACTCGCCCAAGAGATCGCGGAGCTTCTTTTCAAACTCGATCTCGCGCTTCAGCCCATCATCGTTTTTCAATGTTTCAAGCTCGGCCAATTGGGCAGCAAGCTGCTGTTCAAGCGCGCGGAATTCAGCAAGACGGGACATGGATCACCTCAGATATTCAGTGCTGGCAGTATAGTCAGCGCCGTCAACTGTAGACAATCGAAGGGGCGCCTGAGGCTAAACGCTGAAGCGCTCACCTTGCAGACCTGTGAGCATCCAAGTGCTTCATCTCAGCCTGCCATTGAGTCAGAAAATTTTCCCAATCATGGGCGTACGGGCCATCGACCAGGCGCGTCGATCCGATGCTCGCTTGCAGAAAGCGCTCACGCCATGGCTGGGGAATGCCTGCTTCGCGCACAATACTGATACCGGTACTGTGGCGCTCAATCAGCACTGCTTTGCGGACAGCATCGATACCCAGGCTTTGATGATTCCGGTTCAAGTCGACGCGCTCTTGGCCTTCGATCTCGTCGAGAACATCCACAATCGCGGCAGCCTTCGGATCACCCGGTATCAGGTGCGACAGTGTCCAGAGCGCTTTTCGCCTGACAGACTCGCGCGAATTAAGATCATCGACCATGCCCAATGCCTCGTTTTGAATCCGTTTCCAGCCGACGATAAAGGTCGGCCAGGATGCGAGCATCTAACAGCGCGTGGTGTGGAAGTTCTGGCAGCACCACGTCGCCGATATCATCCGCTTCGAGATGCCTTAACAGCAAGATCAGGTTGGTTGCGCGATTGGCGACCTGAGCTGGCCAACGGTTGTCGACATAGGCCAGATCGCAGAAGAGATCCCAATCCCAATCCGGAGCATCGGAGCAAACCTCGAGAGGGCATTCCAGGCTGCTCAGGAAAGCGAGTAAGGAGGATTGGGCTTCGACCAAGGTTTGTCCGTGTGCAGCCAGGTTGAGCTGAGGCAGCACATTCTGGATCACGAAATCGCTGCAGTCTTCCACTAGGTAGGTATCTGTGAGCTCGACGTAGTATTCGTGGCCGGCTTCGGACACGAGTGCCAAGGAAATCAGCTTCGTATCTCGGTTGAGCTGCGTGAACTCACAGTCCAAAAAAAGCTTCATCTTCTTCTCCCTGTTAGCACCTCGTTCATGCATGCCGGTGTATCTTTGACGAAATGATCAACGCCGACTGGTTTCTTTTATGATTTTTACCGATTGTCCTGACGAGCCTATGCCTGCACTCACAGCAAGGGAGGTTTACCAAGTGCTGCGCGATGCCATCTTGGGAGGCGCATGATGGTTACCCTGGTGGACGAGAGGCATTGATCGCATGGATTCGCGATCAACTCTATGCCGACGAAAGCGATGTCACAGATCCAATGCGTGCTTGATGGCCGAATCATCGCATCGATGTATAGATGCCCAAGATCTTCTTTTATTTTGGGAAACCCGCCCAAAAAGGCCCATTTTCTGCGGCCTATGATTACCTCTCACATGACGAGGTACTGAAGATGTTTGATTTTCTGAAAAAAAGACGCGAGACCGAACAGCAGTGCAAAATCAAACGAGTCATGGATGCTCAGGAAGCGCTTTTGGCTCTGTATGAGACGTCCACGCCGATCACTTTGCAGGAGGAACTCAACGCCATTGCTAAAAGTTTTGAGCAAGGACGGCGCGATGATCGAGAGTGATTTGGAGTGACATAGTAATACCAGTTTTGGCATTCACGGGTCGCTCAAGGGGGTAATGAGGAGGAAATTAGGGGTAATTCGTATACCTCTCATTGCCCCCTGAAAATCTCTAAATAATCTTTTAACCACATGATATACAACGTATTTTATGTAGCTTGAAACTATAGGCCTCTCTAGAAGCTACCCTGCGCCTTGAAGTACAAAGGAGCCAACGTAGAGTAAGCAGGGTTAGCAACCATGTTGGAATTAGCTAAAGAGATTGTAAGTAGCGGGCCTTCGGGAGTTATCGCCTTGCTGGCATTCGCAGCATTCGGCGTAGCTTGGAAAGCTCTATCAGTGCTGGAATCAGTGAAAAAGAAGGACAAGGAATGAGGCCCTGGTCGAAAGTGCCGGCATGGTGGTCTGATGAGATTGCGCTCCTTCGAGGAGGGGCTCATGCAGGTCGGTCTCAGGCGATGCTTCGTGTCGTCTTCGCGCTGGCGACAATGACCCCTACGGCGAAGACATACACAGTCGTCTCCTCTGTCAGCGAGCTGATGGAGCGCACAGGATTAAGCCGGCCAATGGTTCGCCAGGCCTTGGTTGACGTGGAAGCGCGGGGGTGGATTCGACACAAGCCTGGTGGAGGCAAGCTCAAGTCCGAGTACACGCTGGCATGCCCACATTTCGAGGCAGAAAAGGACGGCTACTACTACAAAATCCCAAACAAAGAGGTTGTTAAGAACCTTCCGAAGATCTCTCGCCGAGGGGAGAAGGCGCTTGCGGCGCTTAAGATCTACGCCGTGCTACTGATCGTACGACCAAATCAAGCAAGGATCTCGAGCATCAATGTCGAGAACTTGAGAAATAGGGCTGCTGTGCAGTGGACTTCTCTAAGAGACGGCTTATCGATCCTCGCTACGCACGGCATGATCGTTGTCGATAAAGCCCCTGGTGATGATGGTGAGTACGTGAAAAACCAATACGTGATCAAGGGGGACATTGTCAGAGAAATCCCGGCATGATCCATGGCCGCGCTAGGTGAGGAAGTATTGTCGCCGGAAAACGTGTGGAGACGCGAGATGGAGGCCCCCAGAACGATATGCCAAGCTGATCTACAATTTAACCACTTAGCAAGCGGGCTATGTGGTCAATGGAGACGATATGAAATCTCTCGACGCTAGTTGCAGTTGTCACCTAGATTTCCTGATCAACCAGTTTTGCATAGCTTGCGATGGTAGCAAGATACGCAATAAAGATCGCGAAGCTACAATTCTCCGTAATCGAGACAGAAAGATTCCAACACAAATTGAGTATTTAGAATTTGATGGCGGTCACTGCAAGCAGAAATATAAGTCATTAACCGAGGATTGGCGGTGCCCGTGTTGCAACCGGACTAAATTCCAGGTACTCCGCTGGACTATGCGATTTCCTAAAAGCCCATCACGTTTTGAAGGCTGGGTTGTTGGTCTTCATACCCATCATGATCATGCCAGTGATTCCTATGGAGGCATGTATACCTTCCGAGGGGCTGCAGCTGCAAGATTCGTTCCGGTAATAATTTGCGAGCAGTGTAACTCCGTAGATTCCTCTGCAAAGAAAAAGCTCGGCTTGCCTGAAAACTTTACCTTTACCCCGATTGAGATTAAAAGCTTTATTTATCCCACTGCACACGGCTGGCATATTATAAATTATGCTGTTGCACAGGATGTGTATCGCAAATTCGAAGCGTCGAAAGCTGTACCAGAATTCTTCTGAACCGATTAGAGGTGGATGGTAAATTTATTTACAAAAAAGTATCAGTTTAATGGTCAGCTCTGTGATAGGAACACTAAATAAAGGACAACTATGAGAAAAAACAATGTCCAAATTCATCAACTCTATCACCGGCCTTCTTAATGCCATTCTTCTGGCCGTTAACATCACTGTAGCCATCGTTCCACCTACCGTGCCCACAACTCAACCAATCCCGATCATCCTCATCACCTATCCCCACTGTTAATCCGCCCCCCCCGGTTCAACCGGGGGGCTAGGTTCCGACATTGCGCTTGATCCGCAGGAAGAATGGAGCATCTGCCTGGTAATACTTGAATGCAGGCCACGCATTCCTTAGCTTTTGCTACCCTAAGCTGATTATGCAATCACCAGGAAGGGAGATCGATTTGAGCACCGAAGCGACAGGGCATACCGGATTTGATATCCATGGATTTCTGACCGGTGACATACAAGAAACCATTGATCATGTTACTGGTGAAAATCTAGAGTGGTTTTCTCTGCTCAGGGATATCAACCAGCTCCTGCAAAAAATAGTCATCTCAGGATTTGAAAAGCATCATGGTAAAACCATGGATGTAAAGGTGCTAACCATGTTCTCTGCCATTAGGTCACTGAGCAATTTTCAGTAGGCAGTCATGAATCTTGAGCGCGGCATGGTAGTAGAAGCAAGAATCATGGCCAGGTGTTTATATGAGAATTCATTTTGTATCGGTGCCCTGATAGATAATCCGGATAAGTTCGTCCCATTACTGAAGCACGACAACCTAGCAGCCAAACGGGGTCAGGCGGTAGCTTTAAAGAATGGCAGTTATTCCCTAACTGCTAACGTTGAAGCCGCTATGGATGAACGAATATCTGGGGAAAAGGGCCGCCATCTTAACTGGAAAGACATTGCCGAAATGTCGTCGCTCTCTAACCATTACCTAATGTACAAGCATCTTTCCGACGATGCCATGCACTATTCAGCATCTTCTCTTAAGCGCTATATAGTTTCCGACAAGGAAAATCACACGTGGAGTGGCTACAGGTTTGGGCCTGGCACTAAAGATGAGGTATTTAGTGCAGCTAACTTTTGTACGCAGCCTACTTTAGCAATCATAGTTGGATTCTTGGAGGCGACAGAAGATACATCATATGATGAAGAGCTAACCCTTCTCCTGGATAGGTTTACCTCTATTACGTCTAGGTGATTGTGAGCCTTACTCCTATTTATCTGACTCGAATGCTGTAATAAAGATTCTTTTCCCGTCCGGTGCTCTCATGACGATGCCGCCATTTCGTAGTACCTTGGCATCGTCGATTTTCTCTAGAAGTTCTTCAATTTTATCTTTGTTGGATTTATATATTGTGTTAACTGACTTCCGATATATGGCCTCATACATATCATTCATCAGTTCGATATGCTCACCGAGAATTACTTTTAGATCTACTTCAGTGTGTTGTAGCGTTGTATTGTTGTAGTAATCACAGCGCATACCTGAAAGGGTAAATCGAACGGGAACAAAGCTTTCAGTGTTTCCAGCTTCGCGATTAGCATAATCGACACTATGCGCGCCAAGTTTATTCCTGACTTCACGTACCTGAAGGTTTGCCACTTTGCTCTCAATATCACGAAGGTTCATGACGTTTGCAATCCGGTGTAGGTTGAGCAGGGCTTGTTGCTGGATGTACGTGGCGTTCAAGACGCCATACAAGCGGATGTATTTTTCCCCGAAGTCGTCATACTTCGTGGGGCCATCAAGGCCATACTTGCAAAAATGCTCAATGCCTAAAAGGCTGTCGTTGATAATGTCCATCGATGAGCAAATGAAGCCCCAGTCTTCTGGCCTTGTAAGCTTGAGCGCAGTTTGAATAAAGATTTCGAAGTCGCCGTGATCAGGCGTGTGCCGCATCGCTTTTTCGTTGATCAGTTCGCGGTATGCTTCGTTGTAGTGATGTAGCGCTCTGAAGAGCTGTTCGATCATCAAATTGGGACTCCCTATGGAGGGTTCAGACTACACCCTACACCAGGATACCGTGGACACCAAAGTGGCGATCAGGTTGAGCATTATGATGCTGCAACGACTGTGATGAGCTTGATGCGAAGCGTGCGTGAGTCCGGATGGACGGCGTTGGTCGTTCGACTCGGGAAATCGATACACACTGACCCTATAGCTCTGCTAAGCACGTGGGAGCATCAAACTCTAGAACGGATGCTGAAACGCCTTCAAATAGCGTGGGGAGCTGAGGGCGCATCCTAACAGGGGCCGGCTGTCGTAAACCAAGCTGCTGAACCGCCGCGTCTTGGCCCTCCGGGCTTCCATCCGCGCGCCTGCGCGCTCCGCTTGCGATCAGTGGACGTCCATGAGGACATCGATGGCACGCAATCCGGTCACAGAGAGGAATGCCCAGCTTGTCACTCCCCTGGGCTGCTGAACGGTGACCCAATTGGAACCGTCGACGCGCCAATCGGGGATGACGAGGTGATTCAACGTCAAGGCATGCTGCCCTCCACGTTTGAATGTGTAGTTTGTCAGTTGACCATCAGCGGGTTCTCCAGGCTTTCAGCATGCGGAATGGGCAACGCTTTCACCGAGACTTCATCCTACACAGCTACTGAGTATTTCAACCTCTATACAGAGGATGATCTTGAAGACGCTAGGAGGGGCGGACAGGGCTACGAGATGGACAATAACGAGAAAGAGGATCTCAAGAT
Source organism: Pseudomonas sp. CFBP 13710 (assembly GCF_014842235.1). Classification (NCBI taxonomy): domain Bacteria; kingdom Pseudomonadati; phylum Pseudomonadota; class Gammaproteobacteria; order Pseudomonadales; family Pseudomonadaceae; genus Pseudomonas; species Pseudomonas sp. CFBP 13710. Next base: position 592,295 of record NZ_JACYVJ010000002.1, on the reverse strand, counting down.
CCAATGGAGATGGTATGGTCAGTGGCCCAATGTGATCAGCCGCAAGGGTGCGAGGAGTGACTACCAGTTTTTGTGTAACGTCAAAAAATAAAGTTTTTTTGCCAACATAAAGCGGGCTTAACCATCCGAAATTTTTACGCCAAACTGGGCTAGCAATGGATTTTTCAAAATTTATGAAGCCGCACTCTCTTGAGGAAGCCAATCCTGACCAGCCCTTGCTTGGATTCGGCATCCATGAGTCCATTACCCACTTTAACAATAGCTTCTTGCAAAGCGGTGCAAAGCTTCTTGACGACTTCATAAAAGAACATGAAGAAACTAAAAAGTGGATTCTATCGTCAGACTATGCCTTTTATGACTCAAAAAAAAATAGCGATGTAGTAACATTCTCTCTTTTCCCGCATCTAGCATCCTTTGAGACAATGTCAGACTGCATAAACATAATGGCTCCATCAGACCTTAAAAAAGTAAGGTCAGTAAATGATACGTTCATTTCATTCCTTAAAGAAGGGCCGGTCTTCAATATCACCTTGATACTAGACCGTGAGCGCCGAATGCACAGTGATGAAAAGCTCTATCACATAAGCCGAATTGACGCCATGATTGACATGCTTGAATGCTGGTGCACGTCAACACCAAATGGAAAAGAGAAATATAAAAAAACCATAAAAGAGCTAAAGCAGCTCAAGCAACTTGTCAAGTCATCAAAATTAAATTTACGCATACTCCGAGATATTGAGATTATCGCAAGCCTAGCTGCTTACTTGCTTACAGAAATAAGCGAAAGGGCCAATGTTGAAATTATAGCCTGGCTGTCAGACCGTGACAGCATGCTTACGTTCAAGCATAAATTTATAGGCGACTACTTGCTTGAGCAAGTCAGCAACCTTTACCACATTTTTTGTGTAAACAGTAACATAGACCCTAAAGGAAAATTAATTCTAACAAAGCCCGAAGCCGCAGGAGAACTCGCTTACGATAGCTTCGTTAGAGTTCCTGACTACATTGCCGGAACCTTGGCGGACTTTGACTTTAACAAACAAGAAGCATCACATCCAAAATTCGATACGATCCGCGACGGAGTATTTGCTGCAGAAAAAAGAAACATATTCTACAAGTTATTTTTCCATCCAAACTTTCGAGCCCACAGACTGATGTGGGGAGCGCAAGAGGGCAACACTTCAAAGCCTTAAGGCACTGATTATTCTTTCGCAGATTGTAACAAGCCCTTTGTTAAAGGGCTTTCGTAGCAAGCGGAGCGCGCCGGCCAGGAAGGCCGAAGGCGTAAAGAATGTCAGCTCGAAAGTGGCCGAGACGATTCGGAACGCAGAGGCTCCGTTTACGACAGTCCGGCCGCGAAGCGGCATTGCCCTCCCCACTATCACTCGTCAAAAAGGTGATCCATATCTTCACTCGTGAAGCCCCAGAAGTAGACCGCCTTCTGAGCCTCTGCCGGCGCCGACTCCAAGATAGCCCGGCCTCTTGAGAACAGCTCCGCATAGAACGCCACCGTTCTCGCCATGACGTGCACGGAGGTCTGCAAGGCTACTAGAGCCAGCATCCGCTGATCCTCCAACGACTGCGCTTCCCCCATCTGCATGGAACTGATGTAGGAGCTATGGGCATACCCGCAGAAATGGGAGTACACGTTCTGGAAATACTTCTTATTGAAGCCCGCCCTCACCGCCTCGTCCGTCCACGACCATCCTACCCTCCAGTCCCCCTTAAGCAGCCGCTTTGCTTGCTCCGGCTTGTAGTCTCCAAGGTACGGTGAGGCCTCGATCTCAGCGACTTGCTGTGCAACCTGTAGTCGTGTGGCATCAATCGTTTCCTTGGCCTGCTCTGTTGACGGGTGCAGCCTCAACCGATCTCTGAGACCACCCAACCGCCAAACCCCGTGCCGGAATTTCCTCAGGCCGGGATCCTGGCTCTGGAAAATCCAATGGAACACAATGAAGGTTTCGAGGCAGGCCCGGGCAAGGATCGTAGCGGAGGAATGATCCACGAAGATGATCTCTTTACCATCCTGGAAATTCAGCTGAGTCGTGTTGATGAGCACTCTGACCGAGCACGCTTGCTTGAACAGCTTCACCGCCAGAATCTGGGCATAGTTGACCCAGGCGTCATCCGGTGTCAGGGGTTGGCCGTGCTGTGATTCAATCATCGCCGCGAACAGCTCAGTAAGGGTGGCGAAGTCTTGTTCTGGATCGCGCTGAGACGGAGTGCGGCCAGTCGATGGCATTGGATATCCTCAAATGAAATGAGTTAAGGTTCTTGATCCTGAGGAAGTTTGTACTTGACTACCGTCATCAAGAGCCACTGAACAATTTAGCCAGACCCTCTTGAGTCGTTGGAAATCGATACTCCCAATACACTTCACCTTTTCTTTCAAACCGCTTTAGCTCCTCCTTTGAAATATTTGCCTTTCGCTTATCAAACTGGAGACTCATCGAACCAAGCTCGAACTTAGTATCAACAGGATTGTGATAAACTTTCTTACTTCCTTGCCACGTCCAACTGCGCATAGGTTTACCACAAGTAGAAACCAGAAGCTGCGACCCACGGAGATCGGGGATCGAAAAAATCTTCCCACTGACATCCTCCCAAGTGCGGAACTCCAAACGACCAGTAATCGAATAAGCACCAGTTACTAAGTCTTTTTTGAGCGGAAAGGGCTTTGGCATAAAGTTATCTGCACGCAAATCGCCCAACCCCTTACCGAAATGGTGTATAGGATGATAATCAGAGGCTTCGATAGGATCTTTAAAAAACACAAAACGATAGCACAGGGGAAATACCATTGAGCTTATCTTCTTGCCATCCTTAGTAGAAGGATAATATTTACCACCGGGCTCAACCTCAACGTAGGATGGTCGATAGCCATCTTCTTTCTGCCCAATTCCAAATGGAGCGGAAATATCCCGTTCCTTCATTCGCTCCCGCTGACCTTTTCGCAAATAAATTTCTATTGCCTTCCCCAACCTTTCCTTATATCCATCAAAAGCAGGATCATCCAATGACACATCCGCCTTATAAACAAATACACTGAATTTCCCAAGCGGCTGAAGAGATCGGTTCAGGTCGAACATGATTTGTTGAAGTTTTCGAGCAGACTCCAAACTTTCCGCCTGCGAGACAGCCTGTGACTGACGTTGAATATATGTCTCCAGAATTTGCGAAATCAGAGCAATACACAAGCCAGCGACACTACCAGCGATAAAAATCTTCCCTTTAATCGTCAACTGCCCAGAGGCATCTCTGATTTTCAAGACACTACTCAAGACGCCGAGAACCCCTGACATCAGAATCCCGACAATTTTGAAAGCTACCAGCAGAATCTCCACAATATGTTTTCCCTGAACCGCACCAAGCAACTTTAGTAAATTTCTACTCTTTAAAACGACTGGCCCATTGCCAAGGCGGCCTTCGCTTCAATCATCCACTCTTTGGGGCGGTGGTCGAGATCGTAAGCCTCGTACTCCTGAACAGGGATTTCCTGCAGCACCTTTAGCGCCGCCCAAGAATCGTAATCATGGAATGGGTTGAGACCCATGACATTACCCAGATTTTGGTCGGCATCGCCTCGGTAGCTGGCGATCTGGGCAAAAAGCGAGGCCGCTTTATTCAGATCCCAGTCGCTCAAAAAAAGCAGAAGAGCGGTAAACGCCATGAGCGGCTTACACGCCTTGACATCGACGTAGCTCCTGCCAAGTGCTTTCTGAATCGGATGATAATGGTTGGAAATAAAGCGAGAGAGCTCAAAGGTCGCGCCGTACTCTGCCTTCAGGATGGTTGGATCGAACACGAGCCTCGAACTGTTGGCGTTCAGGAGCTTTTCAATTCGACTCACCATAGGCCTCAGCATCACTGTACATTCGCTCAGGAAAGTCAGTAGAGATTCGTGACGACGACATAGCATCACCTCCATCGCCGTCTTCATCTGGAAGCCTGGTACTCCCAGAAGCTCGTTGCTTATGGTCAGCCATTGCGGCTGATACCGCACAGGCCAGGCAGCCGCTTGCACCGCCGCTACCCACTGGAAAACCTTGGGATCGAGAGTTACCTGAAACCCTGCACTTGCTTTCTTATTATGGAACCATTCACGCATGCTCCTGATCCTCGCCTGATCAAGAAGTCCTAGGTGAATACCTTTGCATACCAGATCTCGGACTGCCCGTGACAAACCATCGCGAGCAGTTGAGCTGAACTGCACCAAGCCTTCCGGAGCCTCCCCAGGTGACAGAGCGGCAAAGTCGCAGAACACATGATGACCACCTGGAAACCGGAAGTAGGCCTGTTTGATGGCCTCACCAGTGACTTTGGAACTGGTGGCACGAACCAGCTCGGCCCCCTTCGCAAAGCACGCGGGGCATTCAACATCAGCGTGAATGACCTGCTTCCAGATTTCCGGAATGGGCTCAGAGCGCTTCAGCTTCGGTCGCTGGTGTTGGTCAGCAAAAAGCTGGAGCAACTGATCCACATCCAGTTCCTGCTGGCGGGAAACGGAGAAAGCGGTCAACGGCATATCAAAGCTCCAATTAAATGCTAAAACCATCCAGTGGTTCGAACCATATGGTGGCAGGACGACACTGGGTGGCAGCTGATTGCTAGGCTAACTATGGCATCGGCGTTGTCCCATAACCCTATCTCATCGCGCATGCAGTGGTAAGGTGATGCTTTCATTCAAGGATGATCCATGGCCACTCACACCGCCTCCAATGCTCAAAAGCACCTCGCTGTCCTAATCGACGCTGATAACGCTCCAGCAGCAATCGTTGAGGGCCTCTTCGAAGAGATCGCCAAGTATGGAGTAGCCAGCGTCAAGCGCATTTACGGCGACTGGACTGGCCCACAGCTAGGCGGCTGGAAGAAAGTCCTTCTCGATCACTCGATTCAACCAATCCAGCAGTTCGCCTATACCAAAGGGAAAAACGCGACGGACAGCTCGCTGATCATCGATGCAATGGACTTGCTATACACCCGGCGTTTTGATGGGTTTTGCCTAGTGTCCAGCGATAGCGACTTCACCCGCCTTGCCTCTCGCCTACGCGAAGAAGGACTCACGGTATATGGGTTCGGGGAAGAGAAAACACCAAGGCCATTCGTGGCCGCATGCGACAAATTCGTCTACATCGAGCTGCTTCGCGAGGACGGCCTGACGCCGGCTAACGAAGAACCAATTCCCGACCCGAGCCTGCCTGCAGACGCCGTCAAACCTGCCGCGATGGAGAAAACAAAGAAGCCGAAGGCACCGGTCGCATTCATCGCGAAAATTCTGGACGATATCGCTGATGAAGATGGTTGGGCACACCTGGGTGCGCTGGGCGCAAATATCACAAAGCTACGGCCAGAGTTTGATCCTCGCACCCACGGATACAAGAAGCTAAGCGATCTAATCAAAGGCTATCCGCACACCTTCGAAATTCAGGCGCGCGGCGCAACGGGTGGCAGCGCTGCCATGTACGCGCGACACAAACAGCAGTGCAAATGATGAGTCCATCCTCCGTGCCACCCATTGTAACCGTCGAAACGCTCTGCGATTACATTGAAGGGCTAGACGGGCAAAGGACATTTCGGGGTGTGAACAACAATGCCCTGCTGATTCCCTTCGATGCCGTTCTCAAGCTGCTTAATACCTCTCTTCTAGAGTTGATGCGTGCAGCAAGAGTTCACAGGCCCCACCTGCCGGTGGACAAAACGCTTTCAAGATTGCTGAAGGAGCCGCAACGGGTTCCGGCTCGGGGAATGCTTTCACGTCTGCTTAGGGAAGCGCCACATCAGCTAATGCTTCATGCTCTTGTTGATCAAGACCGACAGGGCTATGTCTGGATAACGGGCGAGGCATGGCACTCACTCTTCCACAGCTCTCTCTTCATTCACCAGACGGCACGGGGCTTCTGGATGGATTTCGTCCAGAACGCGAAAATTCTCAATGCCGTTGATATGCACTCTGACAAGGGGCATTTCGAAAAGCTTTGCGCATACGCCGACTCACCACTGGTTCACCGCTTCGGCTGCTCTGCTGTGCGTGCAGTTTTACACGCCAGGCTGAACTCCGATCCTGCAGAAGAGGTTGCCGAAAATGACCAGATCGTCCAGCACGTTGTCGTTGTGGACAGGCTTGCCGTCCTTTTACGCATGCTTGCGTGGCTTGTCGCAGATATAGTCATAGATATCTGGGAGATGATTCAGCATGACGGCATGCAGGACATCATTCCATTTGATAGCCTGCTACCTGCCATCGATCCGGTCTCTGGCGAGTGGAACAACCCGACAACTAGAGCCCTCGAGCAGTTGGCTAAACGGGCAGGATGGCAAGGCAAACAGCGAGCAATCACATTCCTGGGAAATTTGTGGGATCGTCACGATGCAGAGCAGAAAGAACCAGGCTCGCGCATCAGGTCATTGAGAAATTGGGAGCAACGTAGAAAGGGGCGACCAAAATTCGAAACCTTATGCAGCCTGGCGAATGCAGTGACGGTGGAGCAGGCGCTGCTTGCAGGTGAGTCCCCAGAAGGTCGAGATTACGACACTTGGATGCAAGCTGTAATTCTTCGCATAGGGGAAACGCTTACTGAGACCCTATACGCACTCAACACACTCGGTGTCGAAGCAACTCACATCGTGGGGATCATGGATGCCTATAGGCAGGAGTATCGCATTGCCCGCGAGGCGCTTGGAAAACCTATGAGTCCGCTCTGAGACCGAGACTGCATCTGTGCAGCCTCGATATCTGATGAACATCAATCAGGAGCCTTTACCGCCGCCTTGATTCGGATTCAGTTGCTTGCCGCGATTCCCTTGCGCCTTATCCCAGACTGCATTAGTTCCTAGTGCACCACGATTAGGATTCTTCCGATCAGAGTTAGCATCTTTGGGCGATTTAGGTGTGTTGGCCATCTCAGTTCTCCTCCTCAGAGCGATCTTCCCAATCTTCTGGGCGCTCGTCGTATCCGCGTGATTGCCAGTACGCGTCGTTGTTGTCGTTGAGTTGGTTGGCCCGGTTGTCATCGTCGCTTTTGGTGCTCATAGTTTTGCCTCGTAAGCTGAGTTAACCCCTATGGCGGCTGCCTTAGGACGACTTCATTCTTCAAGGATTGACCGCGAACCAATAGGGAACTGGGAAGGAAATTTGCTCACCCGAGCGTCAGTTCGCCCGGAATCCGCACCGGCTTGCCCCCCTCAGGGAGTGCTAGCGGCTCGGCAGGCCCAACATCCGCACTGCATCATGCAATGCTAGAATCAGTCCCGCGACATCCCTTCCCACGAGAAACCTCATGAACACAGATTTGACCGAAGAAGAGATGCGCCGAGCCCTCTTCGGCAGCCCTGCGCCGGCGACACAAGTGACTATATCCCCAGCATCGACACCGATACTCGATATAGCAGCAGCACCACCGGCAAAACCGCTGACGAAACGGAAGGTCGCGAAAGCGTTCACCCCTCGTCTCCGAGTAACGATGCAGGTCGGTAACGAGTTTGAGGGCAAAACATTCGAGATGACCCACGAGACAGATACGTTGAGTACCCTCCTGGCCGAGCACGAAGCAGTGAAGGCAGCTAGGAAAAGATATCGATACGTGGAAGTGGTTGCGGTGAAATCGATGTAGGCCAGTTAACTGGTAGGTTTGTGGGCAAGCAGGTCGCTGCCCTTATCGTTGCCGTTAATCACAAACCCTTATCTCAAGGGGAAGCGATGTCCTGTCTTTCATGGGGTCGTGCGGCAGTTACCTAACGAAAATCTTGTAGTATCATTCTGGCATGACGCGACCATCCAGAAGGGATTCAGATGCAGAAGCTGTTCGAAGGTATCACGTGGAGTGAGCACCTCACGGTAAAGACCGAATGGGTAGACAAATTTTTTCATCGAATCCCAGAGGTTGTCGACCTCAAGATTAAGGCTCATGCGCTGTCTCTGAAGTTTTCAGGTAACCGGCAGGAAAGTCTTGCGTTCGCAGAATACGTAGGCAATAGAATTGAAAACTACGTATTTGATCAGCGGACACTTGAGCAATTCAAAAACGAAGAGATCACTGCCTATCCAAAAGCCTCGAGCTTCTTCGGAAACACCAACCCGGTAAAAGACGGAAAATATGGAGAGCTAATCCTCTACCTTTTGGTTGAAGCAATATTTCAGACTCCAATGGTATGCCATAAACTCACGCTCCTGACTAACGTGAACGACCAAGTCAAAGGTGGTGATGGCATATTTTTTGGAACACGAGGTGACAACCTTGCAATATTGATCGGAGAATCAAAAATCTACCAAAGCCTAAGTGGCGCGATAAGCAGCTCATTAGACTCGGTAGATCGGTTCAATCAAGACCATATGGCGAGTTCTTTTGATCACGAGCTATTCATTGCGCGATCCAACATATCGAAAAATTTCAACCTAGCTCAGGCAAACGCCCTTTTTAAAGCTTTCCGCCCCGGAACTGAAGAATATCAATCCTGCAATAAGATTTTCCCTGTTCTTCTGATTTACGATGATGCCAAAATTGACAAAATTGAAGAAGAAGCAACTAACAGAGATCACGCAGAAGAATTAATCTCCGAATGGATATTAGCCCACTCTTCCGAGGCCATAGCCAATATCAGAGGGCGCCTTGAAACTCAGGCAGAGCTTAGAAAGCTGTTTATGGAATTTTTCCTGATTCCGATGAGTAGTGTCGAAAAGTTTAAAAAAACATTGTTCAAACAAATTCACGGCCTCGAGTATAAAGAGCCCCATAAGGAAGCGAAGCCGAAGGCGTCAAGGAAGAATAAGTAGATGTCTCGAGACTCAGATAGCTTGCCAATGGAAGCGTCCCGCGACGTGGATTTTGTGGCCACGTACGACCAACTGTTAAGACACTTGTTCTTGAGCAAACAGAACGGGGCAGCGAACGATCAGATTCGTATTCCGGTTGATAGGCTTCAGCACGCAACCTGGCTTGCCTCAATCATAGCATTGGGCAACTCTGACGCGTTGAAGAACCTAGCCAACTCTTTCGGCGCACTACTTCATTTGTATGCTCCGGAAAACCCGGCATACCAGCGTGCGTGTTATGTTCTTCAATCAAGATCTGGAAATTTGCTGTCCAGTAAGCACGTTCCTAACATCTTCAACAATGGTAGATATGATAATAGCTTTGGGACATTGCTTGATGTCGAGCTTGGATCAACCAGAGGAAGGCTGACGCACAACCTGAAAAGCTCGGGAGAGTTTGTGTTCACAGACTACCAAGCGAAACTTTGGTCGGCTATCCAAAGCGGTTCAAATGTTGCAATTTCCGCACCGACTTCTGCAGGAAAATCATTCATTATAAGAAGGTATATTGTAGAAAGACTCACCGCCAATGCTGCCATCGCAGTCTTCGTGGTACCTACTAAAGCCCTTATCAACCAGGTCAGCATGGATTTCAAGGCAGACCTGAAAGACCTCGCACATGTGTATACCACCTATCGCCAACCCGAAACCTATGAAAAGTCCATAATTTTCGTTTTAACACCGGAACGTTGCAACAAACTCCTCCAAGATAAGACACTAAAAAGCCCTTCAATCATATTTATTGACGAAATTCATAACTTAGAGGCCGAAGGCCGAGGCATGGTTTTCGAGAATTGCCTGTATGGATTAGTTTCCCGCTTCCCTCAAAGCCAGTTCATATTCGCTGGGCCATTCATTGAGGATATCGTTACACCGTTAAAAGAGCTGTCAGGGCTCGAACTTGTGGACGAGACAACCGTCGCCACCCCAGTATTCCAGGTTAGAGCTGCGATCACATTTCTATCCAAGAGTCTTTCAGCTGAGTACCGAATCTTTAGTCAAACGGGAAACGTATTATCTGGACAGACGATATTAAATAAAAAGCTATTTTCCAAAGCAAAAAATAAGAAAGGGGAAGCAATCGCCGCATTTCTGCAGAACCTCAAGCAGGATGAAAGCTGCATTATTTTCGCACCACGAAAAACAACCGCAGAGAATTGGGCTCTTAAGCTACCTAGTTCGATCAGAGCAAATAGTTGTCAGTCTGAGGCGATTGCAGAGCTCATTGAGTTCTTAGCTGAAGAAATTCACCCCGACTACTCACTGATAAGGACACTGAAAAAAGGCGTAGCCTTTCACCATGCTGGCCTTCCTGACATCGCGCGAATAGAAATCGAGGACTTATATTCTCAAGGCGAAATCACCAACTTGGTATGTACATCTACCCTTTTGCAAGGTGTAAACCTCCCTGCAGACAAACTAATTATTATTACTCCCCAGAATGATACCACTCCATTAACGCCATTCGAATTCAAAAATTTGATCGGTCGAGCAGGTAGGATTAGCACCAATTTATACGGTGAAGTGTACTGCCTGGAGGTAAAAGACGAAGAGTGGGGTGAAGAGAGGCTCACCAATAATGACAAGACAAAGATCAAGCCTAATACAACTTCTGTCCTCCAGAAGCATACCGATTCAATAATTCGGCTTGCAGACTCAGACAGGGAGCAAATACTTGCAGACCTTGAGAGTCCAAATTTATACACGACTATATGCTACCTGAGGCATTTATTCGTCTCCGACAAAGTCCATTACGATAGAATCTTGAATACGGCACAATTACAAGATCACCAGCGTGACCAGCTGGAATCGAAGCTTCTCAACATCCAGGTTCAACTTACCATCCCTCTTGATTTACTCAGGCAAAACCCCTACGTTGACCCGTTGCTTCAGGAAGAGCTGTACCGAAGCATTAAAAAAGATCCTTACGCCTGGATCCCAACCAGCTACCCAAACTCTCGAAGAGCATTTACCCCAACGGACGAGATTGACTTTGAGGACAAAAATTTCTACGGACAATTTGAAGAGATTGCCAAGAAGCTCGACCGGATATTTTTTATAGAATCTGAAGTTAATTCTCGTTTCGGTGACTACATAGGCATTGGAAACTTAATTTATGATGCATTCCAATGGATGTCCGGAAAATCGCATAGATATTTCATCGAAAAATACTTAGATAATGCTTACACAGGGTTTGGCGAATCCCTTGTTGAGAATAACTCAGAAGAATCGGACGGTCGCAACAAAGTCGACAAAGCTGCCAGGCATGTGACTCAAAACATCAGCAGCAACATAACATTCAAGCTTGTGAAATATTTTTCATTATGGGGTGACATCACAAAGGCATGCATACCAGAAGAAGAGCACGAAACCTTAGCATACTTCCTAAGCCTCCCATCAATGATTGAGCTGGGTAGTTACGACCCCCGAGTTCTTGAGCTTATGTCTTTGGGAATCAATCGTAGCATTGCTCTCAAACTGCGAAAAGATCTTCCAAAAGATGTAGAAAATCTAGAGGAATGGCTGAGGAAGTTTAATACTGCTCGCCTATCGCCGCTACTGCGCAGATATCTCGAGCGCTCAGGACTTACCAAACAACGCGATGAAAGAAGCTTTCCTAGTCGATAATGTGGTTAAGAGGAGCCCAACCTTCTCCTCTTAAGATACACTCAAGTTGATGTAAGAGCTTTAGATTACACCTCGCAGAGGCAGGAGTATCGACCCTGAGAAAATCAGAGATAAGATTGTCACGACCGACAGCGCCTTAAGAGGCCAGTCAAAAACAATGCCTATAACGCTTGTCCGTGGGCTTTTTCTTCATCCGAACCGACTCGATGACCTAAACGCTCTTTCGTCATTAAAAGGAACATAATGAAAGTTATATACTTAGGCAAAGCAAGTCGTCGTTCTAGATATGTGCCTGAAGGTGATGAGGACATACTTGAATTATTATCTAATGACTGGGACGATTACGGCTACGGCACAACTTTTATGACAAGCTGTAGAGTCGACGGAGAGACCATCAACTTAGGTTCAATAAAAATCCTCGTCGAGGACGCGAAATCTACCAGAAGTCACTTAAAAACTTTGTTAGATAACGGCTGGGATGGCGAATTCCCGATACCTGACACACGATATATTTCGGTCGCGGTAGAAATAAGTTTTTACGAACAGCTCGATGCTCTACTTGGCACGGCACCGACCAGAAAAATTGCTAAAAAGCTCAGAGACGCCAGCCTGTTAGTTAGAGTCGAGCAAGATGCAGATTCTCTGGATCTTATCCAAAGCCAAGGATTCAAGGACTCTCTACAGCGTGAACGAGGCGCAATCCAATCTTACCTAGACACATGGAAGATTTTTGCAAAACAAGATATTGCAGTCCTTGACTTGGGATTTAGGTTCCACGACGTTTTCAATCAGACGTCTCTTCTTAGCTTAAAATACCAATCAGATAGCCCACTTCCCCACGATATAAACGTCCTGATTGGAGCGAATGGATCAGGTAAATCGCAACTACTTCATCAGATCGTAAAAAGCTGGATAGATAAAGATGAAACTGGGGAGACCGGCTTTGTCAAGCAGCCAAATCTGAGTCAAGTAGTAGTAGTGTCATATAGTCCATTCGAACAGTTTCCCGTTGATCTTCACGGGAGAAAATTCCAAGATCAGGATGCATATCGTTACTTTGGGTTCCGAGGAAGAGCTACCACCCAAGGGAGCGCTGAAAAGGGCAAAATCAGGCTATCCCAAACAGTTCCAAAGCGAAACGCAGTTACTTCTTTTCTAGACTGCCTTGACCACGACAAGCTGTATATAAATGTCCCTAAGTGGGTAAAAAAAATCGAGGTCGCAGAGAGGGTTTTGAGGGTTGCCTTTGACTTTGACTTTGCTGCCGTCTGCGTCAGCGAATATACCAGGGCTAGCAGATTCTATACTGACAGCGCACCACTAAGCGATCCATTGTATCTCACGACCACCATCAATGGAGTTGAGAAGACCTTTATCCCGATAGCTTCTGCGCAAGTCGCTAACTTAAAGGTTACAGGCCTAAGAAAGTACGTTGAAATAAATGACGGACTAACGTTCTTCAAAAACGGAGAACCAGTTCAACTTAGCTCGGGACAACGACTATTCACGTACATCGTAATTAATATTCTCGGAATAATTAGAAGAAGCAGTTTGATCCTCGTTGACGAACCGGAGCTTTTTCTTCACCCTACCCTTGAAATACAGTTCATAGAAATGCTAAAGGAAATTCTAGCAGAATTTAATTCAAAAGCACTATTAGCTACGCATTCAGTCGTGACCGTACGGGAAATGCCTGCTGATTGCGTCCACGTACTCGAGCGCACCAGGGACGGGCTTACGATCAGTAACCCCCCATTTCAAACATTTGGAGGTGATAATCAACGAATTAGCTCATATGTTTTTAATGATCAAAACACTTCAAAGCCTTTTGAAAAATGGATTAAACAACAAGTCGAGACTTTTGGGTCGGCTGAGCAGTTACTGGAAGAGTGTCGTGACGAACTCAACGACGAAATGGTCATTCAAATTAAAGCATTGGGTAACGATCAATGGTGATGCGATTAACTAAGCCTGACTTTTGTAGCATGCAAATGCTTGATAAGGCTATCCAAGAGCGGCAAAATGGAATTAATCGCGCTTACTTCAACAGCATCTCTGCAGAGTGGAGGTCGAGAGTTTCAGTCTACGTAACGCATGGTGGAACTCCCAATCTGGTTCCAACATGGCCCGCAATTGATGCCCATAAGGTTAAATTTTTAAACCTTTATGACTACCCTGCCGAAGAATCTTCACAGGGCATTATGCTAAAAAGCTTACGAGATGAGCATTTACTCAAGCTCTGTCCGGCCTGTGGAAATATAGGATCTCCAACTACCCTCGACCATTATCTCCCCAAGGCCAAATACCCTCACTTTAGTATAACCCCAGCTAATTTAAGCCCAATGTGCACAAAGTGCCAAGGACTAAAAGGTGAAAAAACCGGAAATAAGAAAGAGCCCCAGTTTTTTATTCATCCGTATTTTCATAAGTTTACTGAGTTTCAGATCCTGACATTAAAGATTTCACCACCTTTTAATCAGCCGTCTTTTATTTTAAGCCCTCACCCACGCTGGACGGGTTGGCGCCTCAAGCTTATTACCTCACACATGCGAGAGCTTGAAATCGAAAAGCGCTACGTAAATTTTTTCAAAGCCGAAAACATAAGACTAATTCGCCACTCAAGTATTAGAAGACGAAAAGGACAGGATGTGTTTGACGCTATCGAATCCAAGTGCGAGGAGCTGGAGTACCCAACTAAAAACTCTTGGGAGTATATCTTCTACTTGTCGGTGCTCGAAAATGAAGAGTTCATAGAGTATCTCTCAAATGAAGAACTGCCCATATACCCTTAGTTGCAGCTTTTTTGCAGCGGCCAGCAGCTCAGAGCTACTGCAGCGCCCCTAGCTCCTGAGTGTTACTGCAACACGCGCGGAGTGAGATGGTGCTGCCCCTTTGCGACTCGGAGATAGTCACGTAAGGACGCTCGCCCATTGCCCCTCTGAAACGTTGCTAGGACGTATCTCGAGTTTTCGGTTGTCATCACCCAGAACCGCCCCTCGCGTTCGACCTTCAACACGTCTGAAGTACGAATCAGATGACCATCGCCGAACCGCCCGTACTGGTCTTTTCGCTTGTGGCCAAACACCACACCGATGCCTGCTCGCGCCCTGATGGATACTCCGCAGAGGTAAGCGGTCACTGGCAAATCAAAACCTTGCTCCTGAGCTTTGATGATTCGCTTAAGATCGAAATCTGTATGGCGCTTTCCGTGGAAGTTTACGTCTATCGTGTCGAGCATCATTCCGCTCCAGTCATTGTCGGTATGGAGTTATCAAGAATTGCGCACGTAACCAGGAGCGCTGGTATCGTGAGGGATTACTGGTAAATTTCAGGCTGATCGAATCATGCTCGAGAGAAAGATCGGGCGAAGGTCTGCTAGCAAATCGATTTGAAAGTCTGGTCGGTGAGAGCTGTGGTAGACAGCTCCTCCCTCAACCGCTATTAGGCAGACCTCAAAATCACCGTCGTAGCCGAGGGATACTTTAGTTACGCGCTCCATGTCCCACCCGGCACCTTTGTTCATCCATGCGGGGGTCATGACCTGAACATCAGTTATCTCTCGTTCAGCGCTCTGGGTGACGAGCATGCTTTGCAACTTGTGCTCCCCCTCAATCATCTCAACGCATTCAGTGCTGCGACCTTGTTCAGTCAAGCGAATAGTAAGGTGATACCAGTGAGTCCTGAGAATCCGTGACACGCTATGCCAATGCGCAAGGCCTTCACCGAAGATCCCCGGGACGCCGATAAGATCTGAGTCTTGTGTTCTGAACATCAGGTGCCTCAATTTTCTGCGGACGCAAAGCAGCCCGGTTGGTAATTCAAAATAGAGAGAAAATCTCTTTGATGGTTGCTGACTTGCGATTACCCGGCCCGAGAAGGACGTAGACGGTATTCCGAGTTTCGAACAGAAAGCCGTCGTTGAACGCAGTGCCCATACTCGATCTGACCCAGTGACCAGGCTCAAAACGCCTCTGCTCGTCGTCCACGACCTTGTGGGCAAACATAAACATTGGTTGGCAGCCTGCGGCGGCTACTTTGGCTCGCTCGTCGTCGGTGACGATGGCGTCAAGGATGATCCACTCCTCGACGGCGCAGAGGGGCATCCATTTGTAGCGCTTTCTGGCCAACGCGACGGCTTCGTCGAGGGAAAGCTCGGAGCCCATTAAACCGATCCCAGGATCACCCAGCAGACCGTCTTCGATGATCCCATCCACTGCCCAGACCCTCTTCGTCAATATCCAATAATTAGCTGTTAGGGCACAATATCGCCACAACGACAAATATATATGTTTGTGTGGCGGCAGGCAAATGCGACATACCGTCTCCTTTTATCGGGATAGTGAAATGTCGCTGCGCAAATCTTATGCAGCAGTAGTTCAGCTGCTTCGTTCTCAGAAAGGACTGTCCCAGAGAGATATTTCGGGTTCCGTCACGCAATCGCACATCAGCGTACTGGAGCTTGGCAAAAGCTCTGCGACTGTTGATATGAGTGCCCAAATAGCCACAGCGCTGAAAGTAGAGCCAATCACCTTGCTGGCACTTGCTGTCGCATCTCACGAGAAGCGCTCAGTGCGCGAAGCTCTGCTGGCTGCACTGGCCGAAGCAGAAGCCCTAGGGCTAGCAGACACCCTACTCCCATCAGAGCCGCAAGCCTTGGCCGCGCCTAGCGTCGTGGAGGCTAGGAAGAAGTGGTTGACGGTGCAGGGGCTTAAGGCGAAAGGACTTAGTCAAAGTGAGGCGGCGAGACAACTAGGGATGCCTGAATCGACGTTGCGTCGGTTATGGCACCAACCACCAAAGAAATGAATATCGGATAGCGATAGTTTAGTCCCGACGACCTTTTGTCTTAAATCGAAGGCTAGTTGCGTCCTGGCTCAAGCATCTGCCTCATACCCAATGTGCCCCAGCGAAGCTTGCCCTACGCCATGATCAGTGTCAGCCAAAGGGATCGCCAACCAGAAGCCACTTCGCTCGACTTAGAGCTGTCCATTCTCACCTTAAAAATTCCAGACAACGCTCTTTTCTCTTATAGCCCGGTTTTATTGACTGAAATGCTGTCCGGATTCTAAAAAGCTCACTATTAGCAGGATTCGACAAGACCATCGTCTCCATCCCCACTTGGCGGCTGATGAGCGAGTCGTTCAAGAACTGGCGCGGCATGCAGCAGTCCGGCGGCCGGCGCATCAAGCGCAGCCTGCACATCGACGCCAGCGGCATACGCTTTCTCGACGAACAGGAGCAATTGCGCCTGACCCAGATTCGCCTGCTCAGCGGCTACGTCAGCAGCAAGCAGGCCGAACTCAAGGCGTGGAACGCGGCGCAGGGCGAGGTCGCGGAACTGTCCGCCAACCAGCGGCGCATGACCAACCTGGGGACTTTCCGCGCCTACGCGCTGGCGTACCTCAACGCCCACCCGGACATCCAGCCGAACATGACCTGCATGGTGCGCCAGATGGAAGCCACCGCCGAGGGCGTGCCGCTGGAAATCTACTGCTTCACGCGCACCACGGCCTGGGCCGAGTACGAGCGGATCCAGGGCGATATCTTCGATTACCTGCTGGCCGTGCTGCCCGAGTTTGGGTTGAGCGTCTACCAGAAGCCCAGCGGCGCGGATTTGCGCGGTGGGTTGACCGCAGTGACCGGCCCGCACTGAAAGCAACTCCCTTCGCAGGAGCGGTCCGTGGCCGCGAAACAAGCGCCGCGGTGTGTCAGGTACCACGCGGCGCGCCCTTCGCGGCCACTGACCGCTCCTACGAGATGCCGCACCCCCTGTGGGAGCGGGCTCTGCCCGCGAATGAGCCGCCGCGGTGTATCAGGGACTACGCGGTGTGCCCTTCGCGGGCAGAGCCCGCTCCCACAATTGGGACGATATTTCCCCCAGGTGGGTCAGTTTTTTCTGTGGGAGCGGGCTCTGCCCGCGAATGGGCCGCCGCGGTGTACCGAGCATTGCACAGCGCGCCCTCCTCGGCCGGTGACCATGTGGCGGAAAACCACGATCAGTTCTCATGTTCGCGCGCGCGCAGCCGAAACGCTGAAGACGACGGTTATCGGCGCAACTCGATTGCCGCTATCCGGTGCTCGCACCCCAGCCCGACCTGCTGCCTGACAGCGCTGCTGCATCCCCAGCACGGCGCCTGGCTTTCGCCCCCTCATGCCCCGGAACCTCTAGCGTCCATGAACTTGAAATTCAGCCATAAAATCCTGATCGCCGGGTGCAGCATCGTCATCCTGGCGTTCGCACTGTTCACGCTCTACAACGACTACCTGCAGCGCAGCGCCATCCAGCAGAACCTCAGCGCATCGGTCAAGCAGTCGGGCGAGCTGACCGCCAGCAGCGTCAAGAACTGGCTCAGCGGCCGGATGCTGGTGATTGAAAACCTGCGCCAGAACATTGCCTATCAAGGCGATAAGGCGGACTACCCGGGCCTGCTGGACCAGCCCGTGATCACGACCAACTTTCAATTCACCTACATGGGTGTGGCCGACGGCACCTTCATCCAGCGGCCCGACACCAAGATGCCTGACGGGTACGATCCGCGTCAGCGGCCCTGGTACAAAGCTGCAGTGACAGCGGATCAAGTCATGCTGACGCCGCCCTATCTGGCATCGGTGGGTGGCCTGGTCGTCACGGTGGCAGCGCCCGTCAAACGCCAAGGTCAGTTGATGGGCGTAGTCGGCGGCGACTTGAGCCTCGACACATTGGTGCAGATCATCAATTCGGTGGATTTTGGCGGGATCGGCCAGGCGTTTCTCGTCAGCGCAGACGGTCAAGTGTTGGTGTCGCCGGACAAGGATCAGGTCATGAAAAACCTGAAAGACATCTACCCCGGCAGCACGCCGCGAATCGAGAAGAATCTGCAGGAGGTCACCCTCGATGGTCAGGCGAGACTGCTGTCGTTCACGCCGGTCACAGGGTTGCCTTCGGCGGATTGGTACGTGGGTCTGTCGATCGACAAGGACAAAGCCTACGCCCCACTGCGCCAGTTCCGTACGTCGGCCGTGATCGCCATGGTCGTTGCCGTTCTCGCCATTGCCTTGTTGCTGACCTTGCTCATCAAATTCTTAATGCGTCCATTGGTGACCATGGGCCGGGCAATGCGTGACATCGCGCAGGGCGAAGGCGATCTGACGCGTCGCCTGGTCGTTGAAAGCCGTGATGAATTCGGTGAACTCGGTACCTCGTTCAACCAGTTCGTCGAGCGCATCCATGCCTCCATCGGCGAGGTGTCGTCGGCTACCCGGGAAGTGCATGCATTGGCCCAACGGGTCATGCACTCTTCCAACCAGTCCATCGCAGGCTCCGACGAGCAAAGCGCCCGTACCGAAAGCGTTGCAGCTGCAATCAACGAGCTGGGTGCTGCCGCCCAAGAGATTGCCCGCAACGCCGCGCAAGCGTCGCGTCAGGCCAGCGATGCCAGCGGTCAGGCCGACGACGGTCGCCAAGTGATGACGCGGACCATCGAGGCAATAAGCACGTTATCCGAGAAAATCAGCCTGTCGTGCGAGCAGATTGAAACCTTGAACGCGGGCACCGACAACATTGGCCACATCCTCGACGTGATCAAGGGTATATCCCAGCAAACCAATCTGTTGGCCTTGAACGCTGCCATCGAGGCGGCGCGGGCCGGTGAAGCGGGCCGTGGTTTTGCAGTCGTGGCCGATGAGGTGCGAAACCTGGCGCATCGCACCCAGGAGTCTGCAGAAGAGATTCACAAGATGATCACGGCGCTTCAGGTGGGTTCGCGCGAAGCGGTGGTGACCATGAATACCAGCCAGGCTTCCAGTCAGCAAAGCATGACGGTGGCCAACCAGGCCGGCGATCGTCTGGCCATCGTGACCCAGCGAATCGGCGAGATCGACGGCATGAACCAATCCGTTGCTGCCGCTACCGAGGAGCAGACTTCGGTGGTGGAGGCGCTGAATGTGGATATCAGTCAAATCAACATGCTGAATCAGCAGGGCGTGACCAACCTCACCGAAACCCTGCGAAATTGCGATGCGCTCTCCCAGCAGGCCAACCGTTTGAAGCAGTTGGTGGACAGCTTCAAGATCTAGTCATGCCCGCTGTGGCATTCAGGCCTGATGCTTGATAAATTGTGAAGAGGCGGAAAGGCTTACCCTTCCGACTTTTCCTTAGCTTCCTGCTCGGCTGCAGAGTGTCGGGTTTCGGATTTCTCGTCACCCTCCGTCATCCACGGCTTGGCGCTCTGCTGCGCCTTGTCGATCGTCTCGTTGATCTGCTTGGCCGATTCGCTGAAGGTGTCACGCGCTGCTTCGACCAGTTGCGTCTTGGAGGTTTCGATGACCTTGTTCGCCGCGGTTTCGGCCGCGTCACAGCCGGCAAGAAGGACGGTCAGCGCGACCATGGCCGGGTAAGCGATGAGTCTGGACTGCATGGAAACCTCTGGGAGGGATGGGAATGCGCCAGATCATACCGTTACAGGTTTTTGCCGAAGCAGGGATTCTGAATCAAGGTGTGTCCTGGTAGAGGCACCAGGCCCTGGCCCCGAAGCAGATTCATCTGTAGGAGCGGTCGGTGCCCGCGCCCACAGGTAATGGTCAGTACGCCATGGACAGGCTCATGGTCACCTGAGGCACCACGCTGTCGGTTTCGCCGTTCGGGCCGCTGAGTTCGCGCAGGGTGCCATCGCGGTAGATTGCCAGGGCCTCGGCGCGGGCGCTCCAGCGTGTTTCCCCCCACTTGAAGGGCTGCTCGAGCGCCAGCCCGCTGCGGGCATAGAGACGGTCGCCGGAATCGGGACCATAGAATCCATTCCAGCCGATCCCGACCGTGCTGGGAAAACTCAAGCGCAGACCGGCATCGCTCAGGTCCACGCCCGGCTCCACGCTGCCTTGGGTATACAGGCCACTGTCCCCCTGCGTACGGCTGGTGATCGCCAAACCCGGGCGCCATGCGCCAAACCCCGAATCAGCCTGGTAGGCCAAGGTAAAGCTCGCCTCCTGAGTGGTGTCGGCGACATCGTTCGGGCTGGTCTTGACCGTGTAGACAAACCCCAGCCTCAACCCCTCGACGGGCGATATCACCAATCCCAGCAGGTTGTTGCTCTCGTACCAGCGCCGCGGGCTTACCCTTTCATCGCTCGATGGATCATGAAAACCGTTGCTGGTGCTGAACACCAGCCAGGCATTGGCACGACCGTCGACAGCCTGGTGCAGGTCGAGGGCAAAACCGGCCTGGGCATGCAATGGCACGCGACCCAGGCTCGCCGCGTCATCGTCATAGTTGCCGCGGGCGAAATCGCCATTGCGGACATCCACACTCAGTTGCGGGTGAAAGCGGCCTGATGCCTCGCCGATCTCGACACTGCCCAGTGCGGCATCTTCGGTATCGATGGAAGGCACGCTGCGCGGTGCCGCCACGCTTGGTTGGATGACTGCGACCAGCGCGAAGGCGAACAGTGGAAGACGAGATACGGTGGGCATGCGCGAAAGCTCTGTCAGAAAAGTCACTGTGTAGACTCTGCACGACTGAAAAAGTACCGCGAGCTGCCTGCCAGCCCATCACCGTTTTGCGTGCCGAAGCGACCGCCTGTCCGTCGCCCGCCGGACGCGGTTCAGCTTGACCTTTCGTCGCCGATAGGTTGAAAGCGATGCGAAGAACAATTCCCGAGACTGCACGCAGCACACTGCCTTTCCTTCTGCCGACCAACACCTATAAAACCAGCGGAATACACCATGAACATCAAGCAAAAATTGACCTGGGGGTTCGCGATCATCGCCTGCCTGCCAGTGATCGTGGTCGCCGTGCTCGTCGTCTTCAACTTGCGCGAAGCTGCCAGGGCCGACTTCGTCGACAGCAG
Source organism: Pseudomonas sp. CFBP 13710 (assembly GCF_014842235.1). Classification (NCBI taxonomy): domain Bacteria; kingdom Pseudomonadati; phylum Pseudomonadota; class Gammaproteobacteria; order Pseudomonadales; family Pseudomonadaceae; genus Pseudomonas; species Pseudomonas sp. CFBP 13710. The sequence continues at coordinate 571,037 of NZ_JACYVJ010000002.1, read as the reverse complement.
CGGGCGGGAGATCCGTCAGATCGACAATGGCATGAAGCAGTTCTTCGATGGCATCAGCCAGAACGTGGAGTACCTGGCCAAGGACCCACGTATCGTCGCCGCCACGGGTCTGAAGAATTACTCGGGCGCAGACGCCCCACAGATTCCCCTGACCGAAAACAACCAGCGTTTGCTGGAGATTTTCAACGGTTTCGCCAAAACCCATCCGAGCACCGCCTACCTGTCCCTGGGGCTCAGCGATGGCGGCTACGCCAGTTGGCCCAACGATCCGAAGATCGCCAACTACGACCCGCGCCAGCGCCCCTGGTACAAGGCGGCGATGGCCGCACCCGGCACCACCGTGCGCACGGACGCCTACTATTGGGCGGCCGATGATGTGTCGTTGATCGGTACGGTGCACAGCGTCACCGACGCTGCCGGCAAGGTGGTCGGCGTGGTGGGCCTGGATGTTTCGCTCAAGCAGATGACCGAACTGGTGAAAAACATCAAGCTGGGCAACAGTGGCTACCTGATGCTGATCGAAGCCAACGGCAACGTGTTGGTGGACCCCAGCGATGCACAGCACAACTTCAAGCCGCTGGCCGACCTGGGCGCCAACTACGCCGAGCTGGCCAGGCACGGCGACGGTTCGACCCAGGTCGAGATCGACGGCAAGGTGTACATGGCCAACATCGTCAGCTCGTCCGGGCTTGGCTGGCGCTTCATCGGCCTGATCGAGCGTGAAGAGGTGATGGCCCGGGCATCGAACCTGACCTGGCTGATCGCAGCCATCGCCGCAGCCCTTGCCGTGGTATTCGCCATCGTCGGTGCAAGCTTCGCCGGGGTCATCGTGCGGCCGATCCGGGGCGTCGCCAACGGCCTGCAGGAAATTGCCGAAGGCGAAGGCGACCTGACTCGTCAGCTGACGGTTCAGGGCAAGGACGAGACGGCGGCGTTGGCCGGGTGGTTCAACCAGTTCATCGGGATGATTTCGCAGCTGGTGCAACGTATCGGCACCGCATCGTCCGACCTGCAGGTGGCCGCCGCCGACACGCACGAGGTCGCGCGCAATATGGATGAAGTGGCTGGGCGCCAGCGCGAAGCGGTGGAGCTGGTCAGCACGGCGTTCAACGAAATGGTCGCGACGGCCAACGAAGTGGCGCGTTCCTGCGGCGAAGCGGCCACCAGCGCCGACAATGGCTACCAACAGGTCAGCGACGGTCAGCAGCGTATTGGCGAGGCAACCACCTGCGTGCTCAAACTGAGTTCGGAGCTGCAACAGTCGACCGAAACCATGCAGCTGCTGCAGCAGGACAGCAAGAACATCAACAGCATTCTGGACACCATTCGCTCCATCGCCGAGCAGACCAATCTGCTGGCGCTAAACGCCGCCATCGAGGCGGCGCGGGCCGGAGACCAGGGGCGTGGTTTTGCCGTGGTCGCCGACGAGGTGCGGGCGCTGGCCCGTCGTACCGCCGACTCGACCGGGGAAATCGACGGCCTGTTGGGCAATCTCGCTCGTCGTACCCAGGTCATCACCCAGCAGATGCAGGGGAGCCTGCAGGTGTCCCAGGACAGCGTCGAATGCATCCAGCAGGCGCGGGATAGCTTCGACAAGATTCGGACTTCGGTTGATTCGATCCGTGATCAGAACAACCAGATCGCCACGGCGGCAGAGGAGCAGCACCAGGTGGCCGAAGAAATCAACCGGCACATCGCGCAGATCCATGCCGATGCTCAGTTGGTCGAAGAGTACGCGCACACGGCACAATCGGGATCGGGGCGGCTGACAGACATTTCCGGACATCTGAAAGGGTTGGTCGGACGCTTCAAGGTTTAAGCCGATACACCGCAGTGTCTTTTTCGCGGGCAGAGCCCGCTCCCACAGGGTCCCGCTTCAACCTGTGGGAGCGGGCTCTGCCCGCGAAGGCTTCATCGCATACCGTCTGACACACCACAGCGCCCGCTCCCACAGATGGCTGGTCCCACGGACAGTCAGAAGCCAACCGTGGCGGAGACCAGGTAGGTTCTCGGGGTGGCCAAGGTCAACCCCGGCTCGCTATCGTCCGAAGCGCCAGCCGACGCCCAGTAGCGCTTGTCCAGCACGTTCTCGACATTGGCGCGCAGCGTGACGGCCTTGCCCTGCACCTTGAACGCGTACCGCGCACCCACGTCGAATCGCTCCCAACTGTCGATTTCCTTGCTGTTGGCTTGATCCAGGTACTGCGCGCTGGAGTAGATCCCGCGTCCACTGAGCGTCAACCCTGGCAAGGCCGGCACGTCCCACTCTGCACCCAGGTTGACATTGAGCTCGGGCGTGGCGGGTGCACGGTTGCCATCGAAGGCGCCTGCAGTGGTACCGCTCAGCTCGCTGTCGATGTACATCACCCCGCCCAGCAGGCGCACGCCAGCAAGCGGCTCACCAAACACGCTCAATTCCACGCCGTTGTTTTCGCGCTTGCCATTGGGCCCGAAGGTGCGGGTGACGGTGTTGGTTTCGTACGCCGGCTGCTTGATACGAAACGCGGCCGCGGTGATAGCCAGGCTGCCCAGATCGTACTTGGCACCCACCTCCACCTGGCGGCTGATGAAAGGCGGGAAAATCTCGTCCTCGTTGATCGAGGTGGAAGGCGCGATCTTGCCCTGGCTCAGGCCTTCCAGATAGTTGGCATACAGCGACAGCTCGTCGGTGAGTTTGTAGAGCACGCCTGCCGAAGGCGAAAACTTCTCCTCGTCGTAGCCCGTATCGCCTTTCACCCCATCGCTCCAGTCATCGACCTTGACCCGCTGCCAGCGCCCGCCCAGGGTCAGCAGCAAGCGGTCGTCGAAGAAGCCGAGGGTGTCGGACAGCGCCACGCCGTCGAACCTGTTCTCGGTATAGACCTTCGCGTCCTGCCGAGTGGGATTGTTCGGAGTCGGCGTCGCTATCGGGTTGTAAAGGTTGCTGCGCCCCCTGGCGTACCGCGCGCCGCCATTGGTGAAGTCCATGTAGAAATGACTGGCGGCCAGATTCACTTCATGACTGACCGGGCCGGTCTGGAACCAGTTGCGCACGCCCACCGTGGCCGTGCGCACGCTCTCGTCGCGGGTGAAGTCGCGGGGCAGTACCTCGAAGTCACCGGCATCGTTGGTGACGGACACGTTGTGCCGGAGGAAATCGTGGTTGCTTTCCCGTGCACCGATGCTGCCGTACAGCAGGGTCGAATCATTCAAATCGTATTCGCCATTGAACGCCCCGAACGTATCCTCGGTACGCGCCTTGCTCCAGCGTTGCGCATAGTTGTCGCGAACGTGGTTGGCGCCCGGCACGCGCGCGTTGACACCGACCTGGACGCGCTCCTGCGGCGCATCGGTATCACGTTCGGTATGCCCCAGGTCGGTGGAAAGCCGCAGGCGCTCGCCGCGAAAATCCAACCCGATCACGGCCATCTCGCGGTCCACGCTCTGCTGGTCCCACGTGGTATCACCTGCTTGCTTCACCGCATTGAGGCGGACACCAAAGCGCTGATCTTCACCAAAGCGGCGGCCGACATCCACCGCGCCGCCGGCCTGGCTGTCGGAAGCGTAGCTGGCGGTGAACTCGTTGATCGGCGTATCGGTGGCACGCTTGGGCACCACGTTGATGCCGCCACCGACACTGCCCCGCGGGGAAATGCCATTGATCAACTGACTGGGCCCACGGAGGATGTCCACTCGGTCGGCCATTTCCATGTCGATGGAATACGTGGGCAGTATTCCGTACAACCCGTTGTAGGACACATCGCTGTTGAACAGGCTGAAGCCACGAATGGTGAACTGTTCGAAACGCCCGCCTGCCGGGTTGGTGGTACGCACTGCCGGGTCGCTGGCCACCAGATCGCCCAGGGTGCGGGCCTGCTGGTTCTTGCTGGTCTCGCTGGTGTAGCTGGTCATGCTGAACGGCGTGTCCATGAAGTCTCGCGCACCCAAAAGGCCTTGCGAGCCACGCCGCGCCACCTGTCCACCGGCATACGGCTCGCCTGCAAGGCTGCCTTGCGCGGCACCGGTCACCGTGGTGGGGGTGATCTCCACGACGTCTGCCCCTTGGGGCGCAGCTACCAGGATATAGGCATTCTGCCCTACCGCCTGCAGACGCAGACCGCTACCGGCCAGCAACTGGGCGAAACCGCTTTCGACGCTGTACTCACCGGCCAGCCCGGCGCTGCGCCGACCGTCGACCAACGCGGGGGCGACCGACAGGCTGACACCGGCCTGGCTGGCAAAGCGTGTCAACGAAGCAGCGAGATCGCCCTGCGGCACGCTGTAGACGCGAGCGCTACCTTCGGCAAGGGCCATTTGCAACGGCATCGGCGCCAGGCCGAGCAGCACGCTGAGATGCAGCGCACGAGCATAGTGGGTCGGTGGCTTGCGGGTGGACCGGGGAAACGAACGAGGGGGCCGTGCGGGCATGGCTGAAGGCTCTTTGAGTGTGCTTACCTTTCCATGACAAGCGAGCGCGCAAAAGGGGACAGGCGCTACGCGGATTTTTCCTGCGGCACCAAGGTGGCCCAATAGCGCGTGCGCCACTGCACGCGCAGCGGCAGGCTGACCGCCAACAGATTCAATACCTGATCCGGCTCGTCCAGGCGAAAACTGCCGGTCACGCGCAAGGCGTCCAGTTCGGGCTGCCAGCGCAGAATGCCGGGGCGATAACGGTCCAGCTCGCGCAGAAACTCCCCCAGGGGCTGGTTGAGGGCAACGATCACGCCTTCGCGCCAACCCGGTTGGCGAGGATCGAAACCGGTGATCGGACCAGGCCCTGCGTCGGATAACTGTATACGTTGCCCCGCGCGCAAGGTAAGCGCGGCAAAGCCTGTGGGGCGAACCTCTGCCTGCCCGGCAAGCACCGACAGCCGACAGACGCCGCTGCCCTCGCGGACGTTGATCTCACCCTGGTCGAGCCTCACGTCGGTGAGCGCCGTGCGGATGTGGAACGGCGTGGCGTCGGCCAGGCGCAACATGATTTCTCCGCGCCGCAGCCTGAGTTGCCGTTTTTCGGCATCAATATCGACCGCCGTCGAGGTATTGATATGCAACACGCTGCCATCGGCCAGTGTCAGTCGGCGCCGCTCGCCAGTCCCGGTGGCCTCATCGGCGCGCCAGGCGTCGAGGGGCAGCTCGCGCGCGAGCCACCAGCCGGCGGGGGCCACTACGGCTACGCCCAGCAAGCCCTTGAGCATGTCGCGACGGCCTGGCGCCGGACGATCCAGGCTGGCCATGGCCAGCGCTGGCGGCAGGATCTGAAAGCGGCCCTTGAGCGCCGATACCCGCCGCCAGGCCGACTCGTGGGCGTCGCTGGCTTCACGCCAGCGTTGCAGGCGGGCAAGATCCTGCTCGCTGACCGCGCCGGACTCGATGCACACCCACCAGCGTGCCGCCGACCGGGCGACCCGGCGTGCTTCGTCGCTCGGCTCGGGGCTCAGCACAGCTCGGCCAGCAGGCAGTGCTCGTAGGCCTGCGCCATGTAGCGCTTGACGCTGCGCTCGCTGACCTGCAACCGTTCGGCGATTTCCCGGTACCCCAGCCCCTCCAGCTGGCTGAGCAGAAAGGCGCGGCGAACTGCGGTGGGCAAGCCATCGAGCAGCTGATCCAGGGCGTGCAGGGTTTCCAGCACCTGCCAGCGCTGTTCCGGCGAAGGTGCGACGTCTGCAGGCAGCGTGGCGAGCGCATCCAGATAAGCTTGCTCCAGGCTGCGCCGTTTGTAGAAGTTCACCAGCAGACGTTTGCCGACGGTCTTGAGATAGGCGCGGGGCTCCTGCAGGTCAGCCACCGACTGAGGGCTGGCCAGCACCCGGACGAACGTATCCTGGCTGAGGTCCGCCGCATCCCAGGCACTGCCCAGCCGGCGGCTGAGCCACTGCTCCAGCCAGCTGCGATTGTCGCGGTAGAGCGTTTCGAACGCCCGAACGTCCGCCCCCGCAAGATCGACCATCATCGGCACCTGTCAGATGTAAATGAGATCGATTGTATTTTAAAAAGGGTTGCAAGCGGAACCGTTAGTTACGCCCTCGATGCTGCATCCGACCAGCACGCGGTCACCCAGGCAAACCGCATGCGCCGCCGACGCGGCTCGCGCCGCTGCTACAGGGACCGCGTTGCCCCAGAAACACCGCATTCCCCTGTAGCAGCGGCGCAAGCCGCGTCCGGGATCGGCGCGGTGTTGCAGACCGGTCAACCCGAGGCGGGGGCCGAATGACCACGCCGATACGTGGTGTGCCAGCACAGCAACAAGCCCGCCCCCGCCATCAGCGCACCGACGCTGCCGATGTTCGCCACCCCCAACTGGGTGATCACCACACTACCCAGCAGCGCCCCACCGCCAATGCCGACATTATAGATGCCCGAATGCAGCGCCATGGCCACGTCCGTGGCATCCGGCGCCAGCTCGAGCACCTTGGACTGCATCGCCAGGCTGAAGCACATGATCGATATGCCCCAGACCACGCTCACCACACTCAGGTAGGTGGCGTGGCGCGCCAGCGGCAACAGCAGCATCAGGCACAGGCCCAGCAGGGCGATCGACACCACCATGAAGCTACGCGGATAACGGCCGCTGTAGCGGCTGAATACCAGGGAGCCGATCACCCCCGCGCCGCCGAACAGCAGCAGCAAGGTCGTGGTCATCTCCCCGCTCATGCGTGCCGCCGCCTGCACGAACGGTTCGATGTAGCTGTAGGCCGTGTACTGCGCAGTGATCACCAGCGCCGTGGTTACATACAGCGCGACCAGCACCGGGCGCTTGAGCAACATGGGCAGGCTGCGCAGCGAACCGGAGTTCTGACTCGGCAGCGCCGGCAGGCTTTTCGCCAGCCACAGCCCCACCGCCGTCGCCACCACACCGATTCCGACGAACGTGGTGCGCCATCCCAGCGCCTCGCCCACCACCCGCCCCAGCGGTACGCCCAGCACCATGGCCAGGCACGTCCCGGTGGCCAACAACCCCAACGCCTGGGTGTGCTTGCCCGGTGGCGCCAGCCGCACCGCCAGCGATGCCGTGATCGACCAGAACAGGGCGTGGGCAAAGGCGATACCGATGCGACTGGCCAGCAACACTGCGTAGCTCCAGGCGACACTGGACACCACATGGCTGACCACGAACAGCATGAACACCCCGATCAGCAACCGGCGACGTTCGACGTTGCGCGTCAGCAACATGATCGGCAACGACATCAGCGACACCACCCAGGCATACACCGTCAACATCAGCCCCACCTGCGCCGTTGGCATGGCGAAGCTCTGACCGATGGACGTCAGCAGCCCGACCGGCGCGAACTCCGTGGTATTGAAGATGAACGCCGCCAGTGCCAGCGCGATGACGCTGGACCAGTTGCGTGTGGACGTTTCTGTGGATCCTGTTTTCATCATGCTCGCACCTTGCTGTCACGCACGCCCAGACGGCTCAACCACACCGAGAAAAGGATTACCCCGCCCCCCAGGAACAGCCGTCCCAGTGGTTCGTCCTGGTTCCAGATCAGCAGGTTGAGCAGCAGACCGACCGGTACGTGGAGGTTGTTCATCACCGCCAGCGTCGCCCCCGGCACAAGGCTTGCGCCCTTGTTCCACCAATACATGCCGAGCGCCGTCGACACCAGCCCGAGAAACGCCAGCACGCCCCATTGCAAGGGCGCCTGCGGCAGGTGGTCGGGGTTGCCGAACAGCAGGAATGCCGGAAGTACCACCAGCAAGGCGCCGACATAGAAATAGCCGAAGCGGCGGTATTGCGGCTGATCGCTGGGGTGGCGCGCGAGCAGATGCTTGTACAGCACCTGACCGGCAGCATAGGTGAAGTTGGCCACCTGCAACAGCAGGAAACCGATGAAGAAGTCCGGGCTGACGCGGTCGAAGCGGATCACGGCGGCACCTGCCACCGCGACCAGGGCCGCTACCAGCGCCCAACGGTTGAAACGGCGATTCAGCGCATCCTCGATCAAGGTCACGTGCACCGGCGTCAGAATGGTGAACAGCAGCACTTCCGGCACGCTCAGCACGCGAAAACTGAGGTACAGGCACACGTAGGTAATACCGAACTGCAGCGCGCCGATCAGCAGCATGGCGCGCAGAAAGCGCGGTTCGACCTGGCGCCAGCGGGTGAGCGGCAGGAACACCAGCCCGGCGAGCAGGACCCGCGCGAGGACGGCAAAATAGCTGTCGACATGACCGGCGAGGTATTCGCCGATCAGGCTGAAAGAGAAGGCCTGGATGAGGGTGACGATCAGAAGGTATTGCATGGTGCGCCCCGAATTTGCGAGGCGCGGACCTTAGCGCATCTGGGGCAGGTCAGGCCAGTGAAGCCAGCGTGGGATCGATGGAAGACCCCTGGATACCTGCTACGACCCATCAAATAAGTTGTCTTGTCCGATCATTCCTCTACCCTGTGGCGCATCGGGACGGATCGCTGCACCCTCGGGCGGGCGGTGCGCACAAGACACAGGAGTCGAAGATGAAAGCGCCGCGCGTCACCCTTGATCAATGGCGAACCCTGCAGGCCGTGGTCGACCATGGCGGCTTCGCCCAGGCGGCCGAAGCCCTGCACCGCTCGCAGTCTTCGATCAGCTACACCGTGGCCCGCATGCAGGACCAGCTCGGGGTACCGCTGCTGCGCATCGACGGCCGCAAGGCGGTGCTCACCGACGCCGGAGGCGTGCTGCTGCGCCGCTCCCGGCAACTGGTCAAGCAGGCCAGCCAGCTGGAAGACCTTGCGCACCACATGGAACAGGGCTGGGAAGCCGAAGTCCGCCTGGTGGTCGACGCGGCCTACCCCAACGCGCGGCTGATTCGTGCCCTGACCGCGTTCATGCCGCAGAGCCGCGGCTGCCGAGTGCGGCTGCGCGAGGAAGTGCTGTCGGGGGTCGAGGAAGTGCTGCAGGAAGGCGTCGCCGACCTGGCGATCAGCAGCTACAGCATTCCGGGCTACCTGGGCGCCGAAATGAGCGCCATCGAATTCATTGCCGTCGCGCACCCCGAACATGCCCTGCTGGCCATGGGCCGGGCGCTGAGCGTGCAGGACCTGCACGGCCACATGCAGGTGGTGATCCGTGACTCGGGCCGCCAGCAACCGCGCGACGTCGGCTGGCTGGGCGCAGAGCAGCGCTGGACCGTCGGCAGCCTGGCCACAGCCGCCAGCTTCGTCGGCAGTGGCCTGGGCTTTGCCTGGTTGCCCCGGCACATGATCGAACGCGAGCTGCGCGAGGGCACCCTCGCCGCCTTGCCTCTGGAACAGGGCGGCAGTCGGCACCCCACGTTCTATCTGTATTCGAACAAGGACAAGCCGCTGGGTCCGGCCACGCAGATTCTCGTCGAACTGCTGCGCACTTTCGATACCGCCCCGCTGGACGTGCCGATCCTGGCGCTGGAGCAGGTGGTGCTGGATCAGGGCGCCTGACCCCCTCGTTCTGCGAACATTCGGTAACATTGATTTTTCCACTGCGGCTCGCCGTGGCCGTCCTTTGGCGGCACGCTTGCCACACATTGCCCCGAACGCTTGCGCCGCTTTTGGCTCAAAGCATTTGCCTCCCCTTTTCAAGGACTTCACACCCATGCTGAAAAAAATCCTTCTGGCCGCCTGTTCCCTGTCCCTGGCGGGCCACCTGATGGCCGCCGACGCCCAGCACCCTCACGTGTTGCTCGACACCAGCATGGGCCCGATCGAAGTCGAGCTGGACGCAGCCAAGGCACCGATCAGCACCGCCAACTTCCTTGCCTACGTCGACAAGGGCCACTACAACAACACCGTGTTCCACCGCGTGATTCCGGGTTTCATGGTCCAGGCTGGCGGCTTCACCGCAGACATGCGTGAGAAGGCAACCCAGGGTCCGATCAAGAACGAAGCCGACAACGGTTTGCACAACGTCCGGGGAACCCTCGCGATGGCTCGCACTCAAGTAAAGGACTCGGCCACCAGCCAGTTCTTCATCAACCAGAAGGACAATGACTTCCTCGACCATGGTGGCCGTGATTTTGGCTATGCAGTCTTCGGCAAGGTGGTCAAGGGCATGGAGGTGGTCGACCAGATCGCCAACGTACCGACCACGACCTCACGCGGCATGCAGAACGTGCCCAGTGATCCGGTGATGATCAAGTCGGCGAAACGCGTGGACTGATCCGCACGCCACGTCGGCCCCGGCCAGGACCGTCAACCCGCACAGGAGAGCACGCTTGAGCATTTATCGCCGCTTCGAACAATGGATCGATATCTTCCGCGAAGCGCCTACGGAAACGCCCCCCAACAAAGTCCTGGCCTTCTACATCTACTACCTCAAGCAGGTGTGGCCCAGCTTCGCCACCCTGTTGGTGGTGGGCTTGATCGGTGCATTGATCGAAGTCGCACTGTTCCGCTACCTCAGTCGCATCATCGACATGGCCCAAGGCACGCCCAACGTGCACTTCTTCAGCGACAACGCGCTGGAGCTGACCTGGATGGTGGTGGTGGCGCTGGTGTTCAGGCCTATCTTCATCGGCCTGCATGATCTGCTGGTACACCAGGCGATCAGTCCCGGCATGACCAGCCTGATTCGCTGGCAGAACCACAACTATGTGCTCAAGCAGAGCATGAATTTCTTCCACAGCGACTTCGCCGGGCGCATTGCCCAACGCATCATGCAGACCGGCAACTCGTTGCGCGATTCGGCGGTCGCCGCAGTCGACGCCCTGTGGCACGTACTGATCTACGCGATCAGCGCCCTGGTGCTGTTCGCCGAGGCCGACTGGCGGCTGATGATCCCGCTGATCCTGTGGATCGTCGCCTATGTGATCGCGCTCTATTACTTCGTTCCAAGGGTCAAGGAACGCTCGGTAGTGTCTTCGGACGCGCGCTCGAAACTGATGGGCCGCATCGTCGACGGTTACTCCAACATTGCCACGCTCAAGCTGTTCGCCCATACCAGCATGGAGCAGCAGTACGCGCGTGATGCGATCAGCGAGCAGACCGAGAAAACCCAACTGGCAAGCCGCGTGATCACCGCCATGGACTTCGCCATCACCACCATAAACGGTCTGTTGATCGTCGCCACCACGGGGTTGGCGCTGTGGCTGTGGACGCAGTCGCTCATCTCGGTGGGCGCGATTGCCCTGGCCACCGGCCTGGTCATCCGTATCGTCAACATGTCCGGTTGGATCATGTGGGTGGTCAACGGTATCTTCGAAAACATCGGCATGGTGCAGGATGGCCTGCAGACCATCGCCCAGCCCGTCAGCGTGACCGACAAGAAAGGGGCTCCACGGCTCAAGGTCGACCGCGGCAACGTGCGCTTCGAAGACGTGCACTTCCATTACCCCAAGGGCGACAGCATCATCGAGGGTCTGACCCTGGATATCCGACCGGGCGAGAAGATCGGCCTGATCGGCCCCTCAGGAGCGGGTAAATCCACATTGGTCAACCTGCTGCTGCGGCTGTACGACCTGCCCAGCGGCCGCATCCTGATCGACGGCCAGGACATTGCCGAGGTGACCCAGGAGAGCCTGCGTGAGCAGATCGGCCTGATCACCCAGGACACCTCGCTGCTGCACCGCTCGATCCTCGACAACCTACGTTACGGTAAGCCCAATGCTACCGAGGAGCAGGTCTGGGAAGCGGTACGCAAAGCCCGCGCCGATGACTTCCTGCCGCTGCTGTCCGACAGCGAAGGCCGCCGTGGTTTCGACGCCCATGTGGGTGAACGCGGCGTGAAGCTCTCCGGCGGCCAGCGCCAGCGCATCTCGATCGCCCGTGTCCTGCTGAAGAACGCGCCGATCCTGATCATGGACGAAGCGACTTCGGCGCTCGATTCCGAAGTCGAAGCGGCGATTCAGGAAAGCCTGGAAACCTTGATGAAAGGCAAGACCGTAATTGCAATTGCTCACCGCCTGTCCACCATCGCCAAAATGGATCGCCTGGTGGTGCTGCAGAAAGGCAAGGTGGTCGAAATCGGCAGCCATACCGAGCTACTGGCGCAGCGCGGTCTGTACGCAAGGCTGTGGCATCACCAGACCGGTGGCTTCGTAGGCATGGACTGATCACCCCTGTGGGAGCGGGCTCTGCCCGCGAAAGCAGCACTGCGGTCTACCCGACACACCTCAGTGCGCTCTTCGCGGCCACTGACCGCTCCTACAGTTGATCGCATGACCGCATGTCACACCCACCCTCCTGTGGGAGCGGGCTCTGCCCGCGAAGGCAACGCTGCGGTCTGCCAGACACACCTCAGTGCACCCTTCGCGGCCACTGACCGCTCCCACAGTTGATCGCATGACCGCATGTCACACCCACCCCCTTGTAGGAGCGGTCATCGGCCGCGAAAGGCGCGCCGCGATGCATCAGGCATACCCGTGGAATGTTCAGGCCTGCCGATACGGCAAGGCTTCCCGTGCCTGCTCGGCGTAGGCCAGCACCCCTGCCCGCTCGGCCTGCAGAAAATTCTCCACCGCATCGCGCAACCCAGGATGGCGCAGGTAGTGCCATGAGCGCGTGATCACCGGCTCGAAACCCCGAATCAGCTTGTGTTCGCCTTGCGCCCCCGCATCGAAACGTTTCATGCCGTGGGCGATGGCATAGTCCATGCCCTGATAGAAGCAGGTTTCGAAGTGCAAGCGGTCATACTCGGCCAGGCAGCCCCAATAACGGCCGTAGAAACTGCCCCCACCCACCAGGCTGAAAGCCATGGCCACCGGACGCCGCTCGTGAGTCGCCAGCACCAGGCGAATCGCCTCGGGCATCCGTTCGGCCAAAAGGCTGAAAAAATCCCGGGTCAGGTACGGCGAACGCCCGCGTACCAAGTACGTATTGGCATAACACGCATAGACGAAATCCCATTCGGCTTCGCTCACCTGCGCGCCTTCGCGCCATTCGAACTCGATACCCTGGGCTCGCACCTGCTCCCGCTCCTTGCGCATCTGCTTGCGCTTGCGCGAGCTCAGTGCGTCGAGAAAATCATCGAAGTCCCGATAGCCTCTGTTGTGCCAGTGATACTGGCAACCCAACCGCTCCATCCAGCCCTGCTCGGCCCTCAACAGTTCATCGAGAGCGGGGTCGGTGAAATTGACGTGGGCACCACTGAGGCCTTCCAGCTCCAGATAGCCCGGCACACAGCGCAGCAGCTCGACCCCGTCCCCAGGGAGACGCGCAAGCAGTCGCGGACCACTCACCGGACTGAAGGGCACCGCGCCAAGCAGCTTGGGGTAATAGTCGATACCGGCGCGCTCGCAAGCGTCGGCCCAGCCGTGATCGAACACGTACTCCCCGTAGGAATGCCACTTGCGGTAGCTGGGCAACGCCGCCACCAGCCGCCCTTCTTCGATCTGCACCAGGTGCTCGGGCGCCCAGCCCGAGCGCTCGCCCAGGCTGCCGCTGTCCTCCAGCGCGCTGAGAAAAGCATGCCGCAGGAACGGCTGCGGTTCAGGCAGCAGCGCGTCCCACTGCGCGGCGTCGATGGCGGACAAGCTGGCAGCTACATGCAGCGGCATCGGTAGGGCTCCAATTGACGGGACGTGCCGCCCAGTATCGCGCAGGCTCTCGTCGCGGTCACCCGCGAATACGGTGCCATCACTCGGCAAAGGCTCTGGCTCAAGCTATTCAGTCATTTCAGTGTCATCGCTAAGCCATTGTTCTGACATTATTTTGTCATCACCCCTCGCAATACTTGCGCCAGTTTTCCGGGGTCAGCCACGCCGTCTGCCAGGCGCGTCCGGAAGTACTTTCAGGCTCGGCGCTTGCCGGCCTTTTTTGCGATAGGGAGAATGTCATGCGTCGTGTTTCAACACTCACCAAGGTCAGCCTGAGCGCCACCGTCCTCATGGCCATCAGCACCCAGGCCAGTGCCGCGGTCGATGCCAAGCTGCTCGACATGCTGCGCGCCAATGGCTCGATCAACGCTGCGCAATACGCCGAATTGAAGACCGAGCTAGACGGTGAGAAACAGGCCCAGCAAGTGGCCGCCGCCGAACAATCGAAGAAGATGAGCGCGTTCGACCAGAAAGTCGCCTGGGCCGCAAAGACACAGATCAAGGGCGACGTACGCCTGCGCCACGAAAGCATCAACGTCGATGGCGAGCGCGATGGTTCCAGCGGCGACCGCAACCAGGACCGCCAGCGCATCCGCGCCCGCATCGGCGTCTACAGTGAAATCAACCCACAGGTCGATGCCGGCATCCGCGTCGCCACCGGCAGCAGCGCCGACGCCCGCTCCACCAACCAGAGCCTGGACGGCGCCTTCAGCAAGAAATCCATCTGGCTCGACCAGGCTTACCTGGACTGGCACCCTACCGCCATCAAGGACCTGCACCTGATCGGCGGCAAGATGAGCCAACCCTGGGTCAGCATGGGCGACGTGATCTGGGACGGCGACATCAACCCCGAGGGCGTAGCCGCCACCTACAAGCTGCCTCTGGGCGGCGCTGAGCTGTTCGGCAGCACGGGCTACTACGTACTGACCGACAACATCGACGGCGAAGGTCGCCAGTTCGAGCACGACCTGCGCATGTACACCGGCCAGGCCGGCGCGCGCTTTGCGCTGGGCGACAACGTCAAGATGACCCTGGGCGGCAGCGTCTATTCCTACGACAATGACAACGCCACCAACGCCGCCGCCGTGCTGGCCGTCAACGGCAACGCCTCCACCGAATTCACCCTGTACGAAGGCTTTGGTCAACTGGACATCACCGGCCTGCCGTTGCCGCTGTCGGTCTATGGTCAGTACGTGGTCAACGGTGATGCCGAAGCCACCGCTCTGGTCGGCAAGCAGGACACTGCCTGGCTGGCCGGCTTCAAGACCAAGTTTGCCGGCTTCGGCCTGGACTACAACTACCGCGACGTGCAGCGCAACGCCGTGGTGGGGGCTTTCACCGACTCCGACTTCGCCAACGGCTTCACCGGCTCACGCGGCCACAAGGTCAAGCTGGGCTACGAAATCGACAAGAACTTCGCCGTGGGTGCCACCTACTTCCTGGCCGAATCCGACGTTGCCAGCCGGACCCGCACCGATGCCGACGTGAACACCCTGCAACTGGACCTGGAAGCCAAGTTCTAACTCCACATCGCCCTACTGAAAAAGGCGCAACGTGCGAGTTCATCGCAGGTTGCGCCTTTTTCACTGGTGTTGCGGCAGTCGATCAGCGCTTGCGCAGAATCACGCTGCCGATGGAGTAGCCTGCGCCGAAGGAGCTCAACACCCCGAGCGAGCCTGGCGCCAGATCATCCTGATGGGTGTGCAAGGCAATCACCGATCCCGCCGAACTGGTATTGGCATACCGGTCGAGAATCACCGGCGCCTCGTCGACGCTGGCGTCGCGGCCAAGCAGCTTCTTCACGATCAAGTGATTCATGCTCAGGTTGGCCTGATGCAGCCAGAAGCGCCTGACGCTTTGCACGGCAATGTCGTTCTGCGCCAAATGGGCGCTGATCAGTTCGGCAACCATCGGGCAGACTTCCTTGAACACCTTGCGGCCTTCCTGCACGAACAGCTTGTCGTCGCCTCCTGCCCCCAACGCTTCGGCCCGATTGAGGAAACCGAAGTTGTTGCGGATATTGTTGGAGAACTGCGTCTGCAGACGGGTGCTGACGATGTCGAACTGGTTCGTCGAAGTGGCCAGGTCTGCCCGTTCCACCAATACGGCCGTTGCTGCATCGCCGAAGATGAAGTGGCTGTCGCGGTCGCGGAAATTCAAGTGCCCGGTGCAGATCTCCGGGCTCACCACCAGCACCGCGCGCGCCTGCCCCAACTGAACGCTGTTACTGGCCTGCTGAATGCCGAAGGTGGCCGAGGAACAGGCCACGTTCATGTCGAAGCCGAAACCCTGGATACCCAGTGCCTGCTGCACTTCGATCGCCACTGCCGGGTAGGGACGCTGCAGGTTGGAACAGGCGACGATCACCGCGTCGACATCGGCGGCCGTGCGGCCAGCCCGCTGCAAGGCCTGCTCGGCGGCTGCGACCGCCATCTGGCACAGAATCGACTGCTCGTCGTTACCGCGTTCAGGCAGGTGCGGTTTCATCCGCTGCGGATCGAGAATCCCGGCCTTGTCCATGACGAAGCGGCTCTTGATGCCGCTGGCCTTCTCGATGAAAGCCGCGCTGGACGGCGCCAGCGCCTGTGCATCGCCACGCTCGATGGCGGCGGCGTTGTCTGCATTGAACGCTTCGACGTAGTGGTTGAAAGACTCGACCAGCTCTTCGTTGGAGATGCTCTGGGCCGGCGTATACAGGCCGGTGCCGCTGATGACGACGTTATGCACGCTCGTTCCTCTATTGTTAGGGGCAACTCATTCAAATGGACGCCACGCAGGCCCAGGTCAATCGACCGGGGCAGATTCAAGCGTCCACTGCGCTCCACTGCTTGCTCAAGCGCTTGTCCGATACCGGCACCTTGGTGCCCAACTGCTGCGCGAACAGCGACACTCGATACTCCTCCAGCAGCCAGCGGTAGGCCGCCAGCTGTGGATCACGCTTGCCTTCCTGGCCATGCTTGTTCAGGCGTGCCTGATACTGGCTCCAGAGATTGGACAGCTCACCGCTCCAGACCCGGTCTTTCTGCACCTGGCTGGGCAGTTTCTCCAAGCGTAGCTCGACAGCCTTGAGCAGGCGCGGCATTTCCTTGAGCCACGCCGCGGGGGTGTCGCGCACAAAACCGGGATAGACCAGATTGCCCAGTTGCTGCTTGATATCGTTCAACGCCACGGCATGGGTCAGATCGATCTTGCCCTTGAAGCGCTTCTGCAAACCGTGCCACAACTTGAGAATATCCAGGGTCAAGCGCGCCAGACGCTCGGCATGCTCCGTCCAGGCACCACGCTTGCGTTCGGCCAGTGCTGCCAGTGCCACACCATCGCGCGGCAGGCTGGCCTCGCCCTCGAGCACGCAGCTGTCGAGGCTGGCCAGCAGAATATCCTCGACCAAGGCTTCGACACGGCCCAGTTCGCGGTACAACAGGCCCAGCTCGGTCTGGCCCGGCAACTTGCCGCGCAGGAACTTGGCAGGCTCGGCCAATTGCTGCAGCAACAGGCGCTGCAGGGCGCGGCGATGCTGGTATTTGGCTTCGGCCGCTGTCGAGAAGCGCCCTTCCTTGACCGTACCACCCTCTTCGACCAATGCGGGATACACCGTCATCGACAGTCCGGCGATGTTCTGCTGGGTAGTCTGCTCGACCTTGGCGAACGCCTTGGCCTGCACCGGTTGCTGGCTCTTGGCCGTGCTCGGCACGGCCAACGCCGCGCTGCTGGCCTCGGCGAAGCGCGCGGTCAGCTCGGCCAGGTCACGCCCTTCACCCAGAAACTTGCCCTGGCCGTCGAGCACTTCGATGTTCATGCGCAGATGGCTGTCGACCTGCTGGGCCGCCTCGGCCCACGCCTCGTCGCTGACGCGCGCGCCGGTCATGCGCAGCAATTCGCCCCCCAGCGCCTGCGGCAACGAGCCTGCGCCGAACGTCAGGCGTGCGAGCGCTGCGCGAACGAAGTCCGGCACCGGCACGAAGTTCTTGCGCAAGGCCTTGGGCAGGTTGCGCACCAGCGAAATGCATTTGGCTTCCAGCAACCCCGGCACCAGCCACTCCAGACGCTCACCCGGCAACGCGGGCAACAGCGGCGCGGGCACGCACAAAGTGACACCATCGCGCGGGTGATTGGGCTCGAAGTGGTAGCTCAACTGCAGGCTCAGGTCGCCCAGCCGCAGGGTGTCCGGGTACTGCGCGGCAGTGACTTCGCTCGCCTCGCGGGCCAGTACGTCCTCTTCGCGCATGATCAGCAGATCGGGTTGTTTCTGACTGTTGACCTTGTACCAGCTGTCGAAGGTCGCGGTCTGGTGAATCTCGGCAGGAAGGCGTGCCTCATAGAAGCCGTAGAGGGTTTCTTCGTCGGCGAGAATGTCGCGGCGGCGGGCCTTGGCTTCCAGCTCGTCGAGTTGCTCGAGTAGCAGGCGATTGGCCGTCAGGCACTTGGCCCGCGACTGGATCTCGCCACGTACCAAGCCTTCGCGGATAAACAGCTCGCGTGACGTCACCGGGTCAATGGGGCCGAAATGCACCGGGCGCCGGCCAACCACGATCATGCCGTAGAGCGTGATCTGCTCGAACGCCACCACTTGGCCGCGCTTCTTCTCCCAGTGCGGTTCGAAATGGTTCTTCTTGATCAGATGCCCGGCCAGCGGTTCGATCCAGTCAGGTTCGATCTTGGCGACCATGCGCGCATACAGCTTGGTCGTCTCGACCAGCTCGGCGGCCATCAGCCACTGAGGCTTCTTGCGCCCCATGCCCGAGGACGGGTGGACCCAGAAGCGACGCTGGCGTGCGCCCAGGTAGTCGCCGTCTTCGGTCTTCTGGCCGATCTGACTGAGCAGGCCGGACAGCACCGCCTTGTGGAACCTGGGATAGTCCGCAGCGTCCTTGTTCACTTCCAGCTGCAGGTCACGGCAGATCAGGCTCAGTTGCCGATGCGCATCGCGCCATTCGCGCAGGCGCAGGTAATTGAGGAACTGTTTGCGGCACCAGTTGCGCAATGCGCTTGCGCCCAGCTCCTGGCGCTGGGTTTCGAAACCGCGCCACAGATTGACCAGCGCGGCGAAGTCCGAATCGGCATCCTTCCATTGCGCATGCGCCTGGTCGGCAGCCTGCTGCCGCTCGGGCGGGCGCTCGCGCGGGTCCTGCACCGAGAGCACGCTGGCAATGATCAAGACTTCCTGCAGGCTGCCCTGGCGCGCGCCCTCGAGCAGCATGCGCCCCAGCCGCGGGTCGATCGGCAACCGGGCCAACTGGCGGCCCATGGGCGTGAGCTGGTTCTCGCGGTTGACCGCGGACAACTCCTGCAAAAGATTGAAGCCATCGCTGATAGCCTTGCCATCAGGCGGCTCGATGAACGGAAACTGGTCGATTTCGCCCAGGCGCAGGTGCAGCATCTGCAGAATCACCGCCGCAAGGTTCGTGCGCAGGATTTCCGGATCGGTGAATTCGGGGCGCGAGAGAAAATCCTCTTCGCTGTACAGGCGGATGCAGATGCCCGGCTCGACCCGGCCACAGCGACCCTTGCGCTGGTTGGCGCTGGCCTGGGACACCGCCTCGATCGGCAGGCGCTGGACCTTGGCACGGTAGCTGTAGCGACTGATGCGTGCGGTGCCGCTGTCGATCACGTAGCGAATGCCTGGCACGGTCAGCGACGTTTCCGCCACGTTGGTGGCCAAAACCACACGGCGCCCGGGATGGGACTGAAAGATGCGCTGCTGCTCGGCCGGCGACAGGCGCGCGTACAGCGGCAAAATTTCCGTGTGCCGCAGCTGCGCCTTGCGCAGCATGTCGGCGGCATCGCGAATCTCGCGCTCGCCGGGCAGGAACACCAGCACGTCGCCCGGCGTCTTGCGCTCGCTGCGCTCGAAGGCGGCGATTTCGTCGAGCGTCGCCAGGATCGCCTGGTCGACGGTCAGGTCGTTCTCGATCTGATTGCCTTCCTCGTCCTGCTCGGCAGTGAGCGGCCGATACCAAGTGTCCACCGGGAAGGTCCGCCCGGACACCTCGATGATCGGCGCGTCGTCGAAGTGCTCGGAGAAACGCTGCAGATCGATGGTGGCCGAGGTGATGATGACCTTGAGGTCGGGCCGTCGTGGCAGCAGGGTCTTCAGGTAGCCCAGCAGAAAATCGATGTTGAGGCTGCGTTCGTGCGCTTCGTCGACGATGATGGTGTCATAGCGTTCGAGGAAGCGGTCGTGCTGGGTCTCGGCCAGCAGGATGCCATCAGTCATCAGCTTGACCAGGGTATTGGCATCGCTCTGGTCTTCGAAGCGCACCTGATAGCCAACCAACCCGCCCAACGGCGTGGCCAATTCCTCGGCGACCCGACTGGCCACGCTGCGCGCGGCGATCCGGCGCGGTTGGGTATGAGCGATCAGACCATGCTGGCCGCGGCCCATTTCCAGGCAGATCTTGGGCAACTGGGTGGTCTTGCCCGAGCCGGTTTCACCGGCAATGATCAGCACCTGGTGCTCGGCGAGGATTTTCTTGATCTCGTCGCGCTTGGCGGCAATCGGCAGGCTGTCGTCGTAGCGCACGTTTGGCACGCTCAGCCGACGCGCCTGGACGCGGGCGAACGAGGCCTGGACTTTCTCGACCCATTGGCCAAGCTTCGCCTCGTCAGGACGCTTGCGCAGTTCGTGCAACTGTCTGCGCAGGCGGTGACGGTCGCCGATCATGGCCTGGTCGAGGTTTTTCAGAAGCTGGTCAATCGAAACGGTTTGGTCGGTCATCAGGTACGCAGAGGTCTTGGTGGGGTACGTCGAAGGTTACACCCCGCGATTGTCGCAGATTTGCGGGGGTTGTGTCGGCAGCCCCCGGAGCTGGACAGAGATCAGGCCGATTTCTTGATGCCCAGTTTCTTCAGTTCTTCGTCGCGCAGTTCACGCCGCAGGATCTTGCCCACGTTGGTGGTCGGCAGCACGTCGCGGAATTCCACCGTGCGCGGCACCTTGTAGCCGGTGACGTTGGCACGCATGTGCTCCATGACCTTCTCCTTGGTCAGGGTGACACCCGGCTTGGCCACGACGAAGATCTTGATCGACTCGCCGGACTTTTCGTCCGGTATGCCGATGGCGGCACACTGCAGCACGCCCGGCAGGGTCGCAAGGACATCCTCCAGCTCGTTGGGGTACACGTTGAAACCGGAGACCAGGATCATGTCCTTCTTGCGATCGACGATACGCATGTAGCCGTCGGGCTGTATCAGTGCGATGTCGCCGGTCTTCAGCCAGCCCTGGGCATCGAGGATCTCGGCGGTGGCGTCCTGGCGCTGCCAGTAGCCCTTCATGACCTGTGGACCCTTGATGCACAACTCGCCGATTTCGCCCAACGGCAGCTCTTCGCCCGCATCGTTGATGATCTTGGCCAGGGTGGACGGTACTGGAATGCCGATGGTGCCGATCTGGATGCGCTGGTTGGGGTTCACCGAGGCGACCGGGCTGGTTTCGGTCATGCCATAGCCCTCGCAGATGGCACAGCCCGTCACCTCTTTCCAGCGTTCGGCGGCCGCCAGCTGCAGGGCCATGCCCCCCGACAGGGTTACTTTCAATGCCGAGAAGTCGAGCTTGCGGAACGCATCGTTGTTGCACAGGGCCACGAACAGCGTGTTGAGCCCGACGAAGCCGCTGAACTTCCACTTGGAAAGCTCCTTGACCATCGCCTGCAGGTCGCGCGGATTGCTGATCAGCACGTTGTGGTTGCCGATCAGCATCATTGCCATGCAATGAAAGGTGAAGGCATAGATGTGGTAGAGCGGCAGCGGCGTGATCAGCACTTCGCAGCCTTCATCGAGGTTGGCGCCCATCAAGGCCTTGCACTGCAGCATGTTGGCGACCAGGTTGCGGTGGGTGAGCATCGCCCCCTTGGCCACCCCGGTGGTACCGCCGGTATATTGCAGCACCGCTACTTCCGAGCTGGCCGGATTGGCCTCGGTGACGGCCTGGCCGCGACCCTTGCTCAACACGTCGTTGAACTTCACCGCACGCGGCAGGTGATAGGCCGGGACCATTTTCTTCACGTACCTGATCACGCTGTTGACCAGCAGTCGCTTGAGCGGTGGCAGCAGGTCGGCGACTTCGGTGACGATGACGTGGCGCACGGCCGTTTTGGGCACGACCTTTTCTGCCAGGTGCGCCATGTTGGCCAGGCAGACCAGGGCCTTGGCGCCGGAGTCCTTGAACTGGTGTTCCATTTCCCGCGCGGTGTACAGCGGGTTGGTATTGACCACCACCAGGCCTGCGCGAATGGCACCGAAGACCGCAACCGGATACTGCAGGACGTTGGGCAACTGCACCGCAATGCGATCACCCGGCACCAGGTCGGTGTGCTGCTGCAGGTACGCGGCAAAGGCACCGGACAGCTCATAGAGCTCGCCGTAGCTGAGGGTCTTGCCCAGATTGGTGAACGCCGGCTTGTCGGCGAAGCGCTGGCAGGACTGCTTGAGCACCGCCTGGATATTGGGATACATGTCTGGATCGATATCCGCCGCGATTCCAGCCGGATACTTATCCTTCCAGAAATTTTCGATCATGGAAGCCCACTCCTCCAGCGCCAGCGAATCTTCACCGCATTCGATGCGATTATTATTGATATGTCAGCACGACCGCTACAGGTCCGAATGCCGAAAAGCGCGCCGAGAGTAGCAGCTTTGCCATAAGGCGACTAGAGGCCGAAGGTGGCTCGCCGGTAACCATTGTGACCGGATCGTCAATTCCGGTCACACCCGATTTCACAGGACGCAGGCCAGCAGGCGTCAGCGTTCGCGGGCTGTGACACCAAGGCCTGGCGCCTGCATTGCGCGTCACTCGTCGCGCAGCTCACGCCGCAGGATCTTGCCCACGGGCGTCATCGGCAGGGCATCGCGCAGGACAATTTCCCGTGGCAGCTTGTAGCCGGTGAAATTGGCCTTGCAGTAGGCCATCAGCTCGGTCGTGGTCAGTTGCGGATCCCGAGCCACGACGAACAGCTTGACCGCCTCGCCTGAGCGCGCGTCCGCCACGCCAATGGCCGCGCAGTTGGCCACTTGCGGATGGGCCATGACCACGTCCTCGATCTCGTTGGGATAGACGTTGAAACCGGACACGATGATCAGGTCTTTCTTGCGATCGACGATGCGCACGTAGCCATCGGGATCTATGACGGCGATGTCGCCGGTCTTGAACCAGCCTTGCGCGTCCAGCGCCTCGGCGGTCGCCTCGGGCTGCTGCCAGTAGCCGCGCATCACCTGGGGCCCCTGGATGCACAGCTCGCCCCGCTCGCCCAACGGCAACTCGCAGCCCTGCTCGTCGATCACCTTCAACGCCGTGCCAACCACAGGAATACCCACGCTGCCGATGCGCGCGCTCTGGCCATACGGGTTGGTGCAGGCCACCGGCGAAGTCTCGGTCAGGCCATAGCCTTCGACGATGCGGCAGCCGGTAAGGCTTTCCCAGCGTTCGGCAGTGGCCTTGACCAAAGCCGTGCCGCCGGAGTTGGTCACTTTGAGGCGGGAGAAGTCCAGCGAACGGAACTGCGGGTGCTCCATCAATGCCACGAACAGCGTGTTCAGGCCCAGCAGCGCGGTGAACCGCCATTTTTTCAGCTCCTTGATGAAGGCACCGATATCGCGGGGGTTGCTGATCAGCACGTTATGGTTGCCGGTGACCATCATGCACAGGCAGTTCGCGGTGAACGCATACACGTGGTACAGCGGCAGCGGCGCGATCATCACCTCGTGGCCTTGCTGCAGGATCGTCTGCCCCTGTTCGTCGAGCTGATGGAAACACGCCCGTACCTGCTGCATGTTGGCGACCAGATTGCCATGGGTGAGCATGGCGCCCTTGGCCAGGCCAGTGGTGCCGCCGGTGTACTGCAGCACCGCGAGGTCTTCGAGGGTCGGCGCTACCGGACGTGGCGCAAGCTCTGCGCCTCGCGCCAGAACCGTCTTGAACGACGCCGCCTGGGGTAGATGGTAGGCAGGCACGCGCTTCTTCACCTTGCTCACCAGCGTGTTGACCAGCCAACCCTTGGCAGTGGGCATCAGATCGCCCAGGCGGGCTTCGATCAGGTAGTGCAGCGTGGTGTCCGGCAGCACCTGTTCGACCTTGTCGCCGAACAGGTTGAGGTAGACCAGCGCCCGCGCGCCGGAATCGCGGAACTGATGGCGCATTTCCCGCACGGTATATAGAGGGTTGGTATTGACCACGACCAGGCCCGCGCGCAGCGCGCCGAACACCGCGATCGGGTACTGCAGGACATTGGGCAACTGCACGGCGATGCGATCGCCGGGGACCAGATCGGTGTGCTGCTGCAACCAGCTGGCAAAAGCGCTGCAGTGCCGGTCGAGCTCGGCGTAGGTCAGGGTAACGCCCATGTTGCTGAAGGCCGGACGATCGGCAAAGGTGCTGCAGGAGCGGTCGAACACATCGACAATGGACGTGAATTCATCGACGGGGAGCGTGTGGGGCACGCCCGGTGGGCGCTTGTCGTTCCAGAAATCAGGATGCATTATTATTGTCCTCTGATTCGAAGCCCGCCCGGCCATTGCGCCTGCGGTATGCTGCCGACGTTAGCAGCTGCCGCAACCGACGCAAATGCGCACGACCCCGCTGTTAACATCGTGAATCTATTTGACGCGGCCACGACCGTCGCCAAGCCAAGGACCCACCGCTCATGACCCAAGTCACCAATACCCCGTACGAAGCGCTCGAGGTCGGCCAGACCGCCAGCTTCAGCAAGACCGTGCAGGAACGCGACATCCAGCTGTTCGCCGCCATGTCGGGCGACCACAACCCGGTGCACCTCGACGCAGAATTCGCCGCCAGCAGCATGTTCAAGGAACGCATCGCCCATGGCATGTTCAGTGGTGCGCTGATCAGCGCCGCAGTGGCATGCGAGCTGCCAGGGCCCGGCACCATCTACCTGGGCCAGCAGATGAGCTTCCAGAAGCCGGTGAAACTGGGCGACACCCTGACCGTGCGCCTGGAAATCCTCGAGAAACTGCCCAAGTTCCGCGTCCGCATTGCCACTCGCGTGTTCAATCAGCGCGATGAACTGGTGGTCGACGGCGAGGCGGAAATTCTTGCGCCACGCAAGCAGCAGACCGTGACCCTGGTCAGCCCGCCACCCATCAGCATCGGCTGAAGGGCCTTCAGCGCTTCTTCGGCTTCTTGGCTTTCTTCCCGGCCTTGGCCTGGGCCAGTGGCAGCGCCTGTTCGAATGCCTGACGCATTTCGTTGAGGCGCTTGTCCTTGAGGTCATGGATGCGCTTGCCGCGTTCGCTGGCAAAATCGATCAGGTTGTCGTCTTGGCTCATGGCAGTGTCGGGTCGGATGGCGAAAGGATGGTCCATGATGCAGCGCGCGAACGGCTCTGACTAGACCTGGATATCGACCCACAGCCCTTGGCGCGGCGGGTCCTCGACCAAAGGCGCCACCGGAACCGTATTGTCGGCGTTGAGCGAGTCACCCGGCACCGGCGTGTGCTCGTCGGGGTCTGGCTGCCGGCCCTCACGCTGGCGTCGTCGCTGCTCCTCGCGCAGGAGCAGGGCGGTCTGGTCGGCATCGTGATGGCGCAGGTCGATGGCGGTTTCGTTCGAGCCGGGCTGGGCTGGCGCGACCGGCGCGATGCTGGGCGTGGACTTGACCGGGTCCAGTTGCGAGGTCACCGGCACGACGCTGATCGGGATCAGGGGCGGAATCATGAGGGAAGTCTCCTAATCTCAGGTTGTCGGCCGTCCTCGCAGCGACTTGAGGCATTTTGTCGCATTGGCATGATCGCACTGACGCGGACGGATCACCGAACGCTGCTCGCAAGCCCTGACAACAGGTGAAAAAATCCCTTGGCCCCTTTATAGTGTTCGGTCTTCGTTTCACTTCCAGTAGCCGAGCCCCATGTCCGAGCCACGCAAGATTCTCGTCACCAGCGCCCTGCCCTATGCCAACGGTTCCATCCACCTTGGCCATATGCTGGAGTACATCCAGACCGATATGTGGGTGCGCTTCCAGAAGCATCGCGGCAATCAGTGCGTCTATGTCTGTGCAGATGACGCCCATGGCTCGGCCATCATGCTGCGCGCGGAAAAGGAAGGCATCACGCCGGAACAGCTGATCGCCAACGTCAAGGCCGAGCACAGCGCCGACTTCGCCGACTTCCTGGTGGACTTCGACAATTTCCACTCCACCCACTGTGAAGAAAACCGCGAGCTGTCGAGCGAGATCTACCTGAAACTGCGCGAAGCCGGTCATATTGCCCAGCGTTCGGTCACCCAGTACTTCGACCCGCAGAAGCAGATGTTCCTGGCCGACCGCTTCATCAAGGGCACCTGTCCCAAGTGTGCGGCAGCCGACCAGTACGGCGACAACTGCGAAAAGTGCGGCGCCACCTACGCACCCACCGAGCTCAAGGATCCGAAGTCGGCGATCTCGGGCGCCACGCCCGTACTCAAGGATTCCCAGCACTTCTTCTTCAAGTTGCCTGACTTCCAGCAGATGCTCGAAGGCTGGACTCGCAGCGGCACCTTGCAGGACGCAGTGGCCAACAAGATCGCCGAGTGGCTCGATGCCGGCCTGCAGGAGTGGGACATTTCCCGCGACGCGCCGTATTTCGGCTTCGAGATTCCCGGCGAGCCAGGCAAGTATTTCTACGTGTGGCTGGATGCGCCGATCGGCTACATGGCCAGCTTCAAGAACCTCTGCGCCCGCCGCCCCGAACTCGACTTCGATGCGTACTGGGGCAAGGATTCGACGGCAGAGCTGTACCACTTCATCGGCAAGGACATCATCAACTTCCATGCGCTGTTCTGGCCAGCCATGCTCGAAGGCGCCGGCTACCGCAAGCCGACCGCGCTGAACGTGCACGGCTTCCTCACGGTCAATGGCGAGAAGATGTCCAAGTCGCGCGGCACCTTCATCAAGGCCCGTACCTACCTGGATCACCTGGCACCCGAATACCTGCGCTACTACTTCGCATCGAAGCTGGGCCGTGGCGTGGACGACCTGGACGTCAACCTCGATGACTTCGTGCAGAAGGTCAACTCCGACCTGGTGGGCAAGGTGGTCAACATCGCCAGCCGCTGCGCCGGTTTCGTCCACAAGGGCAACGACGGCGTGCTGGTCACCGTCAATGCCGCGCCGGAGCTGACCCAGGCGTTCCTCGATGCGACGCCAAGCATCGCCGAAGCCTATGAAGTCCGCGACTTCGCCCGTGCCATGCGCGAAATCATGGCACTGGCCGACCGTGCCAACGCCTGGATTGCCGAGAAAGCGCCGTGGTCGCTGGCCAAGCAGGAAGGCCGCGGCGACGAGGTACAGGCCGTCTGTGCGGTGGGCATCAACCTGTTCCGTCAGCTGATCATCTTCCTCAAGCCGGTATTGCCCGAGCTGGCCCGCGAAGCCGAACGCTTCCTCAATGTCGAACCCCTGGGCTGGGACGACCATGCCACTTGGCTCGCCGACCATCGACTCAACCCGTTCCAGGCCTTGATGACCCGTATCGACCTGGTCAAGGTGCAGGCGATGACCGATGCCTCCAAGCAAGACCTCGCCGCTGCCCAGGACCCTGTCGCGCCTGCGCCCGCCACTGGCAACGGTGAGCTGACCAAGGAGCCACTGGCCGCCGAGATCGACTTCGACGCCTTCGCTGCGGTCGACCTGCGTGTCGCGCTGATCCTCAAGGCCGAAGCGGTGGAAGGCGCAGACAAGCTGCTGCGTTTGACCCTGGACATCGGCGATGAACAGCGCAACGTCTTCTCCGGGATCAAGAGCGCCTATCCTGACCCGGCCGCGCTGGAAGGTCGATTGACCATGATGATTGCCAACCTCAAGCCTCGCAAGATGCGCTTCGGCATCTCCGAAGGCATGGTCATGGCAGCGGGCCCTGGCGGCGAAGAAATCTACCTGCTCAGCCCCGACAGCGGCGCCAAGCCCGGCCAGCGCATCAAATAGGTCCGCGGCTCGCGCACCCTGCCCGTCATCTTCAGCGCATGACGACGGGCCAGGCTGCTGCCAACGTCACCCTTGCCATCTGCCCTCATCCGCACTCCGGCCGGCCCATGACCCTGATCCAACGCATCGACGCATTGCTGCCGCAGACTCAATGCGGCAAATGTGGCCATGCCGGCTGCAAGCCCTACGCGGCCGGTATTGCCGCCGGTGAACCGATCAACCGTTGCCCGCCAGGGGGTGATGCGACCATCGTCGCCCTGGCGCAGTTGCTGCAGTTGCTGCAGTTGCCGGTACTGGCACCGGACCCGGAACGCGGCACGGCACCCGCCCAGGTCGCCTACATACGCGAGGCGGAATGCATCGGCTGTACCAAATGCATTCAAGCCTGCCCGGTGGACGCCATTCTCGGCGCGGCCAAGTTGATGCACAGCGTACTGGCAGACGAATGCACGGGTTGCGACCTGTGCGTGGCGCCCTGCCCCGTCGACTGCATCGAGATGCGCCCGGTGCCGACATCGGCCTTCACGTCGCTGGCGAACGACCCTTCGTGCAGTCCCGAACAGCAACGCGCTCGGCTGCGAAAGCGCGACCAGGCCCGACAACGCTACCAGTCCCGCAACGAGCGCTTGCAACGGGTCGAGACTGCTCGACAGGCCGAGCGAGCGCCAAGGCCCCTGCGTTCAGCGACCGTTGCGCTAGCGCAGGGCCCAGCCCTGTCGGCACTCGAACGGATCAAGGCAGCGAAGGCGGCCAAGGCCAGCGGTGGCGATAGCGCCCTGAAACAGGCGAAGATTGCCGTGGCCATGACCCGCGCACAGCTGGTGAAAACCCGGAAGGCTTTCGTGACCCCGCCAACATTCGAGCAATTCCTCGTGCTCGACACCTTGGGCCGCGAGCATGAGGCCGCCGAACGTCAGCTCGCCGCACTGCAAACACTCTAGCCCGGCCTGCCAAGGATCTATTCACCCGATGAACGCGACGAAACGCCAGGAAATCTTCCGTCGGCTGCACGAAGACAATCCAGAGCCCAAGACGGAACTGGCCTATGGGTCTGCCTTCGAGCTGCTGATCGCCGTCATTCTCTCTGCACAATCCACTGACGTGGGCGTGAACAAGGCCACCGCGAAACTATTCCCCGTCGCACCGACTCCCCAGGCGATCCATGCGCTGGGCGTCGAAGGGCTGTCGAGCTACATCAAGACCATTGGCCTGTACAACAGCAAGGCGCGCAATGTCATCGAAACCTGCCGCCTGCTCGTGGAACGGCACGACGGCCAGGTGCCGCAGACCCGCGAAGCTCTCGAAGCGCTGCCTGGCGTTGGACGCAAGACCGCCAACGTGGTGCTTAATACGGCGTTTCGGCAACTGACCATGGCCGTCGACACTCACATATTTCGTGTCAGCAACCGCACCGGGATCGCGCCGGGGAAAAACGTGGTCGAGGTCGAGCAGAAACTGATGAAGTTCGTGCCCCGCGCGTACCTGCTCGACTCGCACCACTGGCTGATCCTGCACGGACGCTACGTTTGTCAGGCGCGAAAGCCCCGCTGTGGTAGCTGTCGCATCGAAGACCTGTGTGAATACAAGCACAAGACCAGCGACGATTGAGGTTGCCTGTAAGAGCTCAGCTCTCGATTGAAAAAATCTTTTTTACGCCGTCTTCGAATATCGCTATAAGGTCCGCCATTGGCAGCACATGCCTGGAGCTGACATCATGAGTACCGATAACGAAGTGCTGGAAACGGAAGACGACTTCACCGCCGTAGAAAGTGAAGAAGCCGAGCCCGTCGTCGAGCCCGTCAAGAGCAATCTGAGCAAGCGCCGTACGATCGATAACCTGCTCGAGGAAAAACGTCTGCAACGGCAGTTGGCTGACTACGATTTCGATATATAGGCCACATGGCTTGCCTGCAGATCAGGCCAACCCATTGCGCTGAGCCAACTCGATCAGGTCGACGAGCGAGCGAGCATTGAGTTTCTGCAGCAGGCGCGTCTTGTAGGTACTCACGGTCTTGTTGCTGAGGAACATGCCGTCGGCGATCTGCTTGTTCGACTTGCCCTTGGCCAATTGCTGCAACACCATCATTTCTCGCCCGGACAGGCGATCCACCATATCGGCTTCCGAGGCATTGCCCAGGCTCGCTCGCACCGAGTGCAACGCCTGATTGGGGAAATAGCTGTAGCCGGACAATACGGCCTTGATCGCACTGAGCAGTTCGGTGAGGTCCTGCTGTTTGCACACGTAGCCCGCCGCACCTGCCTGCATGCAACGCATGGAGAAATGCCCCGGTGCCTGCGAAGTCAGCACCAGCACCTTGAGCTGAGGCTCGCTGACCGTGAGCCGACCGATGACTTCCAGCCCGTCGAGCTTGGGAATACCGATATCGAGAATGACGATGTCCGGGGCGTGGTCACGGGCCAGTTGCAACGCGTCGACGCCGTTGTCGGTCTCGGCCACTACCTCGTAGCCGTGGCGCTCCATCAGCAACCGCACGGCGAGGCGGATGACCGGATGGTCGTCCACGATCAGCACTTTATTCATGGGAAGATCCAATTTTCGCTGTTCGAATTCTAGAGCCCGCACATTACCCCAGACAACTGCCGCCTTGGACGATAGAGAATCTGGGCAGGCAATAACTAAGACACTTCCTACAACACCCGACGAATATTCCTACATATTAAGCCGGTGAAAATTTCTGTACAGTGTTTGGCGGCATCGAGCTCTGCTTATAAAACCAAGGAGCAGGAGCATTGCATAATTGACCAGCCGCTTCAATTGAGCCGTGCACCTCGAACCGGCCAAGCTGTTGCAGGATAAATACCGGCAATCGATCTACACAACTTCAGCTGGAAAACACCGGGCCAGAGCCTTGGCGACCGCGTGCAGCGGCGCATGCCCGTGGGCACCACGACAGCGGCAGGCAGATAACTATGCATCCTGCGCGGCCCGGCGACCCTACTACTATCGTTGGCCCAGCAACTACCGGCCGGACACGGCCCTGCGAGGCACACGTGGCTAACAAGAAGATCACCCGTCCCAATCCGCTGGGCGTCATCGCGCTGTTCACGGCCATGGTCGAGGCATCGGCCTTGGCGAGCCTGCCGTTTCTGGACGACACCAGCCAGACCATCTATATATGGTTTCTGGTAGGCTTTCCAACTTTCCTGGCCATTCTTTTCTTTGCAACGCTCAACTTCAATCGACGTGCACTTTACTCGCCCTCGGACTTCGAGAGTTCAGCGTATTTTCTTGAAAGTCTCGACAACGAAGTGGACGCTTATAAATACCGAGCCGATAACCGGGTACGCCTGGCGCACAATGATCTGCATATCATCGACACCAGCACGTTGCCCACGCGCACCCGCGTGGCAGCCCATCTGGAACGGCTGGCTGATATTCTGGAAACGCGCAAGCACGTCCGACCGTTATTGATCGTGCTGGTGGGCCAGGCTGCACCGCCACCCTTGCCCAGTGCACTGGTCACGCGCCTGACCGGACTGCATTGCCAAGTGGCGGCGCTACAGCCCGGTCGTTTGAAGTGGACGGTACTGCTGAGCTGATCGATAAAAAAAACCCCGGTCGAAACCGGGGTTGCCGACACGCCTGCGCTGTATCAGAACAGCGTGCGGCCCTTGTTGGCGGCAATGCGCATGCGCAGCGCGTTGAGCTTGATGAAGCCTGCGGCATCGGCCTGGTTATAGGCGCCACCGTCTTCCTCGAAGGTCGCAATGTTGGCGTCGAACAGCGAGTCATCGGACTTGCGACCGGTAACGATCACATTGCCCTTGTACAGCTTGAGTCGAACCACACCGTTCACGTTGACCTGGGAGGCGTCGATCATCTGTTGCAGCATCAGACGTTCAGGACTCCACCAGTAGCCGGTGTAGATCAAGCTGGCGTACTTGGGCATCAGCTCGTCCTTGAGGTGGGCCACTTCGCGATCCAGGGTGATGGATTCGATCGCACGGTGGGCGCGCAGCATGATGGTGCCGCCCGGAGTTTCGTAGCAACCACGGGACTTCATCCCCACGTAGCGGTTCTCGACGATATCCAGGCGGCCGATGCCGTGCTCGCCGCCGATGCGATTCAGCGTCGCCAGCACGGTCGCGGGGGTCATGTCGACGCCATCCAGCGCGACGATGTCACCATTGCGGAAGGTCAGCTCCAGGTACTGTGGGGTGTCCGGGGCGTTCTCCGGCGAGACGGTCCAACGCCACATATCTTCTTCGTGCTCGGTCCAGGTGTCTTCCAGCACACCGCCCTCGTAGGAAATGTGCAGCAGGTTGGCGTCCATCGAGTACGGCGATTTCTTCTTGCCGTGGCGCTCGATCGGAATGTTGTGCTTTTCGGCGTAGTCCATCAGCTTTTCACGGGAGAGCAGATCCCATTCACGCCATGGTGCGATGACCTTGACGCCGGGCTTGAGTGCATAGGCGCCCAGTTCGAAGCGCACCTGGTCGTTGCCCTTGCCGGTGGCGCCGTGGGAAATGGCATCAGCACCGGTTTCATTGGCGATTTCGATCAGGCGCTTGGCGATCAGCGGACGAGCGATGGACGTACCCAACAGGTACTCGCCTTCGTAAACGGTGTTGGCGCGAAACATCGGGAACACGAAGTCACGCACGAATTCTTCGCGCAGATCGTCGATGTAGATTTCTTTCACGCCCATGGCCTGTGCCTTGGCGCGGGCCGGTTCGACCTCTTCGCCCTGACCCAGGTCGGCAGTGAAGGTCACCACTTCACAGTTATAAGTATCCTGCAGCCACTTGAGGATCACCGAAGTGTCCAGGCCGCCGGAATACGCCAGAACGACCTTGTTTACGTCCGCCATGCCATCACTCCACGGGTTCTACGGAAAGCCGTCGATTCTACCGCCCAAGGCCGCGAATTTACAGGGGCGCGACAGCTTTGGTTGAACAAGCGACAATCACAAAGGCTTGGCAGGGGGTTTTTCCGTGGCCAGAACGGCGGGCGAATCGGTAGCTGGGGTGACGTTCGGGGCCGCTTCGGCTCGGCTCAACTCAATGCTCACACGGCGGTTGCGCGCCCGATTGGCAGCTGTGTTGTTGGTCACCAGCGGGTAGCTTTCGCCATGGAAGCGCAAGGTGATCTGGCTGTCGCTCAAGCCATGGGCCAGCAGGTATTCCTGCACGGCCATGGCCCGACGCCTGGACAGATCGCGATTGACCAGGCGGTTGCCGCTGTTGTCCGAGTGCCCGTCGAGCTGAACGTGATTGACGCTCGGATCGGCCTTCATGAAAGCCAGCAGCTTGTCCAGGCGCGCCTTGGCCGCCCCATCGAGCTCGAGGTTGCGGGGAAAGCCTACTTCGCTCAGGCGGATCTGGTCGTAGTTCATCGGCAGCAACTTTGCTGCACAGGCCTGGTACTCGCCGAAAGCCTGGCCGAAACGCGCCGAGAGCAGGCGGATCTCCACCGGCTGGCCGCCTCCGGACTGGCTGCGTACCAGGGTCATGCGACCCTCGAGCAGGCCATTGATCAAGCCGCTGGCCTGGCTTTGCGAGCTGGTGAGCAGAGCTTCGCCATGGCCCAGGCGTACGCTGCCCAGATTGATGTCGCCGCGACCGGGTTGCCACGGTGCCGCAGCCGCAATCAGCGTGGCAGAACCCGTGCCCAGCAGGCGGCTGGCGGAAGTCAGGCGAAACACGGCCTGCTCGCCGGCACGGCGGACGAATTCGGCCGAACCGAAATTGGTCACCGGCTGGCCCAGGCGGCATTCGAACTGGTCACCCGCGACCTTCCACTCGACGTTCTCCAGACGGGTCTGGAAATTCATCGCCAGGGCCGGAAGGCTGGCAAACACACTGAGCAGGGCAATATAACGCTGGCGCACGACAGGCTCCACGGGTTCGAACAGGGTACTTCCAAGGTATCGGACATGGCCTGCAAAACTTGATAGCGGATGCCGTGCACGGCGTTTTCCGGTAGCATTCGCGGCGAGTTCGAACCGCCTGGAATCCCCAATGTCCGACCGCCTGACCCTTCTGCGTCCCGACGACTGGCACATTCATCTTCGTGATGGTGCCGTGCTGCCGCATACCGTGGCCGATGTATCGCGAATCTTCGCCCGCGCCATCGTCATGCCCAACCTGGTACCGCCGGTGCGCACCGCCGCCGAAGCCGATGCCTATCGCCAGCGCATCCTTGCCGCACGCCCTGCAGGCAGCGCCTTCGAACCGCTGATGACCTTGTACCTGACCGATCGCACCAGCGCTGCCGACATCCGCGCCGCCAAGGCCAGCGGCTTCGTCAAGGCGGCTAAGATGTACCCGGCCGGCGCCACTACCAATTCCGATTCCGGGGTGACCAGCCTGGACAACATCACCGAGGCGCTCGAAGCCCTCAGCGATGCCGGCATGCCGCTGCTGATCCACGGCGAGGTCACCCGTGGTGATGTCGACGTGTTCGACCGCGAAAAGATCTTCATCGACGAGCACATGCGCCGGCTGGTAGAGCGCTTTCCCGCGCTCAAGGTGGTGTTCGAGCACATCACCACGGCCGAGGCTGCCGAATTCGTCAAGGCCGCGCCGGCCAATGTCGCGGCGACCATCACCCCGCAGCACCTGCTGTACAACCGCAACCACATGCTGGTGGGCGGCATCCGCCCGCACTTCTATTGCCTGCCGATTCTCAAGCGCAATACGCACCAGGTTGCCTTGCTCGACGCAGCCACCAGCGGCAGCACCAAGTTCTTCCTGGGCACCGATTCGGCGCCCCACGCGCAGCATGCCAAGGAGGCGGCCTGTGGCTGCGCCGGCTGCTACAGCGCCTTCGCCGGTATCGAGCTGTACGCCGAGGCGTTCGAGCAGCGTGATGCGCTGGACAAGCTGGAAGGCTTCGCCAGCCTGCATGGCCCGGACTTCTACGGTCTGCCGCGCAACACCGACACCATTACCCTGGTCCGCGACGAGTGGACCGCCCCAACCAGCCTGCCATTCGGTGAGCAGGTAGTCATCCCGCTGCGCGCCGGTGAAAAACTGCGCTGGCGCCTGCTGGAGAAAGATGCGTGAGTGAAGACAACTACGACGACGAAGACACGGGCGGTTCGGGCACTGGCTCGCGCCATCCCATGGCCGCACGTTTTCGCGGCTACCTGCCGGTAGTCGTGGACGTGGAGACGGGCGGCTTCAACTGCGCCACCGACGCCCTGCTGGAAATCGCCGCAACGACCATCGGCATGGACGAGAAAGGCTTCGTCTTTGCCGACCATACCTACTTCTTCCGCGTCGAGCCGTTCGAGGGGGCCAACGTCGAGGCCGCTGCGCTGGAGTTCACCGGCATCAAGCTGGACCACCCCCTGCGCATGGCCGTCAGCGAAGAGACAGCGCTGACCGACATCTTCCGCGGCATCCGCAAGGCGCTGAAGGCCAACGGTTGCAAGCGCGCGATCCTGGTGGGCCACAACAGCAGTTTCGACCTCGGCTTTCTCAATGCCGCGGTTGCGCGTACCGAAATGAAACGCAACCCGTTCCATCCCTTTTCCAGCTTCGACACCGCTACCCTGGCAGGGCTTGCCTACGGCCAGACCGTCCTGGCCAAGGCGTGCCAGGCCGCCGATATCGATTTCGACGGGCGCGAGGCTCACTCGGCTCGCTACGACACGGAGAAGACCGCCGAGCTGTTCTGCGGCATCGTCAATCGCTGGAAGCAGATGGGCGGCTGGCAGGATTTCAACGATTGAACCGGTGCAGCAGGGAACGTCGAGAACGATCGACGACCCCTGCTGCAACCGTTCATCGCTTGTCCCAAACGTAGTCGCGAGTTGCTTTGACAAGCATTCTCATTAACATTAGGATCGTTCGCATTGAAACCAACACAGCGGCGGTTCTTACGTATGTATGTCTGTCTTTGCCAGGGTGTCACCGATGGTCAGATTCGCGATGCGATCTACGAAGGCTGCTGCAGCTTTCGTGACGTGCGTGAAACCCTCGGCGTGGCCACGCAGTGCGGTAAATGTGCCTGCCTAGCCAAGGAAGTGGTACGCGATACCCTGACTCAAATCCAGACCGCTCAAGCCTCTGCACTGCCCTACCCAGCAGAATTTACACCCGCGTGAAACCACCGTCTTTGAAGAAACCGGGCCCCGCCCGGTTTTTTTATGTCTGGAATACAACGACTTAGCAACAAACGCGGAACTCAGTCATTCTTATTCCGATTAATTTTCATATAGTATTCAATAACTTAGGTTTGACATGCTTAGTTCCTGAGGCCAAACTTCACGCCATTACTCCTATACCCGCGCAGGCTCTCTGATCATGAAAGGCGATATCAGCGTCATCCAGCATCTCAACAGGATCCTCGGAAACGAGCTGGTCGCCATCAACCAGTACTTCCTGCATGCCCGCATGTACGAAGACTGGGGCCTGAACAAGCTGGGCAAGCACGAATACAAGGCGTCGATCGACGCGATGAAGTACGCCGACAAGTTGATCAAGCG
Source organism: Pseudomonas sp. CFBP 13710 (assembly GCF_014842235.1). Taxonomy (NCBI): domain Bacteria; kingdom Pseudomonadati; phylum Pseudomonadota; class Gammaproteobacteria; order Pseudomonadales; family Pseudomonadaceae; genus Pseudomonas; species Pseudomonas sp. CFBP 13710. The sequence goes on along the minus strand of NZ_JACYVJ010000002.1, from coordinate 535,205 downwards.
CGTTCTCTTCCTCGAGGGCATTCCCAACCTGCAGGAACTGGGCAAGATTCTGATCGGTGAACACGCCGGTGAAATGCTGGCCTGCGATCTCAAGATCGAATACAAGGGCCTAGGCGATCTGAAAGGCGCCATTGCTCATTGCGAAACCGCTGGCGACTTCGGCAGCCGCGAAATGCTCGAAGACATCCTTGAAGGCAAGGAAGAACAGATCGACTGGCTGGAGACTCAACTGAGCCTGATCGACAAGGTCGGGATCGAGAATTACCTGCAGTCGAGCATGGGCGAAGAAAGCTGAGTCTTCCCAACCCTGACGCGAAACCATGAAAAAGCCCCGCGCTGTGTGAACAGGCGGGGCTTTTTCATGGCTGGCTGGCACCCAGGCCAGCCAGCAAGCGGATCAGGCGTCGGCTTTGGGCTGTGCGGCCTTGGCCGAAGCGTCCTTGACCAGCGTCTGCAATTCACCGTTGGCGGCCATTTCGGCCACGATGTCGCTACCGCCTACCAGCTCACCGGCCACCCACAGCTGCGGGAAAGTCGGCCAGTTGGCGTACTTGGGCAGGTTTGCACGGATTTCCGGGTTCTGCAGGATGTCGACGTAGGCGAACTTTTCGCCACAGGCCATGATCGCCTGCGAAGCCTTGGCCGAGAAACCGCACTGGGGCGCATTCGGCGAGCCTTTCATGTAAAGCAGGATTGTGTTGTTGGCAATCTGCTCTTTGATCGTTTCGATAATATCCATGGAGCACCTCGCTCGGCTTGTATATCCGACTCAGTCGTCGGCACGGTGAGGCATTGTAACGGAAAGCCGAGCGCTACGCTCGGGCTCTTGCGCTGACCGTTGCTCAGAGCGAAGGCGTTGCCAGGTGTGCCGAACTAGTTCAGCGGCAGCGAAGGTGGCAGTGCCTGCAGCTGGATTTCCAGGACAGTTTCGACTTCCTCCTGGGCGACATGCACACCGGTCAGTTCGCCGATGAGGCGCCAGTGGTCGTCCAGGCCGGTGCTGATGGTCGCCATGCGATCGATCATGTGCTTGCCGGCCGAGCGTGTGACCTCGTCGGAACTGCGCAGCAGTTCGAACGACATCGAGGTCATGGATGCCGTCAGGTGGGTCAGGGTGCGCGCGGTCAGGCCGAGCAGCTCCAGCAGTTGTTGTTCTTTCGATTCCATTCCGCAAACTCCGTGTGTTTCCCAAGACGCATTTATAACCCACGCCCGATGTTTAGGAAACGTCAGATGGTCGGGCGAAACATCCAGCTATCGAAACCCTGTGAAACTTGTTGGCCCCGTTCAAAACTGCAGTGGCTGTTGGTAAAAGGCGACAGTTCCTTATAGGATGGCGCCTTCCCTTATTTCGTCGCCCCGTGCGGCTTTCGCCGCAGGTCTCACTCGTTTTTCCGAAAAACCTGTTTTCGAGTACCTGCGGTCCGTGGCAAAAGGTAGTCAATGATGAGCGCAAGGCACTTTCTCTCCCTTATGGATTGCACGCCCGAAGAGCTAATCAGCATCATTCGTCGAGGCATCGAGCTCAAGGACCTGCGCCAGCGCAGCGTGCTTTTCGAACCCTTGAAGAACCGCGTACTGGGCATGATCTTCGAGAAATCGTCGACGCGTACCCGCCTGTCCTTCGAAGCCGGCATGATCCAGCTCGGCGGCCAGGCGATTTTCCTGTCCCCGCGCGATACACAGCTGGGCCGTGGCGAGTCCATCGGCGACTGTGCCATCGTCATGTCGCGCATGCTCGATGCGGTGATGATCCGCACCTACGCCCACCAGACACTGACCGAGTTCGCTGCCAACTCGCGGGTACCGGTGATCAACGGCCTGTCCGATGACCTGCATCCGTGCCAGTTGCTTGCCGACATGCAGACGTTCCTGGAACACCGTGGTGCCATTCAAGGCAAGACAGTGGCCTGGATCGGCGATGGCAACAACATGTGCCACAGCTATATAGAAGCGGCCATCCAGTTCGACTTCCAACTGCGCATTGCCTGCCCCGAAGGCTTCGAGCCCGACTCGCGATTCCTCGCCATGGCGCCGGACCGCGTCAGCGTGGTCCGTGATCCGCGCGAGGCCGTGCGTGGGGCCCACCTGGTCAGCACCGATGTCTGGACCTCCATGGGCCAGGAAGAGGAAACCGCCCGCCGCCTGAAGCTTTTCAAGCCTTATCAGGTCAACCGAGAGCTGCTGGACCTGGCGGCCGACGATGCGCTGTTCATGCACTGCCTGCCTGCGCATCGCGGCGAAGAAATCAGCCACGACGTACTCGACGACCCACGCGCTGTGGCCTGGGACCAGGCCGAGAACCGCCTGCATGCGCAGAAGGCGCTGCTGGAATTTCTGGTCGCTCCAGGATATCGCCCTGAATGAGCACCGCACTGCTGCTTGAATTGCGCAACCTGGCCTGCGGCTACGGCGCCCAACGCGTAGTCCAGAACCTCAATCTGCACTTGAATACAGGCGACATCGGTTGCCTGCTCGGTTCCTCCGGATGCGGCAAGACCACGACCCTGCGCGCCATTGCCGGGTTCGAGCCGGTTCACGAGGGCGAGATCACCCTCGATGGCGAGGTCATTTCCAAGGCCGGGCACACCCTGGCCCCGGAGAAACGCCGGATCGGCATGGTCTTTCAGGACTACGCGCTGTTTCCCCACCTGACCGTGGCCCAGAACATCGCCTTCGGCATTCGCAAGCACCCGCGTCAGGCCCAGGTCATCGGCGACATGCTCGAACTGGTCAACCTGGGTGGCCTGGATGCGCGCTATCCCCATGAATTGTCGGGTGGCCAGCAACAGCGTGTCGCGCTGGCCCGAGCACTGGCGCCGGAGCCGCAGCTGCTGTTGCTGGACGAACCCTTCTCCAACCTTGACGTCGAGCTGCGCCGTCGCTTGAGTCACGAAGTGCGGGACATTCTCAAGCGCCGAGGTACCAGCGCGATCCTGGTCACCCATGATCAGGAAGAAGCCTTCGCCGTCAGCGATCATGTGGGCGTATTCAAGGAGGGTCGGCTGGAGCAGTGGGATACGCCGTACAACCTGTACCATGAACCCGCTACGCCGTTCGTGGCCAGCTTCATCGGCCAGGGCTATTTCATACGTGGTCAATTGCTGGATCCGGAGACGGTGAGTACCGAGCTGGGTGTTCTGCGTGGCAACCGCGCCTATACATGGCCTGCCGGTAGCGCCGTCGATCTGCTGCTGCGTCCCGACGACATCGTGCACGCGCCCGACAGCTCGCTCAAGGCACGCATCGTCGGCAAGAGCTTCCAGGGCGCCGCTACCCTGTATCGCCTGCAGCTACCGACCGGCAGCCAACTTGAAGCCGTATTCCCCAGTCACCTGGACTATCAGCCAGGGGCCGAAGTTGGTATTCAGGTCGCCGCCGACCATTTGGTGTTGTTTCCTGCAGCAGGCAGTGTGCCGGTGCTGGCCGACACGCGCCGACAGGCCTGACAACCCGGAGAAATTTCAGCCAATAAAAAAGGGCGCCCCACCAGGCGCCCTTTCTTCTAAGGCTACAAGCGTTACTGCAGACGAGTCTGCACGGATCCATTGATGGGGATCCGCTTGGCCTTGGCCTCTTCAGGCACGACACGCAGCAGGTCGATATTGAGCAGCCCGTTGTTCAACGCTGCGGCCTTGACCTCGATATGGTCGGCCAGGCGGAACGACAGCTTGAACGCGCGCTGGGCGATGCCCTGGTGCAGGTAGGTCACTGCACTGGTATCGGCGTCGCGCTTGCCACCACTGACGGTCAGTACGCCCTTCTCGACCTGCAGCTCCAGGTCTTCTTCCTGGAAGCCTGCGGCAGCGATGACGATCCGGTACTGATCATCGGCATGCTTTTCGACGTTGTAGGGTGGGTAGCTGCTGGCCGACTCGTTGCGTGCGGCAGACTCGAACAGGTCATTGAACCGATCGAAGCCCACGGAGTGGCGAAACAGTGGAGCAAGGGAAAATGCGGTAGTCATGTGTCTCTCCTGAATCTCAGCGAGTGGTTGTCTCCGCGACCCGAATTCGGCATCGCGTACCCCATAGATAGGGACCACCCAAGGGCTTTCAAGAGTTCGCACGAAAAAATTTTTAACGGCGCAGCCATTTTTTCGTGCGGTAAGGCGACCCGCTAGCCCGGCTGCAGCAGCCGTTCCACGGCGTCGCAATCCTGCTCGCGACGCACGAGGGTGAACAGCTCGGTCGCTTCGGGGTAGGTGCGGGTCAGCATGGCCAGCCACTGCTTGAGTCGACCCGGTGCCTGGCGTGGCGTCAGTTGCGCACGGGCCTGGCGCCAGAATTCGCGGATCAATGGCAGCAGCTCGGACCAGGTCATGTCAGGCAGCTCGATGCCTTGCCGGGCCGCGACGATCTGCCGAGCCAGGTCGGGCCTGGACACCAGGCCACGACCGAGCATGAAGTCTTGCGCGCCACTGACCTCGCGGCAGCGCCGCCAGTCGGCCACGGTCCAGATGTCGCCGTTGGCATAGACCGGCACCTTCACCACGTCCTGCACCTTGGCGACCCACTCCCAGTGCGCAGGCGGCTTGTAGCCATCGACCTTGGTCCGCGCGTGCACCACCAGCACATCCGCCCCGCCCTCGGCCAAGGCCGTGGCGCATTCGATGGCGCTGTCCGGGGTATCGAAACCCAGGCGCATCTTGGCCGTCACGGGAATGTGCGCAGGGACGGTGGCGCGCACTTCGCGCAGGATGCGGTGGAGCAACTCGGGCTCCTTGAGCAGCACCGCGCCGCCACGGGACTTGTTCACCGTCTTGGCCGGGCAGCCGAAATTCAGATCGATCACGGGCGCGCCGAGGGTGCAGGCGAACGCAGCGTTGTCGGCGAGGGCCGAGGGGTCGGAGCCAAGCAGTTGCACGCGCAGCGGCACCCCGGCACGGGTCTTCGCACCGGTAAGCAGCTCGGGGCCGAACTTGTGATAGTAGGCGGCGGTGAGCACGCGCTCGTTGACGCGGATGAACTCAGTGACGCACCAGTCGATGCCGCCGACCTGGGTGAGGACGTCGCGCAGGATATCGTCGACCAACCCTTCCATGGGCGCCAAAGCTAATTGCATGGGGTAGTTCTCGGGCAGAGGCGTGAAAGGAAGCGGATTCTAGCAGAAAGCCTGCACATCGACGGCAGCGCTGCTACCCGATGGTGCCAAGAATTGATGGCTCTAGGGCTCGATGGCTATCGCCGAGCCGTACCCTTCCAGAAACTGCGGCGGCATGCGTTTGGGCTTGCCGCTGGACAGCTCGATGCACACGAAGGTAGTGCGGGCCCGCAGCAGCACCGCACCATCGCGCGGACGCAGCAGCTGGAATTGGCGTGTCATTTTCAGGCGGCGGTCCCAGTCGAGGATCCAGGTACCCAGGTGCAGCTCATCGCCTTCGTGGGCACTGGCCAGGTAGTCGATCTCATGGCGCACCACGGCCATGGCGCGATCCAACTGGCGGTAGGTTGCCAGATCCAGACCCAGGTGCTGCGAGTGCTGCCAGGCACAGCGCTCGAGCCAGGTCACGTAGACTGCGTTGTTGGCATGCCCGAGGCCGTCGATGTCGTCGGACTGGACCTGGAGCTGGATAACGAAGGGGGTGGGCCGATCCCAGTTCATGGGCGCTCCTGAAGAATTGGGCGGTGGCGATTCAGGAATGGGCGATTATTGCGAGGGCAGAAAAACAAAAGGCTCATTCAATAATCGAATGAGCCTTATAAGTCCCGCAGAGCGGGTAATCGTGGCGTCCCCTAGGGGACTCGAACCCCTGTTACCGCCGTGAAAGGGCGGTGTCCTAGGCCACTAGACGAAGGGGACGCAAAACCTTCAGTCAAGCCCGCTGTTGCGGACTCCGGCAAATTGGTGGAGCTAAACGGGATCGAACCGTTGACCTCTTGCATGCCATGCAAGCGCTCTCCCAGCTGAGCTATAGCCCCGAATTTATCGCCCTGCGGCGGAATGCCGACTTCACTCGGCATTTCTGTACAACTGGCGTCCCCTAGGGGACTCGAACCCCTGTTACCGCCGTGAAAGGGCGGTGTCCTAGGCCACTAGACGAAGGGGACATACCTTCTACCAAGATCAGTCTGTAACTGATCGGCTCGTTATCAGCACGTGACATCGAACCTGGAATTTGGTGGAGCTAAACGGGATCGAACCGTTGACCTCTTGCATGCCATGCAAGCGCTCTCCCAGCTGAGCTATAGCCCCAAACAGTGTGTTGCTGTGTGGACGGGGCGCATATTAAGACGACCTCGCCAGGGTGTCAAACTTATTTTCAGAATTATTCTGAAGTTTTTTATCGCGATTACAGGGACTTACCGGTTTTGCTGGGTTTGGGCGAGGAGCGACGCGGCTTGCGCCGCTGCTACAGGGATCGCGGTGCATCGGATGCACGTGCGGTGTGCCGGGCCCGCGATCTTCTGTAGCAGCGGCGCGAGCCGCGTCGGGGGTCAGGCGATTGCAGCCAGGAGCTTCTCCCACTCCTTGTTTTCTTTCTTGGAGACGCCGCCGAGCAGGTCGAGGGCCTGGCGCAAGCGGAAACGGGTCAGGTCTGGGCCGAGGATTTCCATGGCATCCAGAACCGACACCGAGCTGGCTTGCCCGGTGATTGCGGCGAACATCAGCGGCATGGCGTCGCGCAGTTTCAAACCAAGCGACTCGACCACGGCCTGGATGGTCGCGGTGATGCGTTCCTTGTCCCACTGGCGCAGGCTTTCCAGCTTCCACAGGATCAACTGCATCAGCTGCCGCACCTGGTCCGCAGAGAGTTTCTTGCTTTCGAACAGGCGCGCGTCCAGCTGCAGCCCGCCGGCGAAGAAGAAGCCACCCAGCGGAACGATCTGACTGAAGGTTTCAACCCTGCCCTGCACGTGGGGAGCGATCTTCATCATGTAGTCAGGGTTGAAAGCCCACTGTTGTACCCGTGCGGCGAACTGTTCCACCGGCAGCTCGCGCAACCACTGGCCGTTGAGCCACGAGAGCTTCTCGATATCGAAGATCGGACCGCCCAGGGATACACGGGAAAGATCGAAGTGCTCGACCATTTCAGCCAGGGAGAACTTTTCGCGCTCGTCGGGCATCGACCAGCCCATGCGGCCCAGGTAGTTGAGCATGGCTTCAGGCATGAAACCCATGCGCTCGTAGAACGTGACCGAGGTCGGATTCTTGCGCTTGGACAGCTTGCTCTTGTCAGGATTGCGCAGCAGCGGCATGTAGCACAGTGCCGGTTGCTCCCAGCCGAAGTATTCGTAGAGCTTCATCAGTTTGGGCGCCGAGGGCAGCCATTCTTCACCGCGCAGCACGTGGGTGATGCCCATCAGGTGGTCATCGACCACGTTGGCCAGGAAGTAGGTGGGCAGACCGTCGGTTTTCATCAGGACCTGCATGTCCATGCGGTCCCACGGGATTTCGACATCGCCGCGCAGCATGTCCGGGACCACGCAGACGCCCTCGGTAGGGACCTTCATGCGGATGACATGGGGCTCGCCTGCTGCCAGGCGACGCTGGACTTCCTCGGCCGATAGCAACAGGGCACGACCGTCGTAGCGCGGGGTTTCGCCCCGGGCGGTTTGTTCGGCGCGCATCTGGTCGAGTTCTTCGGCCGTGCAGAAGCAGGGGAACGCGTGACCCATGTCGACCAGTTGCTGGGCGTACTGCTTGTAGATGTCGCCCCGCTCGCTTTGCCGGTAAGGGCCGTGAGGGCCGCCTACGTCCGGGCCTTCGCTCCACTCGATGCCCAGCCAGCGCAGGGCGTCGAAGATCTGCTGCTCGGATTCGCGGGTGGAGCGCAACTGGTCGGTGTCTTCGATGCGCAGGATGAATTCGCCGCCATGCTGTTTGGCAAAGCAATAGTTGAACAGGGCGATGTAGGCCGTGCCGACATGGGGGTCGCCGGTGGGCGATGGGGCGATACGCGTACGAACGGTCATGAAGGGTCTCGAGCAGGTTGAATCGAAACGCCGATGTTAGCAGGGCTTGGGGGCAAGGCTCCAGAATCGTGTGGCGACGGGCATGGGTGCTCGGCTGGGAACGCAGTGCGGCCTTCGCGGGCAGAGGGCTAGGCCGCCCGCCCCGCTCCCACATGGGGGCGGGCTGGTTGGTGCTTTTCTGTGGGAGCGGGTTCTACCCGCGAAGGGGGCGACGCGGTGTCAGACCTTGAGCAGGCGCTCGCGCAGCTTGCCGATTTCGTCGCGCATCTGTGCTGCCGCTTCGAACTCCAGATCCCGCGCCAGCTGGTACATCTTCTCTTCCAGCTGCTTGATGCGCTTGGTGATCTCGCTCGGCGAGCGCAGCTCGTTCTCGTAGCGTGCGTTCTCCTCGGCAGCCTTGGCCATGCCCTTGCGCTTCTTGCTGCGCGAGCCGGGCACGGTGGCGCCTTCCATGATGTCGGCGACATCTTTGATCACGCCCTTGGGCACGATGCCATTGGCCTCGTTGAAGGCGATCTGCTTCTCGCGACGGCGCTCGGTTTCGCCGATGGCACGCTCCATCGAACCGGTCATGCGATCGGCATACAAAATGGCACGCCCATTGAGATTTCGCGCGGCACGGCCAATGGTCTGGATCAGCGAGCGGTCGGAGCGCAGGAAACCTTCCTTGTCGGCATCCAGAATCGCCACCAGCGAGACCTCAGGCATGTCCAGGCCTTCGCGCAGCAGGTTGATCCCCACGATCACGTCGAACGCGCCCAGGCGCAGGTCGCGAATGATCTCGACCCGCTCCACGGTGTCGATGTCCGAGTGCAGGTAGCGCACGCGCACGTCATGGTCGGCCAGGTAATCGGTAAGGTCCTCGGCCATGCGCTTGGTCAGCACGGTAACCAGAATGCGATCGTCGGTGGCGACGCGCTTGCGGATCTCGGACAGCAAGTCGTCCACCTGGGTCAACGCCGGCCGCACTTCCACCTGGGGGTCTACCAGACCGGTCGGACGCACCACCTGCTCGATGATGCGGCCGGCGTGCTCGGCCTCGTAGTTGCCGGGGGTAGCAGAGACGAAAATGGTCTGCGGGCTCACCCCTTCCCACTCGTCGAAACGCATCGGCCGGTTATCCAGCGCCGATGGCAGGCGGAAGCCGTACTCGACGAGGGTTTCCTTGCGCGAGCGGTCGCCCTTGTACATCGCACCCACCTGCGGAACGCTGACGTGGGACTCGTCGATCACCAGCAGGGCGTCGGCTGGCAAATAATCGTACAAGGTGGGCGGAGCGGCGCCCGAAGGGCGGCCGGAGAGGTAGCGCGAATAGTTTTCGATGCCGTTGCAATAGCCCAGCTCGAGGATCATCTCGAGATCGAAGCGGGTGCGTTGCTCCAGCCGCTGGGCTTCCACCAGCTTGTTCTTGTCGCGAAAGTAGTCCAGGCGCTCCTTGAGCTCTTCCTTGATGCCTTCCACAGCGCCGAGCAGGGTCTCGCGCGGAGTAACGTAGTGGCTCTTGGGGTAGAAGGTGAAGCGCGGCAGTTTGCGCGTGACCTCGCCGGTCAGCGGGTCGAACGCGGCGATGTTCTCGACCTCGTCATCGAACAGCTCGATACGGATGGCTTCAAGATCGGATTCGGCCGGGAACACGTCGATCACGTCGCCGCGCACACGGAACGTGGCGCGGGCGAAGTCCATTTCGTTGCGGGTGTATTGCAGGTCGGCCAGACGGCGCAACAACGCGCGCTGGTCGAGCTTGTCGCCGCGGTCCACGTGCAGGACCATTTTCAGATAGGTTTCAGGGCTGCCCAGGCCGTAGATGCACGACACCGTGGTGACGATGATGGCGTCCTTGCGCTCGAGCAGTGCCTTGGTGGCGGACAGGCGCATCTGCTCGATGTGATCATTGATCGAGGAATCCTTCTCGATGAAGGTGTCCGACGACGGCACGTAGGCTTCGGGCTGATAGTAGTCGTAATAGGAGACGAAATACTCGACGGCGTTGTTCGGGAAAAACGCCTTGAACTCGCCGTACAACTGAGCTGCCAGGGTCTTGTTGGGCGCCAGCACCAGTGTCGGACGCTGCACCTGGGCAATCACGTTGGCAATGCTGAACGTCTTGCCCGATCCGGTTACCCCCAGCAATGTCTGGTGCGCCAGCCCTGCCTCGATCCCCTCCACCATCAGGCGAATGGCTTCCGGCTGATCGCCAGCAGGCTCGAAACGGGTAACGAGTTGGAACTCGGACATGCCACACCTCATGAGTCGCACCAGCCGGACATTTTCCGACTGTATTTATAGACAGTACTTAACCCTAGTTTGCGCCTGTTCCTACGAGTTTCAAGGGCAAGGCCCAAGACCTCCGGCAAACGCGGGACCAATGGTCGAAAATAAATCGGCAAAAACAGGTAAAACCAGGTGCAACCTGTCGCCCCGTCAGCCAAGCGTCTTTATACTGACATCCCACTCGCGCACCGCTTCGCGCAGCATGGATGAAGCGTGCACCCTTCCTTACTCCCGATCAGAGCTACGGTAAAAATGAGCCTGTTTTCCGCTGTCGAATTGGCACCCCGCGATCCTATCCTGGGCCTCAACGAAGCATTCAACGCCGACACCCGCACCGACAAGGTGAACCTGGGTGTGGGCGTGTACTGCAACGAAGAGGGGCGAATTCCCCTGCTCCGCGCGGTGATCGAAGCCGAAGCGCAGCGCGTTGCACAGCACGCGGCCCGTGGCTATCTGCCCATCGACGGCATCGCTGCCTACGACAAGGCCGTACAGACCTTGATATTCGGTGCCCAGTCGCCCCTGCTGGCAGCGGGCCGTGTGGTCACCACGCAGGCCGTTGGCGGTACCGGCGCCCTGAAGATCGGTGCAGATTTCCTCAAGCAGCTGTCGCCCGATGCGGTCGTCGCGATCAGCGATCCGAGCTGGGAAAACCACCGTGCGCTGTTCGAAGCTGCAGGCTTCGGCGTCCGCAACTACCGTTACTATGATGCGACCAGCAACGACGTGAACCGTTCAGGCATGCTCGAAGACCTCGACGCCTTGCCCGCAGGCTCCATCGTCGTGCTGCATGCATGCTGCCACAACCCCACCGGGGTCGACCTCAACGCGGCGGACTGGGTCAACGTGTTGGATGTGGTCAAGCGCAAGGGCCACGTGCCGTTCCTCGACATGGCTTATCAGGGCTTTGGCGACGGCATCGAGGAAGACGCGGCGGCCGTGCGCCTGTTCGCCGAGTCGGGCTTGAGCTTCTTCGTTTCCAGTTCGTTTTCCAAGTCGTTCTCGCTGTATGGCGAGCGGGTGGGCGCGCTGTCGATCGTCACCCAGTCGAGCGACGAGCGCGCGCGCGTGCTGTCGCAGATCAAGCGGGTCATTCGTACCAACTACTCCAACCCGCCGACCCATGGCGCCATGATCGTCGCCAACGTGCTCAACAGCCCCGAGCTGCGAGCCATGTGGGAAACTGAGCTGGGCGAGATGCGCCAGCGCATTCGCGGCATGCGCCTGCAAATGGTCGAGGGCCTGGCTGCCCAGGGCGCCAACCGTGACTTCACCTTCGTCGCTCGCCAGGCGGGGATGTTTTCGTATTCCGGGCTGAGCGCCGAGCAGGTCGGTCGCCTGCGCAGCGAGTTTGGCATTTATGCGCTGGATACCGGGCGCATCTGCGTGGCCGCCTTGAACCAAAGCAATATCGACGGCGTGATCAAGGCCATCGTCAAAGTGCTGTAACAACCTTGCTAAGGGGAAGGCTTGACTTCCCCTTAGCAATCAGTAACATACGCAGCAGATTCCGCGATAGCTCAGTTGGTAGAGCAAATGACTGTTAATCATTGGGTCCCTGGTTCGAGTCCAGGTCGTGGAGCCAGATTCTGAAACAAGCCCCTCATCGTAGGGGCTTTTTCATGCCTGCGTCACGGGCCACGTGCAGCGCTCGTCAAGGCGTATGCCTTCGAACTTTCCCCTGCCCCACCCCCTCATAACAACACACCCATTACCTGGCCGACCTGCCATGGATCTTGTCGTCGCTCGTCCCGAAGGTCTGTATTGCACCGCCGGGGATTTCTATATCGATCCATGGAAGCCCGTCGAGCGCGCGGTGATCACCCATGGTCACGGCGACCACGCGCACACGGGCAACCAACACTACCTGGCCGCAGCACCCGGCGAAGGCATCCTGCGCACTCGCCTGGGCCAGGAGATAAATCTGCAATTGCTCGAGTACGGTGAAGTCCTGCAACACAACGGTGTGACCTTGAGTTTCCATCCTGCCGGACACGTACTGGGCTCGGCCCAGGTCCGCCTGGAATACAAAGGTGAGGTGTGGGTAGCCTCGGGCGACTACAAGGTCGAGCCAGATGGCACGTGCGCGCCCTTCGAGCCGGTGCGCTGCCACACCTTCATCACCGAATCGACCTTCGGCCTGCCGATCTATCGCTGGCAGCCGCAAGCGGAGATCTTCGAGGAAGTGAACCAGTGGTGGCGAGCCAACGCCGAGCAAGGCAAGGCCAGCGTGTTGTTCGCCTACGCCTTCGGCAAGGCCCAGCGCTTGCTGCATGGCATCGACGCCAGCATCGGACCGATTCTGGCCCACGGCTCGGTCGAACCGCTGAACCGCGTCTACCGCGATGCCGGTGTCTATATTCCGGAAACCCAATACGCCGGGGACTTCAAGAAAACCGACCCGGCACTGCGCAACGCGTTGATCATCGCCCCGCCCTCGGCCGGGGGCAGTACCTGGATGCGCCGCTTTGGTGAGTACAGCGACGCCTTCGCCAGTGGCTGGATGCGTCTGCGCGGTACCCGCCGCCGCCGTGGTGTGGATCGAGGCTTCGTGCTGTCCGACCATGCCGACTGGCCAGGCCTGCTCTGGGCCATCGAGCAGACCGGAGCCGAGCGGGTCATGGTCACCCACGGCTCGGTAGAGGTGCTGGTGCGCTATCTGCGAGACATCGGCCTGGACGCACAGGGGTTCACCACTGAGTACGGCAATGAAGAGGAACCTCAGGAGGTCGCGTCTTGAAAGCTTTCGCGCAGTTGTATGCCAATCTCGACGAAACCACCTCGACCAATGCCAAGCGCCAGTTTCTGGAAGATTACTTCCGTCAGGCGCAACCGGCCGATGCTGCCTGGGCGGTGTACTTCCTTTCCGGTGGCCGTCCACGGCAGCTGGTGCCGACCAAGATCCTGCGCGAGCTGGCGATCAAACTGGCGAACGTGCCCGAGTGGTTGTTCGAAGAAAGCTATCAAGCCGTAGGTGACCTGGCCGAGACCTTCTCGCTGTTGCTGCCCGAAGCTGAGCAAAGCAGCGACGAAGGCCTGGCCTGGTGGCTGGAAAACGCCCTGTTGCCCCTGCGCGGGCTGCCGCCCGAGGAGCTCCACGCGCGCTTGCCGCCGCTGTGGGCGCAGCTGGATCGGGCCAGCCTGATGCTGTGCCTGAAGCTGATCACCGGCAGCTTTCGCGTCGGTGTGTCGAAGCTGTTGGTCACCCGCGCGCTGGCGCAGATGGCCGGTATCGACAGCAAGCGCGTCGCCCAGCGCCTGGTGGGCTACACCGACCTGTCGCACCGTCCGGTCGCCGAAAGTTACCTCAAGCTCATCGCCCAGGAATCGGCGGACGAACATGCCCAAAGGGGTGGCCAGCCCTACCCGTTTTTCCTCGCCCACTCTCTGCAGCAACCGGTCGATCAGTTCGACACCTTGCTGGGCCCCAGCAGCGACTGGCAGGTGGAATGGAAGTGGGATGGGATTCGCGCCCAGCTGGTCAAGCGCGAGGGGCGCCTGTGGATCTGGTCGCGCGGCGAGGAACTGGTATCGGATCGCTTCCCGGAGCTGCACTCACTGACCGCGAGCCTGCCTGACGGTACGGTCATCGACGGTGAGATCGTGGTCTGGAAAACCCCGCCAGCAACCGATGTGGCACCTGAACATTTCAGCCTGGACGAGTCATCGAGTGCGTCGGCCGATGCACCCGCCGTGCAGCCGTTCGCCCTGCTGCAGCAGCGCATCGGCCGTAAAACCTTGAGCAAGAAAATCCTTGAAGAGATTCCGGTGGTGGTGCTCGCCTACGATCTGCTCGAATGGGCAGGGGAAGACTGGCGCAACCGCCCGCAGCACGAACGTCGCACGCGGATGGAACAGGTCATCGCGCAGGCCGCCGACCCCGTGCTGCGCCCCTCGCCGGTATTGACCGGCGACGATTGGCAAGACCTCGGCCGACAGCGCGAAGCGTCGCGCGCGCTGGGTGTGGAAGGCATGATGCTCAAGGCCCGCGATTCGCTGTATGGCGTCGGCCGCACCAAGGACATGGGCACCTGGTGGAAATGGAAGGTCGACCCGTTCAGCGTCGACGCGGTATTGATCTATGCCCAGGCCGGCCACGGGCGCCGGGCAAGCCTGTACAGCGATTACACGTTCGCCGTGTGGGATGGCCCACCCGAAGCGTCCGAGCGAACGCTGGTGCCGTTCGCCAAGGCCTATTCCGGATTGACCGATGAAGAAATGCGCAAGGTCGACGCGATCGTTCGCAAGACCACCGTGGAGAAGTTCGGCCCGGTGCGCAGCGTGACCCCGACGCTGGTCTTCGAATTGGGCTTCGAGGGCATTGCCTTGTCCAAGCGCCACAAAAGCGGTATTGCGGTGCGCTTCCCGCGCATGTTGCGCTGGCGCCACGACAAACCGGTGGCAGAAGCGGACAGCCTGGCGACCCTGCAGGACCTGTTGGCCTGACCCTTCTGAATGCACCGTCGAGGTGCATTTTTTTGCCGTGGATTATTTCAGGGCATTGCTGTACCAATGACGCGCAGCGCGGACATCCAGGGTCACTCGGGCCATGGCGAAACTTGCTGCCACGCGACACAACCTTGCTCAGAGCGGTCTGCACTGGGACTATGGTGCGGAAATTGCTATCAAAATGATGTCTGGCACTTGCCGGTAACGCACATCGCCCTCACCAACGCATTCAACTGGTTTTAAGGACTGCACGATGAAAAAAGCATTGCTGACCCTTTCTGCTCTGGCCCTGGCGTTTTCGGCCGGCAGCGCAATGGCCAAGGAATACAAGGAGTTGCGCTTCGGGGTCGATCCTTCCTACGCACCGTTCGAATCCAAGGCCGCCGACGGCAGCCTGGTGGGTTTCGACATCGATCTGGGCAATGCCATCTGCAAGGAACTGAAAGTGACCTGCAAGTGGGTCGAAAGCGACTTCGACGGCATGATTCCCGGGCTCAAGGCGAAGAAATTCGATGGCGTGATTTCCTCGATGACCGTCACCCCGGCGCGGGAGAAAGTCATCGACTTCTCCAACGAACTGTTCTCGGGCCCGACTTCGTTGGTGTTCAAGAAAGGTGCAGGCCTGAGCACCGACCTGGCGTCGCTCAAGGGCAAGACCGTCGGCTACGAGCAGGGCACCATCCAGGAAGCCTACGCCAAGGCCGTGCTCGACAAGGCTGGGGTGAAAACCCAGGCCTATCAAAATCAGGACCAAGTGTACGCCGACTTGATCTCGGGTCGTCTCGACGCATCCATCCAAGACATGCTGCAGGCCGAGCTTGGCTTCCTGAAGTCGCCACAGGGTGCTGGCTATGAAGTCAGCGAGGCTATCGACAGCGAGCTGTTGCCGGCCAAGACGGCCGTGGGTATCGCCAAAGGTAACAAGGAACTCAAGGCGTTCATCGATAAAGGTATCAAAGCGTTACATGATGATGGCACCTACAGCGAAATCCAGAAGAAACACTTCGGTGAGCTGAACCTGTACAGCGGTAAATAAATCCCCGCTGTGACAGCGCCCATTCCCGCTCGGGGATGGGCGTTTTTTTGATCGGCAAAGGCCAGATTCATGTTCGATGACCTTTTGCAGTACCTCGGGTTGTCTGCGTTCAGCTTGAAGGGCTTCGGCCCGTTGCTGCTCGAGGGCACCTGGATGACCATCAAGCTTTCCCTGCTCTCGCTGCTGGTCAGCGTGGTGCTGGGCCTGCTCGGCGCCAGCGCCAAGCTGTCCGGCGCTGCGGCGCTGCGCGTGCCTGCGCAGCTCTACACCACCCTGATTCGCGGCGTGCCCGACCTGGTGCTGATGCTGCTGATTTTCTACAGCCTGCAAACCTGGCTGACCGGTATTACCGAAGCGCTGGAATGGGACTACATCGAAATCGATCCTTTCGCCGCTGGGGTCATCACCCTGGGTTTCATCTACGGCGCCTATTTCACCGAGACCTTTCGCGGTGCCATGTTGGCAGTACCGCGCGGGCAACTCGAAGCGGCCACGGCCTATGGCCTCAAGCGCTCGCAGCGCTTTCGCTATGTCGTGTTTCCGCAGATGATGCGCTACGCCCTGCCCGGTATCGGCAATAACTGGATGGTCATGCTCAAGGCCACGGCGCTGGTGTCGATCATCGGCCTGGCCGATCTGGTGAAGGCCGCCCAGGACGCGGGCAAGAGCACTTATCAGTTGTTCTACTTCCTGGTGTTGGCCGCGCTCATCTACCTGTTGATCACCAGTGCCTCCAACATCGCCCTGCGCTGGCTTGAACGACGCTACAGCGCGGGCACCCGGGAGGCCCTGCGATGATCGAGCTTCTTCAAGAATACTGGCGACCGTTCCTCTACTCCGACGGGCAGAACATCACCGGCCTGGCGATGACCCTGTGGCTGCTCACTGCCGCCCTGGTGATCGGCTTCGTGTTCTCGGTGCCGCTGTCGATCGCACGGGTCTCGAATCGGCGCTGGGTACGCTGGCCAGTGCAGTTCTACACGTACCTGTTCCGCGGCACCCCGCTCTATATCCAGCTGCTGATCTGCTACACCGGCATCTACAGCCTGGAGGCGGTGCGTGGGCAGCCTCTGCTCAACGACTTCTTCCGCGACTCGATGAACTGCACGGTGCTGGCATTCGCGCTGAACACCTGCGCGTACACCACGGAAATCTTCGCCGGGGCCATCCGCAGCATGAACCACGGCGAGGTCGAGGCGGCCAAAGCCTACGGCCTCAGCGGTTGGAAGCTGTATGCCTACGTGATCATGCCGTCCGCCCTGCGCCGTTCGTTGCCCTACTACAGCAACGAAGTGATCCTCATGTTGCACTCGACCACGGTGGCGTTCACCGCCACCATCCCGGACATTCTCAAGGTCGCGCGTGACGCCAATTCGGCGACCTTCCTGACCTTCCAATCCTTCGGTATCGCCGCGCTGATCTACCTGACCGTCACCTTCGCTCTGGTTGGACTGTTTCGCCTGGCCGAACGCCGCTGGCTGGCCTTTCTCGGCCCGACGCACTAGGACCTGAACATGCAACACGACATTCATGAACTGCTGGCCCCGCTACCGGGCACCGCGCGCCAGATACACAGCTTCAGCTACGGCCCAACCGGTGCCGGCAAGGTCTATATCCAAGCCTCGCTGCATGCCGACGAGCTGCCGGGGATGCTCGTCGCCTGGCACCTGCGTCAGCGCCTGGCCGAACTGGAAAGCGCCGGGCAACTGCGCTGGCAGGTCGTGGTGGTGCCCATCGCCAACCCGGCCGGGCTCGACCAGATCGTCATGGACACCCCCATGGGCCGCTACGAGCTGGAAACCGGCGAGAACTTCAATCGCCGTTTCGTCGACCTGGCCGATCAGGTCGGGTGCGCCGTCGAGAGCCTGCTGGGTGAGGATGTGGCGCGCAATACCGCGCTGATCCGCACGCATCTTCGCGATGGGCTGAACCGGCTGCAGCCCGCCACCGCCCTGCAGTCGCAGCGCCTGACCCTGCAGCGCCTGGCGTGCGACGCCGATATGGTGCTGGACCTGCACTGCGACTTCGAAGCCGTGCAGCATCTGTACACCACGCCCGAGGCCTGGCCGCAGGTAGAGCCGCTGGCGCGCTATCTGGGCGCCCAGGCCAGTCTGTTGGCTACCGATTCGGGCGGGCAGTCGTTCGACGAGTGCTTCAGCCTGTTGTGGTGGCAGCTGCAGCAACGTTTCGGCGAGCGCTTCCCGATCGCCATGGGCAGCTTTTCGGTCACTGTCGAATTGCGCGGCCAGGGCGACGTCAATCATCCGATGGCCAGCGGCGACTGCCAGGCCATCCTCGACTACCTGGCCAGCGTCGGTGCCATCGACCGCCAGCCGGCCGAGCTGCCGGCGTTGCTCGCCGCAGCAACGCCGCTGGCTGCCGTAGAACCGGTTACAGCGCCGGTGGGCGGGCTGCTGGTGTACAGCGCGATGCCCGGACAGTACCTGGAAGCCGACCAGTTGATCGCCGAGATCATCGATCCGCTGAGCAATACGGTTACCCCGGTGCGCAATCGGCAGCCTGGCCTGATGTACGCCCGCTCGCTGCGGCGCATGGCCACCGCTGGCATGCTGGTGGCCCATGTCGCGGGTACCCAGGCCTGCCGCAGCGGCTATCTACTTCAACCTTGAGGACGTGTTGCGCATGTACAAACTGACCATCGACGGCCTGCACAAGAGCTATGGCGACAACAAGGTGCTCAAGGGCGTCTCGCTCAAGGCCAGCACGGGTGACGTGATCAGCCTGATCGGCGCCAGCGGCTCGGGCAAGAGCACCTTTTTGCGCTGCATCAACTTTCTCGAGCAGCCCGACGACGGCGCCATGAGCCTGGATGGCAAGCCGATCCAGATGATCAGCGACCACGGCGGCATGCGGGTTGCCGACGCCGAAGAATTGCAGCGCCTGCGCACGCGCCTGGCCATGGTGTTCCAGCACTTCAACCTGTGGAGCCACATGACCGTGCTCGACAACATCACCATGGCGCCACGCCGGGTGCTGGGAATCGACAAGGACGAAGCGCGGGCCCGCGCGTTGCGCTACCTGGACAAGGTCGGCTTGCCTGAACGGGTTGCCAGCCAGTATCCAGCGTTCCTCTCCGGCGGCCAGCAGCAACGCGTGGCCATCGCCCGCGCACTGGCCATGGAACCGGAGGTCATGCTGTTCGACGAACCTACCTCGGCGCTCGACCCGGAGCTGGTGGGTGAGGTGCTGAAGGTGATCAAGGGCCTGGCCGAGGAAGGCCGGACCATGATCATGGTTACCCACGAGATGAGCTTCGCCCGCGAAGTCTCGAGCCAGGTGCTGTTCCTGCATCAGGGGCTGGTCGAGGAAGAAGGCCCGCCCTCTCAGGTGCTGGTCAATCCGAAAAGCGAACGCCTCCGGCAGTTTCTCAGCGGTAATCTCAAATAGTCATCAGCCACCGCATACCTGTGGAAGCGGGTTCTACCCGCGAATGCTTACTCGGCGACTTATCGCCCTTATAACCGATCGTTCTAAAACTCTCGCTACTCGCCTCGGTCAGTTTCATACCTGGCCGAACTTAACTCGGCCATTCCCCAACGGAAAAACCGGTAAGGACTTATGTGCGGATTAGCTGGTGAGTTGCGCTTCGACTTTCAACCTGCGGACCTTGCGGCCGTGGAACGCATTACCCATGAACTGGCCCCACGCGGGCCGGACGCCTGGGGTTTTCAGGCGCAAGGGCCGATTGCCCTGGGCCATCGCCGCCTGAAGATCATGGACCTGTCGGACGGCTCCGCGCAGCCGATGACCGACGCCCAGCTGGGCCTGAGCCTGGCGTTCAACGGTGCCATCTACAACTTTCCCGAACTGCGCAGCGAGCTGGAAGCGCTGGGCTACAGCTTCTATTCGGGCGGCGACACCGAGGTGTTGCTCAAGGGCTATCATGCCTGGGGCGAAAAACTGCTGCCCAAGCTCAACGGCATGTTCGCCTTCGCCATCTGGGAGCGCGACACGCAACGTCTGTTCATTGCCCGCGACCGTCTGGGCGTCAAGCCGTTGTACCTGTCGCGCACCGACAAGCGCCTGCGCTTCGCTTCGGCCCTGCCGGCGTTGCTCAAGGGTGGCGACATCAGCCCGATGCTCGACCCGGTGGCGTTGAACCACTACCTGAACTTCCACGCCGTAGTGCCTGCGCCACGGACGTTGATCGCGGGCATCGAAAAACTGCCGCCAGCGACGTGGATGCGCATCGATGCCAACGGCAAGACCGAACAGCAAACGTGGTGGACCTTGCCCTATGGGCCCCATGCCGACGAAGCCAACCTGACCCTGGAAGACTGGCGCGACCGTGTGCTGGAAAGCACCCGCGAAGCGGTTGCCATTCGCCAGCGGGCCGCCGTGGATGTGGGCGTGCTGCTGTCCGGCGGCGTCGATTCGAGCATGCTGGTAGGTCTGTTGCGCGAAGTGGGCGTGAAGGATCTGTCGACCTTCTCCATCGGCTTTCAAGATGCCGGCGGCGAACGTGGCGACGAGTTCCAGTATTCCGACCTGATCGCCAAACACTACGGTACTCAGCACCACCAGCTGCGCATCGAGGAGCGAGAGATCATCGAGCAGCTGCCCGCCGCGTTCCGCGCGATGAGCGAGCCGATGGTCAGCCACGACTGCATCGCCTTCTACCTGCTCTCGCGGGAAGTTGCCAAGCATTGCAAGGTCGTACAGAGCGGCCAGGGCGCCGACGAACTGTTCGCAGGCTACCACTGGTACCCACAAGTGGACGGCGCCAGCGATCCGTACCAGGCCTATCGCGATGCGTTCTTCGACCGCAGCTACGACGACTACGCGGCAACCGTGGCACCCAAATGGCTGACCGCCAACGATGCTGCCGGTGACTTCGTGCGCGAGCACTTCGCCATGCCCGGCGCCGATGCAGCGGTGGACAAGGCCTTGCGCCTGGACAGCACAGTGATGCTGGTCGACGACCCGGTCAAACGCGTCGACAACATGACCATGGCCTGGGGCCTGGAAGCGCGCACGCCGTTCCTGGACTATCGACTGGTCGAACTTTCCGCGCGGGTTCCGGGCAAGTTCAAGCTGCCCGATGGTGGCAAGCAGGTGCTCAAGGAAGCGGCGCGGCTGGTGATTCCGAGCGAGGTCATCGACCGCAAGAAAGGCTATTTCCCGGTGCCTGGCCTCAAGCATCTTGAAGGCGACACACTCAACTGGGTGCGCGACCTGCTGTTGGACCCCAGCCAGGACCGCGGCTTGTTCAACCCGAACATGCTCGACCGTCTGCTGACCGATCCGCAAGGCCAGCTCACGCCACTGCGCGGCTCCAAGCTCTGGCAGCTGGCGGCGTTGAACCTGTGGCTCAGCGAACAAGGACTCTGATCGATGAAAGCTCATGCCACGGCATTCAACCAGCGCTTGCAGCGCGGCCAGTCGCCGTCCTACGAGCGATTGCAGGCGCGGCTGGCCGAAGAAGGCCATAGCGACGACCTGCAACAACGACCGTTGCACTGCGGCTGGGGCCGCGTGCTGATCGGGCATACCTACCCCGACGCGGACGCCCTGGCTGCCGAGCTGCTCAACGAACAACCGGGTGAGCGGGACATCGCTCTGTACGTTGCCGCGCCGCAGCAGGTATTGGCCAAGGCGCCACAACAACTGTTCCTCGATCCGTCCGATACCCTGCGCCTGTGGTTCAGCGATTATCGACCCGCGCAGCGGGTGTTTCGTGGGTTCCGTATTCGTCGGGCGCAGAGCGATGGCGATTGGCAGGCCATCAACCAGCTTTATCTCAAGCGCAAGATGCTGCCCATTGACCAGAGCCTGCTGACCCCACGACATCAGGGCGGACCGGTGTACTGGCTGGCCGAAGATGAAGACACCGGCCATGTGATCGGCAGTGTCATGGGCCTCAACCATGCCAAAGCCTTTCGTGACCCGGAAAAAGGCAGCAGCCTGTGGTGCCTGGCCGTCGACCCACGTTGCACACGCCCAGGTGTCGGCGAAGTGCTGGTGCGGCATCTGGTCGAGCACTTCATGAGCCGCGGCCTGGCCTACCTCGATCTGTCGGTGATGCACGACAACCGCCTGGCCAAGAACCTCTACGCCAAGCTGGGCTTTCGCAACCTGCCCACCTTCGCCATCAAGCGCAAGAACGGCATCAACCAGAAACTGTTCCTGGGCCCCGGCCCGCAGGCCGATTTCAATCCCTACGCGCGGATCATCGTCGACGAGGCGTTTCGCAGGGGCATCGATGTGCAGGTGGACGACGCCGAGGCTGGTCTGTTCACGCTGGCGCACGGTGGCCGGCGCA
Source organism: Pseudomonas sp. CFBP 13710 (assembly GCF_014842235.1). Lineage (NCBI taxonomy): Bacteria > Pseudomonadati > Pseudomonadota > Gammaproteobacteria > Pseudomonadales > Pseudomonadaceae > Pseudomonas > Pseudomonas sp. CFBP 13710. The sequence goes on along the minus strand of NZ_JACYVJ010000002.1, from coordinate 513,250 downwards.
TCCGTTGCCGCGAATCATTGTGCGACCTGACCAGCTCGGTGAGCATGACCCTGTGCCAGGACAAGAGCCTGACCCACAAGGTGCTCAGGGCCGCTGGCCTGAGCTTGCCGGCGCAGCAGCTGGCGGGCAGTGCCGACGACAACCAAGACTTCCTCGACGAACATGGCCGGGTGGTGGTCAAGCCGCTCGACGGTGAGCAAGGCAACGGTGTGGCCGTGGACCTGAGCACACTCGACGAGGTGCAGCAGGCCATCGAGCATGCTCGTCAGTTCGATAGCCGGGTCCTGCTCGAAAGCTTCCATGAAGGGGTGGACCTGCGCATCGTGGTCATCGGCTACGAAATGGTTGCGGCAGCCATCCGCCGGCCGGCGCAGATCATCGGTGACGGGCACACCGACATTGGCACGCTGATCGATGTGCAGAGCCGCCGTCGCCAGGCGGCCACTGGCGGCGAGAGCCGGATTCCGCTGGACCAGGAAACCCTGCGCACCGTGCAGGCCGCCGGTTTCGATATGCACAGCATTCTGCCGAGCGGCCAGACGCTGACAGTGCGCAGAGCGGCCAACCTGCACACCGGCGGGCATCTGGAGGACGTCACGCAGACTCTCCACCCGGTACTGGCCGACGCAGCGGTGCGTGCCGCTCGCGCGCTGGACATACCGGTGGTGGGTCTGGACCTTTTGGTTCCGGCCGCCGACCAGCCGGAGTACGTGTTCATCGAAGCCAACGAGCGCGTGGGCCTGGCCAACCACGAACCGCAACCGACGGCAGAGCGTTTCGTCGATCTGCTGTTCCCGCACAGCGGCCCCAGGTAAAAGCCCGCATGGAGCCTGCCGCGGCGACCCGCACAGGCTCCGCGCTGAAACGCTACCGGGATCGTGAAGAAGCGGTCCCCATAACCCTATCCACCTCAGGAGTTTCCATGACAGCCAAAATTCCCGAACCGGATATCCAGTACTTGCAGAAAGTGCTGCTGGAAATGCTCGCCATTCCCAGCCCTACCGGGTTCACCGATACCATCGTGCGCTACGTCGCCGAACGTCTCGAAGAGCTGGGCATTCCCTTTGAAATGACACGCCGCGGTACCATTCGCGCGACTCTCAAGGGCAAGCAGAATTCACCGGACCGCGCGGTGTCTGCGCATCTGGACACCATTGGCGCCAGCGTACGGGCGGTGCAGGACAACGGTCGCCTGTCACTGGCGCCGGTAGGCTGCTGGTCGAGCCGCTTTGCCGAAGGCAGCCGTGTCAGCGTTTTCACCGACAGCGGCGTGATCCGCGGCAGCGTGCTGCCCCTGATGGCCTCCGGGCATGCGTTCAACACCGCCGTCGACCAGATGCCAGTGACCTGGGACCATGTCGAGTTGCGCCTGGATGCCTACTGCGCGACGCGTGCCGACTGCGAGTCGCTGGGGGTGAACATCGGCGACTATGTGGCGTTCGATCCACTGCCCGAGTTCACCGACAGCGGCCACATCAGTGCCCGCCATCTGGACGACAAGGCAGGTGTTGCCGCGCTGCTGGCATCGCTCAAGGCCATCGTCGAGAGCGACTACGAGCCTCTGATCGATTGCCATCCATTGTTCACCATCACCGAGGAAACCGGCTCCGGCGCGGCGGCGGCTCTGCCGTGGGACGTCAGTGAGTTCGTCGGCATCGACATCGCACCTGTCGCACCCGGCCAGCATTCGAGCGAGCACGCCGTGAGCGTGGCCATGATGGACTCCGGTGGCCCCTACGACTATCACCTGTCGCGGCATCTGTTGCGGCTCGCCGACGAGAACGAACTGCCGGTGCGGCGCGACCTGTTTCGTTACTACTTCAGTGACGCCCACTCGGCCGTCACGGCCGGACACGACATTCGTACCGCGCTACTGGCGTTCGGCTGCGACGCAACCCATGGCTATGAACGCACCCACATCGACAGCCTGAGCGCGCTGAGCCGCATTCTTACCGCCTACATGCTGAGCCCACCGGTGTTCGCCAGCGATGCCAAGCCGAACAACGGCTCGCTCGAGCGTTTCAGTCATCAGCTGGAGCACGACGCGCAGATGGAATCGGACACCCGCGTACCTGCGGTCGAAGACGTGCTGGGGCAGAAATCCAGCCATTGATCGGCCTGATCCAACCGGACCACCGCCGCCCTGCCCCTTGCCGCTGTCTGGCTTGGGGCCTCGGGCAGGCGCGGCACTGTTACAATGCCGGCCTACCCTGTGAGCGCCGAACATGCTGATTCCCTACGACCACCTTGAAGCCGACACCCTGACCCGCCTGATCGAAGATTTCGTGACCCGCGACGGAACCGACAACGGCGATGAAACACCTTTGCAGACGCGGGTCGAGCGCGTGCGTCATGCACTGGCCAAGAAACAGGCGTTCATCGTTTTCGATCCGGAGAGCCAGCAGTGCACGCTGATGCTCAAGCACGACATAGCGCCCGAGCTGTTCGACTGAGCGTCACACCACCGGCACCTCCTTGGCATGCTTGCCGTGCTTCTCCTGGATTCGCCGATAGACCTCGGCACGGTGCACTTCCACGTCCTTGGGCGCCTGGATGCCGAAGCGCACGGTGTTGCCCCGCACGTCCAGCACCTTGATCCAGACGTCATCGCCGATCGAGATCAGCTCGCCTACATGTCGCGTCAATACCAGCATGGCTTTGTTCCCTCAAATGAATGCTTCTTGAGGGTGGACCCTGTTTTCGACCATCACAAGGCAAGCAGAGCAATACAGTTTAAGCCTACGAAAGTTAGTAAATTCCCTGTCAGATATTTCGCACTTGCAGCAGGCAAGCCGTCACTTAGTTGTACCGATCCATACACTTCAGGCTTTCTTTGTATGGATATTTACAATCTTGGCCACACTCGCCACTCCTAGCCCTGTTGCAGCTTCGGCCCCCACAGGATGATGCTCGCCCCCAGCACGCACAACGTTGCGCCGAGCCAGTCGAAGGTCTGCGGCCGAACTTTCTCGACCACCGCCAGCCACCCCAGCGAAGCGACGATGTAGATGCCACCGTAGGCTGCATACGCACGGCCGGCATAGGCGGCTTCCACGCGCGTGAGCAACAGCGCGAAACAGGTCAGGCTCAGCACGCCTGCCAATGCCCACAGCGCGCTCTTGCCCATCCGCAGCCAGAGGAAGAAGGCATAGCAGCCGGCGATCTCGAAAAGGGCGGCCAGCAAAAACCACACATAATTGAGCACTCGAACTCTCCAGAGCCAATATCAGCCCGCGAGAATACGCCAGCCCAGACCCGCCTCGGAAACATTTTTAAATCTTTGGGACTTTTTACGGCAGGTCATAGTCCGAGCTATTAGGCGGACGAGTGCTACTGGCTCGCTGACGAATCATCTCATTGTCCAAATAAGGAAATCGCCATGGGCACCATACTGATCATCGTTCTGATTCTGCTGTTGATTGGCGGATTGCCAGTATTCCCGCACTCCAGAAGTTGGGGTTATGGCCCGTCGGGTATCATCGGTACTGTACTGGTCATCCTGCTGATCCTGGTATTGCTCGGCAAGATATAATCTTGCCGATGTGCAGCCTGCACCGGGCCGCACAGCAGACATGAAAAAATCCGATGCCCTCGCGGGCATCGGATTTTTTTTGCTTGCAGAGTGGTGCAGGTATCAGTGGGAGACTGCCCCACTGGAACCCAGACCGGTTTGCGAACGCACGAACTGCGGGTAGAACAGCGCACGCTCTTCGTCAGCGGCTGCCGACTTGTCGGTGATCGAGAAGAACCAGATACCGATGAAGGCGATGGCCATCGAGAACAGAGCTGGGTACTCGTAGGGATAGATCGGTTTGTCGTGATGCAGAATCTGCACCCAGATGGTCGGGCCGAGGATCATCAGCGTCACTGCGCTGATCAAGCCCATCCAGCCACCGATCATGGCGCCGCGGGTGGTCAGGTTCTTCCAGTACATCGAGAGCAGCAGGACCGGGAAGTTGCAGCTGGCCGCGATCGAGAACGCCAGGCCCACCATGAAGGCGATGTTCTGGCTTTCGAACGCGATACCCAGGCCGATCGCCAGGACACCGAGGCAGACGGTGGTGATCTTGGAAACGCGGATCTCGTCCTTGTCGTTGGTCTTGCCTTTCTTGATGACGCTGGCGTACAGGTCGTGGGACACCGCCGAAGCACCGGCCAGGGTCAGGCCGGCCACCACAGCCAGGATGGTGGCGAAGGCCACGGCCGAGATGAAGCCGAGGAAGATGCTGCCGCCGACCGCATCGGCAAGGTGCACCGCGGCCATGTTGTTACCACCGAGCAAGGCACCGGCTGCGTCCTTGAACGCCGGATTGGTGCTGACCAGCAGAATCGCGCCGAAACCGATGATGAAGGTCAGGATGTAGAAGTAGCCGATGAAGCCCGTTGCGTAGAGCACCGACTTGCGAGCTTCCTTGGCATCGGAAACGGTGAAGAAGCGCATCAGGATGTGCGGCAGGCCAGCCGTACCGAACATCAGCGCCAGGCCCAGCGAGAAGGCCGAGATCGGATCCTTCACCAGCCCACCGGGGCTCATGATGGCTTCACCCTTGGCGTGCACCTTGATGGCTTCGGAGAACAGCACGTTGAAGTCGAAGTTGACGTGTTTCATCACCATCAGGGCCATGAAGGACGCACCGGACAGCAGCAATACCGCCTTGATGATCTGTACCCAGGTGGTCGCCAGCATGCCGCCGAACAGCACGTACAGGCACATCAGGATACCCACCAGAACCACGGCCACGGCGTAGTCGAGGCCGAACAGCAGCTGGATCAGCTTGCCGGCACCTACCATCTGCGCGATCAGGTAGAACGCCACCACCACCAGCGAACCACAGGCCGACAGGGTACGGATTTCTTTCTGCTTCAGGCGATAGGACGCCACGTCGGCAAAAGTGTACTTGCCCAGGTTGCGCAGACGCTCGGCGATCAGGAACAGGATGATCGGCCAGCCCACCAGGAAGCCGATGGAGTAGATCAGGCCATCGTAGCCGGAGGTGAACACCAGCGCGGAAATCCCCAGGAAGGACGCCGCCGACATGTAGTCGCCGGCAATTGCCAGGCCGTTCTGGAAACCGGTGATCTTGCCGCCGGCGGCGTAGTAGTCCGCGGCTGACTTGTTGCGCTTGGAGGCCCAGTAGGTGATGCACAGGGTGGCACCGACGAACAGCACGAACATGATGATCGCCGCCACGTTGAGCGGCTGCTTCTGCACCGCGCCGGTCAGTGCATCGGCCGCCATCACGCTTGGAGCCAGGGCGAATGCGCCCATTGTTGCCAATAGACGCCGCATCATTGCTTGGCCTCCTGCAGGATCAGGCGATTCAGGTCATCGAACTCGCCATTGGCGCGCTTGACGTAGATACCGGTCAACACGAAGGCGGAAAGAATGAGGCCGACACCGATGGGAATGCCCCAGGTGATCGACGACTCAGGACTGATCTTGGCGCCCAGGATGTGCGGGCCGTAGGCAATCAAGAGGATGAAGGCCGAATACAGTCCAAGCATGATTGCTGAAAGTATCCAGGCGAACTTCTCTCTTTTTCTCACCAGCTCCTTGAAGCGTGGGCTGTTTTGAATCGAGAGGTAAATGCTGTCGTTCATTGTTTTTGTCCTCGCAGCATAGATGGATAGAACGTATTCCACTTTAGGCTGCTCTGGAGCGCACTCCAGACGACCTTAGTAGTAGATCGGGGCCTGGAAATGAAAAAAGGTCGCCCATGGGCGACCTTTTCACAATTCGACGTAGGAGCGGTCCGTGGCCGCGAATGGTGCAGTGCTGTATCTGGTGCTCCGCGGTGCCTGATTCGCGGCCGATGACCGCTCCTACGGGCGGCCCGCGTGCAAGGCAGCCCGTTTGGGGTCACTTGGTTACTTGGCGGTCCACTCGGCCACACGGTCAGGGTGCTTGTCGACCCAGGCCTTGGCGGCGGCATCAGGCTTGGCGCCGTCCTGGATGGCCAGCATGACTTCACCGATCTCGTCCTTGGACGACCACTGGAACTTCTTCAGGAAGGCAGCCACTTCCGGCGCCTTCTTGTCCAGGCCCTTGCTGCCGATGCTGTTGACGGTTTCCGCAGCGCCGTACACGCCTTTAGGGTCTTCCAGGAAGCGCAGTTTCCACTTGGCGAACATCCAGTGCGGCACCCAACCGGTCACGGCAATGGATTCGTTGGCCTTCTCGGCACGGGTCAGCTCCGAAATCATGCCGGCGCCGGAGCTGGACTGAAGCTTGTAGGTGGACAGGCCGTAGTCCTTGATCGCCTGATCGGTCTTGAGCATCACACCCGAGCCCGCGTCGATGCCCACGATGCGATTCTTGAAGGTCTCGTCGGTCTTGAGGTCGTCGATGGTCTTGGCCTTGACGTATTCAGGCACGATCAGGCCGATCTTGGCGTCCTTGAAGTTGGGGCCGTAGTCGACCACCTTGTCCTTGTTCTTGGCCCAGTACTCGCCGTGGGTCACCGGCAGCCAGGCAGAAAGCATCGCGTCGAGTTTGCCGGTGGCCACGCCCTGCCACATGATCCCGGTGGCCACTGCCTGCAGCTTCACGTCATAGCCCAGCTTCTGCTTGATGACTTCGGCGGCGACATGGGTGGTGGCAACGCTGTCCGACCATCCGTCGACGTAGCCGATGGTGACTTCCTTGGCGGCAGCGCTGGCCCAGCTACATCCCATGGCCAGAACCAGAGCAGCACTGGCTCCGAGAACTTTCTTCATGTTCATTCTGCTTCCCCGATAAGGCTGCGCGCGACGAATGCCGCACGGCATATGTTGGCGTCCTGATCATCGACTTCGCGCGCCGATGATCATGCTCCACCTACGACCTTGAACCGTCGAGAAACGACATGGTCGGGCCTTGCGGTCCGGCCGGGGGAACTCAGCTGCGCATGCCGCGACCGCTGACCAGTAACTTCACGCAGGCGAAGTACAGCACCACCGTGGCCACCAGCATGAATGCCACCGCCACGCCGATGCTGATATCCGAGACGCCAAGGATGCCGTAGCGGAAGGCATTGACCATGTGCAGCACTGGATTGGCCAGGGACACGGTCTGCCAGAAAGGCGGCAGCAGGCTGATCGAATAGAACACCCCACCCAGGTAGGTCAAGGGTGTGAGGACGAAGGTCGGCACGATGGAGATGTCGTCGAAGTTGCGCGCAAACACCGCGTTGACGAAGCCCAGCATGGAAAAGATCGTGGCGGTCAGCAGCACCACCAGCACCGTGATGCCCAGGTGATGCACCTGCAGATCGGTGAAGAACAACGACAGTGCGGTGACGATGATCCCGACCATCAAGCCGCGCAACACCCCACCCGCGACATAGCCGATCAGAATGGTGTGCGGCGACAGTGGCGAAACCATCAGCTCTTCGATGGAACGCTGGAACTTGGCGCCGAAGAAACTCGAGACCACGTTGCCGTAGGAGTTGGTGATCACCGACATCATGATCAGCCCCGGCACGATGTACTCCATGTAGCTGAAGCCACCCATGCCACCGATCTGCTTGCCGATCAGGTTACCGAAGATGACGAAGTACAGCACCATGGTGATGGCTGGCGGCAGCAGGGTCTGCGGCCAGATCCGCGTGAAGCGCCGCACTTCGCGGTAGACGATGGTGTTGAGAGCGACCACATTGGCCTGGAATTCGGAACTCATACCGCAACCTTCCTCAGATTCTTCTCCACCAGAGACACGAACAACTCCTCCAGGCGATTGGTCTTGTTGCGCAGGCTCAGCACCGGAATGTTCAACAGCGCCAGCTGGCCGAACAGCGAGGTGATGCCGATCTCCTTGTCGACCTGCACTTCCAGCGTCTGCGGATTGACCAGGGTGCAGGGGTAGCCTTGCAGCTGCGGCGCCGCGTTCAGCGGCTGGCCCAGATCGAGCAGAAAGGTCTCCACGTGCAGGGTGCCGAGCAGTTCACGCATGCTGGTGTTCTGGACGATGGTGCCGTGGTCGATGATGCCGATGTTGCGGCACAGCTGCTCGGCCTCTTCCAGGTAATGGGTGGTGAGGATGATGGTGATGCCTTTTTCGTTCAGCTCGGTGAGGAAGCCCCACATCGAACGCCGCAGTTCGATGTCGACGCCGGCGGTGGGCTCATCGAGAATCAGCAGGCGCGGCTCGTGGATCAGCGCCCGTGCGATCATCAAGCGCCGCTTCATGCCGCCCGACAGCGACCGCGACGGCGTATCGCGCTTGTCCCACAGCCCCAGCTGGGTCAAGTACTGTTCGGCACGCTGCTTGGCGACCTTGGCCGGAATCCCGTAGTAGCCGGCCTGGGTCACGACGATGTCGAAGGTCTTCTCGAACTGGTTGAAGTTGAACTCCTGAGGCACCACGCCAATGCTGCGCTTGAGCGCTGCCGGCTGGCGGTCCAGGTCGTTGCCGAAGATGTTGACCGTGCCGCTGGTCTTGTTGACCAGGGTGGAAAGAATACCGATGGTGGTCGATTTGCCTGCGCCGTTGGGGCCCAGCAGTGCGAAGAAGTCGCCTTCCGCTACGTCGAGGTCGATGCCGCTGAGGGCCTGAAACCCGTTGCCGTAGGTCTTGGTCAACTGTCGAATGGACAGAGCAGAACTCATAAGGGGTCTATACGCCGTGTTGAGAGTGGTGATGAAGTAAGGGCGACTGCGATGATTTGCAACCAGATGTGTAACAGCTGACTCCATGATGGGCGCGGTGACCGCCCCCGTAAAGTGACTGCTGTCGATAGTGCACATCAGTCCCACGCGTGCCGCGAGCGCCCATGCAGATAGGGCCACAGCGGCCAGCGAACGTTCCGGGCAACTGCCTGCGGCCTTCTGCGCCGCGAACTCCCCTACCCTGCAACGGTCACTATCCAGGCAAGTACCGGATCTGTCCCACACCGAAGCTTACGTGCCTGGCCACCGTTTTCCCGTCTGCCGCCCCGTGTCGACGGCAACTGCAGGTGGTTCGTCCCGCCTGGCTTACACGGAGAAAACACTATGTTGTTGTTGTGGATCGTCGCCCTCGTGGTCGGCATCGCCTGGCTGGCTCATCGGCGCATTGCCGCCCTGCCCGCCATGGGTATCGTCGCCGTGTTTCTGGTGATCATGGGCGCGGCCAGTCACGCGCCTGGATGGTTGCTGACGCTGCTCTGGCTGTTGCTGATTGCCAGCGCGCTGCCATTGCTGCTGCCAGAGCTGCGCCGCAAGCATTTCAGCGCGCCCTTGTTTCGCTGGTTCAAGAAGACCCTGCCGCCGATGTCCGACACTGAGCGCGATGCCATCGATGCCGGCACGGTCTGGTGGGATGGCGAACTGTTCAGCGGCCGGCCCGACTGGAACACCTTGCTGGCCTACCCCAAGGTGCAGTTGAGCGCAGAAGAGCAAGCATTCATCGACGGCCCGACCGAGCAGCTCTGCGCCATGGTCAGCGACTGGCAGATCGGTCAGGACATGGACCTGCCGCCGGCCGCCTGGACCCACATCAAAGAGCATGGCTTTTTCGCCCTGATCATTCCAAAGGAATATGGCGGCAAGGGCTTTTCGGCCTACGCCCACTCCCAAGTGGCGATGAAGCTGGCCACTCGCAGCGGCGACCTCGCGTCTACCGTCATGGTGCCGAACTCGCTCGGCCCCGCTGAACTGCTGCTGCACCACGGCACCGACGAGCAGCGCAATCACTACTTGCCTCGCCTGGCACGGGGCGACGACATCCCCTGCTTCGCGCTGACCGGCCCCCTGGCAGGCTCGGATGCGGGCGCGATGCCCGACGTCGGTGTCATCTGCAAAGGCCAGTGGCAAGGTGAGGAAGTCATCGGCATCCGCCTGACCTGGGAAAAGCGCTACATCACCCTGGGTCCGATCGCCACCCTGCTTGGCCTGGCCTTCAAGGCCCACGACCCCGAGCACTTGCTGGGCGACAAGGAAAACCTGGGCATCAGCCTGGCGCTGATTCCGACCGACACACCGGGTGTGGAAATCGGTCGTCGCCACTTGCCACTCGGCGCTGCTTTCATGAACGGGCCGAATTCGGGCAAGGACGTGTTCATCCCCCTCGACTACCTCATCGGCGGCCAGCCGATGCTGGGCAAGGGCTGGATGATGCTGATGAATTGCCTGTCGGTGGGTCGTTCGATCTCCTTGCCGGCAGTCGGCACCGGTGCCGCCAAGTACACCAGCCTGGTCACAGGCCAATACGCGCAGATTCGCGAGCAGTTCAACGTCCCGCTGGCGGCCTTCGAAGGGATCCAGGAATCTCTCGCCAGGATTGGTGGCAACGCCTGGCTGATGGACAGCGCCCGCATGCTGACCGCCAATGCGGTAGACCTGGGGGAGAAACCCTCGGTGCTTTCGGCCATTCTCAAGTACCACCTGACCGAGCGCGGGCGCGATTGCATCACCCACGCCATGGATGTCCACGGTGGCAAGGGCATCATCATGGGCCCCAACAACTACCTGGGTCGCAACTGGCAAGGCGCACCGATCTTCATCACCGTGGAGGGCGCGAACATTCTGTCGCGCAACCTGATGATCTTCGGCCAAGGTGCCATCCGCTGCCATCCGTTCGTGCTCAAGGAAATGGCCCTGGCTGGCCGCGAAGACCAGGATCAGGCACTGCTGGAGTTCGACGCGCTGCTGCTCAAGCACATCGGCTTCGCCGTCGGTAACGCGGCCAGTACCTTTGTCTTGAGCCTGGGCCTGGGCCACTTCGAACAGGCGCCGGGTGACCGTCTTGCCCAAGGCTATTTCCGCGCCCTGAACCGGCAGGCAGCTGCCTTTGCCCTGCTGGCGGACCTGAGCATGATGCTGCTCGGTGGCGAGCTCAAGCGTCGCGAGCGGCTGTCGGCGCGTCTGGGCGATGTGCTCAGCTACCTGTACCTGAGTTCTGCAGCGCTCAAGCGCTATCACGACCAGAACTCGCCCGAGCATCTGCGGCCGCTGGTGTGCTGGGCCATGGAAGAAAGCCTGGGCCAGGCCGAGCACGCGCTGGATGGCATCTTGAAAAACTTCCCCAACAAGGCGCTCGGGTATCTGCTGCGTGGCGTAGTCTTCCCGTTCGGTCGGCGACACACCGGGCCTTCCGACAAGCTGGAAGCCGAAGTGGCGGCCATCACCGGTCGCCACAAAGGCGACCCAGCGCTGGAAGAACTGCTGGCCGGCTGCTACCGCCCACAGGGCGCGGACGATCCGGTCGGCGCGCTGCAAGTGGCGTTCGACCTGCTGCGCGACAGCCAGCCGCTGCACAGGAAACTGCAACAGGCCTACAAGGCGCGGCAATTCAGCGCTACACCCGGCCAGTCGCTGATCGATGCAGCCCTGCACGCCGGCGTGCTGCAACCCGCCGAGGCGCAGACGTTGCAACAGGCAGAAGCTGCGCGACGCAAGGTGATCGACGTCGACGACTTCAGCAAGGAAGAGCTGCTGCCCACTGCGGACAAGGTCCGCTGAGGATCAGCGAAAAGACAGCGGGCGCGTGGAGCTTTATACTCCCGCGCCCGTTTCGCTCAAGAGGACCCCACCATGGCCATTCACCATCTCGAACATCACCTTGTCTTGCTGGACCACCTGCGCAGCATCCTCGTGGCCCTGGGCGAGGCGGAGCAGGTGCCCGAGGAAAGCCACGCGCTGTTTCTGGAGCGCTTCGATGAGCTGCGTGCGCAACTGCCGGTCGACCCGGTGGAAAGCCAGTACCTGGGCCAGGACATCATGTGCCAGGTCATCACCCGTTATCCGCAGATTGCCCATCTGGTGCCGCGCGACCTCCTGTGGTTCTTCGCCGGCGACTGCCTGCACTACATGCCCGACGAAGAAATCGCGCTGTACCAGGCGCTTGAAGAGCGCCGTTTCGAAGCCGAGGAGAACGACGAACCCTTCGACTGGAATCAGGAGAAGCAGCTGATGGCGATGTCGGGGCAGGAAGCTCGCCACTGACTGGACGCCGGATGCATAACGACAAAGGGGTCGCTCATCGAGCGACCCCTTTGTCGTTTCAGCCAGGTGGGATCAGATCACATCTGATCCAGCAGACCCTCCACTTGACTGGCGAACCCTGGCCCACCATCCACTGCGGTGTAGCGCAGGTTGACGATGATGTCAGTCAAGGTATCGAGCATTGCGCTTTGAGGCGCACGATCGTGGCGAGGGAATTTCAATTGCCAGCTGGAAACCGCGCCAGTTCCCTCGAACGGCAGGTAGCGCTCGTCGTTGAAGTCGAGCATGAACAGGCCGTGATCGTCCATGCCAGAGGACAGGGCGATGCTTTGGCTGGCACGGGGGTTGAACAGGATATGCTGGGTGTTCGCATCCGGCAGGCCGTACAGCGAATTCATCGCCCGCAGGTCGGCCTTGGTCACGGTTTTGCTGGACACTTGGGTCAACACGCCATGGATCTGCTGATAGGGCCCGACCACAACCGGCAGTGATACCGAGACGCTGACCAACTGCCGCAGGTAATGCCCCGGGTAATCGCCGTCGAACAACGAGCAGTGAAGGTCGAACGTCAGTTCCCCGCGCTCCTTGAGCTGGGTCAGCGCCATCTCCCAGCGCTCTTTGCTGCCTATCTTCTCGAACAGAGACTTGAGGGAAACGGTCTTGGTCAGCTCCAGACGCCGTTCATTGCGTTTCAGGTAGGCCGCCTCCATGCGCAGCAGTTGCAGCTTCAGCGCGTCGCCGGCGGTGAGGCCGAAGTAGTTTTCGAACCACACGTTGGGCTGAATGAATCGAGTCTGGAAATCACCCAGCTCATACTGCCAGCAGGCTTCCAGATTCAGGCTCAACGCGACAACCGCATCGTACGCCTGGAAGTAAAAGGTCGACAGCTGACTGAGCAGCCATTGGTACAGGCCGGCATTGGTGCTGCGGGTTTTCAGAAATGCATAGTAGTCCTGCGACTGCTGTTCGCTGCGTACGGCATGGGCCAGTTGCTCACGAGCGGATTCTATCTGCAGCTTCTGGACATTGATCTGCTTGTCCACCGCCGACAGCTCGGCCGACGCCTGGTCGCGCTGAAACTCCCACTCGACCAGGCGACGCCGGTATTGCTCGTTGATGGAAAGCATCTCGCCATCGATACGCATGGAATCGGCTGCCATTCCGGCAACCACGGCCACAGCCTGGACGGCCGAACCGGCACGGGTGTGTCCACCACCCACAGCCGTGACGATCACCGAGCCCATATTCACCGCGCCGGCGACACGTTCCAGGGCCTGAGTGCCTGCGCTGGCGATGGCGGACTTCAAGTTCAGGTCCTTGGCCCGCTCCTCTGCCGACGAAACGTTCTCTTCGGCCAGCTTTGAGTAGTAGTCGAAGCGCTGCTTGATGACCTGGCGACTGCTGGTCAATGCCACCAGACCTGCGTCAGCTTGGTCGATCGCCAATTCCTGCAGCTTGATCCCGAACTGCGACAGCTCCAGGACGTGGGACTGTTGCAGTTCTTCCTGCTCGGCACGATCCTTGAGCTCACGGTAAGTGCGTACCTGCTCGCCGAAACGAATCAGGGTCTCTACCGCATTCTGCACCCGCGGCAGCAGCGCGCGGAAGCGATACGGCGGAATCGGCGCCATGCCACCGACACTGCGCTGTACCAGCCCACTGGCGCTGTTCTGCGCGCGCAGCAGCATTTTCGGGTCCACCGGCGGAGCATAGAGCGGCAACAGCAGCGGCTTGCCGTCGATGGTCAGATTGTTGCGCAGGTTCTCGAGTCGCCGCGCAATGTCGTCCCAGATATCCAGCAGCTGGGTGTTGACCGGCAGGCGGAAACGTTCGGAGTCGAGCAGTTCGAACCATGGCCGATCCTCGCCCTGTATGGCGGGTAGCGAGCGTGCGCTCAGTGGATGTTCGTAGCGTGCGAACGTTTGCCCGTTCATTTCAGCAGCCACGCCCAGGCTGACAGGTTCCCAGCGACCGACCATCCGGTTGTCCGGTTTGTTACCCATCAACGAGAGCGCACGCACGTACATCAGCTTCGCCTCGTTCAAACTGTCGCGGGTCAGGCGACGGTACAGGGAATCGCCATAGGCCATGAGGTTGCGCACATACAAGGTAAAGATCGCCTTGCGGTAGTGCTCTGGATGTGAATAGCAGATCGCGTCGGGATCGGTGATACCGACCACTTCATAGTCACCACTGCTGGCCTCCTCTAGAGGGCGCACCGACCAGTACAAGGGGCTGGGCGGCTGGGTGGGCTTGATCTTGGCTTGCGGGTTGAAGATGTAGTGGAGCCACTCTTCGGCACCGAAGAAATCGAACTCGTTGTGCAGACGTTGGGCGACCGCATGGGGCACATGGAAAAACAGCTCCCAGAAATATCGTCCGTTGGCGCCATGGAAGTCCATGTAGCTCACCGCAGTGCTACCCGGAAGCGGCGGTTCCTGCATATGCTGGGTGGACCAGTTGAGTACGGCATCTACCGACACGTTTGCCTTGGCAACCAGGTCTCGGGCAAACAGCGTATTGAGGCGGACGTATTGCAGTCCAGTCAGCCGCAGCGCGGTCAAGTCGAGAAACTGCCCTCCAGTCGCCTCGTGACGCAGTTTGGGACGAGCCTCGGGCAAGGCATTGAGCGTGACCACATAATGATCCCGCGAAGGTGTGCTCGCCACGTCGCCAAAGCTGATGTCGATCGTGGACGGGATGTCCCCAGGTTGTGCGCCAAACACAAACATGACATCCGGCGTCCAGGCATTGCCGTTCAGGGCGATGTCGCGGAACTCTGCCCCCGCCTTTTGCACCCCGCTGACATAACAGCTCAAAATTAAATGGGCGTTATGCGGGCGTTCTGTCGTGGCGTTGATGAAGGCTTTAGTGACTTGACCACGAACGCGCAGGCAGTAGCGCCCTTCTTTATCGATGCAGAACCACGTCACCAACCGCATCCACCCACTCAAAGCGCCAACTTTATGATAAGCCTCTTCATAGCCTTGGGTCACTGCAGGGTGGGTCCAGCGGTCGCTGGCCAGCGGATGTTGCAACGAATTATCTGCGTTGGAGAAATGCTGCAAGGCATTGAGCATTTTTCCCAGATAACCGCTGACGCCAGTGTGGTTCACGACATCGTGAAACAGCACATTGAACCGCGCATCGAAAATCAATCCTTCATAATCAGGCTGGTCTGCATCGGTCACGCCATATGCAAAGACAATTTTCTTGTCGTCTGGATCGGCCTCGCTGACAAAGGCCACGAAATAGTCGGCGTCTGGATCGTATTTACGCTTATCCATGAGCACCGTGACCATGGCTGGCGACCAACTGCCATCAATCATTTGGTAGGCCACGTTCAGACTGTAACTTGGCACGGACTCGTGGGTACCTACCACGTCGTCGCCGTCGGGGCGTTCGCGCATCTTTTCTTGCTGGCTGATCCACGCGACATACAAACGACCGTCCAGTAGTAGCGGCCTGATGTGCAGGATCTCGCTTCCCGAAGGGATGTTTACCGGCAACCACTCGCTCCAGGCAGTGGGGCTCAGGTAATCGTCACCTTCGGCCTGGCCGGTGGCCTCGCCAAAACGTACCTGGGCCTTGCGCCAGAAATACTGATAGGGCTCGACGTTCTGCCGCCCCAGAAAGTAGTAATCGGCATTACGAAAGTCCACGCCATCAATATAGCCGGCCACCACGTTCAGATTGCTCAAGTGTTCGAACTTGTTCAAGTAGTGCCGCAATGCGTGCTGCACGGAATCTTTGGACGGACGACTCTGATTGATGTCGTTGGTTAATTCCGTGAATGCCTGCGTCTGATTGAGACGTAGTGTGGGTTCGATGTAGTTCTCGGGGTAATCCTGCAACATCTGATTACCCGCCCAGATAGCGTACTCACTCTTGCTTTCGCGCCAGAGTTGCTGCGCCTGCTTGTCGAAAATTCCACGATAGCCAGGCTCCATCCCATTGTAGATGGCATGAATGTATTGCTGAAGACTGGCCATGCCCATGGCGATACGGCTGGTATCGACAGGGGCATTGACCTGGTTGTCGATAAGCAGGTATTCGTACAAGTCCTCAGGGGTTTCCAGACGGCGAGCGCCGGGCACGGGGTGTTCCGGAACTATTTGGCCTAGGTAATAGGCGACCAGTGCGTCGCGGTGTGCGGAAAATAGAGCAGCAGTGAACTCGGTCACGATAATATCTCGATAATAAGGGCAATACAATTGATCAACCAGACACTTTTATTCCGGAATGATCTTCATGATTTCGTAGCCTACGAAATTGTCCATCACGCTGTACGGACTGGTTTGAGTCTCGGACAGCATCAATTCCATGTAGCCATCCGGGCCGCAGGTTCCAGGTGTCGAGACGACCCTATAGCCAGCAGGAGTTATAGCCAGCACGGGTTCGTTACCGTACAGAACCCTGACCGTCATCGGCACTTCGGCGCGTTTGGGAACATAAGCAATGTTTCCTTCGAACCGTACGCGTGAATCACTGCTACTGGCCACAGTTCTGAACGCCGCCGGCAGATTTCGCCGGTCTTCGGGGATAACAAAGTTCACATGATCAACAGTGTTCATTCCGTCCCTGAACACCGCGCAGGTATCCGGGCGTACAGTAAGCGTGTTATCCCAGCGGTTATTACTGGTATAGATTCCTCTGTAAGCACAGCCCCCAGCACTGTTTGGTAATAGAGGTCTTTCCGGGGGGTTTCCATCCGTTTGCCTGAAGTGCACCGTGCCGCCTATCAGCGGACGTCCACTTTGCGAGTTCAGCTGGACACTGAGCCCGTGGGTATTTAGGTAGTCATGCTGCCTCCAAGCTTGAAAGATGCCAAGTGTCACGATCTCCTTCACATGCACTTCTCGGGTTTCAATGACACCCAAATTGCTCTCGAATCTCAAGACAAGCACGTTATCCGCTGCACCACCTTCTTTGAAATCGGCGTACTCCCCATTGAAATCAAAATGCATGTGCCCTTGCTCATCGGCATAGGCTTTCTCGCCCGCTGCAGGTGAAATGACAATTCCTTGCATGTCGGCAGCGCCGCCAACCAAGCTCCATTGCACCCATGCACGATCATCGCCGATATCCCCACGGACAGCACGTACGCTCAATGCTCCCTGCCCACCACGCCCCATGACGAACGAGCTGCCATCAGAATGATTCAACAGATCACCCGTTTCACCCAGCGACGACACTTGTAAAGATTCGTGAGCGTGCATGACTGCGACTGCGAAATCAGCCGCGTTGTTTACCCCAATGGTTCGCGCTGTCACCACTTTCTGGCCGTGATCACCCGCCGCGAAGCGATATTCGAATGCGGTCCAACCTTGACTATCGGTGTAGCTGGTTCCGAGCTCCCTACTGCCTTGGTGCCACGTCACGGGGTAGCGGCTCAATGCTGGCTCCAGGCGTACACGGAACTGCGCTGGGCGTGACTGGCCGATGCCGAAAATCTGCTCCAATGGTGCATGTTCGACCAGTCTTGGCAGCTCGAAGATAGGCGTCGCAGCACTGGCGAGGGGGCGCAATTGGGTGTCCGACACAGTGGCATCAACGCTCACTATCACGGACCCTGCCTGGGCTGCGGTGAAATTGATGCGGGCAATACCCTGCCCATCGGTGATGCTCGTAGCTTGCTGATCAAAGCCGCCGACGGTGCAACCCCAAGTCACTGTGGCGCCGATTACAGGCGTTTCATCCAGGTTGATAATGCGGCAAGTGACCTCTACCGGCTGGGTCGCCGCGATGGCGCTCGCGAAGCGTATGTATTGAAAGTAAGGCTGTTCCAGGAACCTGACGGGTTGAAACGCGTGCTCGTTACCGTTGAACTCGAACACCGCTACCACGCTGGCCGGACCCGACGGCTGGCTGTGCAACGTCGCATACGCCAGGCCTTCGCTATCGGTGCGCGTCTGCGGACGCAGGAATTGACCCAGGTCCGTCTCCCACCGCACCACACGATCGCGACCCACGTTGCCATGCATATCCACGAGTTCCACCGCAAACTCGATTTCTTCACGGTCACCCGCCAGCGCCTCGGCAGGATTCGGGTAATGGGGCACCTCGATGAAGTCAAGGGTGCTTTCATCGCAATCGATCCGCACCAGCGGCGCCTGGATCTGCCGGTCCAGGCCGTAGGTGGCGGTGACCTGAGCGGTGCCCATCTCATCGCCAGCCATCAGGGTCGCGGTCATTTCGCCATTGGCGTCGGTTTCCGTCATCGCGGGTAATTGCAGTTCGCCCAGGCTGGTACGCCAGGCGACTCGAATACCACCCATCGGCTGGCCCAGGAAGTTTCTGACGGTAATGGTGAAGCGTGCGACCTCGTCGGTCCTGGCCACCAACAGCTCACGGTCGACAATGATCCATGAAGACTCGCTTTGCCCCAGTTCACCTTCCACTTGTTTGCCTTCACCTGACAGGCTGGCGGTCAAGCTGGCCAAGGCACCCTCGCCAGCGGCCCGGTAGTCGTTGCGCGAACTGTCGCTGCGCAGCCGACTCAAGTCGACCACTGCCGTGGTGCCCAATTGCAGCTCGTTACAGAACTCGCGAATACGGATCAGGTGATCCAGTTCCAGCACCGTCAGCAGAATCCCGTTGTCAGCCAACAGCGCGGCTGTTTGCAGAATGTCGCGAGTGCCGAAGCCGATAAATCCGGCGATCTTGCCCGCAGCATCTTCGCGTACAAGTTCGGCATCGGCATCGCTGAGCTCTTGGGGCAGGCTGTTCACCAGCTGTAGGTAGTCGAGCAACTCCTGCTCACCGCGACGGCTGAATTTCACCACTCGCTGGTACTGCACCAGGCTGTAGAGGTCTGCAAAGCCGATGTCGTCGATCGACCAGGTGGCGGATCTTGTTCGGCGAACTTGCGCCGGGCGGCCGAACCACTCAGGGTTACGCACAAAACTGCGCAAGGCCATGGCGCTGACGTTCAGCTGTTGCGCGATCGCTGCCCGGCGCGCCAGACGTGCCAGGATGGTCAGCACTTCATCGCCCACGGGCACCGCGACACCGGCGCCCCCCTCGATGGCGAACACCCGCAGTACTTCGGCAAGCAACTGATAGGTCGTGCCACGCGCCCACAGCAGCAGCTCGCGGCACTGCTCGGCAGTCACCTTCAAGGTGCTGGCCAGGCATTCCCAAACCAGGCTCTGCTGAGCGGCACGGGCGTCCATCACCACACTGAACAGTTTGATGCGCAGGTCGGAGATCGCTGTGAAGCCATGGCGGCTCATCACGCGATCGATCAGCTCCAGCAGCCGCTCGGTATAGTAGGCTTCGTCCTCGTACTCGGGGGCCATGATGCTGCGATCAATGATCAGGCCGTCACCGGAAACGAGCGCTTCGAATTCAGCCAGCCAGTCAATCGCAGTTGGCGCATCACCCGCTGAATACTGCGGTGCACCTGCTTCGACGAAGGTCGCCTGGCTGACCAATACCGCTCCCATACGTGATTGAATCTGCTTGAGCAGATCGATCTCGTGCTCGGTCGCTGCCGCAACGGGAGTCAGTGGCATGACCTGCTGATACAACCAGTTGACCGACAACTGATGCGTGTTGCACCACTTGATCACATCGGCCAAGGACTGGATCACACTCAGGGTGTCAGTCGTTTCCGAGTGCTGATGCACGGCAAGCCGGGGCTGCGCCAGGCGGTTGATGTACTGGTTGGCGCTCTGGTTGATCAATTGCAGCAAGGCAATCGCCTCGATACTCGAAATGCCCAGATAGCGTGGCAGCTTCACCAGGCGGTAGAACGCCGAGACTACAGCGTGGGACCACCGCAAGCTGTTGATATCGAAGTCAGCCATGCTTTCGTTGCCCTGACTGTGGAGCCCCTGAGCGATGTAGCGAGCGATGTAGACGTAGGTTTCGAAACTGATGCCCAGCGCGCTGCACAGATGATCGACCTTGCGGTACTGATTCTCCGTTGCCGGGACGATTGGAAATACGCTGTCGTCCAGACACAACGGCGTTTCAAACAGGCCGCTGGCATTGAAAATGCGATCGAACTGCGGCGTGTCACTGCCGCACGCATACAGGCCTACGCCATGAACGAGCGCCGAAAAGTCTTCAGCGGTTACCTTGAAATCGCGCTGCAGTTGGCGAAACAGACCCAGCATGCGCAGGGTGTTTTCGGTGATCTGAAAAGCGTGCGGGGTCTTGCCGTGCTCGGTCTTGAAGGCTGCCGATAGCAGCAGATCGATGTCGGCGAAGCTCAGCTCCATCCAGCGCGACAGACGAATGATGCGTTGCAGGCGGTCGAAATGGCCATCGGTGTGGCCGATGAAACGGTGCATCGCCCCACCCTCACTGACCACGCCCAAGGTCGGCGCGGTACCCGCGTTGATGTAGCTGGAACCGACCACGGCAGGCGATGCCGGCGCCAACCCGGCCACATTGGGCGAAGCCACCGGTGCGCGCGTTTCAATGGACAGCAGGTCTTCCAGTTGCGCCTGGTTGATGCCCGTGCGCTTGCAGAAGGTAGGGATATCCACCAGCGGCTCGGCGTTGGCAACACCGTAGTGACGGTTGTAGAAGCTGGCCTGAGCCACGGCCATGGCTGCCTGGCGCTGGAGGCCTGGGGCCTTGCGGGCCAGGTTCGTCAGCGGAAAATAAGGCGCTTCCAGCAGCAGCGCGCGCTGCTCGGGGCCAAACGCGGCGTCCAGTTGCAGGGCATCGTCGGAGGCCGCCGAATGCAACCCTTGCTCCTTGAAATAGGGGAACTTGGGATCGAGTTGTCGAACCACGTCACCCAGTTGGTAGCACTTGCGCTGCAGCACATGGTTGATCTGCGCCTGATACCGCTCATACGGCAACTGGAAAGGATAACGGGTGGCCAGCAGTACATCGTCTACCGCTTCTTCGCTGCGGTTGCGGCCGTCCAGAAACTCGCGCGCGGCGCGCTCGAGAATCTCATTGACGATCACTACAGTCGGCTCGACGCGCTCCAGGCTCACCGGGTCCAAGGTCAGGTCAACCAGATCGGGACGACGCCGGGCCAGCGTGATGGCTTCACCTTCGATGGCCAGAGGCTCGATGGTCTGGGTGGCAAGACGGTAAAGACTGGTCAGATAAGCCGCAGGCGAGGAGGTTGCCTCGATAGCGCCGGGCATGCAGTTGCTCGACCAACTGGGGGTGAACTGGCTTTCGAAGCTGGGGCCGTCGACCAGCGCACGGACGCCGCTGCGGGCCATGGCCGCCGAAGCCGGCTCGCTGGCCTTGAGGCGTTGTTCGCGCATCTGTCGCGCTGCGAGCACGGCCACCGAGCTGGCGCGCTGATGCAAGGCTTGCGCTTGATCTACGTCAAAACCCTTGCCGAGCTTGATCAGGTCGTCGACGCTGCCTTGAGCGATCTCCATTGCCGTGCAGCCTTGAACCTTGGACAGGGTCTGGTGCTGTTCGGCATTGACGGCGATATTCTTCAAATGTGCGGATAGGGTACGTTCCGCCGGCGTTTCATCTTTCATGGCTGTCTACCTTGGCTGTTCGGCGCAGGCCCGCGAACGGGCTGCGCAGTGAAGCCGCCACACTAGGTAATGTTTCCTTGGACGTCGCCTGACAGAAGTGATAGGTACGTGTATGTTTTAAAAAGAGAAATTTGTATATGCGAAGATGACAGGCGCCTACTGAGAACCTTTCGCATCGATAAAGAACCGGCGGGTGAAGTGCAGTGCGAATCAGTTTGGCCGGTGAGGCTGCATAAGCTGATAACTAAACGCCATTACCGTGCTTTGAACTGTTCTTCTATAGTCGCTTCACCGGATCACCGGCATGCCCTTCCCCGTTCTCTTCGAGCCGACCGCGCCCCGCGGATGCGTCGGAGACGAGACTTGAAACCATGTCCACCCTCTTCACCCCGCGGCACCTGCTTGCCGCCAGCCTCAGCGTTGCGCTCGGCGTTGCCTTCAGCTTTTCGGCAGCGGCAGAAACCCAGCTGCGCATCGGTTACCAGAAGTCCTCGACGCTGATGGTGCTGCTCAAGCAGCAAGGTACGCTGGAGAAGCAACTGGCAGACAAAGGCGTGCGCGTCAGCTGGCACGAATTTGCCAGTGGCCAGCCGCTGCTCGAAGCGCTTAACGTCGGCAACGTCGACCTGTCGGCAGACGTTGCCGACACGGTGCCGGTGTTCGCTCAAGCTGCCGGCGGCAAGCTGACCTACTACGCGTCCGAATCGGCTTCACCGCAGGCCCAGGCGATTCTGGTGCGGCAGGACTCGCCGCTCAAATCGCTGGCAGACCTGCGTGGCCATACCGTAGCAGTCACCAAGGCGGCAGGGGCTCACTACCTGCTGCTGGCGGCCTTGCGCAAGGGTGATCTGACGTTCACTGACATCAAGCCGGCCTACCTGACCATCGCCGACGGTCGCGCCGCCTTCGAAAACCAGAAGGTGGATGCCTGGGTGGCGTGGGAACCGTTCCTCAGTGCCGCGCAGCAGCACCAACCTACCCGCGTACTGGCGGGCAGCGAAAACCTGGCCTCGTACAAGCGCTACTATCTGGCAGGCACGCCTTATGCGAAGGCCAACCCGGCGATCCTGAAAACGGTGTTCGACGACTTGGCCGAAACTGGCAAATGGGTCAAGGCGAACCCGGCCGACGCCGCCGCGATTCTGGGTCCGCTCTGGGGCAATCTTGACCCGGCAGTGGTGCAGCAGGCGAACGCCCGCCGCAGCTACGATGTGCAGCCCGTCACCCGCGAAGGATTGGCCGAGCAGCAGAAGATCGCCGATGCCTTTCACGACGAGAAGCTGATTCCCAAGCGGATCGATGCGGTGAAGGTGGAGGTGTGGGCGCCGGGCGAGTAATCCAACGACGCACTCCCAGGATCTGTGCGGCGGCCCCTCACCTGCCGCCGCCAACCGGGCCGGAAAACGCAGCCCATGAGCAGTCCACTGCTCCGATTACGCCGCAGACAAATGCTCGTAGAGAATCACCGCACCGACCAGCATCAACACGATGCCGCCCACGATTTCCGCGCGCTTGCCCACCACGACGCCCAGTACCCGACCCAGCATCACGCCGATCGTGACCATGACCGTGGTCGCCACGCCGATGGCGGCGGCTGCAATCCAGATGTTCACGTCGACGAAGGCCAGGCCTACGCCAACCGCAAGAGCATCGATGCTGGTGGCAAAGGCGGTGACGGCCAGAATGGCAAAGGAATGCTGTTGCGGCTTGTCTTCTTCAGGGGCTTCATCCTTGACGCCGTTGTAAATCATGTGCAGCCCAAGTCCCACCAATAGCACGAAGGCGATCCAGTGGTCGAAGTCTTGAACGTACTCAGTCGCCGCCTGGCCTATGAACCACCCTATCAAGGGGGTGATGGTCTCTATAGCACCGAAGATGACACCCGTACGAAGTGCTTCCGTGAATCGCGGTTTGTGCAGTGTCGCGCCTTTGCCGATGGCGGCGGCGAAGGCGTCGGTGGACATCGCCAGGGCGACGAAGATGATGGAAATGGGGTTCACGGTCGAAGATCCAGCCGGGCTATGAGTCAACGACGCGACCACACGCCCGGCTTTAGGCATGGATGCATCGTTGGTCTCACCAACCACAAGGTGTTCGTGCCACGGCAGGCAGCCGAGAATGTTGACACGAACGCGCTGGACCGAGGTCCAGAGCAGGCTACTCCCCAACAAGGGACGCCACTGTAATCAGCGGCACATGAAAATTTCGTGAGCTCGTTGATGGGTGTCAGAGCGCCAGTGCCTGACGCCCTATTGCAACCAGGGCGCTGTCATCCTGAGGCGTGTGAATGCGCGCGCAGAGCACGTTGCGGTAGTGCCTTTCCAGCGCGTTGCGACGGTCCAGCGCCGGGTTGCCGCCGGCTTCGATGGCCAGAGTCACGGCGCGTATGGCCTGGTTGCACACCAGGTACTTGATGGCGGGCCAGCGCTCGGCGGGCAGGCGGCCTTCGGCGGCCGATTGCAACAGGGCCTGGTTGGCCAGCAGCAGGCTGTCGATCTCGCCGACCCGTTCCTGGAAGCGCGGCAGCGTCGCCAGGGCGGCACCGAGATTGGCCGGTACGCGGTGCTGCAGCCAATCGATGAACGAATCACGTGCGGCCTGGGCGACGCCGTCGTAGACACTGGACATCAGCACCGCCATCCACAGCAGGCCTTCGCCGTCCAGTTCCGGCTGCGGCGTGCTGGCCGGACTTACGCTGACGGCCTGGTCGAACGGCACCAGCACGTCGTCGAAGACCACATCGTGGCTGCACGTGGCACGCATGCCCAAGTGGTCCCAGGTGTCTTCGATGGTGATTCCGGGGGTGTCTCGGTGCACCAGCCAGGAACCCACCAACGGATCGTCATCATCGCTGCGCGCCCACACCAGCAGCCAGGTCAGGCCGTGGCTGCCAGTGGAATAGATCTTGCGGCCGCCCAGTCGCCAGCCCTCGGCGGTACGTCGCGCCACGGTGTTGGGCAGGCCGCCGCGGGCCGGCGTGCCCAGTTCGGGCTCGACCCGCAGCGAATTGATCAGCGCCCCGCTTTCCAAGGCGTCCAGCGCCAGGCGCTGCTTCCATGCCTGAGGCCAACGCTCGCTCTGGTGCAGGCGGGCCTGCTGCAGGTACTGCATGACCAGAATCAACGCCGTGGCCGGCTCGCCCTTGGCGACTGCGGCCACCACTTTCTGCGCTGTTGCCAGGTCGGCCCCGCCGCCGCCATAGGCGGTGGGCACGGTCAGCGCGAGCAGGCCGAGGCTGTGCAGGTGGTCGATGTTGTCATGGGGGAACTCGCCACTGCGGTCGTAGCGCTCGGCGTGCAGTGCCATTCGTTCGGTGAGCGCGGCAAGGGCGCCGGGGTCTAACTGGGGCATGGCGAGAACTCGGTCGGACAAGTGCACGGCAACGCAACTCGAAGCGGCAGCGCTGTGGTTGTCGACTAATCTACGCACCTTCAAGGACATGAGTAAAGATCATTTTAGGCATATCCTAATATGCTAAACGCGCACGTATCTTGCTCCATCAGTCCGTATTCATCCCGTGTGCCACGCTTTCCCCGAACAGCCTGATCGCGCCTTGCAGGTTGCCTACGAACGCCGCATGCACCAGCCACAGGTCGACCATGGGTTTGAAATCCGCCACCTGCAGAACCTGCAGTTGTTCGCGGTGGCGACTGTGCTGCAACAGCGGTGCCGGGACCAGACCCAGGCCCATGCCGCTGGCCGCCAGGCCCAGTTGCAGGTCGGTGCCAAAGGTCTCCAGGTTCAGTTTCAGGCTCAGGCCCTGCTCGGCCAGGGCGTGCGAAAGGCCAGCGCGAAAGCCACAACCGTCGGGATTCAGCACCCAACCTTCGCCTTGGCAGTCGGCCAGCTTGCAGCGTTTGCCGAAATCCAGGCCCTTGGCCCCAACCACCAGAAGCGGCATGCGTGCCAGCGAGTGACCCACCACGCCGTCGGGAAACACCTTGCCTGCCGGGAACAGCGCCGCAGCCGCATCCAGCTCACGGTGCTGGATACGCTGGACCAGCTGTCCACCCCAGCCGTGGGCAACCTGCACGTGCAAATCGACGAAGCGCTGCTTCAAGGCTTGCAGGGCATCGAGCAGCACGGCGTCACCGACCGTCTGCGGCACGCCGAGGCGCAGATTGCCGGAGGGCGCTGCGTCTTCGGCCACCAGCTCGTGCAGCGAATCGACCTCGCGCATCACGCCCTGGCAGCGTTCATACACGCGCAGGCCGATGGCCGTGGGTTTCATCGGCTTGGTGTGCCGGTCGAGCAGAATTGCGCCCAGCGACTCTTCGAGACTTTGCAGGCGCCGGGTGACGGCGGACTGAGTCAGCTGCAGGGATTCGGCGGCCACGCTCAGGGACTGCAGGCGCACGACTGCCAGGAACGCTTGGATGTCATCTATCTTCATTCGCTTTTCGCATATTAGCTTATGAACAAATTGAATTTCGGGAAGCTTAATCCCTTTGCTAGGGTAATAACGAATCTGTTCGAGGGCTACTGAAATGACTCATCCACTGCGCTATGACCGCTTTCGCCAGTTCGTCGGCGACCTGGCCGAGTTGCTGGATCGCGAACCCAGCGAGCCGGCGGTGCTGGAACAAGGCGCAGTGCTGCTGCAGCGGCTGGTCAGCCACGACGACTGGCTGCCGGCCATCGCTGCCCAGCCCGATCCGCAACGCTACCAGCAATTCCTGCTGCACGCCGACGCCCGCCAGCGTTTTTCCGTGGTGAGCTTCATCTGGGGCCCTGGGCAGAGCACACCGATCCATGACCATCGCGTCTGGGGCCTGATCGGCATGTTGCGCGGTGCCGAGTTTTCCCAAGGCTTCAGCCGCGAAGCCGATGGGCGCCTGGTGCCCGACGGTGCGCCGATCCGCCTCGGGCCGGGCCAGGTCGAAGCGGTATCACCCAGCATCGGCGACATCCATCAAGTCAGCAATGCCTTCCACGATCGGGTGTCCATCAGCATCCATGTCTACGGCGCCAATATCGGCGCGGTAGCGCGCGCTGTGTACAGCGAAAGCGGCGAAGAAAAGCCATTCATTTCCGGTTATTCCAATGCCGGTATCCCCAATTTCTGGGACTTGTCCAAAGAGCGCCAGCCAAAAGAGAGTTCACCCGCATGAGCCAGATTGCCGTACGCCCCTACTCCACCTTGCGCCAGGCACTGCTGGACGGCCAGGAAGTGGCATTGATCGATGTCCGCGAAGAGGCGCCTTTCGCCGAGGCTCACCCACTGTTCGCCGCCAATATCCCCCTGTCCCGGCTGGAACTGGACATCTACGCCCGGGTACCGCGCCGCGATACGGCCATCACCGTCTATGACAACGGCGAAGGCCTTGCCGCCGTGGCCGCGCAACGCTTGCAAGCGCTCGGTTATACCGATGTGGCGCTGCTGCAAGGCGGGCTTGCCGGCTGGCACGATGCAGGCGGCGAGCTGTTTCGCGACGTCAACGTACCGAGCAAGGCCTTCGGCGAGCTGGTCGAAAGCCTGCTGCATACGCCTTCACTGGCGGCCGAGGACGTGCAGGCCCTGCTCGACAGCCGGGCCGACGTGGTGGTGGTCGACGCACGACGCTTCGACGAATACCAGACCATGAGCATTCCGGGCGGCATCAGTGTGCCAGGCGCCGAACTGGTGCTGCGCATCCGCGAACTCGCGCCCGATCCGCAGACCCGAGTGATCGTCAACTGCGCCGGTCGCACCCGGAGCATTATCGGCACGCAGTCGCTGGTCAATGCGGGCATTCCCAACCCGGTGTCGGCACTGCGCAACGGTACCATCGGCTGGACATTGGCAGGTCAGACACTGGAGCACGGCCAGCAACGTCGCTTCGGCGAAGTCGCCGAGCACACCCGCGCGGCAGCGGCGCAGTCGGCACGCGCGGTCGCGGACAGGGCCGGTGTGCAACACGCGACGCTTGCAGCGCTGGCCCGCTGGCAAACCGAACAGGGCCGCACCACCTATGTGTTCGACGTGCGCACCCCGGAAGAATACGCGGCCGGGCACCTGCCTGCGGCGCGCTCTACCCCGGGCGGCCAGTTGGTGCAGGAAACCGATCATTTCGCCAGCGTGCGCGGTGCGCGGCTGGTGCTGGTGGACGACGACGGCGTACGCGCCAATATGAGCGCGTCGTGGCTGGCCCAGATGGGTTGGGACGTGTTCGTGCTGGACGATGCACAGTCCAGCGATTTCACTGCCGACGGCGCCTGGCAGACGCCCCTGCCGACCCTGCCGGAAGCCGAGACGATCAGCCCGGCGACGCTCGCTCAGTGGCAACGCGAGGGCAACACCCAGGTGTTCGACTTCACCAGCAGCGCCAACCACGTGCAACGTCATATCGCCGGTGCTCATTGGGCACTGCGCGCGCAATTGCCCCAGGCCCTGGAGAACGTACCCGTGGCCGAACGCTACGTGGTGACCTGCGGCAGCGGCCTGCTGGCACGCTTCGCGGTGGCCGATCTGCAGGCGTTGACCGGCAAACCGGTGTTCCTCCTCGAAGGTGGCAACGCCGCCTGGGTGGCCCAGGGCCTGCCGGTGGAAGCCGGCGAACGCCATCTGGCCGTGCCCCGCAGCGACCGCTACCGGCGCCCCTACGAGGGCACCGACAACCCTCGCCAAGCCATGCAAGGCTACCTGGATTGGGAGTTCGGCCTGGTCGAGCAACTGGCCAGGGACGGCACCCACGGCTTCAAGGTGATCTGACACCGCAACGCCCCTACATCACTGGCTGCTCGGGACCTGATGAAACCGGACCGAGCGGCGATCGCACTCATGTGCCGTCGCCGCCGGCACGCACGTTTTTCAGGAGAGACCCGATGACTTCGTTGTCCGTTCTGCACGATTCCACGCCCACGCTGCGCCAGCGTGTCACGCCGCAGGAATGGGAGGTGCGCGTCAAGCTTGCGGCTGCCTATCGCATCGCCGCGCAGTTGCGCTGGACCGATCATATCTACACGCATTTCTCGGCCCGCGTGCCGGGTGATCAGGAACACTTCCTGATCAACGCCTTCGGCCTGCTGTTCGATGAAATCACCGCATCCAATCTGGTCAAGGTGGATATCGACGGCGAGCTGATCGACGATCCACTGGGGCTGGGCATCAACCACGCCGGCTACGTGATCCACAGCGCCATCCACCGCGCACGCCCCGACCTCAAAGCCGTGTTGCACACCCATACCCGCGATGGTGCTGCAGTGTCGGCCCAGCGCAACGGCTTGCTGCCGTTGTCCCAGCACGCATTGCTCTACTACAGCCGCGTCGCCTACCACGGTTATGAAGGCATAGCCCTGGACCTGGACGAACAGACGCGCCTGGTTCGCAACCTGGGCAACAGCAACATCCTGATCCTGCGCAACCACGGCCTGTTGACCGGAGGCGTCAGTGTCGAACATGCCTTCCGCGAACTGCATGGGCTGGAGCGGGCCTGCAACATCCAGATCGCCGCCCAGGCCGGCGGCAATGCCGAGCTGCTGCTGGCACCGCAGGCGGCCATCGACAAGGTGCACCAGCAGTCCGCCAGTGCAGCCAGCGGCGACAACCCCAAGATCCAACTGCACTGGGACGCCTTGATCCGTCAACTGGACCGCGAGGGCCAAGACTATGCCACCTGAAATCGCCTCTGCGCCGATCGCCAGAGCGCCCATCCACATGCTCGAAGTCACCCCCAGCGCACCCCGCCGCGGCGTGCGCGTGCCAGGCTTCGTGCTCAGGCTGCTGAGCCCGCTGGCGATCCTGGTGCTCTGGGAGCTGGCCTCGCGGGTCGGGCTGATCCCGCCGCGTATCATCGCCGCGCCGTCGAGCATCGGTGTGACGTTCTGGGCCCTGACCATCAGCGGCGAGCTCCCGGCGCATCTGCTGATATCCCTGCAGCGCGCGGTGTCGGGCCTGGCCATTGGTGTGTTCATCGGCACCGTCGCGGCCCTGCTCACCGGCCTTTCGCGGCGTGGCGAAGTGCTGCTCGACTCACCCATGCAGATGCTGCGCACCGTACCCTCACTGGCGCTGGTGCCACTGTTCATTCTGTGGTTCGGCATCGGCGAATTCACCAAGGTCGCGCTGATCGTCATGGGCACCACCTTTCCGGTGTACCTGAACCTGTTCGCCGGCATCCGCAGCATCGACCCCAAGCTGATCGAAGCCGGCAACACCCTGGGGCTGAACCGTCGCGAACTGGTCTGGCACGTGATATTGCCCGGCGCGCTGCCGTCGTTCTTCGTCGGCCTGCGCTATTCGCTGGCGATCTCCTGGCTGGCGTTGGTGTTCGTCGAGCAGATCAACGCCACCTCCGGCATCGGCTTCCTGGCCAGCGACGCGCGCGACTTCATGCGCACCGACATCATCGTCATCTGCCTGCTGGTGTACAGCCTGCTGGGGCTGCTGATCGACGGCATCATCCGCGCCCTGGAGCACTACGCCCTGGCCTGGCGCCCCTCCTTCGTGAAGAGCTGATCCCATGACCGCACACAACGTCACCCGCCCGTTGCACCCACAACCCGCCGTCAGCCTGCAGAACGTGGTACGTCAGTTCGGCGCCAACCGCGTCATCGATGGCTTGAACCTGGACATCGCGCCCGGCGAGTTCGTTGCCCTGCTGGGCGCCAGCGGCTCGGGCAAGACCACCCTGCTGCGCTCGCTGGCCGGGCTCGACCCGATCGAAGGTGGCCGCCTGCTGGTGCCTGCGGCCCGCTCGGCGGTGTTCCAGGAACCGCGCCTGATGCCGTGGAAGCGCGTGTGGAAGAACGTCACCTTGGGCGTGCGCACCCCCCAGGCCCGCGAGCGTGCGGTCAAGGCGCTGACCGAAGTGGGTTTGGCGCATCGGCTCGATGCCTTTCCCGCCACCTTGTCCGGGGGTGAAGCCCAGCGCGTGGCATTGGCCCGCAGCCTGGTGCGCGAGCCTCGCCTGCTGCTGCTGGACGAACCGTTCGCCGCCCTCGATGCGCTGACCCGCATTCGCATGCATCAGTTGATCATCGACCTATGGCGTGCCCACGGGCCTGCAGTGCTGCTGGTCACCCACGATGTCGAGGAAGCGATCCTGCTGGCCGATCGCATCATCGTGCTCAAGAACGGGCGCATTGCCGAAGCGCTGCCCATTGGCCTGGATCGCCCTCGGGAAAAAGGCACACCGGCCTTCAATGCCATTCGCCGACGCCTGTTGGGGCTGCTGGGCGTGGAAGCAGGCCCGCCTCAGGTGGCCGATGGACCCTTGCCACAGGCCAACAGACCACGAGCGCTCGCGACCTGAATGATGGTGCGCCCTTCGCGGGCAGAGGGCTCGCCGCCCACCCCAAACCCAAGCCGATCACAGCACTACAAAGGACAGTCACCCATGCCCCACCCAACCCACCCATCGGCTTC
This sequence comes from Pseudomonas sp. CFBP 13710, assembly GCF_014842235.1. NCBI lineage: Bacteria > Pseudomonadati > Pseudomonadota > Gammaproteobacteria > Pseudomonadales > Pseudomonadaceae > Pseudomonas > Pseudomonas sp. CFBP 13710. The sequence goes on along the minus strand of NZ_JACYVJ010000002.1, from coordinate 482,533 downwards.
GAACCTGCCCCAACGCCCCCGCCTGCTGGCACTGGGCATACTGCTCGCAACACTGGCGGGCTGCTCGCCCTCGGCCCCCGAACACGCCGACAAGACCCTCAAGATCGCCTTCTTCGGCGACAACACCACCCTGGTCAGCGTCGACCCGTTCCAGGTCTATTGGCTCGAACATCGCGTGCTGCTGCGCAACGTCGCCGAATCACTGACCGACCAGGACCCGGACACCGGCAAGATCATTCCCTGGTTGGCCAAGAGCTGGGACATCAGCGACGATGCCCTGAGCTACACTTTCCAACTACGTGACGACGTCACCTTCAGCAACGGCGAGCGCTTCGACGCCCACGCCGTGAAGGCCGCCTTCGACAGCGACAAGGCATTCGCCCAGGAGCTGCCGGCGACCTTCGGCGCAACCTACCTGGCGGGCTACGACCATGCCGAAGTGCTCGACGACTTCACCGTCAAACTGGTGCTGTCACGACCCAACGCCGGCTTCCTCCAGGCCACGTCCACCACCAACCTGGCGATTCTTGCACCTGCCTCCTACCAGTTGACCGCCAAGCAGCGCTCGCTCGGCCAGATCATCGGCACCGGGCCGTTCGTGCTCGAGCACTACACGCCGGAGAGCGGCGCCCGACTGACCCGTCGACCGGGCTACCACTGGGCGTCGGCGAACATGAAGAACAAGGCCGACGCCCATCTGGATACCGTGGAAATCAGCTACATCGCCGAGGAAAGCGTACGCAACGGATTGTTCCTGCAGGGCAAGGTCGATGTGCTGTGGCCGCGCAACCCGTTCTCGGAAGTCGACCTCAAGCTGTACCAGAGCAAGGGCGCTACCATTCAGAGCCGCGCCTTGCCCGGCCCCGCGTTGAACCTCTACCCCAACACCCGCAACGGCCGTGTACTGGCCGACAGGAAAGTGCGCCAGGCACTGCTAAAGGCCATCGACCGCAAGAGCTACGCCAGCACCGTGTACAACGCCGATTTCCCCGTCGTCAACGGTGTGTACGACAGCACCACGCCGTACTTCAAGGCCCAGGGCGCCAAGCTTGGCTACGACGCTGTCGGCGCCGCACGCTTGCTGGACGAGGCAGGCTGGGCACCGGCTGCCGATGGCTATCGACACAAGGACGGCAAGCGCCTGAGCCTGGCCTACAACATCAACGGCAGTGAAACGGCCGGCGATGTGCTGGTTCAGGATCAACTGCGCAAGGTGGGTATCGACCTGAAACTCAACGTGGTGACCCGCGCCGAATGGACCGCCGCCAATGCCCAGGGCAACTACGACCTGACGTCCACCTACATGACCCGCGCCGATCCGATCATTCTGCAGACCATTCTCGATCCGCGCAGCGCCAACAGCTCGACCCTGGCCACCAATACCTACGAATCGGCGACCCTGAACCGGGCCACCGCGCTGTTCGACGCTGGCATCACTGCCACTCAAGCCGAGCAACGCGCCAAGGCGTACGGCGATCTGCAGGACCTGCTGGTGGACGAGGCCTCGGCCATCCCGATCTACGAGCGTGTCTGGCAGGCAGCCACGGCGGCTCGGGTGAAGAACTTCCACTGGACCGCAGAAGGCTTCGCCTTCCTCGGTGACATCGAGGTCGGCACGCCATGAACCGTTACCTGCTGGGGCGTGTCGGCCAGGCGCTGCTGGTGCTGTGGGGCGCCTATACCATCACCTACTTCATCCTCTACCTGCTGCCCGGCGACACGCTGTCAATCATGCTCAGCGCCTCGGGCCTGGAAGTCGATGCGCTGTCGCCGGCGGACCTGGCCAAGGCACGTGCCTACTACGGGCTGGATCGCGGCCTGTTCGAGCAGTACGGGCATCTGCTCTGGCGGGCCCTGCACGGTGACTTCGGTCAGTCGCTGTCGCTCAACCGGCCCGTGACTGCGCTGCTGGCCGAGCGCCTGCCACAAACCCTGACCCTGGCCGGTTCGGCCATCGTGCTGTCGTTGATCGGCGGCATCGGCCTGGCCTATCTGACCGCCTACGTGCGCTGGCAACCCTTGCAATCGGCCCTGGCGCGCCTGCCGTCGCTGGGGTTCTCGGTGCCGGTGTTCTGGCTGGGCCTGCTACTGATACAGGTGTTCGCCTTCGGCCTGGGCTGGTTCCCCGCCACCGGCAGTCAGGGCCTGGACAGCCTGGTGCTGCCGGCCATCACCCTGGCGATCCCCAGCGCGGCGGTGTATGCCCAGGTGCTGCAACGCGGATTTCAGCACGTGTGGCGCGAGCCCTACATCACCACGGCCTACGCCAAGGGTCTGAGCCGCGCCCAGGTGCAGTACCGCCACGGCCTGAAGAACGCGGCGCTGCCGATTCTCACGCTGTTCGGCCTGCAGGTCGGCAACACCGTGTCGGGTGCGGTGCTGGTGGAAACCATCTTCAGCCGCAACGGTGTCGGGCGCCTGGCCCAGGAAGCGGTACTGCGCCAGGACATTCCGGTGGTGCTGGCGATCGTCGCCATCTCCGCGGCCGCTTTCGTGGTGGTGAACCTGTTGGTGGACCTGCTCTACCCGATGTTCGACCCCCGTATCACCCACGCGCCCCGTGCGCCCAGTGCGGCCTAGGCCTGCCAAGGATTCCGCTCATGCCTTCATCCAACGCCGTGCACAACCTCGACCGTCGGTTCGGCTCGCCGTCGATACAACGCTTGCCGGCTACGACGCCATCCCCGCCATTGCCAGTGGAGGCCACCACGCCATGGCGACGGCGCAATCGCTGGTCACGCCTGCTCAGCGCTTCACGTCCCCTGTTGCGCCGGCCCGGCTTCATGCTGGCCGCGCTGGTAGTCGCCTTCGCCTTGCTGGCTGCGCTGGCACCGGGCGTGCTGAGCGGCTTCGACCCCAATGCCACGGCGCCGCTGGCCAAGCTCACCGCGCCCAACGCCACCCATTGGTTCGGCACCGACGAGCTGGGCCGCGACCTGTATACCCGCGTGATCCACGGCGCCAGCCTGTCGATTCAGGCAGCGCTGCTGGCGGTTGGCCTGGCCCTGCTCGGCGGCTTGAGCCTGGGCGTGCTGTCGGGGTTCGCCGGGGGCCGCGTGGATGCGCTGATCATGCGCGTGATCGACGTGCTGCTGGCCCTGCCTGGCTTGCTGCTGGCCCTGGCCATCGTCACCGCCATCGGCTTCGGCACCTTGCCGGTAGCCCTCGCCGTGGGTGTAGGGATCATTCCCGGTTTTGCCCGCACCACCCGCGCCGAGGTGTTGCGGGTGAAGACCCTGCCCTACGTGGAGGCCGCCCGCTTGGGTGGCGCGAGCTGGTTGCAGACGTTGTGGCGGCACATCCTGCCCAACGCCTGGGGGCCGGTCGCCGTACTCGCCACCCTGGACTTCGGCGCGGCCATCCTGGCCACCGCAGGCCTCAGCTTCCTGGGTTTCGGCGCCGCGCCGCCGGCGCCGGAATGGGGCACGCTGATCGCTACCGGACGGCATTTTCTGATCACCGCGCCATGGGTGGCGCTGTTGCCCGGTGCCTTTGTCGTGGCGGTGGTGTTCAGCCTCAATCACCTGGCCCGCACCCTTGAAGAGATCAAGCGATGACCGCGTTCATTGAAGTCCACAACCTGGGCATCGCCTACCGCCAGGGTGCGCAGCACACCCAGGCGGTGACGGATGTATCGTTCAGCCTGGCCCAGGGCGAGACCCTGGCCATCGTCGGAGAATCGGGCTCGGGCAAGACCACTGTGGCCAACGCTATCCTCGGCTTGCTGCCTGACAGCGCCGTGCTGACCGCCGGTCGGCTGGTGGTGGCCGGGCAGGACCTGAGCCAGGCCAGCGAACGCGTCAAGCGCCAACTGCGCGGCCGCACCATCGGCCTGGTGCCTCAAGACCCGATGGTCAGCCTCAACCCCACCCAGCGCATCGGCGTGCAGATCGCCGAGGCTCTGGTGCTGGCCAGAGGTGGGCGCTACCGCGGGGTGGACAACGATGTCGGCGAGCTGCTCGCCCAGGTCGGCCTGGACAACCCGACGCTGCGCGCCCGGCAGTACCCTCACGAGCTCTCCGGCGGCATGCGTCAACGCGTGCTGATCGCCATCGCGCTGGCCGGCAACCCGCGCTTGATCATCGCCGATGAGCCGACCAGTGCGCTGGATGTGACCGTGCAGCAGCGGATTCTCGATCATCTCGAGGGGCTGGTGCGCGAGCGTGGCATCTCGTTGCTGATCATCACCCACGACCTGGGCGTGGCCGCCGACCGCGCTGACCGGGTGCTGGTGATGAAGTCCGGGACGCTGGTCGAGCACGGCACGCCGCAGCAGGTACTGGCCAAGCCGACCCAGCCTTACACCCGCGCCTTGATCGCCGCCGCGCCAGCCTTCGCCGAGCCCCGCGCACCGCGCGCTGCGGCTGCGCCAGGGCAACCGCCGCTGCTGGCGCTGACTGCGGTAAACAAGCATTACCGGCTGCCACGGGTCCGTGGCCAGGCCGACCGCTTCCAGGCGCTGGCCGATGTCAGCTTCAAGGTCTGCGCCGGGCAGACCCTGGGCATCGTCGGCGAATCCGGGTCGGGCAAAAGTACGGCGTTGCGCATTGCCCTGGGGCTGGAGAAAGCCGACAGCGGCCGCATCGAGTTTGCCGAGCAGGACGTGACCGATTTCGGCTGGCGACAATTCCGGCCGCTGCGTCGGCGCATGCAACTGGTGCAGCAGAACCCGTTCGCAGCGCTGGACCCGCGCCTGTCGATCTTCGACAGCATCGTCGAACCTCTCGTCTCGTTCGGCCTGGCCCGAGGGGCGGAGCTCGATCGGGCTGCGCGTGAATTGATCGAACGAGTGCATCTGCCGGCCCACTTCCTCGACCGCTTGCCCAGGGAGCTGTCCGGCGGCCAGCGCCAGCGTGTGGCCATCGCCCGGGCCCTGGCACTGCAGCCCGACCTTCTGCTGCTGGACGAGCCGGTGTCGGCGCTGGACGTCTCGGTGCAGCGGCAGATCCTCGATCTGCTCGACGAGCTGCAACGCGAGCTGGGCATCGCCTACGTCATTGTCTCCCACGACCTGGCAGTGATCGCCAATGTGGCCGATGAGGTGCTGGTGATGCGCCAGGGCCGCATCGTCGACCAGGGCCCCACTGCGCAGCTGTTCAACCATCCGGGGAATGCCTACACCCAGGCCCTGCTGGACGCCGTCCCCGGCAAGCGTCAACGCGCCCTGGCCTGAGCCACGTCATCCCGCCCCCCGTAGGAGCGGTCATCGGCCGCGAAGAAAGCACCGCGGTACGCCTGAACCACCGCAGCGCCCATTCGCGGCCACGGACCGCTCCTACAATACTCCGCGCAACCCCCGTAGGAGCGGTCATAGGCCGCGAAGAAAGCACCGCGGTACGCCTGAACGACCGGAGCGCCCCTTCGCGGCCACGGACCGCTCCTACAATACTCCGCGCAATCCCCGTAGGAGCGGTCATCGGCCGCGAAGAAAGCACCGCGGTATGCCTGAACCACCGCAGCGCCCCTTCGCGGCCACGGACCGCTCCTACAATACTCCGCGCAACCCCCGTAGGAGCGGTCATAGGCCGCGAAGAAAGCACCGCGGTACGCCTGAACGACCGGAGCGCCCCTTCGCGGCCACGGACCGCTCCTACGAGACAGACCCATACAAAAATATGCTAGCCACGCATATTCGACCGACGACAGAATTCATAAAAAGAATAATTAACTTAGAACTAAATGTCATTTCACAGCGCCTCGTTAGAGCTTTAGCTTGAATGCAGACCGACCCCTTGCCTGGTGGAGGTAACTCAATCCCTCTTCAGGAGTCGCTGTCCATGACCCGTTCCCGTGTCCTTACTTTCGTCCTGGCCGTGGGGCTGCTGGCCACCGGCCCCCTGGCCTGGGCCGACAAGCTCGAACCACTGCGCGTTGCCAATCAGAAATCCACCCTGAAGCTGCTGCTCAGCGCGGCCGGTGAACTCAAGAACGTTCCCTACCCCATCGAGTTCTCGGAATTCGCAGCCGCCGCGCCGCTGGGCGAAGCGTTGAACGCCGGCGCGGTGGACGTGGGTTATCTGGGCGATGCGCCCTATGTCTTCGCGCTGGGTTCCGGCGCGCCGCTCAAGGCCGTCAGCATTACCCATTTCGAAGGCCGCTATACCACGTCCATCCTGGTGCCCAAGGACTCGCCGCTGCAGTCGGTCGCCGACCTCAAGGGCAAGCGGGTCGTCACCAATCGCGGTTCCATCGGCCACTTCCTGGTGATCAAGGCCTTGCGTGACGCGGGCCTGAAGACGTCCGACATCACCTTCGTCAACCTGCTGCCCAGCGATGCCCAAGGCGCCCTGCAGTCCGGCGACGCCGACGCCTGGTCGACCTGGGACCCCTACACCACCATTGCGCTGAACCAAGGCAACGCCCGCATCCTGCGCAAGGGCACCGACCTGCTGACCAACAACACCTACCTGGTCGCCACCGAGCAAGCCACCAAGACCAAGCGCGCGCAGGTCGAGGACTTCGTCGTGCGCCTGGAACGTGCCTACCAATGGGCCAACACCCACCACGACGAGTTCGCCGCAGCCCAGGCCCAGGTCACCCGCCTGCCCCTGGCGGTGCACCTGGCCTCGGTCAACGAGACCCGCTACACCCGCGCCGAGATCACCGACGCGGTGATTGCCGACCTGCAGCAAACCGCCGACATCTATCTGGAGGAAGGCGTGCTGGCCCAGCCGGTCAAGGTTGCCCAAGGTTTCGACAAGCATTTCAACGCCTACCGTGCACCCACCCAAACCCCACTGGCCAGCGCGCCATAACAGGAGATTCCCATGAGCACACGACAACTGAAACTGGGCGCCATGATCCACGGTGTGGGGCATGGCTGGGGCGAGTGGCGCCATCCGCAGGCGTTGGCCGACGCCAGCACCAACCTGCGCTACTACCAACAGCAGGCGCGGCTGGCCGAAGAGGCGCGCTTCGACTTCGCCTTCATCGCCGACAGCCTGCACATTCACGAACGCTCGAGCCCGCACTACCTCAATCGTTTCGAACCGCTCACCCTGCTCTCGGCCCTGGCCGCCACCACCGAGCACATCGGCCTGGTGGCTACCATCACGGTCAGCTACACCGAGCCCTACCAGGTGGCGCGGCAATTGGCTTCGCTCGACCACATCAGTGGCGGGCGCGCCGGCTGGAACGTGGTCACCTCCTGGCTGTCCGGCACCGCCGACAACTTCAGCAAGGCCGAGCACCCGCCCCATGCCGTTCGCTACCGCATCGCCCGGGAGCACGTGGATGTGGTCAAGGGGCTGTGGGATTCCTGGGAAGACGACGCCTTTACCCGCAACAAGGCCACCGGCGAGTTTTTCGACCGCAGCAAGCTGCACGCACTGAACCATCAGGGCGAATTCTTCCAGGTCAAGGGACCCCTGAACATCGCCCGCTCGCGCCAGGGTCAACCGGTGATCTTCCAGGCCGGCGTTTCCGAAGACGGCCGTACATTCGCGGCGCAGAACGCCGATGCGATCTTCTGCCGGCACGAGTCGTTCACCGAGTCGCACGCCTATTACCAAGACCTCAAGCAACGTGCTGCGAAGGCCGGTCGCAACCCGGACAAACTGTTCATCCTGCCCGGCATCAGCCCGATCGTGGGCCGGGACCGCGACGAGGTCGAGCGCCGCTATCAGGAAGCTGCAGACCTGGTGGGCATCGAAGACGCCATCGTCGCCCTCGGCCGCCCGTTCAACGACTACAACTTCAACGGGCATGACCTGGACGCGGCCTTCCCCGATCTGGGCGACCTGGGCGCCAACAGCCACAAAGGTACGTCCGAGCGTATCAAGCACGTGGCCCGTGAAGAGAACCTGACCTTGCGCCAAGTGGCGCTGCGCTTCGCCAAGCCCGACCGGGATTTCGTCGGCCTGCCAGAAGAAGTCGCCGACGCGGTGCAAGCCTGGTTCGAGGGTCACGCCGCCGATGGCTTCATCATCAACTCGCTGTTGCCCAACGGCCTTGAATACTTCACCCGCTACGTGGTGCCGATCCTTCAGCAACGCGGACTGTTGCGCACCGAATACCCCGGCCTGACCCTGCGCGACAGCCTCGGCCTCGAGGTGCCGACCAATCGCAACGCAACCGCGCGCCGCAACGAAGAAGTGGCCTGAATTCCCTTTCCCCACCCGCCGTGGCCGTGGGCTCCGGCACTCGATTGCAAAGGACATCTGCCATGTTTGCCGAAAAAATACCGCGCCCTGCCACGGCGATCCGCGCCACTGCGCTGGAGCCTACCATCGGCGCGCAGATCGAGGGCGTGGATCTGCGACGTCCACTCGACGCGCACGCCCGTGATGAAATACGTGCCTTGCTGCTCAAGCACAAAGTGTTGTTCTTCCGTGACCAGCACATCGATACCGCCCAGCAACTGGCGTTCGCCCGTCAGTTCGGCGAGCTGTACCAGCATCCGACCACCCAGAAGCAGGACCACGAGCGTCCCAACGCCCACCTGATTCTGGGAAGTGAAGCCCGCGACCGTTACGGCGACGCCCGCAAGGGCCGTTGGCATACCGATACCAGCTGGATGCTCAAACCCACCTTCGGCGCCGTGCTACGCGCGGTGTCGCTGCCCGAAACCGGCGGCGACACGCTCTGGGCCGACACCGGCCTGGTGTACCGCAGCCTGCCGGCGGCCCTGCGCGAGCGCATCGACAATGCCTTCGTCACCCACAACTTCAAACCTGCGCTGGACAAGGTCGGCTACAACTACCCGATCGTCGCGCACCCACTGGTGCGTACGCATCCGGAGACGGGCGAAGATGCGTTGTTCATCAACTTTTCGATGTCACCGCAGATTCTGGGTCTGTCACTGGAGGAAAGCCGCGAGATCGTCGGCCTGTTGCTCAAGGAAGTGAGCAACCCTGAGTACCAGGTGCGCTTCAAGTGGCAAGCCGGAGATGTAGCGTTCTGGGACAACCGTGGGGCATTGCATTACCCGGTGTACAACTACGGTGATTTCCCGCGGGCAATGGAACGGGTATTGATTGCCGACGACGACATCCCCCATCGGCGCCGGGTTCAGCCTGACAGCCCGCAGTGAACCCTTCGCGGCCGCTGACCGCTCCTACGGTCGGCTCGCTACTGCGTAGGAGCGGTCATCGGCCGCGAAAGGCACGCCACGGTGCATGACTCATAAATCACACACGAACAAAAACGCCGCTCATCTCTGAGCGGCGTTTTCATTGAATTTGGAGCGGGAAACGAGACTCGAACTCGCGACCCCGACCTTGGCAAGGTCGTGCTCTACCAACTGAGCTATTCCCGCAAATGGCGTCCCCTAGGGGACTCGAACCCCTGTTACCGCCGTGAAAGGGCGGTGTCCTAGGCCACTAGACGAAGGGGACACGCTGACCGAAACACATGGTGTGTATTCCGGCGCCCAGACCCATGTCCGAAGACTGGGTGCTGGTTTCACTCAGTGCCGCCCGAAGGCCACACTGCTTAAACTGGAGCGGGAAACGAGACTCGAACTCGCGACCCCGACCTTGGCAAGGTCGTGCTCTACCAACTGAGCTATTCCCGAAATGGCGTCCCCTAGGGGACTCGAACCCCTGTTACCGCCGTGAAAGGGCGGTGTCCTAGGCCACTAGACGAAGGGGACACGCTGACCGAAACACATGGTGTGTATTCCGGCGCCCAGACCCATGTCCGAAGACTGGGTGCTGGTTTCACTCAGTGCCGCCCGAAGGCCACACTGCTTAAACTGGAGCGGGAAACGAGACTCGAACTCGCGACCCCGACCTTGGCAAGGTCGTGCTCTACCAACTGAGCTATTCCCGCAATGGCGTCCCCTAGGGGACTCGAACCCCTGTTACCGCCGTGAAAGGGCGGTGTCCTAGGCCACTAGACGAAGGGGACACGCTGACCGAAACACATGGTGTGTATTCCGGCGCCCAGACCCATGTCCGAAGACTGGGTGCTGGTTTCACTCAGTGCCGCCCGAAGGCCACACTGCTTAAACTGGAGCGGGAAACGAGACTCGAACTCGCGACCCCGACCTTGGCAAGGTCGTGCTCTACCAACTGAGCTATTCCCGCAATGGCGTCCCCTAGGGGACTCGAACCCCTGTTACCGCCGTGAAAGGGCGGTGTCCTAGGCCACTAGACGAAGGGGACACGCTACAACTTCACTCCCTACCGCGCTTCGCTGTGTGCTTTACGCTGCAAGTGGCGCGCATTCTATGGATGCTTTCGAGGGTCGTCAACCCCCTGTTATAAATTTATTTAAATCAATGACTTCACCGTGCTTTGCGGGCCAGCCGGGCGTGCTGATGAAGCAGCGAGACACGTGGAGATGAATAAGCTTTTGACAGCAGTAATAGCACAAAGCCATAGTTGCGACGGACAGCGCTGGTACCTCTATAAATGCGTTGCAGCGTGTTGTGCTATCGGTGTCGGCAGACCGGCCCTACACTTCAACCTCACTCAACCTCGAGAGCTCCCCGGTGACTCCACTCATGATCACCCTGTTCATCGTAACGGGGATCGCCATCCTTATCGTCATCGGCCTGCTCAACAACATGGTCGAGAGCAACAAGCTGGCCAAGGCGCGCGACAAGCTCGAGCTCACCGACCGCCTGCGCCGCTGCGGGCGCATCGGCGAGACGTTCCCCGGCCAGCTGATGACCCCTGCTCTCAAGCAACTGCTTACCCGGCTGGAGCTGAACATCAGCCAGCGCCTGTTGCTGCTCGACAGGCAGAACGCGCCGCTCAAGACGCGCCTTGAAGAGTTGCACGGTGAGATCGCCAAGGGCGATGACATTGCAATCGGCAATCCGCCCTTCCCGATCCTGACCGAAGACCAGGCCAAGGAAGTACGCTTTCTGCTCGAAGCTTTGCATGCGCAGGTCACGCGTGCCGCTCAGGAGGGCTTTCTCAACCCGGCCGAAACCAAGCACTGGGGCCGCGAGATCCGCAGCATTCTGGTCCTGCTGCACATCGAATTCTTCAACAACCTGGGCCAGCAACTGCTGGGAGAGGGCCAGCCGGGCCGCGCGCGGCTGGCATTCGAGCGGGGCGTGCAATACCTCAAGGGTCAGCCCGACGCTGCGCTCTACCAAGAGCAGCTGGAGTACTTGCAGAAGATGCTCAAGCGCACCAATGCCATGGTGCTCAGCCAGATGGAGCCGACCGGGAACGAAGTCAACGAACTCACCGACGGCTTGAAGGCCGACGAGAAGGAAGACCCGTTCCAGAAGAAGACCAACTACGACTGAACAGGCTGGCGCTTCAGTAGCGGCTGCAGTCGGTCGCTTCGAGGAAGATCGCCGCCAGCTGTTCCAGGCCCTGCTGGTCCGCTTCGCTGAAGCGGGCAGTACGTGGGCTGTCCAGATCCAGTACGCCGATCAGCACGCCGTCCTTGACCAGCGGAATCACCAGTTCGCTGTTCGATGCGCTGTCGCAGGCGATGTGCCCGGGGAACGCATGCACGTCCTCGACCCGCTGGGTCTGCCGGGTCGCCGCAGCGGCCCCGCAGACGCCACGGCCAAACGCAATGCGCACGCAGGCCACCTGCCCCTGGAAGGGCCCCAGTACCAGCTCCTCGTTGCGGTTGAGGTAGAAGCCCGCCCAGTTCAGGTCGTCGACCTGGTTGAACAGAAACGCCGAGAATTGCGCCGCATTGGCGACGAAATCACGCTCGTCGGCCAACAGCGATTGCAGTTGAGCGCACAGCATGCGGTAGCCTTCCAGCCCCGCGCCTGCGGCGTGCAAATCGATCATGCTTGTTGCTCCAGCAGTTTGAGGCCTACCCAGTAACGGGCGAATTGATAGGCGCAGCGGCCGTTGCGGTTGCCCCGTCCGGTCGCCCAGCGCACGGCAAGGATATCCAGTTGCTCGTCACGCGACCATTGCAGGCCGCTGTCGCGAGCGAGTTCGCCGATCCAGTGCTCCACCACACGCAGGAAGTGCTCCTGGGTGAACGGATAGAACGACAGCCACAGGCCAAACCGGTCGGACAGAGCGATCTTGTCTTCGACCGCTTCGCTGGGGTGCAACTCGCCGTCGACCCGGGACCAGTTCTCGTTGTCGCTCTGATGCTCGGGGACCAGATGGCGACGGTTGGAGGTTGCATACAGCAGCACATTGTCAGGCGCCTGCTCGAGGGAACCGTCGAGCACGCTCTTGAGCACCCGGTAGTCGCCCTCGCCCGCTTCGAACGAAAGGTCGTCGCAAAACAGCACGAAACGCTGCGGCAGTTTCTGCAACTGCTCGACCACCCGCGGCAGGTCGGCCAGATGGTCGCGCTCGATCTCGATCAGGCGCAGCCCTGCGCCCGCATGTTCGGCAAGCAGCGCTCGCACCAGCGATGACTTGCCGGTGCCGCGCGATCCCCACAGCAACGCATGGTTGGCTGGGTGGCCATCGAGAAACTGCTGGGTGTTGCGCGCCAGCTGCTGGCGCTGCTGGTCGACACCGATGAGGTCGCTCAGACGCATGTCCAGGCTGACCTCCAGCGGCAACAGGTAGCCGCTGCGGCCTTCACGCTGCCAGCGCGCGGCCAGGCACTGATTCCAGTCGATTTCGCCGCGAAGCGCGGGCAGCAACGGCTCGAGCCGCGCCAGCACGGATTCGGCGCGCTCAAGAAAGGCATTCAAACGAGAGTCCACGACTTTTCCTCAAGGCAAGTTGCGTGTAAAAGGTTCGGCAAGGCGGACATGCCGTCGCACGCTGCGGCGCACACACATGATCCATGCTTTGGCCCTGCGCACGGAATGGAAATTGGCCCAGTACCCATGGATATAAAATTCACCCAGCGGCTGTCCTATAAACAAGCACGCCTGACGGTACTGGTCGGCTTCATTCTGGGGGCTTTGCTCAGTGTTATCCAGATCGGCATCGATTATTCCAATGTCAACGAAGCCATCGATCGGCAGATGCGCTCGCTGCTCGAAATCAGTCACAACCCGGCTTCGCGCATCGCCTACAACATCGATGCCGAACTCGCCAAGGAACTCACCCTGGGCCTGCTGCAGTCGGAGTCGATCACCGGCGCGCGGCTGACGGACAACAACGGCAACGTGCTGGCCAGCGTGCAGCGACCGCGCCTGGAAAGCAGCTACCGCTTCCTCAGCGACATACTCTTCGACGCCCAGCGCCAGTACGAAGACCCCCTGTTTCTGTCGCACATGCCCAACGACCGCCTGGGCACCCTGCAACTGAGCGTCGACACCTTCGCCATCGGCAACCGTTTCCTGCGCCGCGCCGAAATCACCCTGGCCAGCGGCTTCCTGCGCACGGCGCTGCTCACCGGCATGCTGCTGGGGTTTTTCTACCTGATGCTGACCAAGCCCCTCAACCGGGTCATCCGCGCCTTGAGCAGCAGCGATCCGCACCAGCCCAAGCCCGCGCGCCTGGACTACCCGCCGGGCCACGAGCACGACGAGATCGGCGTGCTGGTGAAGGTCGCCAACCAGCAGTTCATCAGCATGGCCACGGAGATCCAGCAGCGGCGCAGCGCCGAGAATCGCTTGACCGAGTACCTGGGTGAGCTGGAAAACATCGTGTCGGCGCGGACCACCGAGCTCAAGGCCAGCAATACGCGCCTGAGCATGTCCAACGAAGAATTGGAAAAGGCCCGCCGCACGGCCCTGGACATGGCCCAGGCGCGCGCCTCCTTCCTGGCCAACATGAGTCATGAGATTCGTACCCCGCTCAACGGCCTGCTGGGCATGATTGCCCTGTCGCTGGACAGCCCGCTCAACGCCGAGCAGCGTCAGCAACTTTCCATCGCGCACGACTCGGGCAAGGTGCTGGTCGAGTTGCTCAACGATATCCTCGACCTTTCCAAGTTCGACGCCGGCCAGTTGGAGCTGGAGCGCATCCCCTTCGACCTCGGCGCCCTGATCGAAGACACCGCCAACCTGCTGTCGCAGAACGCGGCGCCCAGCGTCGAGCTGACCTGCCTGATCGATCCGCACTTTCCCGCCCTGGTCCTGGGCGACCCGACCCGGGTGCGGCAGATCGTCAGCAACCTGTTGTCCAACGCATTGAAATTCACCCGCTTCGGCCGCGTCGACGTGCGCCTCTATACCCGTCCGGGTGGCGTGCGCATCGAAGTCAGTGACACCGGGATCGGTATCGCCCAGGAAGCGCAGGTCAAGATCTTCCAGCCCTTCACCCAGGCCGGCGCCGGCATCACCCGGCAGTTCGGCGGCACGGGCCTGGGCCTGGCCCTGACCAACAACCTTTGCGAGGCCATGCAGGGGCGCCTGAGCATCAGCTCGGAAGCCGGTTTCGGCAGCCAGTTCTATGCCGACCTGCCGCTCATAGCGCACAGTCCGGCCTACGTTCCGCCGTTGCTGCGTGGCCAGGTGTTGCTGGTCGGGCACGCCGGCAGCGGCCTGGCAGAGCTGTTGCACGATCTGCTGCCGCTATGGGGCATCGATTACCAGCGCTACGACCTGGGCGCGGACCTTACCGGTATCACTCCAGACCTGGTCGTCACCGACAGCCTGGACTGCCTGTTCGGCCTGCGTCCCGGTATCCAGGCACCGATTCTGCTGGTGACCGCCTACGGCAACTTCCTGCCCACCGAGCAGGCCAACGCGCTGATGCCGTTGCAGCAACAAGCCCGGCCGCTGGCACGCAATGCACTGTATCAGGCGTTGCGCCGCAGCCTGGTGGGTGACGAACCCACCGCGCTCGACCACTTGGCCAACCGGCGCAGCGCGCAACGGCGGGCACGCATCCTGCTGGTGGAGGACAACCCGGTGAATCAGCTGGTGGCCAAAGGCATGCTGAGCAAGCTGGGGTGCGAGGTCACCGTGGCCGCGCACGGTGGCGAGGCACTCAGCGAGCTGGAAAAGCACGAGTTCGACCTGGTGCTGATGGACTGCAACATGCCGGTCATGGATGGCTACGAAGCCAGCCGGCAGATTCGTCGAAGCGGGCGCTGGCCGCAGCTGCCGATCGTTGCGCTGACGGCCAATGCCATGCCCGAAGAACGCGAGCGCTGCCGCGCGGCGGGCATGAGCGACTATCTGGCCAAGCCGTTCCGTCGAGAGGAACTGGTCATGCTGATCGACCAGTGGGTACCTGAATAGCAACCAGGTTCAGCGCAGCGCCATTTCGATCTCGTGGGCCAGCGCGGCGGGTTTGGTCAACGGCGCGAAGCGCTTGACGCTGCCGTCGGGCGCCACCAGGAACTTGGTGAAATTCCATTTCACCTTCTCCGACCCGAACAGCCCCGGTGCGCGCTTTTTGAGCTGCACGAACAGCGGATGGGTCAGGTCGCCGTTGACATCGATCTTGCGAAACATCGGGAAGCTCACGCCGAAGTTCTTTTCACAGAACTGCACGATGTCCAGGGTATCGCCGGGCTCCTGATTGCCGAACTGGTTGCAGGGAAACCCCAGCACCACCAGGCCCTGCTTGCGATACGTCTGCCACAGCTCCTCCAACCCCTTGTACTGTGGCGTAAAGCCACACTGGCTGGCCGTATTGACCACCAGCAGGACCTTGCCGGCGAAATCGCCGATGGTCTTGTGCTGGCCGTCCAGGGTGATGCACGGGATGGAAAGAAGATCTTTGCTCATGGTCGCTTTCTTGTCAGAGGTCATGCCGGCTGGTCGGCCCGCGGCTGGAAGTCCAGGCACACCGAGTTGATGCAGTAGCGCAGGCCGGTCGGGGCCGGGCCGTCGGGAAACACGTGACCCAGGTGCGAGTCGCACGTGGCGCACTTGACCTCGGTACGGACCATGCCGTGGGTGGTATCGCGGATCTCGACCATCGCCTGCTCGCCGATCGGTGCGGAGAAACTCGGCCAGCCGCAGCCGGAATCGAATTTGCTGCGCGAGTCGAACAACGGCTCTTCGCAGCCGACGCAGGTGAAGATGCCGTCACCCTTGAAGTCGTTGTACTTGCCCGTGAAAGGCCGCTCGGTCGCGCTCAGGCGACACACATTGTACTGCTCGGGATCGAGCATTTTCTTCCATTCTTCTTCGCTTCGCGTGAGCTTGCCCATCGGTACACCTCGGCAGTTCAAAAAGCCCGATCTGTGTCTTTTGCAACGATCAGGCGGCACGTATGATTGCGCCTTTGGACAGCAATCTGTCACCCGCGTTGCAGCGAATCGTTTTTTTCATCATCAGGGCCGGCGCGGGCCTTGCCATCTTTCGGGACCTCACCATGCAGTTCAGCAAATCGAACAAGCTCGCCAACGTCTGCTATGACATCCGCGGGCCGGTGCTCAAGCACGCCAAGCGCCTGGAAGAGGAAGGCCACCGCATCCTCAAGCTGAACATCGGCAACCCGGCGCCGTTCGGTTTCGAGGCACCCGTGGAAATTCTTCAGGATGTCATCCGCAACCTGCCCACCGCCCAAGGCTACAGCGACTCCAAGGGGCTGTTCAGTGCGCGCAAGGCGGTCATGCAGTACTACCAGCAGAAGCAGGTGGAAGGGGTCGGCATCGAGGACATCTACCTGGGCAACGGCGTCTCCGAGCTGATCGTCATGTCGCTGCAGGCCCTGCTCAACAATGGCGACGAAGTACTGATCCCGGCGCCCGACTACCCGCTGTGGACAGCCTCGGTCAGCCTTGCAGGTGGCCATGCCGTGCACTACCTCTGCGACGAGCAGGCCAACTGGTGGCCAGACCTGGACGACATCAAGGCCAAGATCACCCCCAACACCAAGGCCATGGTGATCATCAATCCGAACAACCCCACCGGCGCCGTGTATTCCAGGGAAGTGCTGCTGGGCATGCTGGAAATCGCTCGCCAGCACAACCTCGTGGTGTTTTCCGACGAGATCTACGACAAGATCCTCTACGACGACGCCGTACACATCTGCACCGCCTCGCTGGCCCCGGACCTGTTGTGCCTGACCTTCAACGGCCTGTCCAAATCCTACCGCGTGGCCGGTTTCCGTTCCGGCTGGATCGCCATTTCGGGGCCCAAGCACAACGCCCAGAGCTACATCGAAGGCATCGACATCCTCGCCAACATGCGCCTGTGCGCCAACGTGCCGAGCCAGCACGCGATCCAGACCGCGCTGGGCGGCTACCAGAGCATCAACGACCTGGTGCTGCCCAACGGTCGCCTGCTGGAACAGCGCAACCGCACCTGGGAGCTGCTCAACGACATTCCCGGCGTCAGTTGCGTCAAACCCATGGGTGCGCTCTACGCCTTCCCGCGCATCGATCCCAAGGTGTGCCCGATCCTCAACGACGAGAAGTTCGTGCTCGACCTGCTGTTGTCGGAAAAGCTGCTGGTGGTCCAGGGCACGGCGTTCAACTGGCCCAACCCAGACCATTTCCGGGTGGTGACGCTGCCGCGGGTCGACGACCTCGAGCAGGCCATCGGTCGCATCGGCCGCTTCCTGAAGAATTATCGCCAGTAAAAACCGAACGTATTCAAGTGTCCGTGCGCATATACACAGTTTGAAATAGTCCCCCGGTTGAATCGACCGGTCTCGGGCCTTATATAGCGCATACGCAACACTTCTATCCGTCAGGAGAACGTTACAACCATGATGCGCATCTTGCTGTTTCTGGCCACTAACCTTGCGGTTGTGCTGATTGCCAGCATTACCCTGAGCCTGTTTGGCTTCAATGGGTTCATGGCGGCCAACGGGGTGGATCTGAACCTCAATCAGCTGCTGATCTTCTGCGCCGTGTTCGGCTTCGCCGGTTCGCTGTTCTCGCTGTTCATCTCCAAGTGGATGGCAAAGATGAGCACCGGCACGCAGATCATCACCCAACCGCGCACCCGTCACGAACAATGGCTGCTGCAGACCGTCGAGGAGCTGTCGCGCGAGGCAGGCATCAAGATGCCCGAAGTCGGCATCTTCCCGGCCTACGAGGCCAACGCCTTCGCCACCGGCTGGAACAAGAACGACGCCCTGGTGGCCGTCAGCCAGGGCCTGCTCGAGCGTTTCTCCCCCGACGAAGTCAAGGCGGTGCTGGCCCACGAGATCGGCCACGTGGCCAACGGCGACATGGTCACCCTGGCGCTGGTGCAGGGCGTGGTGAACACCTTCGTGATGTTCTTCGCTCGAATCATCGGCAATTTCGTCGACAAGGTGATCTTCAAGAACGAGCAAGGCCAGGGCATCGCCTACTACATCGCGACCATCGTCGCCGAACTGGTACTGGGTATCCTGGCCAGCGTCATCGTCATGTGGTTCTCGCGCCGCCGTGAGTTCCGCGCCGACGAAGCCGGTGCCCGGCTGGCCGGCACCAACGCGATGATCGGTGCGCTGCAGCGCCTGCGCTCCGAGCAGGGCGTTCCCGTGCAGATGCCCGACTCGCTGAACGCCTTCGGCATCAACGGTGGACTCAAGCATGGCCTGGCCGGCCTGCTCATGACCCACCCGCCACTGGAAGACCGTATCGAAGCGCTGCGCCGTCGCGGTTGAATGCAACGGGCTTGATCGAGGGCGACGCGAGTCGCCCTTTTTTGTGGGTTGCGGCAATGCACCTGCGGCCCCCTGCCGGTTGCAACTTCGCTGCGCGTTCCCCATCAATAGATCATGAACCTACCTGCACAACACGATTCGGCACTGGCCAACTTCCATCCGGCAGTAAGCGCCTGGTTCCGCCGGCAATTTGCTGCCGTCACTCCCGCCCAGGCCCAGGCCTGGCCGTTGATCCAGCAGGGCCACTCGACCCTGATCGCCGCACCCACCGGCTCGGGCAAGACCCTGACGGCCTTCCTGGCCGTTCTCGACGAGCTGGTGCAGCTGGGCCTCGCGCAAGGAGGCGAGCTGCCGCGACGCACCCTGGTGCTGTACGTCTCACCGCTCAAGGCCTTGTCCAACGACATCCAGCTGAACCTGCAACGTCCACTGCAGGGTATTGCCGAGCAATTGGCCGGCATGGACCTGCCCGCGCTGACCCTCACCGCCGGGGTACGTACCGGCGATACGCCGCAGAAAGAGCGGGCCGCCATGCGCCGGCACCCTCCGCACATCCTGGTTACCACGCCCGAATCGCTCTATGTGCTGCTCGGATCCGACTCCGGCCGCCGCATGCTCGCGGATGTCGGCACGGTGATCGTCGATGAGATCCATGCAGTGGCCGGCAGCAAGCGTGGCAGCCATCTGGCCTTGAGCCTGGAGCGTCTGCAGGCACTGTGCAGCAAGCCGCTGCGACGTATCGGCCTGTCCGCCACGCAAAAGCCGATCGCTCAGGTGGCGCAGTTCCTGGTCGGTGCGCAGCGGATGTGTTCGATCGTCGACATCGGTCACGCCCGCCCCCGCGACCTGGCCATCGAAGTGCCCGCGGTGCCGCTGGCGGCGGTCATGCCCAATGACGTCTGGGAGTTGGTCTACAACCGCCTGGCCGAGCTTGCCCAGGCGCACCGGACCACCCTGGTGTTCGTCAATACCCGGCGCCTGGCCGAGCGTCTGGCGCGCCATCTGAGCGAGCGGCTCGGGCGCGAGCAAGTGGCGGCCCACCATGGCAGCCTGGCGAAGGAGCAGCGCTTGGATGCCGAACAACGGCTCAAGCGTGGCGACCTGCAGGTGCTGGTCGCCACGGCCTCGCTGGAGCTGGGCATCGACATCGGTGACGTAGACCTGGTCTGCCAGATCGGCTCGCCCGGCTCCATTTCAGCGTTTCTACAGCGGGTGGGCCGTTCCGGCCACCACGTCGGCGGTATTCCCAAGGGCCGCCTGTTTGCAATTTCTCGGGATGACCTGATCGAATGCGTAGCGTTGCTGGACTGCGTGCGGCGCGGCGAACTGGATATCCTGCGCATTCCCCAGGCGCCGCTGGACGTACTGGCCCAGCAGATCATCGCCGAGGTCAGCTGCCAGGAATGGCCGGAGCAGGCGTTGCTGCAGATGTTCCGTCAGGCAACGCCCTATGCGGCCTTGGACGACACGCGCTATGAAGCGTTGCTGCGCATGTTGGCCGAAGGTTACAGCGGGCGTCAGGGCGTGCGCGCCGCCTATCTGCACCGTGATGCAGTCACCCAGAGCCTGCGCGGCCGGCGCGGCAGCAAGTTGACTGCGGTCACCAGCGGAGGCGCCATAGCCGACAACGCCGACTATGCGGTGCTGCTGGAGCCCCAGGCGTTGAGCATCGGCAGCGTCAACGAGGATTTTGCCGTGGAAAGCCTCGCTGGCGACATCTTCCAGCTGGGCAATCGCTCCTACCGCATCCTGCGCATCGAAGGCGGCAAGGTACGGGTCGAAGATGCCCACGGTCAGGCGCCGAACATCCCCTTCTGGCTCGGGGAGATGCCCGGACGCAGCGCCGAGCTGTCGGCGGGCGTGGCGCGCCTGCAGGCCTCGATAGACCAACGCCTGGCGCTCAGTGACGGGCTACCCGAGCCCGTGCTGCCGTGGCTGCAGGACGCGCTCGACCTGGCCCAGGACAGCGCTGGGCAATTGCTCGATTATCTCTCCCGTACGCGCGAGGCGCTTGGCGCGCTGCCGTCCCAGGACACGCTGATCATGGAGCGTTTCTTCGATGCCTCGGGTGCCACGCAGCTGGTCATCCACACGCCATTCGGCAGCCGCATCAACCGGGCCTGGGGCCTGGCCCTGCGCAAGCGGTTCTGTCGCACGTTCAATTTCGAGCTGCAAGCGGCAGCCAGTGAAGATGCCATCGTGCTATCCCTGTCAACCAGCCACAGCTTCGCCTTGGAGGACGTCTGGCACTACCTGCACAGCAACAGTGCCGAGTCGATATTGACCCAGGCGCTGCTCGACGCTCCGCTGTTCGGCGTACGCTGGCGCTGGAACGCCGCTACGGCCCTGGCTCTGCCCCGCTACAGTGGCGGACGCAAGGTGGCCCCGCAGCTGCAGCGAATGAAAAGCGAGGACCTGATCGCCACGGTATTCCCCGACCAGATCGCCTGCCTGGAGAACATCGTTGGCGAACGGGAGATTCCCGACCACCCGCTGGTCGCGCAAACCCTCGACGACTGCCTGCACGACGCCATGGACAGCGAGGGCTGGCTGGCCCTGCTGCGGCGCATCGAAACCGGTCAGATCAGCGTCATCCAGCGTGATCTGCCCCGCCCTTCGCCACTGGCGGCAGCGATCCTCAATGCCAGGCCCTATGCGTTTCTCGACGACGCTCCGCTGGAAGAGCGACGTACCCAGGCGGTGCTCAACCGGCGCTGGGACGAACCGCGCACAGCGGACGACATGGGCGAACTGGACAAGGATGCCATCGCGGCAGTGGCCGCCGAAGCATGGCCCTCCCCTGTCAGCAATGACGAGATGCACGAGGCGTTGATGAGCCTGGGCGCATTGGCCGAACGCGAGGTTGGGGCCAGCGAGCTACCGCTGTTGAAGGCCCTGGCCGGTACAGGTCGCGCGGCACGCCTGACCCTGGGCGACGGCAGCCACCTGTGGCTGGCCCTGGAACGGGTGGCCTGCCTGCAGGCCATCTATGGGGGTATCGAGCTGTCGCCAGCATTGCGGATGCCCGCGCACCTGGCGCAGACGTGGACGAAGCAGGAAGCGACAGTGGAACTGATCCGCGCTCGCTTGAGCGGGTTCGGCCCGCAGCGGCTGGGTGAAATCGCCGCCCCGCTGAACCTGCATCCCGCGCTCGTCGAACAAGCCCTGCTTGTGTTGGAAAACCAGGGCTACGTCATGCGTGGCCGGTTTATCGCACACCTCGAGGAAACCCACTGGTGCGAACGGCACCTGCTGGCGCGCATCCACCGCTACACGGTGAAGCGTCTGCGCCGCGAGATCGAACCGGTCAGCCTGCAAGTGTTCATGCGCTTCCTCCTCGACTGGCAGTGCCTCGCGCCCGGTACGCGCCTGCAAGGCGAAGCGGCAATGAGCCGCTTGCTCGACCAGCTCGAAGGCTACAGCGCGCCGGCCAGCGCCTGGGAGAACGACCTGCTGCCGGCTCGACTGCGCGGATACGATCCGTCGTGGCTGGACCGCGCCAGCCGCAGCGGCAAGACGGTCTGGGCGCGGCTGGCCAGCAGTGGCAAGGGTGCGACCCTGCGCAACACGCCGATCGTGCTGCTGCCGCGCGCGCGCCTGCCTTTGTGGCGCAGCCTGGCTGCGGCAGTGCAGCCGCAGGAACTGTCCATGCGTGCGCAGAAGCTGGAGCAGACCCTGGCCGCGCAAGGCGCCATGTTTTTCGACGACTTGGTCCACCAGACACGCCTGCTGCGCACCGAAGCCGAGAACGCCCTGCAGGAGCTGGTCGCCGCGGGTCGCGTGAATGCCGACAGTTTCGCCGGCCTGCGCGCGCTGATCACCCCGGCCGGCAAACGCCAGGCGCGCAGCAGTCGCCGCGGTCGTGGCGCGTTCATCGGTGGCATGGACGATGCCGGCCGCTGGGCTCTGCTGCAGGCGCCCGGTTGCGCGCCCGATGAAGCCGTGGAACAGGTCGCGCTGGTGCTGCTGCGCCGCTACGGCGTGGTGTTCTGGCGTCTGCTGCAACGCGAAGCCGACTGGCTGCCCAGCTGGCGCGACCTGTTGCGCGCGCTGCAGCGCCTGGAGGCACGCGGGCAGATCCGCGGGGGGCGTTTCATCGATGGTTTGTCCGGTGAGCAGTTCGCACTGCCCGAGGCCATCCCAGCCCTGCGCGAGGTGCGCAAGCGACCGGTCGATGGCACCCTGGTATCGATCACGGCCAGCGACCCGTTGAACCTGGTCGGTACCCTGCTGCCACTGCCCGGAGCCGACCCCCTGCAGATCCAGAAAAGTGTGCCGGCGCTGCCGGGCAACCGCGTGCTGTACCGCGATGGGCTGCCGGTGGCGGCGTTGATTGCAGGCAAACCGGTGTACTGGAGCGAAGAAACCACGGAAGTGCGCCGACAACTGATCCACCCATCCCTGTAGCAGCGGCGCAAGCCGCGTCATGGGTGCGCACGGTGAGCCTGAAAGCGGTGAGGCCGGACACAGCTTGCGCCGCGACCACAAGGGCTGCGTCAACTCAGCCTTGTGACATTCCGTAATAGCCAAACTTTTGCAATTCGTTGCGAAACCGGCCAACCTCCGCGCCGCTGATCGATAATGGCCGCCGATACGGAACCGTAATGCCCGGCGCCCAATCCCTACTACATCCTTCCTATTCGCAAGAGCCTGTCGCCATGACTAACGATCGAGACCATCGGATCGATTTCTATCGAGGTTTGGCGTTGATCTTCATTTTCTGGGATCACATACCGCAAAACCCACTGGCCAGCTTCACGCTGCGCAACTTCGGCTTCAGCGATGCGGCGGAGGTGTTCGTGTTTCTCGCCGGCTACGCAGCCGTGCTGGCCTACGGCAAGATCGCCCTGCGCGACGGCTACCTGGTCGCCACGGTGCGCATACTGCGCCGCGCCTGGGTGTTGTACGTGGTGCACATCTTCCTCCTGGCGGTGCTGATGGGCATCATTTTCGTTGCCAACAATCACGTCGAAACGCGCGACATGATCCAGGAAATGAACCTCACCTATTTCGTCTCCAACCCGCAACAGGCCATGGTCGACGAACTGCTGCTGCGCTTCAAACCCAACCTGATGGACCCTTTGCCGCTGTACATCGTGTTGCTGCTCGGCCTGCCGATCGTCCTGCCACTGCTGATCAAGCGGCCAGCGCAAGCCATCGGCTTGTCGCTAGTGTTGTACCTGGCAGTGCAATGGCTGGGCTGGAACATCCCGGCGCACGACAACGGCCTGTGGTATTTCAACCCCTTGGCCTGGCAAGTGCTGTTCGTACTGGGTGGCGCCACGGCGCTGCATGCGGCACGCGCGCCAGTCGCGGTGGCACGCCCGTTGGGCCGCCAGCCGCTGTTTCTCGCGTGCGCCACACTGGTGACATTCAGCGCGCTGGTCGCCCTGGGCTGGCGCTGGCCGGTGCTGCACGAGGCGCTGATGCCCGGCTGGTTTGGCGAACTGCTCTACCCCATCGACAAGACCAACCTCTCGCCGTCACGGCTTTTGCACTTCGTGGCCCTGGCCTACTGCGTGGCCAAGCTGATACCCCAGGGCGAGTGGGTGAATCATCTGCTGGCACGCAAGGTTGCGCTGATGGGACGTTATTCGCTCGAGGTCTTCTGCCTCAGCGTGGTGCTGGCACCGTTGGCCGACATGGCCAATGCCCTGGCCGACGACCAGCTGGCGATGCAGATCGCAAGTGCGCTGGTGGGCGCGGGCCTGATGCTGGCCCTGGCCGAATGGCTGGAACTGAACAAACGACTGGGCCGTCCGCGGCCAGAGTTGCCGAAGCTTGAGCTGGCGAAGTCCGAACGGCCTGTGGTCGCGCTGGGCAAAAGCCTCTGATCAGGCGTTGCCGGCCAGCTTCAGGCGCGCGGCCTGGGTAAAGTCCAGCATGCGCTTGAGCGGCCGAATGGCCTGGGGAATCAGCGCCGCATCCACAGTGATTTCGTTGCTGCCCGCGCGCAGGCATTCCAAGGTGCGCTGCAGGGTGTTCATGGCCATCCACGGGCAATGCGCACAACTGCGACAGGCGGCACCGTTGCCGGCCGTAGGGGCCTCGATCAAGGTCTTGCCGGGAACTGCCTGCTGCATCTTGTAGAAGATACCGCGGTCGGTGGCCACGATCAGGGTCTGCTGCGGCAGTGTTCGGGCGGCGGCGATCAGTTGGCTGGTCGAACCCACGGCGTCCGCCAGAGCGATCACTTCGGCCGGCGACTCGGGATGCACCAGAATCGCGGCGTCGGGGTACAGCGCCCGCATGTCGGCCAACTGCCGCGCCTTGAACTCCTCGTGAACGATGCAGGCACCGTCCCACATCAACATGTCCGCGCCGGTGTGGGTCTGAATATAGTTGCCCAGGTGCTTGTCGGGTGCCCAGATGATCTTCTCGCCGTTGTCCATCAGGCTTTCGACGATCTCCAGCGCGCAACTCGACGTCACGACCCAATCGGCACGGGCTTTCACCGCAGCCGAAGTATTGGCGTAAACCACCACGGTGCGTTCGGGATGCTGGTCGCAGAAGGCCGAGAACGCGTCCACCGGGCAACCCAGGTCCAGCGAACAGGTCGCCTCCAGGGTGGGCATCAGCACACGCTTTTCCGGATTGAGAATCTTCGCCGTCTCGCCCATGAACCTGACACCTGCCACCAGCACCGTTCGGGCCGGATGCTGATTGCCAAAGCGCGCCATCTCCAGCGAGTCGGAGACGCAGCCACCGGTTTCCTCGGCCAATGCCTGGATCACGGGATCGCAGTAGTAGTGGGCAACCAGGACCGCATCCTGAGCCTTGAGCTCGGCGGCGATGGCGGCACGGTAGTCGGCTTCCTGTTCCGGTGTCAGTGGCCGGGGCTGCTTGGCATCCAGGTGAGCCTGGACCAGAAGGCGTTCGGATATCTGCGTCATGGGGCAAGACCTGCGGGCGCTGATGCGCGAGAGTCGAGTATAGGCCGGGCCGACAAGGCCTGGGAGTATATGCCCTGGCTTTCGTGAGGCTTTTGAGGGCTGGCGCAGGCTACAGAGAAACCAGCCGTTAGCAAAGCCTTATAGAAAGGCTTATAGACGGTGCAGCCACAACCACCGAATCACAGGCATAAAAAAACCCGCAGCCTTTGCAAGCTGCGGGTTTCGAAATGGTGGGTCGTGTGGGATTCGAACCTACGACCAATTGGTTAAAAGCCAACTGCTCTACCAACTGAGCTAACGACCCGTTTCGTGGGGCGTATAATACCGAATTCTTTTGGTAATTCAACACCCTACAGAAAATAAATCAAAAATAGCGTGTCGGATCGCTCACACCTGCCGCAGCGAAGCCCTCGGCACGCAAGCGGCAGCTGTCGCACTTGCCACAGGCCTGCCCCTGATCATCGGCCTGGTAGCACGACACTGTCAGGCCATAGTCCACACCCAGCGCCACACCTGCCTTGACGATGTCGGCCTTGCTCATGTTCTGCAGCGGTGCCTGTATGGTGAAGCCATTGCCTTCCACTCCCGCCTTGGTGGCCAGGTTGGCCAGGCGCTCGAAAGCCTCGATGAACTCGGGCCGACAATCCGGATAGCCCGAATAGTCCACCGCATTGACGCCAATGAAGATGTCGCGCGCTTCGAGCACCTCGGCCCAACCCAGGGCCAATGACAGAAACACCGTGTTGCGAGCTGGAACGTAGGTGACCGGGATGCCCTCACCCAAGGTCTCCGGCACATCGATCGAGGTGTCGGTCAGTGCCGAGCCGCCCATGCCATCCAGGTCGAGCCCGATGACCTTGTGCTGTATCACGCCCAGGTCCCGAGCCACACGTGCCGCGGCATCGAGTTCGGCCCGATGGCGCTGGCCATAGTCGAAGCTCATGGTATAGCAGGCGTAGCCCTGGGCTTTGGCCATCGCCACGACAGTGGCGGAATCCAGGCCGCCGGAAAGCAGAATGACTGCCTTTTTCTCGTGTTGGGTATGGTTCATCTCAGCGCCCCGGCTCGTCGTTCCAAAGAAGTTTGTGCAGCTGAATCTGCAGGCGCACCGGCAGGTTGTCGGCCACGATCCAGTCGGCCAGATCGGTAGCGCGCAGTTGATCCTTGCTCGGCGAGAACAGCACTTCGCCGGCACGACCGTCCAGCCCGTACTGAATCAGCTTGGACACGGCCCAGTCATAGTCCTCGCGCGAGCACAGGACGAACTTGACCTGGTCGTTGCGGGTCAGCAGCTCGATGTTCTCGTAACGGTTGCGATGGACTTCGAGAGAACCCGGTGTCTTCAAGTCGAGCACGCGACTGACGCGGGTGTCGACCGCGCTGATGTCGAGTGCGCCGCTGGTTTCCACGGAAACTTCATAGCCGGCATCGCAAAGCCGCTGCATCAACGGGATGGCATTGGGCTGAGCCAATGGCTCGCCTCCGGTGACGCATACATAGCGAGGCTTGTAGCTGGCCACCTGTTCCATGATCGAATCGAGCGTGCGCTGGGCTCCCCCACTGAACGCGTAGGCGCTGTCGCAATATTGGCAGCGCAAAGGGCAACCGGTCAGGCGCACGAAAACCGTGGGCAAGCCGGCGGTCCGCGTCTCACCCTGCAACGAGTAGAAGACTTCGGTAATACGTAGTGTGTCTTGCATAGGGTCCACGGGCGTGACAGCGAAACAGGCTGACCGCCTCCGTTGGGCACTTCAGGCGGCCCGCGATCGCGCGGCCTCAGGAAGCGTGTTCATAAAATGGCGGCAAATTCTAACGAAAAAACCCACGACAGGCGCGGGTTTCTTCGAATCACATGGCAGGCTTCACAATCTTTGCAGGTCTTTCTGCGCCAACTGCGCAGCGGACGTGCCCGGATATTGGGTCACAACCTGCTGCAGAATGCCTTTGACTCGGTCGGTATGGCCCAAGCGGCGCTCGACGTCGGCCAGCTTGTAGAGCGAATCCGGCACCTTGTTGTGCTTGGGATAGAGCTGGCTGACCTTGGCGAAAGCCTGGCCTGCGCCCTGCAGGTCACCCTTGGCGAGGTTGACCTCGCCCAGCCAGTACTGGGCATTGCCCGCATACTGGCTGTTCGGGTATTTGCGCAGAAACGCGGCGAAGGCCTGGCTGGCCTTGTCGAAATCCTTGGCCTTGATCAGGTCGAAGGCTGCATCGTAATACAGCTTCTCCTTGGCCGGATCGCCAGGCTCTGCGCCTGCGGACGACTGCCCGGCAGCCGATGAAGCACCAGCGCCGCTAGACGCGCCGCTGGCTGAAGAATTATCCGGTTGGGCACTGGGTGCAGGTGCAACCCCCGAGCCAATCCGACGATCGAGTTCCTGATACCGCTCGAGCCCTTCCTGTTTCAGGCGCTGGATATCGTTCTGCTGGACTTCGACCTGACCTCGCAGACGTGCGATGTCTTCCTGCATTTGCTGCAGTTGCATGAACAGCTCGCCCTGAGCCGAGACAGGCGCTTGCGCGACTGTCCCGGCCGAGGCGCCGTTCGTACCGTAACCTGAGGGCGGATAGCTGCCACCAACGGCGCCACTGTTACCGTAGCCTCCATTGTTGTTGCTATCGACCACAGGCACCGCGCCCCAAGCCATCACAGGCAGGGCGAAAGCCAGAACAGTTACAGCACGACGGCACGTTCGCATGACGAATTACTTACGCAGTTCGACGCGACGGTTCTGAGCCCACGACTGCTCGTCGTTGCCAGTAGCCACTGGACGCTCTTCACCGTAGGAAACCAGTTCCAGCTGGGCTGGCGAAACGCCTTGCAGTACCAGGTAACGCTGAACAGCCTTGGCACGACGCTCGCCCAGTGCCAGGTTGTACTCGCGAGTACCGCGCTCGTCGGTGTTACCTTCCAGGACGACGCGAGCGCCGTTGGCTTTCAGGTCCTTGGCGTGAACGTCCAGAGCGCGCATGGCTTCTGGCTTCAGGTCCGAGCTGTCGTATTCGAAGTAGAACGTGGTGATAGCGCGCAGAGCAGCTTCTTCGCTCAGGGAACCGTCAACGGCACCGGTGTTTGCGCCGTAACCAGCGTTAGGGTCGACAGCAGCGCCGCCTTGACCGGCATCTTCGCCGCCTTTGGACGAGCAACCTACAGCTACGGACAAGGCCAGGGCCAGCGCAGCGAACTTACCAAACTTCAGCATTTCCATCGTGAAACTCCTAATGAACCCCAATGTGTTAAGTACAACGTATTACGCCGCGTCAGTTCAGGTAAGGGGACCAGGACGGTTCTCTGACTTCGCCTTGAGCGGTAGGAAGCGGGAGCCTCACGCGGCCGTTTAGCGACACGAGCATCAAGACTCCCCGGCCCTGCTGGCGGGTGGCGTAGATTACCATGGTGCCGTTGGGCGCAACAGTAGGCGACTCATCAAGAGTTGAATCTGTGAGGATCTTTACGCTTCCGCGCTCCAGGTCCTGCGCCGCCACCTTGAAATTGGTGAAACCATCTTGCCGATGGATCATTACAAGGGTCTTTTCGTCAGCCGAAAGTTTCGGGTTGGCATTGTAGTTGCCCACGAACGTCACACGCTCGGCATTGGCGCCACCGGATGTGCTGGTCTTGTAGATCTGTGGCTTGCCGCCACGGTCCGACGTGAAGTACAGGGTCGAACCATCCTTGCCCCAGAAGGGTTCGGTGTCGATGGCCGGGCTGTTGGTCACGCGGGTCAGCGCGCGCGACGCCAGGTTCATCACGTAGATCTCCGGGTTGCCGTCCTTGGACAGCACCAGCGCCAGGCGATTGCCGTCCGGCGAGAACGCCGGGGCACCGTTGAGGCCTTCGAAGTTGGTCAACTGCTCGCGGCGGCCGGTGTCGACGTTCTGCAGGAAGATCCGCGGACGGCGCTGTTCGAACGATACATAGGCAATGTTGCGGCCGTTGGGCGAGTAGCGTGGCGACAGGATCGGCTCGCGCGACTGCAACAGGGTCACCGCACGGGCGCCGTCGTAGTCCGAACGCTGCAGGGTGTAACGGGTGGCATTGGTGCCGGCCCGTTCGGCGGTCACGTAGAGCATGCGCGTGGAGAACGCACCCTTGATCCCGGTCAGCTTCTCGAACGACTGATCGGAGATGAAGTGGGCCATGTCACGCAACTGGTCGGTAGTGCCCGAGACGCTGCCGGTCAACACCTGTTGCTGGGTATTGACGTTAAGCAGCGCGTATTGCACCTGCAAGCGGCCGCCGGCCGGCGTGATGCTGCCGACCATGACGTACTGGGCACCCAGCGCCTGCCAGTCGCGGTAGATGACTTCGCTGGCCTGGGAAGGCTGGCTGATCATGTTCTGCGGTGGAATGGGTGCGTAGTAGCCCGAGTTGCGCAGGTCGTTGCCGACGATCTCGGCAATGTTGTCAGGCAACACGCTGCCGCCCTGGAAACCGAACGGCACGACGGCAATCGGCGTGGCACGGTCGGCACCGCTGGTGACCAGAATGTTCTTTTCGTCCGCAGAGGCCATGCCGGCTGCGCAGCAAAGGACGACGAGCAGTCCTCGAAGAAGGGTAATCACAAGGCAAGATCCTCAGGTGTAAATGTCATCTTGAAGGAACGATAGGGGTTGAAGTCAGCTGGTTTCAAACCCTGCATTTCCGTTAAACGGCCAATGTTCTTGACCGCAGCAACCGCCGAACTGTCGAAGGGACCATCGCCACTGGAGCGTGAGACGCTGACATTGGTGACGGTACCATCGGGCAACATGTTGATCTGCAATACCACGGTCATGTTCTTGCGTGCCGAAGGCGGACGCGCCCACCCTTCGGCTGCTCGCGAGCGGATCAGATCGTCGAAGTTGCCCGCGACCTCATCACCCTGCTCGTCGGCGAGCGCCTGCTGGCGTTCAGGCTTGTCGGAAAGCAGATCGGCCAATGCCTGCGCCTTCTTGTCCTCCGCTGCCTTGCGAGCTGCGTCCTGAGCCTTCTTCTTCGCAGCATCGGCCGCAGCCTTCTTCTTCGCGTCCTCGGCGGCCTTCTTCTTCGCTTCCTCGGCCGCAGTGGCCTTCTTGGCGTCGTCTTCGGCTTTCTTCTTCGCGTCTTCGGCGGCTTTTTTCTTGGCGTCCTCGGCAGCCTTCTTCTTCGCGTCCTCGGCTGCCTCCTTCTTGGCCTCTTCCTGCTCGGCCTTCTTCTTGGCGATATCGGCCAGCTCGCTCTTCTTGGCTTCGGCCGCTTTTTCAGCGGCTTCGGCCTTGGCAGCCTCAGCCTTGGCCGCTGCCGCAGAGGCGGCTTCCGCCTTGGCGGCAGCATCGGACTTCTTGGCTTCGTCGGCCTTCTTCGCCGCTTCGGCCTTTTGAGCGGTTTCCTCTTTCTTTTGTTCCGCGGCCTTGATGGCTTCCTGCTCCAGCTTCTTGGTCTCCATCTGCTCGACTTCGGTCTGCCGCGCAGCAGACTTCTTCGCCTCGCCCGCCAGTTTCTGGTTGGTCTGGGTGGTGGCCTGGCTCTTGGACTTGAGCTGATAGAGCGTAGCCTGCACGATGGGTCGCGCTTCAGGCAGTTCGGGCGTCATGGCGAAACTGACGAACAGCATCCCGAAGATCAGCACGTGCAGGGCTACCGCCCAGACCGTGGGCCAGAAGAAGCTTTCCGAGGCTGAATGCTCTCGCTTTCGCATCAGGGGGCCTCGGTAATCAAGCCAACGTTACCGACACCTGCCTGCTGCAAACCACCCATGGCGCCCATGACAGCCCCGTAATCCACGGTCTTGTCACCGCGAATGAAGACCTGGGTCTTCTTGCCGCTGGCATTGCCCTGGTTGATGATCGCGGTGGCGGCCTGGGTCATCTGCGCCAGCGTCATGGCCTTGTCCTGCTGCTTTTCAGTGTCTACTTCCTTGCCGACGTTCCAGTAGTAGGTCTTGTCGGCCTTGATGGAAATGGTGAGCACCTGAGTGTTGTTGTCCTGCGGCAACGCTTCGCTGGAAACCTTGGGCAGATCGACCTTCACACCTTGGTTGATCATCGGAGCGGTGACCATGAAGATGACCAGCAGTACCAACATCACGTCGATGTAGGGCACCACGTTCATCTCGGCGACCGGCTTGCGTTTTGGGCGACGACCTCGAGTCATTGGGTTATCCCTGCTCACTCTTCGCTGGTGTGCACTTTACGGTGCAGGATGGCCTGGAACTCGTCAGCGAACGTGTAGTAGCGGTTGATCAGGGTTTCGCTGCGAGCAGCGAAACGGTTGTAGGCGATGACGGCCGGAATCGCTGCGAACAGACCGATGGCCGTGGCAATCAGCGCTTCGGCAATACCTGGCGCAACGGTGGCCAGAGTCGCCTGCTGCGCCGAAGCCAGGCCGCGGAACGAGTTCATGATGCCCCATACGGTACCGAACAGACCCACGTAGGGGCTGGTGGAACCGACGGTTGCCAGGAATGGCAGACCCTGTTCGAGCTTCTCCTCCTCACGGGAAATCGCCACGCGCATGGCACGGCCCACGCCTTCCATCACGGCATCGGGATCGACGCCCTGCTGCTGGCGCAGGCGGGAAAACTCCTTGAAGCCAGCACGGAAAATCTGCTCGACACCCGAATCAGGGTCGGGATTGCTGCCAGCCTGACGGTACAGCTTGGACAGGTCGATGCCCGACCAGAAGCGTTCCTCGAAGCTGTCCAGGGCACGACGACCGGCGCGCAGCATCGAACTGCGCTGAAAGATCATGACCCACGAGGTGACCGAGGCGGCCACCAGAATAAGCATTACCAACTGCACCACGACACTGGCATTGCTGACCAAACTCCACATGGAGGTATGGTCGACGACGTTAGCTTCCACGCTTAATCTCCTGCACTGGATTGTTTGCCCAGGCCGCCTGCGTCGGCAAAGGCCGTACGCAAGGCTGGGGGAATGGCCC
Organism: Pseudomonas sp. CFBP 13710; assembly: GCF_014842235.1. Lineage (NCBI taxonomy): Bacteria > Pseudomonadati > Pseudomonadota > Gammaproteobacteria > Pseudomonadales > Pseudomonadaceae > Pseudomonas > Pseudomonas sp. CFBP 13710. The sequence goes on along the minus strand of NZ_JACYVJ010000002.1, from coordinate 450,389 downwards.
GGGGTCTGAAGTTATCGGCGCGCACACAGGCCACCATGAACTGCCCTTCGCAGAGCAGCGTTGTATCTTTCACCCGCCATACCTGCTGTTTGAAACGCAGGCTGGCGCGATTCAATTCGGTTATTTCGGCGGTCACCGCGAGCTCGTCGTCCAACCGCGCCGGCGCATGGTAGCGCGCCTCTGCCGAATGCACGACGAACAGCAGGTTCTCACCTGCCAGCTGCGACTGGACGAAACCCAGCGCACGCAAGCGCTCGGTACGAGCCCGCTCCATGAATTTGAGGTAGTTGACGTAATAGACGACGCCGCCGGCGTCGGTGTCTTCGTAATAGACCCGACACTGATGGGCGAACGCCTGAACCCCGTTTTGCGCGCGCATACTCTAGTGCTTACTCCTCAGGTTGCCAATCCGCCCGGGCAACTGTTTTTTCGTCGCGTGTGCAGGCAAGGGCCATGCAAAAGCCGTGTCAGCCCCTAGGACCACGGAAAGCCGAATTAGGTCGCTGTGCGAGGGGCCTTTCATGCGTCGATTTCTTCGGACATGGCATCGCTGCCCGGCATGTCGCCCAGCCGGTTGGGAATGTTCAGACCGAAATGCAGGTAGGCGTGGCGCGTCACGACCCGGCCGCGCGGGGTGCGCATGATGTAGCCCTGCTGAATGAGGTAAGGCTCCAGGACGTCCTCGATGGTGTGGCGCTCTTCGCTGATGGCTGCGGCGAGGCTGTCGACACCCACCGGCCCACCGTCGAACTTCTCGATCATGGTCAGCAGCAGCCGGCGATCCTGGTGGTCGAAGCCGCGCTCGTCGACGTCGAGCATGTTCAGCGCCAGGTCGGCGATGGGCTTGGTGATGTGCCCCTTGCCACGCACCTGGGCGAAGTCGCGCACGCGGCGCAGCAGGCGATTGGCGATTCGCGGCGTACCGCGGGCGCGGCGGGCGATCTCGAAGGCACCTTCGTCCTCGATCTCCAGGTTGAGGATATTGCCCGATCGACTGACGATGGTTGCAAGGTCCGCGGTGCTGTAGAACTCCAGGCGCTGGACGATACCGAAGCGGTCACGCAGCGGATTAGTCAGCATGCCCGCCCTGGTGGTGGCCCCGACCAGGGTGAACGGCGGCAGATCGAGCTTGATGGAACGTGCCGCGGGACCCTCGCCAATCATGATGTCGAGCTGGAAGTCCTCCATGGCCGGATACAGGACTTCCTCGACGATGGGCGACAGCCGGTGGATCTCGTCGATGAACAGCACATCGTGGGGTTCCAGGTTGGTGAGCAGGGCAGCCAGGTCGCCCGGCCGTTCCAGTACCGGCCCCGACGTGCTCTTGATCGACACCCCCATTTCCTGGGCGATGATATTGGCCAAGGTCGTCTTGCCCAACCCGGGCGGGCCGAAGATCAAGGTGTGATCCAGGGATTCACTGCGCCCGCGCGCAGCCTGGATGAACAGCTCCATCTGCTCGCGCACGGTGGGCTGGCCAATGTAGTCGGCCAGGCTGAGCGGGCGGATGGCCCGATCCTGTACTTCTTCCCGATCGCGGCCGGTGGCGGCGATCAGACGGTCGGCTTCGATCACTTAGATCATTCCCTTCAACGAGCGGCGGATCAATTCTTCGCTGCTCAGCCCCTTGGCGTCGATGGCCGCCACGGCGCGACTGGCCTCCTGGGGCTTGTAGCCCAGGGAGATGAGCGCACTGACGGCATCGGCTTCGGCGCTGTTGACCGGCGCCGGCCCCTGCGGCCCGCTGGGCACCAGCTCGAACATGCTCGGCGTGGTCTGCCAGGCCTTGAAGCGATCCTTGAGTTCGACCAGAAGCCGCTCGGCGGTCTTCTTGCCCACGCCGGGTATCTTCACCAGCGCCGAGGTGTCCTGAGCCTGCACGCAGCGCACGAGTTCGTCGACGTCCAACCCCGACATCAGCGCCAGTGCCAGCTTGGGGCCGACGCCGTTCAAGCGGATCAGCTCACGGAACAGCTCGCGCTCGCGCTTTTCATAGAAGCCATAGAGTAACTGAGCGTCTTCACGCACAACCAGGTGGGTGTGCAGGGTCACGCTTTCGCCGACCGGCGGCAGCCGATAGAGCGTGGTCATCGGCACTTCGAGCTCATAGCCCAGCCCGTTGACGTCGAGAATCAGGTGCGGCGGCTGCTTTTCAGCCAAGGTACCGCGCAGGCGTCCAATCACGTATGAATCCTTTGTCGGAAGGCGCAGTCACGCCCTGTTCATGCGGGCCAGTTCAAGGGCCATCATTACAGGACTGAGGTGAGCTGCAAGCAAAAAAGTTTGAAACGATGTAAGCCGCTACAGGCGCAGACGCCCACCGCGACTGCGGGCCGCGCTCAGGCCGTGGGGCATGAGGCTGGATCGGGTGTGCGCATGGGTGAGTGCGATGGCCAGGGCATCGGAGGCATCGATCTGGGGTTTCTGGGTCAGTTTGAGCAGGTGCATGACCATCATCTGTACCTGTTCCTTGTTGGCGGCACCGGTGCCGACGATGGCCTGCTTGACCTGGGTGGCACTGTACTCGGCGATCTCCAGCCCCTCCTCCGCCGCTGCGACGATGGCAGCGCCGCGCGCCTGACCCAGCTTCAGGGCCGAATCGGCGTTGCGGGCCATGAACACCCGCTCGATGCCCATGGTCACCGGACCGTAGGTCTGGATCACCTCACGCACCCCACGAAAAACGATCTGCAGACGATCATGCAGCAGTCCGCCGCCGGTACGAATACAGCCCGAAGCCACGTATTCGCAACCGCGTCCGGTTTCACGCACGACGCCAAACCCGGTGATGCGCGAGCCTGGGTCGATTCCAAGAATTAAAGTCATAAAGCCTGCAGTAGTGAGGAACACGGCTGACGCCTTCGCGGGTAGAACCCGCTCCCACATGGGTGTGCATAGCATGTGGGAGCGCCGCGGGCGGCGAGCCATCTACCGGCCAAGAGGCCGGCACTGGTAAAGCATGGCTTAGATGAAACACACAAGCCGATCAGCCAAGCTGCTCCATCACGGCGTCGGATATCTCGGCGTTGGAATAGACGTTTTGTACATCATCCAGATCTTCGAGCATGTCGATCAGCTTCAGCACCTTCTCGGCACCTTCCGCATCGAGTTCGGCACTGGTTGTCGGCGCCATGACGATCTCGGCTTCATCGGCATTGAAACCGGCCGCCTGCAGCGCATTGCCCACCGAGTAGAAGCTGGCGAACGAGGTGAACACGTCCATCGAGCCGTCGCCATGGGTCACGATGTCGTCGGCATCGGCCTCCATGGCCGCCTCCATCAACGCATCCTCATCGACGCCCGGGGCGAACGACAACTGCCCCTTGCGCTCGAACAGATACGCCACCGAGCCATCGGTACCCAGATTGCCCCCGCATTTGCTGAACGCATGGCGCACCGCGGCAGCGGTCCGGTTGCGGTTGTCGGTCATGCATTCGACCAGCACGGCAACGCCACGAGGTCCGTAGCCCTCGTAGCTCAGCTCGACCACGTCGTCGCTGCCGGCTGCCCCGGTGCCTCGTGCAATCGCGCGATCGATGATGTCGCGACTCATGTTGGCGCTCAGCGCCTTGTCCAGCGCCAGGCGCAGACGCGGATTGGAACCTGGCTCGCCGCCGCCCTGGCGGGCAGCGACGGTCAGCTCACGAATCCACTTGGTGAAGATCTTGCCCCTCTTGGCATCCTGGCGCTCTTTGCGGTGCTTGATGTTCGCCCACTTGGAATGACCAGCCATAACGCAACTCCAGTTTCTGTGTGTTACCCATACGAACCCTGCCCCTGGCAAGGTTTTTCCACCGCCCAACGCAAGGGCGCATCCGAAGATGCGCCCTGTCAGCAGTTACTCGGCCTTGGGCTGTTCGCGCAGGCGAATGTGCAGTTCACGCAGCGCCTTGGCATCGACCACGCCAGGCGCCTGGGTCATGACGTCCGCGGCGCTCTGGGTTTTCGGGAAGGCGATGACCTCACGGATCGACTGCGCACCGGTCATCAGCATGACCAGACGGTCCAGGCCGAAGGCCAGGCCACCATGGGGTGGTGCACCGTATTTCAGCGCGTCGAGCAGGAAGCCGAACTTCTCTTCCTGTTCCGCAGCTTCGATACCGAGCAGGCGGAACACGGCCTGCTGCATGTCCTTGCGGTGGATACGGATGGAACCGCCGCCCAGCTCGGTGCCGTTGAGTACCATGTCATAGGCGCGCGACAGGGCAGTGGCCGGGTTGGCCTCCAGCTCGGCAGGCGTGCACTTGGGTGCGGTGAACGGATGGTGCAGCGCACTGAAGCTGCCGTCGTCGTTCTCTTCGAACATCGGGAAGTCGACGACCCACATCGGCGCCCATTCGCAGGTCAGCAGGTCGAGATCGTTGCCCAGCTTGATGCGCAGCGCACCCAATGCCTCGCTGACGATCTTGGCCTTGTCGGCACCGAAGAACACGATGTCGCCATCGACCGCGCCAACGCGATCCAGGATCACGTCGAGGTTGGCTTCAGGGATGTTCTTGACGATCGGCGACTGCAGGCCCTCGACGCCCTTGGCGCGCTCGTTGACCTTGATGTAGGCCAGGCCCTTGGCGCCGTAGATGCCGACGAACTTGGTGTAATCGTCGATCTGCTTGCGCGGCATGCTCGCCCCGCCTGGAACGCGCAGTGCGGCAACGCGGCACTTGGCATCGTTGGCCGGGCCGCTGAAGACCTTGAACTCGACATCCTTGAGCTGATCGGCGACGTCGACCAGTTCCATCGGGTTGCGCAGGTCGGGCTTGTCCGAGCCGTAGCGGCGCATGGCTTCTTCGAAGGTCATGTGCGGGAAATCGCCGAACTCGACGTCGAGCACTTCCTTGAACAGCTTGCGCACCATGGTTTCGGTGATGCCGATGATTTCGCTCTCGTCGAGGAAACTTGTCTCGATGTCGATCTGAGTGAACTCGGGCTGACGATCGGCACGCAGGTCTTCATCGCGGAAGCACTTGGCGATCTGGTAGTAACGATCGAAACCGGCCACCATCAGCAGCTGCTTGAACAGCTGGGGCGACTGCGGCAGGGCGAAGAAGCTGCCGGGGTGGGTACGGCTGGGCACCAGGTAGTCACGTGCGCCTTCGGGGGTGGCACGGGTCAGGATCGGCGTTTCGACGTCGAGGAAACCGTTTTCGTCGAGGTAGCGGCGAATGCTGGTGGTGATGCGCGAGCGCAGGCGCAGCTTCTCGGCCATTTCGGGACGACGCAGGTCGATGAAGCGATAGCGCAGGCGCGTTTCCTCACCCACGTCGGAGTACTCGTTGAGCGGAAACGGCGGGGTTTCCGCTTCGTTCAGCACTTCGAGCTCGTAGCCCAGCACTTCGATGGCGCCAGACGCCATGTTTGGATTGACTGCGCCGGCGGGCCGCGCACGGACCTTGCCGGTGACCTTGACCACGTACTCGCTGCGCACGCGATCGGCGGCGGCGAAGCTGTCGGCGCGATCGGGGTCGAAGACCACCTGGGCCATGCCTTCACGATCCCGAATGTCGAGGAAGATCACCCCGCCATGGTCGCGACGGCGATGGACCCAGCCGCACAGGGTGATTTCCTGACCTTCCAGGGTCTCGTTCAGTTGGCCGCAATAGTGGCTGCGCATCATAGTAGTGGTTTCACTTCTCGTAATTCATGATTCGATGACGGCGTGTAGCTGGACACGCGGCACCCTGGACATAGTGCAGGAGCAGGCCGGGGCCGGGCAATTCACTCGGCCTTGTCGCCGCCTGCCAGATTCTTCTTGTTGCCGGTCTTGAAATCGGTCTCGTACCAGCCGGTGCCGCTGAGGCGGAAGCCCGGCATGGAAAGCACCTTTTTCAGTTGTGGCGCCTGGCAGGCAGGGCAATCGGTCAAAGGCTCGGCGCTGATCTTTTGAATGACTTCCATCTGATGACCGCAGGAAGCACATTGATAGTCGTACATCGGCATGGGTAGTGTCTCGGCAACCAAATGACCGCGGCGCAAGCGGCGCCAGGGCGAAACGCGGGATTATATCCGGTTAATCGACGCTGCGCAGCCGTCCAAGGTAACAGACGACGTTCGATCACGTCCCATCAAGTAGGTGACACAGACTACCCGCACCAGTCCGCTGAAATTCTTGACGCCGCCATGGCGCAGGTGCACTTCGCGGTCGACGTAGGAAAGCAGCGCGTTCACCGTGCATTCATTGGCCAGGGCGATGCGCTCGAGAATCTCCCAGTAGATCCGTTCCAGGCGCAGGCAGGTGGCGAAACCGTTCAAGCGAACCGAACGCGAGACAGGCCTGGCCAGGCCCATGTCGAAGTTGTCCGAGTAGGGATCGACGGCAAGCTTGCTCGATCGATCGAGCTGGCGCGCCCGGGTGACGATGATGTTCCGTTCCATGGATCAGTGCTTCCTAGATGATCGCCCCTCCAACCCTGGAGGTGTGCTGACGGATCTATGGAAGCGTATCGGCGAACGATGACGACAGGGGAATACGGAAGTGCATACGTACGAAGAGCGGCGTCGTTGGGTAGGAGCGAACCCCCGCACCCAGGCCGGTGGCAAGCGGGAAAAGCTGGATCGACACGGCGGGCGCAGCAGTGCAAAAGGCGCCGCCGTGTCGCCAGGGATCAGCCTTCGAGCAGCGAACGCAACATCCAGGCAGTCTTCTCGTGCACCTGCATGCGCTGGGTCAGCAGGTCGGCCGTCGGCTCGTCGCTGACCTTGTCCAGCAGCGGGAAGATACCGCGGGCCGTGCGGGTAACGGCTTCCTGGCCTTCGACCAGTTGCTTGATCATGTCCTGGGCCGAGGGCACCCCTTCCTCTTCCTTGATCGAAGACAGGCGGGCATAGACCGAATAGGCGCCAGGCGCGGGAAAACCGAGGGCACGGATACGCTCGGCGATGGAGTCCACGGCCAGCGCCAGTTCGGTGTATTGCTCTTCGAACATCAGGTGCAGGGTACGGAAAGCCGGGCCGGTCACGTTCCAGTGGAAGCTGTGCGTTTTGAGGTACAGGACGTAGGTGTCGGAAAGCAGACGGGACAGGCCGTCCACGATCGATTTGCGATCTTCTTCGCTGATGCCGATATCGATTGCCATGTGATGTCCTTGATGACGATGAATGTATACCACCACGGGTGGATGCCCACTTTACCAAGACCCATCGACCCACGCAGCTCCGGCCTCGGGCAAGTTGCGCAGGCTATCCGCCCGACGGCGTCGGGCGGCGCTCTGGCCGATTTGAGAAGGATCGGGCTTTGCTGTTAAATAGACCGCGTGCCGCCGGGGCGATTCATCAAGCCGTGGCGCATAGGCTGATCCCTGCAGATGCTCGGCAATTATTGTCACCCCAACGCTGTGCTTGTTGCGGTATCAGCTCTTCCTGATGCCTGATCTTAGAGTGAGCCAATCAAATGTTGAAAATCGTCCACCTCCTGACGGGCGCAGCGGCCGTGCTGCTGTCGTTCATACCAAGCCTGCGGGCCGATGTAGCGCCTTACCTGCAACAACCCGACGCAATCTACCTGGCGCTGTTCGGTCTGCTCAACCTGCTTTTGGCTCCAGTGATACCGCGCTGGAACAAAGGCCCACGTCATCTGTTGCAAAATCTGGTCAGTGTGCTGCTGGTTGCCTCGGTGATCACCCAGACCCTGACGTTGCTGGTGCCGCTGCCGGCCATCGGCATCCTGCCGGGCCTGTTGTGCGCACTGCTCGCGTGCCTGGCGCACCTGTCGATCAGCTTCTACCGCGCGTCACCGGCACCCAGCGCCGTGCAGTACGACATGACCAACCGCGATACCGGTACGGTGAAGTGGTTCAACACGTCGAAGGGCTTCGGCTTCATTTCCCGCGATTCCGGCGACGACATCTTCGTGCATTTTCGTGCCATTCGTGGCGAAGGCCATCGCGTGCTGGTCGAAGGCCAACGGGTCGAGTTCTCGGTCATGAACCGTGACAAGGGTCTGCAGGCCGAAGACGTGATTGCGGCATCGCCACGTCGCTGACTCCAATGCAGCAATAAAAAAACGCGGGCATTGCCCGCGTTTTTCATTGCCGAAAAAAAGATTTCAGTAATGCGGCGGCGGCGCCTCCTGGGTAGCCGTTTCGAACTGGCCGACCATTTCTTCCTGACGCTTGAGCAGCGCGGCCAACTGCATCTGCAGGCGCTCGATCGCCCGCTGTTGCAGGATCAGTTCGTCGCTGAGCGAAGACAGGGTGTCATCCTGAAAAGCCAGACGTGTCTCCAGCTCCATCACGCGATCTTCCAGACTCATGCCCTGCCCTCCGTGAAAACGAAATCGGTGCCCAGCACGCCTGCCAGCCTCTGGCGAACCGCCACCAATTGCTCGGCGGTGTATGGCATGGACGGCAGCTTGCCCCACACGGGCGCAGGCCAGGCCGCGTCGGCCCGGTAGCGAACGATCACGTGCATGTGCAACTGACTCACGACATTGCCCAGGGTCGCGATGTTGATCTTGTCGGCGCCATAGTGCTGGTGAAGCAACTTTGCCAATGCATTGGTTTCGCTCCACAGCACTTCACGGTCTGCGTCATCGAGTTCGAACACCTCGGTGATCTCCGGGCGTCGCGGCACGAGGATGAACCAGGGATACCTGGCGTCATTACTGAGCAGCAGGCGACAAAGTGCGAAGTCACCGATGACATGAGCGTCTCCGGCAAGTCGGGCATCCAGGCTGAACACGGGCGTTCTCCACAGGAAGGAATGGGGGATCGAGGCATGGCCGCGAATCATCGAATGCCAAGGATAGCGTGCCTGATCGGTTTTTTCCGAACCCACCGGCATCAACTCGACATGCCTGCAACCGGCGCATCTCGCACCGAGTCGTAAGGGAAGCACGGTTTTGGTGCCTTCCGCCCCAGGATCGCCCGCGGCATCAGGGCTTGCCGAACCGCCTTTCGCTGCAGTTCACGCGCTTTATGCAGTACCGCGCGTAACTGCCTGACAAGCGGTCCTTCTTTACGTGGGCACAGCGTTGCCAATTCCTGTCGGTGGTCTAGCCTTGCCATTCAGGACGTCACCTTTCGCACCAAAAAGGTCCACCAGGGAAGGTCTCGGTGCATCAAGGCCTCGCAATCTACCCACTCTTGTCACCCTGCGGTAACGTTTGCGCCGCGAAACAGGATTCACTCGCACAGCGGTATTCGTTGCCGAGGAAAGCAGGAATGGCCCGATGCGCCGGTTTTACGCGGGCTTGGCCGAACCACTGGAAGAAAAGTGAAAAATATGTGAACTGCTGGCACGTTTGTGCACGCTTGTTGCATTCATCCCAGCACGGTCACCGGGGACGTGGGAAGACGAAACCGGAACAAACGGAAACAGTGAATCAATGACGCACGTTAGTGCAGGCACGCAACCCAAGTGTGGTTGTAAGCCTGGACATGCAACAGCGGACTTGAAGTATCGCCAACATGACCGGCGTGGTATACGTTCCGCGCCGTCATAAAAAGAAAGAACTGCCTCAGATAAAAAAACAGGTGAGGCAGTGGTTACTCTTCTTAAAAACCAAAGGAGCAAATCACGATGCGCGTGATGAAGTGGAGCATGATCGCACTGGCTGTAACAGCCGGCACCTCGCAGTTGGCTTTGGCCTCCGCCCAGGACGAGTCCAAGGGTTTCGTGGAAGACAGCACCCTGAACCTCAAGCTGCGTGCCTTGTACATGAACCGTGACTACAAGCACGGCGCAGGCAACCCTACCGCAGGCAGCGACAAGGGCTATCGTGAAGACACTGGCCTTGGCGCCCAGATGTTCTACGAGTCGGGCTTCACCCAAGGCACCATCGGTGCCGGTGTCGATGCAATGGGCTTCGGTTCGGTGCGCCTGGACGGCGGTACCGGTCGCCGCAGCAACGGCCTGTTCGCAGCCGACGACGAAGGCAACCTGGAACACAGCCAGACCAAGGGCGGAGCGGCCGTCAAGTTCCGCTTCTCCAACACCGTACTCAAATACGGCCAGCAGATCGTTGCCAGCCCGGTCTTCGCGACCGATGACGGCCGTCTGTTGCCTGAAGTCGCTACCGGCACGTCGATCACCAGCAACGAAATCGACAACCTGACCCTGAACATCGGTCGCTTCACCTCGATGAGCGCGCAGACCGGCATGGGTCACGACTCCCTGGGCCTGAAGTCCGCCGACATCGCCGGCGCCACCTACGCCTTCACCAAGAACTTCACCGGTACGGTCGCTGCGTCCGACGTGGAAGATTACTGGAAGCGTCAGTACGTCAACCTGAACTACACCCTGCCGATCGACGACCTGCAGTCGCTGAACTTCGACTTCAACGCCTATCGCACCAAGAGCCAGGGCGAAGATCTGGGCGGCGACGTCGACAACAAGATCTGGAGCACCGCGGTTGCCTATAGCCTGGGCGCGCACAAGTTCACCCTGGGCTACCAGCGCAGTTCCGGCGACACCGGCTACGCCTACGGCGTGGACGGCGGCGGCACCGTGTTCCTGAACAACTCCGTTCAGTACTCCGACTTCGTCGGCGCCGAAGAGAAATCGTGGCAGGTTCGCTACGACATCAACATGGCAACCTACGGCGTACCTGGCCTGAGCTTCATGACTCGCTACATCACTGGCGACAACATCGAAGCCAGCAACGGTGAAGAAGGCAAAGAGCACGAGTGGGACTTCGAAACCAAGTACGTGGTTCAGCAAGGCCCGATCAAGGACATGTCCTTCCGCCTGCGTAGCGCCATCTACCGCGCCAACAACGCCTACGATGCCGACTACGGTCCGTCGAACAACGACCTGCGCTTCATCGTCGAGTACCCTCTGAGCATCATGTAACAGCCCAGCAGGTCGCTTCACCTCGAAAAGCCCGGCCCTGCCGGGCTTTTCTGCGTCTGGATCGCGGCGCCCGGCAAAGCCCGGCCCTACGCCTGTACGTCGCCCAATCACCCCCGTACAATGCCAGACCTCGATAAAATTTCGCGAAGACAACGGTCAACCATGCGCACCAGTCAATATCTGCTCGCCACACAGAAAGAAACCCCTTCCGATGCGGTCGTGATCAGCCATCAGCTGATGCTGCGTGCCGGCATGATCCGCAAGCTCGCTTCGGGCCTGTACACATGGTTGCCGATGGGTCTTCGGGTGATGCGCAAGGTTGAGCGGATCGTGCGCGAGGAAATGGACGCCGCCGGCGCTCTCGAAGTGCTGATGCCCGGCATCCAGCCGGCCGAACTGTGGCAGGAGTCGGGGCGCTGGGAGCAGTACGGTCCCGAGCTGCTGCGCCTCAAGGACCGCCACGACCGTGACTTCTGCGCCGGCCCCACCCACGAAGAAGTCATCACCGACCTGATGCGCAACGAGCTCAACAGCTACAAGCAGTTGCCCATCAATCTCTACCAGATCCAGACCAAGTTCCGTGACGAGATCCGTCCGCGCTTCGGCCTGATGCGCGGTCGCGAGTTCATCATGAAGGATGCGTACTCCTTCCACGCCGACCAGCCCTCGCTGCAGGCCACCTATGACCGCATGCACCTGGCCTACAGCAACATCTTCACCCGCCTGGGCCTGAAGTTTCGCGCGGTGGAAGCCGACAACGGCTCCATCGGCGGCGCCGGCTCCCACGAATTCCATGTGCTGGCAGAGTCCGGCGAAGACGACATCGTCTTCAGCGATACGTCCGACTACGCAGCCAACATCGAGAAGGCCGAGGCGATCCCCCGCGAAACCGAGCGTGGCGCCGCACTCGAGGAACTGCGCCTGGTCGACACGCCCAACGCCAAGACCATCGCCCAACTGGTGGAAAACTTCGGCCTGCCGATCGAGAAGACCGTGAAGACGCTGGTGGTCCACGCCGCCGAAGACGGCAAATTGATTGCCTTGATCATCCGTGGCGATCACGAGCTGAACGAGATCAAGGCCGCCAACCAACCGCTGGTTGCCAATCCGCTGGTCATGGCCAGCGAAGCGGAACTGCGTGATGCCATCGGCGCGGGCGCAGGTTCCCTGGGCCCAATGAACCTGCCCCTGACCTGTATCATCGATCGCTCGGTAGCTTTCATGAGCGATTTCGCCGTGGGCGCCAACATCGACGACAAGCATTACTTCGGCGTCAACTGGGAGCGCGATCTGCCGCTGCCCGAGATTGCCGATCTGCGCAACGTGGTCGACGGCGACACCAGCCCGGATGGCCAGGGCACCCTGACCATCAAGCGCGGTATCGAGGTGGGTCACATCTTCCAGCTGGGCACCAAGTACAGCGAAGCCATGAAGTGCCAGGTACTGGGTGAGAACGGCAAGCCGGTGACCTTGGCCATGGGCTGCTACGGCATCGGTGTGTCGCGCGTGGTGGCTGCTGCCATCGAGCAGAACAACGATGCTGGCGGCATCATCTGGAGCGATACCCTGGCGCCTTTCCAGGTCGCCCTGGTGCCGTTGCGCTACGAAACCGAGCAAGTGCGCGAAGCCACCGACCGGCTGTACGCGGAATTGACCGAGGCGGGCTTCGAAGTGCTGCTGGACGACCGCGACAAGAAAACCAGCCCCGGGATCAAGTTCGCCGACATGGAGCTGATCGGCATTCCCCATCGGATCGTCATCAGCGACCGTGGCCTGGCCGAAGGCAACCTGGAATACAAGGGCCGTACCGAGGAAGCCGCACAGGCCTTGCCTGTCGACGACGTCCTGTCTTTCATCCAGGCTCGCGTGCGCCGCTGACAGATTCGAGAAACCATGTTCAAGCGAACTACCTTGGCCTTCGGTGGTGCTGCCCTGTGCAGCACCCTGCTGGTCAGTGGCTGTGCCAACCAGATGTCGCAGCGCAACGAACACGAAGAGCGCATCGAGCGCAAGCTGCTCGAACACAGCGTGCAGATCGACCTGGGCAAGCCCGAGGTGCTGCAGACGCCGCAACGTCGCGTGCGCATTCGCGAACTCAAGGATTTCGAGGTCACGGCGTTCGAGACCACACGTCACTACGACCGCTACACACCCTATCAACCCTGGCGTGAAGTCTACGAGATTCCGCTAGGGGTGGTGGCCGTGGTCGCCGGCGTCGGCGCCAACGTGGTGAACGTGGCGACCTTCGGCAGCCTGCCCGACAGCGTGACCAAGGACTGGGTCAGCTATGGTTTCGCCGGACTCAATCCGTTCATGAACGTGCAGTCCAACGGCCGTGCCGAGCAGAACCTTGCCGGTATCGACGAGGTGCAGACAGACAGGCGCGTGGAGCACGACAGCACGCCATGGAGCGAGCGGCCGGTACAAGTGGGCACCGGCCGCAAAACCTATGACCTGGAAACCGACGCCAACGGTGTGTTGCGCATCAACCTGCTCGACAACCCGTTTGCGGAACAGGATCTGACCCACGTCACACGTCTGCAACTGAGCGTGGTGGACGAGGAAACCCAGACCCGGGCCAGCGCCCTGCTGCCGGTGAGCCCGGACCTGCGCGGCAAACTGGCCGAAGCGCACACGCTGATCTTCGACGACCTGGAAGGTGACGAGGTCGGTCAGTGGGTGTATCGGGTCAAGCGCCTGGCCGAACTGGGCCTGGAAGACGAAGCCAGCGAACTGGAACAGAGCCTGATCGAGCTGACCCGCAACGACCCCGAATTGCAGCAGGATTTCCTCAAGTCGCTGCGCAGGGACACCGGCCGACTGGTCGCCGATCCCGGGACCTGAGCCAGCCGGTCAGCCGTCGCTGAACAGTTCCAGCTGCTCGTGGGCCCCACGCAGGTCCAGCAGGCGCACGCCGATGCCCAACAGGCGCACCGGCTTGCCGCCACGGGCGAAGGCCTGACCCAGTAGCTGCCGGTAGCTTTCCAGGTCCCTGCCCGCCCCTGCCTGTTCCAGGGTGGTCTGGGTAAAGTCGTGAAACTTCACTTTGACGAAAGGCTTGCCCGGACGATAGCTGCTGTCGATCCGGTCGATGCGCTCGGCCAGGGTCTGCATCAGCTCTGGAAGCTTGTCCAGGCAACTGGCCAGATCCGGCAGGTCCGCCTCGTAGGTGTTTTCCACGCTGATGGACTGCCGCCGACTGTCGTTCTGCACCACGCGCTCGTCGATGCCGCGTGCCAGGCTGTAGAGACGCTCGCCAAAGCTGCCGAATTCGCGCACCAGCGCCAGCTTGGTCCATTCACGCAGTTCCAGGCAGCTGTCGATCCCCAGGCGGGCCAGCTTGTCGGCGGTGACCTTGCCTACGCCATGTAGCTTGGTGACCGGCAAGGCGGCGACGAAATCTTCGATCTGTGCCGGGGTGATGACGAACAGGCCGTCCGGCTTGCGCCAGTCGCTGGCGATCTTGGCCAGAAATTTGTTTGGCGCCACCCCCGCCGAAACCGTGATGTGCAGGCGCTTGGATACCTTGCGCCGGATGTCCTGGGCAATTCGCGTGGCGCTGCCGGAAAAATGCGGGCAGTCGGAAACGTCGAGGTAGGCCTCGTCCAGCGACAGCGGCTCGATCAGGTCGGTGTACTCGCGAAAAATCCCCTGAATCTCCCGCGACGCTTCTTTATAGGCATCCATGCGCGGTTTGACGATGATCAGGTCGGGGCACAGCTTGAGCGCGTGTCGCGAGCTCATGGCTGAACGCACGCCATAGGCGCGGGCTTCATAGTTGCAGGTGGCGATCACCCCGCGACGCTCCGCCGAGCCGCCGACGGCCAGTGGCTTGCCGGCCAGCCGGGGGTCGTCACGCATTTCGATGGCGGCATAGAAGCAGTCACAGTCGACATGGATGATCTTGCGCTGCGTCATGGTCTGGGCGGGGTACCAAGCTGGTAAAAGATCGTACAAAAACAACGGTATTATCTCACTCGCAGCGATAAGCGCCATGGCCAAAGCCCGGCGCGCATTCTTTTGCCCATCGACAAATCCCCCCAATACCGCTGGAAGCCCCGCCCCGCCTGACTCGTAGCACTATCGGCAAAGCTAAGCGATTGATGGAAAAGAGTTTTCTTGAAATCAGGGTTTGACAAGCAGGCGCCGCGCTGTAGAATAGCCCACACAGACGCGGGATGGAGCAGTCTGGTAGCTCGTCGGGCTCATAACCCGAAGGTCGTCGGTTCAAATCCGGCTCCCGCAACCAAACAACGAAGAAGGCCACTTGAAAAAGTGGCCTTTTTTGTTGCCTGCAATTTGTTCGCCGACCCGTTACCCGACGAGGTCGCCTGGCCGATCCACATCGCGGTAGATCCCTGGGTCGTCGCACGCCACCCGTTGCGTGTGTGCCTCGGCGAACAATCGTCGAGCCCCCTGATCACCCTGCAGCGACAGCAACTGCTCACGAAAGGTGCGGCCAAAGCCTACCGGGTGCCCGTGACCCTGAGCGCCATGGGCAACGCAGATACGCTCCGGCGCCATGCACTGGCTTACCCTGGCGAACGTTGGGGGAGTCACGAACGGCATGTCGCCCAGGCACACCAGCCAGCCATCGGCATCCAGACTGGCTTCGACACCCGTGCGCAGGCTGTCGCCCATGCCTGCGGAGTCGAGCAATACCACCTCGCAGCCGTAGGTTTCGCCCAGCTGAATCACCTGCGTCTTGTGCGCACGGGTGACCAGCACACGCCGCTCGAGCGTATCACCGAGGTTGCGCATCACCTGTTCGATGACGCTGCGCTCGATGCCGTCCAGCCCGCTGCACCGTGCAAGCAGTTTGTCGCTGCCCTGCCCTGCGGCGTCCTGGAAACGGCGCCCTTGCCCTGCAGCGAGAATCAAGGCACAGGGGGCGGTGATGGCTGACATGGGGGTAGGCTCCGATAGTCACGATGCGCCGTACGGACGCTCAATACAGATTGGGTTCCATCTCCAGCACCACACCGAAGCGTGACTGGATATCGTCCTGGATGCACTGGGCCAGGGCATGCAGCTGCTTGCCCGATGCATTGCCGTGATTGACCAGCACCAATGACTGCAAGCGGTGCACGCCGGCGTCGCCCTCGCGATGGCCCTTCCAGCCGGCGCGCTCGATCAGCCAACCCGCCGCCAGTTTGTACAGGCCATCGGCCTGGGGATAGGCAACCACATCGGGATGCTCGCTGCGAATGGCGTCCAGCACCGAGGCGGTCACGACCGGGTTCTTGAAGAAGCTGCCGGCATTGCCCAGCTCGGCAGGGTCGGGAAGCTTTTCTCGACGGATGCTGCAGATGGCGGCGCTGACGTCGGTGGGCGTCGGGTGCTGGATTCCCTGTTCGGCCAGCCGCTGACGCACCGGGCCGTAGTCCAGATGCACCGGCGCGGAACGTGAAAGCGTGAAGCGCACGCGCAGGATCACCCAACGGCCGGGCTGGCGCTTGAACAGGCTGTCGCGATAGCCGAATGCGCACTCGGCGGCGCTGAAGTCGCGTATCTGCAACGTGTCCCGGTCAAGCGCAGTGAGGCCGGCGAACACGTCTTTGATCTCGACGCCGTAGGCACCGATGTTCTGCATGGGCGCTGCACCCACGGTTCCAGGAATCAGGCTGAGGTTTTCCAGACCTGCCAGACCTTGTTCAAGCGTCTGCAATACGAAAGGGTGCCACGGCTCGCCGGCTTCGGCTTCCAGCACCACCTGATCACCGGCCTCTGCGAGCACGCGCACGCCGCGGCTGGCCATGCGCACTACCAGCACGTCGGAGAGGTCGGCGGTCAGCAACAGGTTGCTGCCACCACCGATCACCAGCGCACGCAGACCGTTCGTGGTGGCCCAGGCCAACGCCTGGATCAACTCGACATCGTCATGCACCGCGACCAGAAACGCTGCCTTCACCTCGATACCAAAGGTGTTGTACGGCTTGAGCGACTGATTGGCGCGAATGTCCAGACTCATGGACTCAGCTGGCGGAACGTTGCCATGGGCTGCCATCAAGCCTCCAGCAGGCGCCGCACGCGCTCCAGGTCTTGCGCGGTGTCGACACCGGCGGGCGGCGCCTGCACGGCATCGGCCACATGGATGCGTACCCCGTGCCAGAGCGCACGCAGCTGCTCGAGGCGCTCGGTGTTTTCCAGCCAGCAAGGGCCCCACTGCACGAAATCCTGGACGAAGCCGGCACGGTAGGCATAGATACCGATATGACGACGGTAGGGGACCTGGGCCGGGAGGGCATCGCGATCATTGGCGAAATCGTCACGCGCCCACGGCAACGGTGCTCGGCTGAAGGTCAGCGCCAGGCCGTTCAGGTCGGTGACCACCTTGACCACGTTGGGGTTGAACAACGCTTCCACGTCCGTGATCGGCTCGGCCAGGGTTGCCATGGCGGCCTCGTGGCTGGCAGCGAGATTGGCCGCCACCTGGTCGATGACTACGGGCGGAATCAACGGCTCGTCGCCCTGCACGTTGACCACGATGGACTCGGCATCCAGACCCAAAGCCTGGCATACCTCGGCCAAACGGTCGGTACCGGACTCATGATCGGCCCGGGTCATCACCACCTCGGCGCCGAACGCTCGGCAGGCGGACTCGATGCGCACATCGTCGGTGGCAACCACGACTCGCGCCGCCGTGCTCTTGCAGGCCTGTTCCCAGACATGCTGGATCATCGGCTTGCCGGCGATCATCTGCAGTGGCTTGCCCGGCAGGCGGGTCGACTGGTACCGCGCGGGTATCACTACGGTGAAAGCCGTGCTCATTTATCCAGGCGCTCGTCGTCGGTCAGGGTCCGCGCTTCGGTTTCCAGCATCACCGGAATGCCGTCGCGGATGGGATAGGCCAGGCCAGCGCCCTTGCTGATCAGCTCGCGCTTGTCGGCGCTGAGCTTGAGCGGACCCTTGGTGATCGGGCAGGCGAGGATATCGAGCAGTTTGGTGTCCATGGAAAAATCCTTCAGGGCAAGGGGATCAGGGCAAAAGGCTGGTCAGGCGCTGGTCGAGCCAACCGATGAAATGGGGCGAAGGCTGGGCGTCGACGGCCAGGTACCACCAATCCGCAGCGGCGAACTCGCGGCACTTCACGGCATCTTTCTCGGTCATGACCACGGGCAACGGTGGCTCGAAACACAGGGCCTGCGGCGTGAACCGGGCATGATCGGCGAAAGCGTGAGCGACAGGCTGCCAGTGTAGCGCCTGCAAGGTGTCGAAGAAACGTTGCGGGTTGCCGATCCCGGCCACGGCGTGCACTGCCTGCCCTGGCGGGAAGTGGCTCAACGGTCGGCGCTCGCCGCTGCGCACGTTGATCAGCGCCCGGGCTTGCAAGGTCAGGCCGTAGCCTTGCGCCGAATCGCCGGCGGCACCGTTGCACAGCACGGCATCGACCGACTGCAGGCGCTCGACTGGCTCGCGTAACGGGCCGGCGGGCAGGCAGCGACCGTTGCCCAGCCCGCGCGCCGCGTCGATCAGCACCAGTTCGATGTCGCGCGCCAGGCGGTAGTGTTGCAAGCCATCGTCGCTGAGCACCAGGTCCACGGGCTCGGCTTCGAGCAGCGCACGTACGGCGCGGCCACGGTCGGGGTCGATCACCAGCGGCACCCCGCTGCGCCGCACGATCAGCAACGGCTCGTCGCCCGCCTGGGCAGCGTCCTGATCGGCGCGGACCCGCCATGGCAGGCTCGGTGGCCTGGCGCCGTAGCCGCGACTGACCACGCCGACGCGCAGGCCGCGCGCCTGGCAGTGCTCGATCAGCCAGAGGATCATCGGGGTCTTGCCGGTGCCACCGACGGTGATGTTGCCGACCACCAGCACCGGCACTGGGGCGCGGTAGATTACGCCCTGCCCGGCCTCGAATCGCCGACGCTTGCGCGCCACGACACTGCGGTACAGACACTCCAGCGGACGCAACAGCCACAGTGCGCGATGGCCGGCATACCAGGCGGCGGACAATCGGTCGGCGAAGCTCATCAGGGATTCGCCTGCGCCTCGACGGTGATCATGCTGATCTGGCTGAAACCCAGCTTGCCGGCCGCGTCCATGGCGCTGATGACCGCTTGATGCGGCGTCTTGCCGTCGGCGCTGATCGACAGTGGCAGCGAGCTGTCACCGGCCGATGCGGTACGCAGGGCGTCGAGCAGGGTCGGCAGGTCGCTTTTCGGTAGCAACTGGTTGTTCACCGCATAGACGCCTTCGGCGCTGATGGCGATGTCGATGCGTTTGAGGTTGCTGGCCTGTTCCGGCGCGCCGTTCACCGCTTCGGGCAGCTCGACACGCAGCTGGGTTTCGCGGGTGAACGTGGTGGTGATGACGAAGAACAGCAACAGCACGAACACGACGTCTATCAGCGAGATCAGGTTGAGCTCGATGTTTTCCCGACTGCGACGACGAAACTTCACGCTTTTTCCTCGGCCAGGTCGACCTCGCGATCACCCTGCACGACTTCCACCAGTTTGATGGCTTCCTGCTCCATGCCCACCACCAGCTCGTCGATGCGCCGTTGCAGCAGGCGATGGAAGAACAGCGCCGGGATCGCGACGATGAGGCCGGAAGCCGTGGTGACCAGCGCTTTGGAGATACCGCCTGCCATGACACCGGGGTTACCGCTGACGGCGCCTCCGGTGAACGAGCCGAAGATCTCGATCATGCCGATCACCGTGCCGAGCAGACCCAGCAGCGGCGCCATGGCGGCAATGGTGCCCAGGGTACTGATGTAGCGTTCCAGCTCGTGGATGACCCGGCTGGCCGCCTCCTCGATGCTTTCCTTCATGATTTCGCGGCCATGGCGTGAATTCGCCAGGCCAGCCGCGAGGATCTCGCCAAGCGGCGAGTGGGCACGCAACTCCTTGAGCTTTTCCTTGCTCAGCTGTTTGTCTTTCTTCCAGCGCCAGACCTGGCCGACCAGATGGGCAGGCGCAACACGGCTGGCACGCAAGGTCCACAAGCGCTCGGCGATGATAGCCAGGGCGACGATGGAGCTCACTATGATTGGCAACATCATCCAGCCGCCAGACTTAACCAATTCCCACACAGGTACGATCCCCTCGAAAAAGTTCGCCACTCTACCATAGGGGTGAGGCGCGTCGAAGCGTGCGATGACCGTTGGAAAGCTCAGGGGTGGTCGGGTGCCTCGCGCCAGAAACGTCGCTGGGAGCGCTGCCGCTGCACCGGGCCAAAGGTACCCAGGCGGACACGCAACGCGCCGTCCTCGGCGGTGTCGTGGGTGGCGATGCCCAATGCCTGAAAACGCGCCAGTATGGAGGCATGGGGATGGCCGAAGGTATTGCCATGCCCCCTGGAGATCAACGCTGCCTGTGGACGCACTGCATCCAGCAAGGGCTTGCTCGATGACGTCCGGCTGCCGTGGTGCGGCACTTGCAACCAGTGCGCCTGAACCGGCAAACCGCTCGCGACCAGGGCTTTTTCGGCCGCCGCGTCGATGTCGCCGCTGAGCAGCAGGCGCTCGCCATTGGCTTCGACCCAGAGTACGCACGAGGCGGGATTGCCGGGCACGGCCGACGGCCAGCGCCACAAGACGAACTTCACCTCGTCCCACTCCCAACTGCGCCCGGGCTCGCAAGGCTGCGCCTGCCACGCGGCGGGCAAAAGGTCGGGCTCACCGGCCAGCGTCTGGTCGACCGGCAGGCGTCGCATAACGGTGCCAGCACCACCGGAATGATCGAGGTGCGCATGACTGATGATCATCGCATCCAGGCGCCGCACGCCCAGGGCTACCAGGCTGGGCACCACCACACTGGCGCCGGCGTCGATTTCGCCCAGGCCGGGACCGGTGTCGTAGAGCAACTGGTGCTGGGCGGTGCGCACGAGCACACCCAGCCCCTGGCCGACATCCAGCACCCAGATGTCGGCCTGGCCCACGGGCGGTACCTGACGCGGGCTGAACAACAGCAACCCGGCCATCGGCACGCCCAACCAGCGCAATGGAATACCGGCCGGCAGCAACAGCAACAGCACGCCGATGACCAGCACCAGCCATACCCCGGGCGACAGCCCCGGCGGCAGCCAGGAAGGCCCCCACTCGGCGGCCCAGGTCAGCCATTGAAACAGGCCGCGCAGTGCGCCTCCGGCCAGCCACAGCAGGATTTCGCCCACCCATGGCACAGGCAGCAGCACGGCACCGGCCATGGCCACCGGCAGCACCAGCAGACTGATCCAGGGCACGGCCAGCAGATTCACCAGCGGCCCGCTGATACTCACCGGCAACGCCAGGGCCACCATCACCGGCAGCAGACCCACCGCCACGCAGCACTGCGCGCGCGTCCAGGCCTGCCACCAGCGCCAACCGCCCAGACGTCCGGAAAACGCCAGCAGCAGCACTCCCACCGCGCAAAACGACAGCCAGAATCCCGGCTGCAGGCTGACCAGGGGGTCGACCAGCAAGACCGTGGTGAATGCCAGCAGTAGCGGCGACCACACGCCCAGGTGGCGAAAGCGCAGCCGCCACAACAGCACTAGGCCGATCATGATGCAGGCTCGGCGTACCGGCACCTGGAAGCCGGCCAACAGCCCATACGCCAACGCGCCGGTGAACGCCAATGCGCAGGCACAGGGCAACCAGGGCCAACGCGCCGGCCAGACACCGAGTTTTGCCAACAGGGCAACCAGGCCATACAGCAACCCCGCAAGCAGGCCGACGTGCTGGCCGGAGATAACCAACAGATGCACGGTCCCCGTGGCCTGGAGAACGTCCCACTGCTGGCGGGACACGCCCGAACCGTCGCCCAGCAGCAAGGCGGCGAGCGTGCCGCCCTGCTGCTGGCTGTCCACAGCCAGCAGCCGCTGGCGCACGCCATCGCGCCAGGCCAGACGGGCCGCCCGCACCCGCTGGCCGGCCTTGACGCTGCCGGTGGCGCCGATGCCCTTGGCCAGGGCCCAGGCCTGGGCGTCGAAACCTCCGGGGTTGACCAATGCCCGCGGCCGCTTGAGTTTCACGGCCAGCCGCCAACGCTCGCCGCTGACGACCCGCGGGCCGCCATACCAGGCCAGGCGCAGGTGCGACGGTAGCTGCGCACGGCGCGACCAGGCCTCGGCCAGTTCGAAGCGCACCGTGCTGCCGTTGGTTGCCGGCAGGCCCACCACCTCCCCTTCGAGCCACAGGGTTTGTCCGTCCAGCGCAGACGCCAACTGTCCGTTCGTCGCCCAGTGGGCGTGCAGACAGGCCCAACACAGGCCCAGCAGAACGAGCGCGCAATGCCAGCGGCGCGCTGCCAGCAACAACATCGCACCTGCACCCATGCCTACCAGCCAGCTCAATGATGGAAGCGTCGGCAGCCAACGCAGACACACCATCCCGGTCGCCAACGCCAACATCGCTGTGCGCATACCTTCCTCCCTGGAAAAACCGCCGGGCAAGGCTAAGGGCAAACGGGCCGCGTCGCGCCTTATCAAATGTCACAAAGTCTGAGCTCGGACTTCAGGCAACTTGTGCATACTGCCGGACACATCCAGACAGATACGTGCGAGACCGCTATGCCGCGTCGCCTGTTCAAGCGCTACATGCCGGACCCAGAGACGATTCGTGAACACAAGTCGCTGCGATTCCTGGGTCGCCTCCTGCATGACGCCAACCTCTGGCACCTGAACCGTCATTCCGTGGCCCGGGCGATGGCGGTCGGCCTGTTCGCCGCGTTCATGCCCATCCCGCTGCAGATGCTCCTGGCGGCGGCCCTGGCCATCATGGTGCGCGGCAACATGCCCATCGCGGTCAGCCTGGTGTGGCTGACCAACCCGATCACCATGCCGCCGGTGTTCTATTGCACGTACAAGGTAGGGTCCTGGCTGCTGGGTCAGCCACCGCGGCAGCTACCCGACTCGTACAGCTGGGACTGGGTGATGAGCCAGATGTCCACGCTGTGGCAGCCGTTCCTGCTCGGCTCGGTGGTGACTGGCGTGGTACTGGGAGCGTTGGCATACTTCCTGACAATGTTTTACTGGCGCTGGTGGGTCAGTCGCCAATGGCGGCGACGCAAGCAGCGGCGGTAGCACTGCTCACTGTGGCGTGCAGCAGGTCGGAGCACGCGCATCGAGTGGTGAATTCAGTGTATCTTGCCGCCGGTCAGGACGAGTTGTTGTGTTAAAAACCCAGCGGCTTGGCAACTTGCCACCAGTGCGCTTGTCCTAGCCTCGAACGTCAACACAGCATTCTCCTCTAGGGACTCCGTCATGCTCCGATCATTGCGCTTCGCTGCCCTGCTTGGCGGCCTCATCATGAGTGCGTCCGCGTTGGCGAAGGATATCGACCCCGCCACCTATGGCTATCCGCTCACCAACCCGTTCGAGGCCACGATCGCTTCGACACCGCCGGAGCTACGGCCCAAGCTGCCCCTGGACGAAGACATCGATCAGGCCGACTACAGCCTCAACGTGCGCCCGGAGCGAGAGTTCATCCTGCCGGACAATTTCTGGGCCGTGAAGAAGCTGCGCTATCGCCTGGCCCAGCAGGACCATGCCGCGCCACTGATCTTCCTCATTGCCGGCACCGGTGCGCCCTACAGCAGTTCGCTCAACGAATACCTGAAAAAGCTGTATTACCAGGCCGGCTACCACGTGGTGCAGCTGTCCTCACCCACCAGCTTCGACTTCATCAGCGCCGCGTCGCGCTTCGCCACTCCGGGCGTGACCCGCGAAGATGCCGAAGACCTGTACCGGGTCATGCAGGGCGTGCGTGCCCAGCATCCGAAGTTGCCGATCACCGATTTCTACCTGACCGGGTACAGCTTGGGCGCGCTGGACGCAGCGTTCGTCAGCCAGCTGGATGAGACCCGGCGCAGTTTCAACTTCAAGAAAGTGCTGCTGCTCAACCCGCCGGTCAACCTCTACACCTCGATCACCAACCTCGACAAGTTGGTGCAGACCCAGGTCAAGGGCATCAACAACAGCACGACGTTCTATGAGCTGGTCCTCAACAAGCTGACGCGCTACTTCCAGCAGAAGGGCTATATCGACCTCAACGATGCGCTGCTCTACGATTTCCAGCAGTCCAAGCAGCACCTTTCCAACGAGCAGATGGCCATGCTGATCGGCACCTCGTTCCGGTTTTCGGCTGCCGACATTGCCTTCACCTCCGACCTGATCAACCGCCGTGGGCTGATCACGCCGCCCAAGTATCCGATCAGCGAAGGCACCAGCCTAACGCCGTTCCTGCGCCGGGCGCTGCAGTGCGACTTCGACTGCTACCTGACCGAGCAGGTGATTCCGATGTGGCGCGCCCGCACCGACGGTGGCAGCCTGCTGCAGCTGGTGGATCAGGTGAGCCTGTATGGCATCAAGGACTACTTGCAGAACAGCACCAAGATCAGCGTCATGCACAACGCCGACGATGTGATCCTGGGCCCTGGCGATCTGGGCTTCCTGCGCAAGACCTTTGGCGATCGCTTGACCGTTTACCCTTATGGCGGCCATTGCGGCAACCTCAATTACCGCGTCAACAGCGACGCTATGCTGGAGTTCTTCCGTGGCTAGAACATTCCTGTTGATGGCAACGCTGCTGTGCGCAGGCGTTGCCCAGGCCGACGACAGCACCGTCCAGAAGGTCGACAGCGACGGCTTCAAGCAACCGTTGCAGGTACTCAAGTTCAACCCTGGCCTGGACCAGCGCGAGTTCGAGCGCTCCACGCTCACGGCGTTGAACGTCTACGACCCGTTGGAAAACCTGAACCGGCGCCTTTACCACTTCAACTATCGTTTCGACGAGTGGGTATTCCTGCCGGTGGTCAACGGCTATACGTACATCACGCCGTCGTTCCTGCGCACCGGGGTGAGCAACTTCTTCAGCAACCTGGGCGAAGTGCCGAGCCTGGTCAACAGCCTGCTGCAGTTCAAGGGCAAGCGTGCCCTGGATACATCTGGACGGTTGTTGGTGAACACCACGCTGGGCGTGGCGGGCCTGTGGGACCCGGCCACCTGGTTCGGCCTGCAGAAGCAGGCCGAAGACTTCGGTCAGACCCTGGGCTTCTACGGTGTGCCGAACGGCGCCTACCTGGTCTTGCCGATCCTGGGGCCGTCCAACCTGCGCGACACCACCGGCCTGGTGTTCGACTTCGCCGTCGAGAACCAGATCAATTTCCTCAATGTGTCCGAGGTCAGCAGCAATCATCCAGAGTTGTGGGCGTTGCGTGCCGTGGATCGGCGCTACAGCAACAGCTTCCGCTACGGTCAGCTGAACTCACCGTTCGAGTACGAGAAGGTGCGTTACGTGTACACCGAGTCGCGCAAGCTGCAGATCGCCGAGTAAGCGCATCGCGCACGGGCCTCTTCGCCGGTAGCAACCGCTCCAACCAGAGCTGAGCTTCAGGCGATTGTGAGAGCGGGGTCGACGCTGGTTCGTCCACCCCACCCCGCTCAGCGCTTCTCGTACAGTTTCGGTGCGCCGACAGGCCGCGACTTGAAGCGGCGGTGGGCCCACAGGTACTGCTCGGGGCATTCGGTCACGGCCTGTTCCACCCACTGGTTGATGCGCAACGCATCGGCCGCTTCGCTCTCGCCGGGGAACCCCTGCAGCGGTGGATGCAAAACCAGCCGATAGCCAGAGCCGTCTTCCAGCCGCCGTTGCGTGAACGGGATGACCCGTGCCTTGCCCAGTCGGGCGAAATGCGTGGTAGCCGTCACCGTGGCCGCCTCGATACCGAACAGCGGCACGAAGATGCTCTGCTTGGCGCCATAGTCCTGATCGGGTGCGTACCAGATAGCGCGGCCCTTGCGCAGCAGCTTGATCATCCCGCGCACGTCCTCGCGTTCTACCGCCAGCGAATCGGGATTGTG
Source organism: Pseudomonas sp. CFBP 13710 (assembly GCF_014842235.1). Lineage (NCBI taxonomy): Bacteria > Pseudomonadati > Pseudomonadota > Gammaproteobacteria > Pseudomonadales > Pseudomonadaceae > Pseudomonas > Pseudomonas sp. CFBP 13710. Next base: position 424,817 of record NZ_JACYVJ010000002.1, on the reverse strand, counting down.
CCGTTCGCGGCCCTGGCGCTGGACGAAATCGAACAGTGCATTGCGATGCTCGCGGTACATGCCGTCGATGGTGTGGCGCTGGCCCAGCAACGCTGCACCGATTTCCAGGGTGGTGAAATGCAGCGCCATCAGAATTGCGCCCTCGCCCTCACGTTGCGCCGCCTGCAGGTGCTCGAGCCCTTCGATGTGCGCCAGCCTTGCCAGGCGCGACTGTGGCCACCACCAGCTCATGGCCATTTCGAAGAATGCGATGCCGGTGGATGCGAAGTTTTCCTTGAGCAGGCGTTTTCTTTCGACGGGCGGCATCTGCGGGAAGCACAACTCGAGGTTGCGCGCCGCCACGCGGCGACGTTCACTGGCCACGCGGTACATGCCCATCCCCAGCCAGCGGCCCAGCCTGAGCAAGGCGCGATAGGGCAATTGCACGACCAGCCACAACGCGCCGAGCCCCAGCCACAGGGGCCAGAAGCGCGGATGAAGAAAAGATCGGCGAAAACGCGGGCGGTCCATTGACGATTCCGAACAGGCAACAAGGCGGGGCATTCTACATGGGTTGACCACCCATCGCTGCGTCGCGGCTTGCAGGGGAAGGTGGTTCTCGCTATAAGTCTCGGCACTTTTTTTAGTTACAAGGCGCGTTTTGCCGACCATGAGCCAGACCGATCAGCTAGACCAGGAACCTGTGTTCCAACTCAAGGGCAGCATGCTCGCCATCACCGTGCTTGAGTTGGCGAAGAACGATCTTGCCGGCCTCGACCGCCAGTTGGCGGCCAAGGTCGCGCAGGCCCCGAACTTCTTCAGCAACACGCCGCTGGTGCTGGCGCTGGACAAACTGCCCGCCAACCAAGGCAGCATCGACCTGCCGGGCCTGATGCGCATCTGCCGTCATCATGGCCTGCGGACCCTGGCGCTGCGTGCCAGCCGCATCGAAGACATCGCGGCGGCAATCGCCATCGACTTGCCGGTGCTGCCACCCTCGGGTGCCCGCGAACGACCGCTGGAAGTCGAAGAGCGCAAGCCCGAGAAGCTTCCGGAAAAGCCTCCAGAGCCCTTGATCCAGCCGACTCGCGTGATCACCACGCCGATCCGTGGCGGCCAGCAGATCTACGCCCAGGGCTGCGACCTGGTGGTGATCAGCTCGGTGAGCTCGGGTGCCGAACTGCTGGCCGATGGCAACATTCATGTGTACGGCCCGATGCGTGGCCGCGCCCTGGCGGGCATCAAGGGCGACCGCAAGGCCCGCATCTTCTGTCAGCAACTGGGCGCCGAACTGCTTTCCATCGCCGGGCAGTACAAGGTCTCCGAAGACCTGCGTCGCGACCCGCTGTGGGGTGCGCCCGTTCAGGTGAGCTTATCGGGGGATGTGTTGAACATCACCCGTCTTTAACGGATACTGCCGCCATTTTCAGCGCAACTTTCAAATAGCGCGGTTGTCGAGCGGTACGCTTCCGGTACCGCAGGCACATGCAGTCCGCCGATGTTTTGAAGTCATGTTTTTTCGGGGATTAACAGTCCCTTTTTAAGTAGGGGTGATACACCTTGGCCAAGATTCTAGTGGTTACATCCGGCAAGGGTGGTGTGGGCAAGACCACCACCAGCGCCGCCATCGGCACCGGCCTCGCACTGCGCGGCCACAAAACCGTCATCATCGACTTCGACGTCGGCCTGCGTAACCTTGACCTCATCATGGGCTGCGAACGCCGCGTGGTGTACGACTTCGTCAACGTGGTGAACGGTGAAGCGACCCTGCAGCAGGCCCTGATCAAGGACAAGCGCGTCGAGAACCTCTTCATCCTGGCTGCCAGCCAGACGCGCGACAAGGATGCCCTGACCAAGGAAGGCGTCGAGAAGATCATCACCGAGCTGTCCAAGACCCACGACTACATTCTGTGCGACTCCCCGGCAGGCATCGAGAAAGGTGCTCACCTGGCCATGTATTTCGCCGATGAGGCGATCGTGGTGACCAACCCCGAGGTGTCCTCGGTACGCGACTCGGACCGCATGCTTGGCCTGTTGGCGAGCAAGTCGCGACGCGCCGAGAACGGCGAGGATCCGATCAAGGAACACCTGCTGATCACCCGCTACAGCCCCGAGCGCGTCAGCCGCGGCGAGATGCTGGGCGTGGAAGACGTCGAGGAAATCCTGGCCATCCGCCTGCTGGGCGTGATTCCGGAATCCGAAGCAGTGCTCAAGGCGTCCAACTCGGGTACGCCGGTGATTTTCGACGACCAGAGCGACGCCGGCCAGGCGTACAGCGATGCCGTCGACCGTTTGCTGGGCAAGGAAAAGCCCCACCGCTTCCTTGATTTCAAGAAGAAGAACTGGGTCGAGCGCCTGTTTGGAGGTCGCTAATGAATATTTTCGACTTCTTTCGTGACCGCAAGAAAGGCAATACCGCGTCGGTCGCGAAAGAGCGTCTACAGATCATCGTGGCGCATGAACGCGGCCAACGCACTACCCCTGACTACCTGCCGGCTCTGCAGAAAGAGCTGGTGGAAGTGATTCGCAAGTATGTGAACATCGAGAGCGACCAGGTACAGGTTGCGCTCGAGAATCAGGGTAGCTGCTCGATTCTGGAATTGAACATTACCCTGCCCGACCGCTGAGCCCTGCGCTCGGCTCCACGGCGGCCCGCCGGCCCTTTGCTGAAAAGGGTCGACGCGCCGCCGTTGGCGTTTCTGAGAGATAGACCTTTCATGCCGTTGTCGAACATTCGCATCATCCACCAGGACGCCGCCGTGCTGGTCATCGACAAGCCGACCCTGTTGTTGTCGGTGCCCGGGCGCGCCGACGACAACAAGGACTGCCTGATCACCCGCCTGCAGGAAAACGGCTTTCCCGAGGCGCGCATCGTGCATCGCCTGGACTGGGAAACCAGCGGCATCATTCTGCTGGCGCGCGATGCCGACAGCCACCGCGAGCTGTCCCGTCAGTTCCACGACCGCGAGACGGAAAAAGCCTATACCGCCCTGGCCTGGGGCCAGCCTGCGCTGGACAGTGGCAGTGTCGACCTGCCGCTGCGCTACGATCCGCCGACCAAGCCACGGCACGTGGTGGATCACGAGCACGGCAAACATGCGCTGACCTTCTGGAAGGTGCTGGAGCGCTGCGGCGAGTGGTGTCGCGTGGAGCTGACGCCGATCACCGGGCGTTCGCACCAATTGCGCGTGCACCTGTTGTCGATCGGTCATCCGCTGCTGGGTGACCGGCTGTATGCCCACCCCGAGGCGTTGCAGGCACACGAACGGTTGTGCCTGCATGCCAGCATGCTGGCGTTTACCCATCCGGTGACGGGTGAGCGGATGAAATTCGAGTGCGCCGCACCCTTCTGAACAGCGGTGAGGCTTTCGCGGGCGATGACCGCTCCTGCCGGTATGCCAGGTCCTGTGTGGGAGCAGCAGCCACACGGGTGGGCAATCGGGTAAACTCGGTGGCATTGCTGTCTGGAGTTTTCTATGCGTGAAGCTTTGAACCAAGGCCTGATCGATTTTCTCAAGGCCTCCCCTACCCCATTCCACGCCACCGCGACGCTGGCTCGCCGCCTCGAGGCAGCCGGTTACCAGCGGCTGGACGAGCGCGAGAGCTGGAACACGGTGCCCGGTGGGCGCTACTACGTAACGCGCAACGATTCCTCGATCATTGCCGTCAGGCTGGGCAAGCATTCACCGCTGCTGAGCGGCCTGCGCCTGGTTGGCGCTCACACCGACAGCCCCTGCCTGCGGGTGAAGCCGCAACCCGAGTTGCAGCGCCAGGGCTTCTTCCAGCTGGGCGTCGAAGTCTATGGCGGTGCGTTGCTGGCGCCCTGGTTCGACCGCGATCTGTCGCTGGCCGGCCGGGTCACCTTTCGCCGTGACGGCAAGGTCGAAAGCCAGCTGATCGATTTCCGCCTGCCGATTGCCGTGGTGCCCAACCTGGCCATTCATCTCAACCGCGAGGCCAACCTGGGCTGGGCGATCAACGCACAGAACGAACTGCCACCCGTGCTGGCTCAGGTGGCCGGTGACGAGCGGGTCGATTTCCGTGCGCTGCTGACCGAGCAATTGGCACGCGAACACGGGCTGAATGCCGACGTGGTGCTGGATTACGAGCTCAGCTTCTACGACACGCAAAGTGCTGCGGTGATTGGCCTGCACGGTGATTTCATCGCCGGCGCGCGGCTCGACAATCTGCTGTCCTGTTACGCCGGCCTGCAGGCCCTGCTCGATGCCCAGGGCGATGAAAGCTGCGTGCTGGTGTGTACCGACCATGAAGAGATCGGTTCCAGTTCGGCCTGTGGCGCCGACGGGCCGATGCTCGAACAGGTCCTGCAGCGCCTGCTGCCCGAGGGCGACGAGTATGTACGCAGCATCCAGCGTTCGCTGCTGGTGTCGGCCGACAATGCCCACGGTGTTCACCCCAACTACGCCGACAAGCACGACGCCAACCACGGGCCCAAACTCAATGCCGGGCCGGTGATCAAGGTCAACAGCAACCAGCGCTACGCCACCAACAGCGAAACGGCGGGGTTCTTCCGCCACCTGTGCATGGCCGTGGAAGTACCGGTGCAAAGCTTCGTGGTACGCAGCGACATGGGTTGCGGTTCGACCATCGGCCCGATCACCGCCAGCCACCTGGGCATCAGGACCGTCGACATCGGCTTGCCGACGTTTGCCATGCATTCGATTCGCGAGCTTGCCGGCAGCCATGACCTGGCGCATCTGGTGAAGGTACTGGACGCGTTCTATGCCAGCAACGAGCTGCCCTAGCAGCACGCACGTGAGCGGCCGGCACGCAGGTGACGCTCACGTTTCCACTCTTCGTGGCCGGCCCTCGGCGGGCACAGGGCGGACCACGCAAACACCGATCTACAGGTGATTCCACTGATGGCCCTTTTCCTGCGCCTGGCGCTTGCAGTCCTGTTGCTACTGCCGATCACCGCTCAGGCCGTTGCCTTGCCTGGATTGCTGGGGGGAAGCTCGGAGAAACCCGCCGAGCAACCTGCCCAACCCCTGGGTCAGTCCCTGGATCAGGTGATCCAGACCCTGGAAAACGAACAGCAGCGCACGCGCCTGCTGAGCGACCTGAAAAAACTGCGGGACAGCACCCGGCAAGCCCAACCCGCGGCCGAGCAGGGCGTGCTGGGCATGATCGGCAGTGCCCTGGCGCACGTCGACCAGCAGTTTTCCGGCGATAACAGTCCGTTCCAGCGCTGGGGCGCGGAAGTCGCCCTGGCCCATGAAGAGCTAGAGGCGCTGGCCCTGCCGATGGCCGAATGGCCGCCGATCATCGGCGCATTTCTGTTGATCATTCTGGTGTGGAGCCTGCTTGCCTACAGTTTGATCTGGATCGGGCATCGCGTGCGCGTGCGCTTTGGCCTGTCGGAAGAGTTGCCACAGCATCCGCGTACCCTCGACCTGCTGCGCTTTGCCTTGCGCAAGCTCGGGCCCTGGCTGGTGGCGCTGGTCATTACCGTTTATGTGGGCTACGCCCTGCCCTCTTCATTGGGCAAGAGCCTGGCGATGGTGATGGCCTACGCGCTGGTGGTCGGCACACTGTTTTCCGCGATTTGCGTGATCGCGTTTTCCCTGCTCGACGGACCCCATCGACACCGCGCGCTGAACATCCTGCGTCACCGTGCGTTTCGCCCCCTGTGGCTGATCGGCAGTTTCGCCGCCTTCGGCGAGGCGTTGAGCGACCCACGGATGGTCGCTGCGCTCGGCCAGCACCTGGCACACAGCGCCGCGACCCTGGCCAATGTACTGGCGGCACTGTCGACCGGGCTGTTCATCCTGCGCTTTCGCCGGCCCATCGCCCACCTGATCCGCAACCAGCCGCTGTCGCGGCGCCTGACCCGACGAGCCTTGAGCGACACCATCGAGATCCTCGGCAGCTTCTGGTACCTGCCGGCGCTGGTGCTGGTCGGCATCTCGCTGTTCGCCACGTTCTTCTCGGCCGGCGACACCAGCACGGCCCTGCGCCAGTCGCTGATGTGTGCGGTGCTGTTGATCCTGTGCATGGTCATCAATGGCCTGATCCGGCGTCACGCCCTGCGCCCGCCCAAGGGCCCGCGGCGTCATGCCTTGTATTCAGAGCGCTTGAGTCACTTTGCCTACACCTTGATGCACCTGCTGATCTGGGTGGTTTTCATCGATCTGGGCCTGCGCGTGTGGGGCATGTCGCTGATCGGCTTCACCGAAGGCGATGGCCACGAGATCTCGGTGCGCCTGGCCAGCCTGGTGGGCACGCTGATCTTCGCCTGGCTGGTGTGGATCCTGGCTGACACCGGTATCCACCATGCCCTCACGCGCTCGCGCAAGGGCATGGCCAATGCGCGCGCGCAGACCATGATGCCGCTGATTCGCAACGTGCTGTTCGTGACCATTTTCATCATTGCGGCGATCATTGCCCTGGCCAACATGGGCATGAACGTCACGCCACTGCTGGCGGGTGCGGGTGTGATCGGCCTGGCCATCGGTTTTGGCGCGCAGTCGCTGGTGGCGGATCTGATCACCGGGCTGTTCATCATCATCGAGGATTCCCTGGCCATCGATGACTACGTGGATGTAGGTGGGCACCTGGGCACTGTGGAAGGCCTGACCATCCGTACCGTGCGCCTGCGCGATATCGACGGCATCGTGCACACCATTCCGTTCAGCGAAATCAAGAGCATCAAGAACTACTCGCGGGAATTCGGCTATGCCATCTTCCGCGTGGCGGTGCCCTACAGCATGGGCATCGACGACGCCATCAAGATGATGCGCGAAGTGGGCCAGAAGATGCGCAGCGATCCGTTGCATCGGCGCGATATCTGGTCGCCGCTGGAGTTTCAGGGCGTGGAGAGCTTCGAGTCGGGTACGGCGATCCTGCGGGCGCGGTTCAAGACCGGCCCGATCAAGCAGTGGGAGGTGTCGCGGGCCTTCAACCTGGCACTCAAGCGGCAGATGGACGAGGCCGGGCTGGACCTGGCGACGCCGCGCCTGAGTGTGCAGGTGATCACGGCAGGCGCGGCTGGCGAGAAATAGCGGGGCGCCCTTCGCGGCCACTGACCGCTCCTACAGGGGGTCTAGGCTTTCGCGGCCGATGGCCGCTCCTACGGGAGATCTGGATCGCCGTAGGAGCGGCCATCGGCCGCGAACGGGGCGCCGCGGTGTTACAGGTTCACCACATTGGCGATCCGCACCGGGGCGCTGTCGTCGATGCGCAGGTTGTGAAAGTCGAACAGATTGCGGTCGGCCAACTGCGATGGCATCACGTTCTGCAGGCTGCGGAAGATGCTGTCGGTGCGGCCGGGCGTCTTGCGCTCCCAGTCAACCAGCATGTCCTTGACCACCTGGCGTTGCAGGTTTTCCTGGGAACCGCACAGGTTGCAGGGAATGATCGGGAACTGCTTGAAGTTGGAGTAGGCCTGGATATCCTTCTCGTGGCAGTAAGCCAACGGCCGGATCACCACGTTGCGCCCGTCGTCGGCAAGCAGCTTGGGCGGCATGGCCTTGAGCGAGCCATTGAAGAACATGTTGAGGAAGAACGTCTCGACGATGTCGTCGCGGTGGTGCCCCAGGGCCATCTTGGTCGCGCCGATCTGGTCGGCGAAGTTGTACAGGGTGCCGCGACGCAGGCGCGAGCACAGCGAGCAGGTGGTCTTGCCTTCGGGGATCAGCTCCTTGACCACCGAATAGGTGTCCTTCTCCACGATGTGGTACTCCACGCCCAGCTGTTCCAGGTAGGCCGGCAGCACCTGCTCGGGGAAGCCCGGCTGCTTCTGGTCCATGTTCACGGCGACGATGCTGAAAGCGATGGGCGCCACCTTCTGCAGGTGCAGGAGCACATCGAGCATCGTGTAGCTGTCCTTGCCACCCGAAAGACAGACCATGACCTTGTCGCCGTCTTCGATCATGTTGTAGTCGGCTACGGCTTCACCGGCCAGCCGGCGAAGGCGTTTCTGCAATTTGTTCTGGTTGACCGAAAGAGTGCCCATGGCGACAGGATCCGCGAGGTGTGTGACAAAAGCCGGGCATTTTACGCGCTTTGATGTATTGGGTGTAGCGCCGCGGCAAGCGATACCTGCGCGTGGCACCGACGGGTGGCTCGGCAATGCCTGGACGTTGCGGCATAATCGGCGCATCTGGAGTGTGTCAAAGAATGCCCGAGCAACTCAATCAACGCGTCGAAGCCTGTTTCTGCCAGGCCGAACTGTTTTTCAAGCGGCCTTTCCGGCGCCCGGTGGTCAGCACCAAGCTGCGCGGGCAGAAAGCCGGTGTCGCGCACCTGCATGAAAACCTGCTGCGCTTCAATCCACAGCTCTACCGCGAGAACACCGAGGACTTCCTCAGGCAGACCGTGCCCCACGAAGTCGCGCACCTGGTAGCCCACCAGTTGTTCGGCGACCGCATTGCGCCCCATGGCGAGGAATGGCAACTGATCATGCGCGGTGTCTACGAGCTGACACCCCACCGTTGCCACAGCTATGCGGTGAAACGTCGCCAGGTTATCCGTTACCTCTACAAATGCCCCTGCGCCGACGGCGACTTCGCCTTTTCGGCCCAGCGCCACGGCATGGTTGGCAAAGGCCGCCGCTACCTGTGCCGGCGGTGCCGCCAGACCCTGGTGTTCAGCGGTGAAACGCGCGTGCAATGATCGTCATTCCCTTGCACGACGAGGCTGGGCAGAATGCGCACATGAATACAGCCCTCCCCGCTTGCCTGAGCGATCTGCGCCAGCACTGGCCACTGCCTGAATCGGTGCCCGGCGCAAGGTTGTTCAGCAACCGTTTCGAGCACAGCGCGTTCACGACCGAGGATTTCTCGCGGTGCGGCATCGTCGCGCCTGCGTCGATCCAGCGTTCGGTGGCCAAGCGCCAGGCCGAGTACCTGGCTGGGCGTGTCTGCGCACGCGAGGCACTGCTGGCCCTCACCGGCGAAGCGCAGGTGCCGGTCATCGGCACCGACCGCGCGCCGATCTGGCCTGAACAGACCGTAGGGTCGATTACCCATGGCAGCGGTCGGGCCGCAGCCGTGGTCGCCAGCCGTGATGACTGCCAGGGACTGGGCCTGGATATCGAGAGCCTGCTGCCGCTGGCGCGCGCCGAACGGCTGCGCGCGGAAATACTGACCCTGGACGAGCAGGCCCGGATGGACCCCAACCAGGTGGCCATGGTGGTGACCCTGACGTTCTCCCTCAAGGAAAGCCTGTTCAAGGCGCTGTATCCGCTGGTCGGCAAGCGCTTCTATTTCGAACATGCCGAAGTGCTGCATTGGTCTGCCCAAGGGCAGGCACGCCTGCGCCTGTTGATCGACCTGTCACCGCAGTTCGCCAGCGGATTCGAAATCGACGGGCAGTTCGCCTGGCTCGATGGGCAGCTGTTGAGCCTGGTGGCGGTCCGTTGAGACCACCCCGACGGCAGCGTGCTCGGCGTGCTCGGCGTGCAGCGGCTTTGCTGGTTGCACTGGCGCTGTGGGCCGGCCTCTCCGGCGCCGCCGATCTCGACAGCCCGCGTCTGCTCGATCAGACGCTGAACAGCCAGGCTGCACGGCAATCCATCGCGCGAATCCTCGCTTCACAGCCGTCGGTGAGTACGCCCTATCGAGGTGCCCGGGACTTTCTCCAGGCACAAGGGCTGGCCAACCAGGCGACAACCACTTGCGACGAACTGGACACGCTGCCCGCACGCGGCCACAGCCTGATGCTGCTGCACCGGCAAACACCGCTGTCGGCCCAGCAAGTCGACCGTCTGCTGGGCTGGGTACAGCGTGGCGGACGCCTGCTGGCGGTCGCCGACGCCTTGTGGGACGAGGCCCGCGCCAGCAGTGGGGACGCTTTGCTCGATCGCCTGCAGATTCGCGTGCAGTCGAGCTCGCAGTTGCCGCAACTGCCGCCTGCGGCGGGCGACGACTACCCTTCGCTGACCAAGCTCTATCTGGAAGACGAATCGGCGCCGGCCTATATGGGTTTCGACACGCAACGCCATCTGGATGACCCGACCGGCAAGGTCCAGTCCTGGGCCAACAGCAACGGCGCCACGCATCTGATGCAGATGGCCTACGGCGAGGGCCTCATCACCCTGGTCAGCGATGCCCGCCTGTGGACCGACGATCAGATCCAGCGCTACGACAATGCCTGGCTGCTGTGGTACCTGAATCAGGGCAGCGAAGTGACCTGGGTGTTCCAGCCGGTGCCTGAGCCGCCTGGGCGATACGCGTTGTGGGTGTTTGCCGCGCTGCTTCTGGCAGCCGTGCCGGGCCTGTGGTGGATGAGGACGCGACAGCGGCCACAGCGTGCGCCGAACCTGCTGGACCGAGGTCAGTTGCAGGGCATTCGTGAGCAAGGACGTCGATCCCTGCGCGAGCTGGGGCCGGGAGAAGTGTTGGCCGCCCTGCAGAAAGACCTGCTGCAGCGTGCGTGCCTGCACCATCCGGGCTTCGACGCGCTTGCAGTGGCCGAGCAGTGGCAGGTGCTGGCCCAACTCTCGCAGCAATCGACCCGCAGCATCGGTGCCGCACTGATGCCCGTGCGCGGTCGGCGGATGCCCGCTCGAGTGTTCACCCGCACCGTTGCGCAATTGCAACGCTTGCGGGACAGCCTGGGGCCGATGTCGGCCGCTGCCCGGATCGGCCACCCCGTCTCTGCTGCAGTGGGGACGGTCGGGCCGTCCGCCATCCCGGCCGAGCGGGCGGTGATGATCCTGCTCGAGTGTGGCGCCTGGTCCAGTCACCCAGGTGCCCACTCAAACGACCTGAAACACGCCGTACACGCTTGCCTGCAACTGGCCGAAACGGTACTGGCTGACGGATTCGCCGTCGGCCTGCACGTGTCTTCCAGCACGTCGCCCGTACACTTGAAACCGCAACCCGGCGCCGAACAGTTGCAGCGCCTGGTTGAAGCGCTCGCGCAGCTCGAGCCCTGCCAGATAGACGGCGATCCCGCCACGGTCCTGGATGCCCTGCACCGCGACGAACACGACTACGCATTGCTGGTGATGGTGACCGGCTTTCATGCCGGCATCGAATCGACCTTGCCCCTGGCGTTGAGCAGGGCCGCGCAGCGCTGGCCGGTATTGCTGGCCAGCCTGCGCGATGAAGCACTCGAGCGCCTGCGTCAACAGCCGGTCCGAACCCGCCGCGAAGCACTGCTCTACTGCGGAGTGATGCAGCGCCTGCTGCTGCGCCAGCGCCTGCATGATCGGCTGGCCGCAGGCGGCGTGAATGTCGTGGACGCATGGCCTGGCGAGATCGCCGCAGAATCGCTGATGCGCTATCGAAGCCTGCGGCAGCCGCGTACCTGAACCCTGGATGACCCGTCAGGCCGACGTGCCATGGGGATGGAACGTGAAATACTGACGCAGCGCGTCGACCAGCTTGAGGAACTCGGTGGGCACCTGGCCCTGCAGCTCGAAGCCCGAATCGTAGTGCCCCGGCGTGGCGTCTTCATGGCACCACAGGCACTGCGCCGAGAGGTCGATGAGCTTGGGCTCGCCTTCGACCGAAGGGATTTTCACCTGCAGTTCGAACACCGGCCCGACCAGCAACGGCAGCTCGCTGATCAGCATCAGCCCGACATCCGACACGTTGCCCATGTAGCCCATGGCACGACCGGTGTGGCGGTTGTAGACCTTGAGGTAGTACGGCAGTTGATGCCGCTCGATCCGACGCTCGGTGTACATGATGGGCCTGCTGTAGATATCCGGCATATGTGTCGTGTTCATCCTCTGTCGTTTCGTAGCTCCACTCGTCCAGCGTAGCCCAGGCCTTCTTCAAGGCTGTTTCAGAGTACAGGAAATTTACCTCAGAATGCCGCCGGCCGTGGCTGCGCGGGCACACCCGGACGCACATGGCCCAGTTGATCGAGCGTCTGCAGGCGCGCCTGGGCGCGGTAGGCGTACTCGCTGGAGGGATAGCGGTTGATGATGTACTGGTAGGTCTGGGCGGCGTCGACGTACAACTTCTGGCGCTCCAGGCACTGGCCACGCAGCATCGAGACCTCCGGTTGCACATAGGGCCGCGACCGGCTCTTGCGGTCGACCTGGGACAGTTCCAGCACGACTTTCTCGCAATTGCCGTCGTCGTAGGCGCGATAGGCGCTGTTCAAGTGCTGGTCCATCGACCAGCGGGTGCAGCCTGACACGGCGATGGCCAGGGCAATCAATACAAGCGCGCGCATGGGATTCTCCTGCCGCAGGGGGGTATCAGGGTTTATCGACCCATTGCCGGGAATCTTCAATACCCAGGCATTGGATGCCGGTGCGTGCAAATCCTCCCGGCCAATTCCTGGACATGTTGTGCAGAGGAACGATGACTACAGCGCAATTGAGGAGTAGCCTTTGGCAGCGCTTCAATAAAGGAGTCAGTGCATGACCGTTCGCCGTACCAAAATCGTTGCCACCCTGGGCCCCGCCTCCAACTCGCCGGAAGTGATCGAACAACTGATCAAGGCTGGTCTGGATGTCGCTCGCCTGAACTTTTCCCACGGTACACCGGATGAGCACAAGGCTCGCGCCCGTCTGATCCGCGAGATCGCCGCGCGCCTGGGGCGTCACGTCGCCCTGCTCGGCGACCTGCAAGGTCCGAAGATCCGCATCGCCAAGTTCACCAACAAACGCATCGAACTGAAGGTCGGCGACCGCTTCACCTTCTCCACCAGCCATCCGCTCACCGACGGCAACCAGGAGGTCGTGGGTATCGACTACCCGGACCTGGTCAAGGATTGCGGCGTGGGCGACGAACTGTTGCTCGACGATGGCCGCGTGGTCATGCGCGTGGAAACCGCCACCGCCGACTCGCTGCACTGCTCGGTACTGATCGGCGGTCCGCTGTCCGACCACAAGGGCATCAACCGCCGCGGTGGTGGCCTGACCGCACCGGCCCTGACCGAGAAAGACAAGGCGGACATCAAGCTTGCCGCCGAGATGGACCTGGACTACCTGGCCGTGTCTTTCCCGCGTGATGCGTCGGACATGGAATACGCGCGTCAGTTGCGCGACGAGTCGGGCGGTACCGCCTGGCTGGTGGCCAAGATCGAACGCGCCGAAGCAGTCGCCGACGACGAAACCCTCGACGGCCTGATCCGTGCCAGTGACGCGGTCATGGTGGCGCGCGGCGACCTGGGAGTGGAAATCGGCGACGCCGAGCTGATCGGCATCCAGAAAAAGATCATCCAGCATGCTCGCCGCAACAACAAGGCGGTGATCGTGGCGACCCAGATGATGGAGTCGATGATCCAGAACCCGATGCCGACCCGCGCTGAAGTGTCCGACGTGGCCAACGCCGTGCTCGACTACACCGACGCCGTGATGCTTTCGGCCGAAAGCGCTGCCGGCTCCTACCCGATCGAAGCCGTGCAGGCCATGGCGCGGATCATCGTCGGCGCGGAGAAGCATCCGACCAGCAAGAAGTCCAGCCATCGCCTGTACACGCAGTTCCAGCGTTGCGACGAAAGCATCGCGCTGGCTGCCATGTACACGGCGAACCACTTCCCGGGTGTGAAGGCAATCATCGCGCTCACGGAAACCGGCTACACCTCGCTGATCATGTCGCGCCTGCGTTCTTCGGTGCCGATCTTCGCCTTCTCGCCACAGCGAGCGACCCAGGCCCGTGCCGCGATGTTCCGCGGGGTCTACCCGGTGGACTTCGATCCGGCCGTTCTGCCGCCGAGCGAAGTGAGCAAGGCTGCCATCGACAAGCTGCTCGAGATGGGCATCGTGCAACAGGGCGACTGGGTCATCCTGACCAAGGGCGACAGCTACGCACAGACGGGTGGCACGAACGGGATGAAAATCCTGCACGTGGGTGACCCGCTGGTCGACTGATAGCCGTTGGCTGCAAGACCGAAGGCCCCGGGGTTGAAACCTCGGGGCCTTTTGCATTTCTGTAGGACCGCTCTGTGGCCCGCGAATGCGTGTTGCGACTCAGCCGCGGCCGACGAAGACATCGCTGTACAGCTGACTTCGGGGCAGGCCGGCCAGGAACAGCCTTCGGGAAAACTCTTCCACGCTGATCGGCGAGCCGCACACCAGGGCGATGGTCTGGCGCGACAGGAGGCGCAACGGCGGCGGCTCGCCTGCCGGAAACTGCTCTACCGCAAGGTTGGCATGAAGCTGGGCAAGCGCGCGCAACGGTTCATGCAGGTAGTGCTCGTTGGCCATGTGCAACAACCGGATCGGGCCGTGATGACCTTGTCGCAACGCTTCTCGCAGCACACCCCACAACGGAGCCAGACCCGTGCCGGCAGCGAACAACCACAATGGCCGAGCCTGCCATTCAGGATCGTAGTGCAAGGCTCCACCGCGCACTTCGCCCAGCTGCAGAGTATCGCCAACCTTCAGGCGACGAGCCTGATCGATGAAAGCACCGGGGCGCCGACAGTCCAGATGAAACTCCAGAAAGTCATCGGCCTGGGCGAGGCTGGCGATGGAATAGGGCCGCGCGATTTGCACGCCGTCGGGTGCAACCGTCCACAGCAGCATGTGCTGACCGGCTTGATAGCGCAGCGGGCGCTGCGCCTCTAGTCGCAGGCGCAGCACGTTTGCCGAAGGCCAGTCACAGCCGATCACATGCGCCGTCACACCGTCGCCCTGTGGATCGAAGACCGCCACCTGCAGATCCTCGACGACTTGACACTGACAGGCCAGGCGCCAGCCCTGCTCACGCTTTGTGGCATTCAACGCATCGGGCTTGCGGTCCTGTGGCTCACCGCCAACACAGCGCACCAGGCAGGCGTGGCAACTGCCGGCGCGACAGCTGAAGGGCACCTGCAAGCCGGCCTGGTTGAGGGCGTCGAGCAGGTTGCTGCCCGCCGCCACCGTCCAGCGCCTGCCACCGACGTCCAGCTCAGGCATCGGCCATGTCCCAGGCCGCCGCGCAGCGGTTGCGGCCTTCACCTTTGGCGCGATACAGCGCCTGGTCGGCACGCTGCAGCGCATCATCCAGATCATCGCCCTGCTTGAGCATGGTCATGCCCACCGACAGACTCAGATTGGCTGCGCCCAGCCCTTGCGGATCGGCGTCGGCAAAGGCGCTGCGCAGCCGCTCGCAGCACCGCACCAGCTGGTCTGCGTCGACTTCGGGCATGAGCAGCACGAATTCTTCACCGCCGTACCGGGCCAGCACGTCGCCGTCGCGCAGGCAATCCTGGGTCAAGGCCGCGAAGGCTTGCAGCACCTGGTCACCGGCCGCATGGCCGTGGATATCGTTGATGCGTTTGAAGTGATCGAGGTCGATCAGCGCCAGGCCATGCTCGACATCGGGCTTGAGCGTGGCCAGCTCGCGCGAGGCCAGGCGCAGGAAGTGTCGACGATTGAACAAGCCTGTCAGCTCATCGGTGGCGACCAGGTCTTCAAGCTGGCGCATCATGCCCCGCAGGGTGTCCTGATGGGCCTGCAAGGCATAACGGCGTTGGCGCATGCGTTGGCGCGAGGTTTGTACATAGCTTGCATACATGCACAACCACAACAGCACCACCAGCATGGCGCAGATCTGCAGAGTGGCCAGGCCCGGGTCCGGCAGGGCCATGCGGTAGGCCTCCCACAGATTGACCCCGACGAAGGCGACGAACACCACCAGCGCACAGCGTACGAAGGCGCGACGTGGCAGGTGGAAAACGCCGAACAGCAGGATCAACACATACATCACCATGAAAGTGCCGCGTGCCACTTCCAGATTGCCGATCAACCAGGTGTGCCAGGCTACCGCCAGCAGCACTTGAAACTCGGTGAGGCTGGGATCGCTGAAACGTTGATTGGCTCCGCTGCGAAATACCCAATACAGCGCGCCCTGGCTGATCGCGACCAGGCAGGTGGTGCCTACCGCCGTCACCAGAGACACGCGGCAATACTGCGTCAGAACCGCCACCCACACCAGCGCCACTACCAAAGCGTAAGTGCCGGCGGCCAGTGAGAAACGCTTGATCAGTAGATGTTGCAGGGTGGACTCGGTCACTCGCAGGCTCGCTGTGCTGAATGGGAATCCCTCCCCTGATTGCACCGTAATAGTGCAAAGGCGTGATGCCATAGTAATGGCCAAGGGGTGAAATAACTATTCAAATTTGGATTGCTCGACGAAGTCTACTGGCTACCGGACCAACGGCGTATCTGCCTCGACACCACGCCAACCCGCCATTGCGGAGTGTCAGCTCGATCCAGCCGCGCTATACTGCCGCGCCTTTTTCGCGCCGACCTGCTACAAGTTGACGCACCTCGAAAGCCATGCGCCAGGCAAGACCTGACCGGCTTTTTCAACGAATGTTCCCCACAAGAGGAGCGCGCCCCATGACCGTGATCAAACAAGACGACCTGATTCAGAGCGTCGCCGACGCCCTGCAATTCATTTCCTATTACCACCCCGTGGATTTCATTCAGGCCATGCACCAGGCCTACCTGCGTGAAGAATCCCCGGCGGCGCGCGACTCCATCGCCCAGATCCTGATCAACTCGCGCATGTGCGCCACCGGCCATCGGCCGATCTGCCAGGACACCGGCATCGTCACCGTGTTCGTGCGGGTAGGCATGGATGTGCGCTGGGACGGCGCCACCATGAGCCTGGACGACATGATCAACGAGGGCGTGCGCCGCGCCTACAACCTGCCGGAGAACGTGCTGCGCGCGTCCATCCTGGCCGACCCGGCTGGCGCTCGCCGCAACACCAAGGACAACACGCCGGCCGTGATCCACTACTCCATCGTTCCCGGCAACACCGTGGAAGTGGATGTGGCCGCCAAGGGCGGTGGCTCCGAGAACAAGTCGAAGATGGCCATGCTCAACCCGTCCGACTCGATCGTCGACTGGGTCCTCAAGACCGTGCCAACCATGGGCGCCGGCTGGTGCCCGCCCGGCATGCTCGGCATCGGTATCGGCGGCACGGCCGAAAAGGCTGCGGTGATGGCCAAGGAAGTGCTGATGGAGTCCATCGACATCCATGAGCTCAAGGCACGTGGCCCACAGAACCGCATCGAGGAGATCCGCCTGGAGCTGTTCGAGAAAGTCAACCAGCTGGGCATCGGCGCCCAGGGCCTCGGCGGCCTGACCACCGTGCTCGACGTCAAGATCATGGACTACCCGACCCACGCTGCCTCCTTGCCGGTGTGCATGATCCCCAACTGCGCCGCCACTCGCCACGCCCACTTCGTGCTCGACGGCTCCGGCCCGGCTGAACTCGAAGCGCCGGACCTGGACGCTTACCCGGAAATCGTCTGGGAAGCCGGCCCGTCGGCGCGCCGGGTCAATCTCGACACGCTGACGCCCGAAGAGGTGCAAAGCTGGCAACCCGGTGAAACCATCCTGCTCAATGGCAAGATGCTCACTGGCCGCGATGCGGCGCACAAGCGCATGGTCGAGATGCTGAACAGGGGTGAAACCCTGCCGGTCGACCTCAAGGGCCGCTTCATCTATTACGTCGGCCCGGTCGATCCGGTCCGCGAAGAAGTGGTAGGCCCTGCCGGCCCGACCACCGCCACGCGGATGGACAAGTTCACCCGGCAGATCCTCGACCAGACCGGCCTGCTGGGCATGATCGGCAAGTCCGAGCGCGGCCCAACCGCCATCGAGGCGATCAAGGACCACAAGGCCGTGTACCTGATGGCCGTGGGTGGCGCCGCCTACCTGGTGGCCCAGGCGATCAAGAAGTCGCGCGTGGTGGCCTTCGAAGAACTGGGCATGGAAGCGATCTACGAGTTCGACGTCAAGGACATGCCGGTCACCGTCGCCGTCGACAGCAAGGGTGAGTCGGTCCACATCACCGGGCCAGCCATCTGGCAAGCCAGGATCGCCGAAAGCCTGGCGGTGGAAGTGCAGTAAGCGTTTCGTGCTGAACCGAGAAGCCCGGCTCTGTGCCGGGCTTTTTTGCGTTCATGAGCCGGATTCAGCTGGACAGGCGACCCTAACCGCGTGGCCAGGCTTTGCCTACCTATCAGTTCTGTGGATACCCCGCTCTCGGCAGGCCCGCTAAAAAGTCGGCCTGATTACCCCCATGAGCGAGGCACACCATGAACACACCTGAACTCCCCGACCCAATTTTCGACGACGGCGACCATCTGCTTCCCGAGGTCGAGCTGCCCGAGTTGGCGGATCCAACACCTAACCCGCTGTTCGACAACCTGGTTCCGCTCACCCCGGAAAATCGCCTGCTGGGCAGAATGAGCTTTGCCGACGCGATGCCGGAAATGGGCATGAGCTCGGTATTCGACATCATTCGCCAACCCAAGGCCGAATTCACCCGTCAGCTACGTACCCTCAGCGATGCCGATGGCGAACTGGCCTACGACAATGCCCTGTGCTACGCCACCCAGATCGCCCGTTCCTATCGTGAAGACGTCGTGTCCTCAGGCCGCAACCTGCCACTGATCGCCCCGCAGACCGGCGTGCGTGCACTGGTCGACATCGGCCCGAGCTACCCCAACCTGTTCAAGGAAAACTGGGACCAGTTCTGCAAGGTCGGCGCCATCGAAGCCATGGACGGCCCGGTGGCCTACCTGGGCTCGTTGCGCCGCTTTGCCGAGCAGAAGATCGAAGGCGCGTCCACGTCGCCACTGCGGATACCGCTGGCGGTGCGCCGGCCGGACCTGGACAGCCTGTTGATCGACGAGCAGAGCACCTACCAGAGCGTGCCAATGCTGGACCTGGTGAACAACGTGTTGAGCCAGGGCATTGCCAAATACCAGACGGAGAAAGGCGACGCGCGGCCGATTCATGAGTTGCTGGCGGAGAAAAAGCATCCGTTCGTGTTTCCCTATCACTTTGCGCATCAGCAGGTGAGCTTGGCGTTGAGCGGTGAAAAGCCGACGCTGGGGGAGTTGAACTACCGGATGAGTATCTCGCCGCTCGGCGAGGAGTCTGCTTATGGATCCGTAGGAATAAGCGCTACCGTCGCCCAAATTGGATTGGCAGGTTTGAGTCCAACTATCGAGACGCTGGTGACATCGGCCTCCCCGTTCAGCCATTTCTATGTATCACTGCGCGATCTACTGGGTAATAAACAATTCCTGACGCCAGGCGCCGAACAATTCAAGTCACACAAGCACTTCACTAGTGGCTTTCTGATGCCGTCACAAACCTCCGTTAAGTCGGTCGAGCCTCCGGCTTTGCAGTTGGAGTGGTCTTCATCGAGGGATGACACACTTGCTCATCTAGTGTTCACAGGGGCCGAGCAGTCTATTAGAGAGCTGCCCGTCAAGTTTGCCAGTCAGGATTATCCAGCCGCCAAAAAATGGCACATGCACAACGCTGTCTACGGCAGCACGCTGAATACCAAGACACTAATAATTACCTATTCGGGCACCGATGCTGCGTTGAGCGACGCCGCTGGCCGCCGCTGTGATGTGTTGATCACGGCACAATCCTGGTCGCAGCTCGAGGACTGGGCACCTTCGAAGCGGGTTGCACCTTGGAAATTCACCTTCACGCCTGACGACGACTGTGCTCTGAATGACCAAGAGCGCGCGTTTTTTGTCACGCACTACGGAGTGGATTTTACCCATGGCTCGATGAATCCACTGGTTGGCCTGGACCGTTTTCTTCACTCCACAGACCTTGACAGTAAGGCCACGGAAAACCTGCTCGCAGTCAAGGCATTCGCCCCCATACAGTCGCCTAACTTCATCTCCCTCAACCGCATGGCCACCGGCATTCGCGGTTCCAGACCTTTCCCCCGCTCCAATCACTACGGAGCCAGCTACATAAACGGCATTGGTGGGAAGGACTCAGGCACAAAATCCTATGACAACTACGACAACACTATCGGCCTGGCCAAAGCCACCTCTGGCGATAAATGGCAGCTGACCAATACCAGCCTCGAGCGATACGACCGGCTGCAACGCATGATCCGGCTGCAGAAGGCTACCGGCCTCTCGTTCGCTCAGTTGGACATTCTCATGATCGGCGCCATGCGTTCTGAAAGTGATGCCAATGCTGGACTGCTAATCAACGGCAATACGCTCAGGACACTCGGGATGTACCGCTACTTCAGCCGCGAGTACTCGATTGCGGCTGATGAGTTTGCCGCATTCGTACACCATGTCTCGCCCTACGCCGCGACGGGTCAGGTTTCCATGCTCGACAAAGCGTTCAATACACCCGTGCTCTTCGATAGGCCTTTGGTGATTGATGACGGTGGTTTCAACCTGAACTCCTCTGATCCACTGCACCAGAAAACCGTCGCGCAACTCTGCGCAAGCCTGGGCGTTCAACCAGGCCGAGAGTTCGAACGCTTGGTCGCCGACACCCTGACTGCCGTGACGCCATTGAAACGCTCGCTGGCAGTGGTGTCCTCGCTTTACCGCCAAGCCCGTATCGCGCAGATGTTCGGTCTCTCGGCCAGCGACTTCTGGGAGCTGACGACCTTGCTGGGTGGCAGCGCCTATCGCGGGTCGATTGCCAGCGGTCGCTTGAAAGCGCTGGACTCTGCTGGCAAGGACATCCTCGACATCCTGATGGAACTGGACTGGGCCGTGCGCTGGCTCAAGGCCAATAAACTCACGGTCACCGGGCTGCTCGCCTTGTTGAGCACGGACGCTGCACAGGAGCCAGGCAACGCCCTGCTCGAGCGCCTGCAGCAGATGGCCGATGAGGGCCGTACCTTGGCCGTGAACGCCGCCACGATATCCGCCCTCGGTCTACCCAACAAAGCCACCGGCGCAGCCATCGACTGGCACACGGAACTGGGCAAAGGGACCTCAGCCATCATTGATGCGGCCGGGCTGGTCAAGCCGCTTCAACCAACGCTGACCGACACCGATCAGCAGCAGCTGGCAGAAAAGGTTCGCTCGCTGGTCGCCTCGCTGGGGCTGGCCGCCAATGACGTCCAGATCGCCGAAGACACACTGAATACGTATCTGGCCAACGCCCTGTGCCGCCAGCAGAGGCTTGTGGAAGGCCTGCTGCAGGAACACACCACGCTCCTGCCGGAATTGGCGGTATGGGTCGCTCACTGCGCCGATGTTTCACCTTACCGCCTGCTCGAGCGCACCTTCCAGGCCTGGCCGATGGACGCCGAGCCCGATGCCGCCAAAGTGAGTACGGTGCTGGCCGACCTGCGCCAGATCGACACCTGCACACGCGCTGTCAGCTGGGCCAATGTCGGCGCCGCCGCATTGCGCAGCTTCGTCGTCAACCCGGCGTGGCTGGGGTGCGACAGCCTGTGGCCGTTGTCCTTGAACACCCTGCACCTGCTCAAGGCCTACGACAGCCTGTTCAACACCTTGGGGCAGACGGAAGAGCGCCTGCTTGGTTACGTGCAGCAAGCCAATGCATTGGTATCCAGACGGCCCGGCAAACGCCAACTGGCGGTCCAGTCGCAAACCTGCAATGCCGCACTGGCGAGCTTGCTGGGCTGGAGCGAAAGCGAGGTGGCGGTGCTCACCGCGCTGCTGCCTCAGCAAACCGCCAAGAGCGTTGCCCATATCGACTGGGTGCGCCGCGCACAGGCCCTTTCGCTGGAAACCGGCCTCAACGCCGCGACCCTGCTCAAAGCCTGCTCCCTGCATGCCGACAGCCCCGAAGCTGACTGGCAAGCGGTGGGCCAGGCGGCCATGGCGGCTGTAAACCGCTGATTCACTGGGTGTCCAGGCCGGCCCCTTCGCGGGCAGAGGGCTCAGCCCGCGAAGGGGTCAGCACTGGCGCCCCTCCATTACTCATCCAAAGGAATACCTGCATGACCATCGCAGCCACACTCAACGAAAGCTTTCGCGACGCCCTCGTCGCCTACTACCTGGGCGAAGTCGTGCCCAACGACGCCACTCTGGCCGACCTTGGCCTGGCCAATAAACTGAAAACCGAAAACGACCTGTACGAATACCTGCTGCTGGACACCCAGGTCACCCAGGCCGTGGAAACCAGCCCCGTAGCCAGTGCCATCGCCAGTCTGCAGCAGTACATCAACGGCGCGCTGCTGGGCATGGAGCCGGGTTACAACGACGTACGCTTCAGCGAAGCGCTGCTCGGCGAATGGCGCGACCAGCGTAGTCAGTACCCACTGTGGGCGGCCAACCAACAGTTGGCCTGGTACCCCTCGCTGTACATCGACCCCTCGCTGCGGATGAAGAAATCCAGCTATTTCCAGCAGCTCGAGAACGACATCAATCAGAACCGCATCAGTTTGGACACTACTCAGGAGGCGGTGCAGAACTACTTGGCCAGCTTCGAGGAAGTGGCCAATCTGAGCATCATCAACGGTTACATCGCCGGCACCGACTTCAAGGAGTCCACCTACTACTTCATCGGCAAGTCCCGCGCCGAGGGCGCCTACTACTGGCGCTCGGTGAACATGGCCGAACGTACCTACGTCAGTGGTACTCAAGGGCCGAAGGTGGACAATCCGAACCCAGGGGCTTGGTCGGACTGGAAACGGGCCAACCTGCCCATCTCCGATACTGCCATCGAACACACCATTCGCCCGGTTTACTTCAATAACCGGTTGTTCGTGGTGTGGGTTGAGTACGTTGAAAGTGTAGAGCCCGGCGGCAGCGGTGACCTTGAGGCCACGCCGCCCGAAGATGGCAAGTATCCCCATCGCTCATTAACCAGCAGCAAACCAAAAATGTCGGCGAAGCTGCGCCTGAACCTCACCTACAAGAAATACGATGACAGTTGGAGCGCACCGCAGTGCTACATGGATGTTGACGTTGACCCGGGATCAGCCGCTATGCTGGACGTACACACAGTTGCGGTAGTGGATAAGTCGACAAATCCTGAAGGCCTATTGATGCTGATGCACAAAGGTTATTCGACCGGCGCAAACAACGACGGTACCCGCGACACCTACAAGTGCCTGAAGAGTCTGAAGCTAGACAAAAACTTCGTGACCACGGCGCTATTTCCTGAGCGCGGGATGGTTGATGACGACACCTCCGACACCGGCATCTACAGGTTGATGGTACTGCGAGCGGGACGATTGTTCGCCAACGCCAATGCCGGGCGTTTTCAGTTTCCGGTAACAGCGGGCGTCATATCCATCAAGTCTGTAAGCACCACTTCCCCCCATCCCAATAGTTCTGAAGTTCAAGGCTGGAACTATCTTGGGTGGCAGGACAGGGTGGGGAATAGTTCGGTAAACCGCCAGGTGACGTTCAACGCCACGACCAACAGGCTCAGCTTTTCATCACACGTGGCCACCGCGTTCACATCCGAACAAGAGTTCAATATCGAGTGTACAAACACTGGCTTTAGTTTATCGTTGATCGGACTCAAACCGACAGATGCAACGAGCGACATTATCCTGGACGCAAGGTCCACATTTCGAGCTACATATGACGCTTTCAAGCAGAATTTCGATTACACATTTTACAAAAGTCGTGAGGGTACATTTACTCCATTCCTGAAAAATAGTACAGGCTCAAACCTGACGCTGAACGCTTCGTCCGGTACCGCCAGCCTAGCAGGCAAGCGGTTGACGCGGGCAGCCTTTGACCGCCTCACCGGTTCAGATCCAGCCATTCCACCAGGGCTCGGCCTGACTATCACGCATACGAGCAGTGGCGTTTTTTTCCATCAGGGTCTTCTCAACGCTTTACCCAACACCCTCACTCAGAACTATCAGCAATTTCTCGCCCGAGCAACGTCGGTTACTACGCCAACACCGCC
This sequence comes from Pseudomonas sp. CFBP 13710, assembly GCF_014842235.1. Classification (NCBI taxonomy): domain Bacteria; kingdom Pseudomonadati; phylum Pseudomonadota; class Gammaproteobacteria; order Pseudomonadales; family Pseudomonadaceae; genus Pseudomonas; species Pseudomonas sp. CFBP 13710. Next base: position 401,281 of record NZ_JACYVJ010000002.1, on the reverse strand, counting down.
CAGCATGACGCAAAAGACTAATCTGAAAGTTGCGCCGACAGCGACTTCCGAGTTGTTACCCGGCCAGCATAACCAGAGCATCGATATCGCCATCAATCCGGAGACACTGCGGCCTGATTGGTCAGCCAACTTCCCGGACACAACCTTCACCGTCATTCACGGCGTCTATGTAACCCAGCGTGGTGTTGGCGTTACCAGAAGCCTGGGGCACTGCTGCAAAGCTACAAAAATCGAACTTCAGGCGATTGGTTCCGGAGACAGCCTGCGCGCTCCAAAGATTTCTCGGCATACCAACCCAACGTTGGGCACCGTTGAGTACATAGACTTCGCCAACTCAACAATTGCCAAGAACGACAACAACAACGCCAACCGACAACCCATCCGCATGAACACCCTGTTCGCCCGCAACCTGATCGAGCGCGCCAACGTTGCCTTGGAAAACCTGTTGTCCTGGGAAACCCAATGCCTGCCCGAGCCTGGGCTAGGCAACGGCTCGGCAGACCCCTTCATGGACTTCAAAGGCGCCAACGGCCTGTACTTCTGGGAGCTGTTCTTCCACCTGCCGTTCCTTATCAGCCACCGCCTGAACACCGAGCAACAGTTCAGCGAAGCCGAGCACTGGCTCAGCTTCATCTTCGACCCGAGCCGACGCGCCGACAGCAGCGGCCGTCCCGACTACTGGAACGTGCGCCCGCTAGTGGACGACCTGAGCCGCGAGCGTGCCACCCGCGCGCCGATCGATCCGGACGGCATCGCCAGCGACAACCCGGTGCACTACCGCAAGGCGGTGTACAGCCACTTCGTTCGCAACCTGCTGGACCGCGGCGATGCGGCGTATCGCCAGTTGACGCCGGATGCGTTGAACGAAGCCAAGCTTTGGTATGTGCGCGTGCTGGACCTGTTGGGCCCGCGTCCGGACAAGCGCCTGGTCAGCGGCTGGAAGCCGCTGACGCTGAAAAAGCTGTCGGATTCGGTCAGTGGCGGGCTGCGCGCGTTCGAGCAACGTCTGATCGAGCAGGAGCGCCTGGTCGCCGAAAGTGCCGCCGAGAACGACGGTCGGTCACTCATCATCTTCCAGCAGCCGCCGCTGGCGCTCATGCCTTTTGCGGTCGACCCTTCGCTGGCCGAACTCGACAGCCCACATTTCCGCGTGGCCCTGAACCGCGAACTGGTGCAGAACTGGGACACCGCCGAAGCGCGGCTGCGCAACCTGCGGCATAACCGCACCCTGGACGGCAAGCCGCTGCAGTTGCCACTGTTCGCCGCACCGCTGGATCCACGCGCGCTGATGTCGGCGTTCGGCTCCGCAGCCGCCGGGGGCGGTAGCGGTCGGTTGCTCGGCCAGGAAATCCCGCACTACCGTTTCAGCGTCATGCACAACCGTGCCAGCGCTGCGGTAGAAAACCTGATCCAGTTCGGCAGCACCCTGCTCTCGTTGCTAGAACGCAAGGACAACGCTCAACTGCAGGAAATGCAACAGCAGCAAGCCTGGGACATGGCCAAGCAGGCCATCGTCCTGCAGCAGCTGGTTCAGGGTGTGGAGGCCGAAGGCCGCAAGGCGCTGTTGGCCAGTCGTGCAATCGCTGAAAACCGCTTGAGCCATTACGCCACCCTGGCTTCTGAAGTCGTGAGCGCCGGCGAAGTATCTGCCGGCGCCTTGCACCTGCAAGGTCGAGTCGCCGAAGGGGTGGGTTTCGTCTCCCAGGCCATCGGCGAGGGCCTCAAGGTAGCGCCCAACCAGGTCGGTGCAGTGGGCGGCGTAATCGCCGGCATGGCCGGTGGCGCAATCGTCGGCGCCACCACTGGCGGCTGGCGCCTGGAAGGCGTCACCGGTATTGCCACCGCCGTGGCGCAGGGCATGGCCACCGCGTTCCATGGTGCAGCCGAAGCACTGGACCGCACCGAGCAATACCGTCGTCGCCATCAGGAGTGGATGCACGCCGAAGAACAGGCCAAACGCGAGATCGAGCAGATCGATGCGCAGCTGGCGGTGCACGACGAGCAGGCCAAGGTCACCGCCGAGCAGTTGCGGCAGACCGAACTGATGGTCGATCAAGCGGCCACCACCTATCAGTTCCTCAACAAACGCTTCACCAATGCCCAGCTCTACCAATGGCTCAACGGTCAGTTCGCCACGTTTTACTACCAGGCCTACGACACCACGTTGTCGCTGTGCCTGGCCGCCGAAGCGTGCTGGCAGTACGAGATCGCCGACTTGAAGACCCGCTTCGTTCAGCCAGGTGCCTGGAAGGACAGCTACCGCGGCCTTACCGCCGGTGAGTCGCTCAAGCTCAACCTGATGAAGATGGAAGCGGCCTATCTGCAACGCAATGCGCGCTCGCTGGAGATCACCAAGACCGTGTCGGTGCGCCGTCTGCAGGAAACCGAGGCCAAGCCGTGGGCGACCATCGTCGAGGACCTGGGCAAGACCGGTGGGCTGGAAATCAAGCTGGAACAGGGCCTCTTCGACAACGACTACCCCGGCCAGTACCTGCGCCGCATCAAGCGCGTCAGCGTGACCTTGCCAGCGGTGCTGGGCCCTTACGAGGACCTGGCGGCCGTGCTTACGCAAACCTACAGCAAGGTGGAAATGGCCGACACGGTGGGTGCCAACGTCTGGGAAAACATGCGCGCCAGCCAACAGATCGCCCTGTCCAGCGGTGTCGACGACGACGGCATGTTCACCCTGAACTTCGACGACGAGCGCTACCTGCCGTTCGAGGGCACAGGGGCGGTGTCGACCTGGAACCTGCGTTTCACCCGCTCCACGCCCGAGCTGTTGGCGGCGTTGAGCGATGTGATCGTGCGGGTTAGCTACACGGCGAAGTCGGCGTAGTTCGGGCGGTCGCTTTCGCGGGCAGAAGGCTCGCAAACAAGGCGACTCATCATTCAAAGGACCGGGCCACGCGCTCGGTCTCTATCCCATCTTCAGTGATACCTACTCATGAATACACACCACGACACTCCACTGGCGATCAACACGCCTTCACTTCCCAAAGGCGGCGGCGCCATCCAGAGCATCGGCAAGGGCTGGGGCTCGGTGGGCGCCAGCGGCGCTGCCTCGTTCAGCATCGCGCTGCCACTCTCACCTGGCCGCGGCGCCACCCCACAACTGGGCTTGAGCTACAGCAGCGGCGCCGGTAACGGCCCCTGCGGCATGGGCTGGGGGCTGAGCCGCCAGAGCATCGCCCGGCGCACGCAAAAAGGCGTACCGGCGTACACCGTCGACGACGAAATGGTCGGCCCGGGCGGCGATGTCCTGCTGCCACAGCGCGACGCCCAAGGCGTCATCGTCAGCACCACCGTCCATACCTTTCGCGGCCAGGCGCTGGGGGCCAGTTACCGAGTGACTCGCCACTGCCCCAGAGTGGAAGGCAGCTTCGCGCGTATCGAGCATTGGCAGCTGGACGATGCCGACGCCGGGTTCTGGCTGGTCCATGGCAGCGATGGCGGCCTGCACCTGTACGGCAAGCGCGCCAGTGCGCGCGTCTTCCCAGCCCACGCGCCGAAGCAGGTGGGCGAATGGCTGCTGGAGGAATCGGTAACGCCCACCGGCGATCACGTCGTCTACGAGTACCGCGCCGAAGACGGCGTTGGCCTGGCTGAAGGCGATGAACGCGACCACAGCGCCCAGCGTTACCTGAGCCGTGTGCGCTATGGCAACTTCACCGCCCATGCACCGCTGTATTTGTGGGATGAAGCGAGCCTGCCCGAGCATTGGCATTTCGACCTGGTGCTGGACTATGGCGAACGCGCCATCGAGCAGGGCAGCGTACCGACCTACGCCGCCAGCCAGCCCTGGCCGCTGCGGCCCGACCCCATCGCCAACTTTGCCTACGGTTTCGAACTGCGCAGCTTGCGGCGGTGCCATCAGGTGCTGATGTTCCATCGGTTCGACGAACTGGGCAGCGTGCCCGTGCTGGTCAACCGCTTGTGGCTGGAATATCGCCAGTGTCACGGTTACAGCCTGCTCACGGCCGCCATCGCTCAGGCCTGTGAAGGCACCGAGATGGTCGAACAGCCGCCGCTGGAATTTCGCTACGAGCATTTCCGCTTCGAAGACGCGCGTTACCGCGGGTTCGAAGCGATGCCGGGCCTCGACGATGGCCAGACCTATCAGTTGGTTGACCTGTATGGCGAGGGCCTGCCCGGCGTGCTTTACCGCCAGGACGACAGTTGGCGCTACCGCGAACCGGTGCGCGGCGATGACTCGGCCGACCCAGATGCCGTGGCCTACGCACCTTGGCAGCAATTGCCCAGGCAACCGGTCGCGGACGCGCGCAAGCCCGCTCGCCAGTTCCTCAGCGACCTGACCGGCGACGGCCGTCTGGATTGGATCGTCGCCCAGCCCGGGTACAGCGGTTTCTTCACCTTGGGCAACGATCGAGCGTGGTCCGGTTTCCACCCGTTCGATGCCTTTCCACTGGAGTTCTTCAGCGCCGAGGGGCAAATGACCGACCTTGTCGGCGATGGCCTGCGTGATTTCGCGATGATCGGCAGCCGCAGCGTGCGGCTGTACCCCAGCGCGCGCGACAAAGGTTTCGCCCTGCCCCGTGACGTTGCCCACGCCGACGACGCGCTGCCATTGGCCAGCAACAGCCAGCATGAGTTGGTGGCGTTCAGCGACGTGCTGGGCAGTGGCCAGCAGCACTTGATCCGCATCCGCCATGACGAGCTGCGCTGCTGGCCGAACCTGGGCCGCGGCATGTTCGGCAAAAGCTTCAAGATGGCCAGCCTGCCGTTTGCCTTCGGTGAGTTCGATGCGTCGCGGGTACGCCTGGCTGACCTGGATGGCTCCGGCGCCGCCGACCTGATCTACCTGAACAGCGAGCATGCACAGGTATTCCTGAACCAGAGCGGCAATGGCTTTGCCGAACCGGTGCTGCAGGCCTGGCCCCAAGGCCTGCGCTACGACAACACTTGGCAGGTGAGTGTTGCCGACTTGCAGGGGCTGGGCTGTTCGAGCCTGGTGCTCAGCGTACCGCACCTGCCGGGGCAGCATTGGCAGCTGGACTTCAATTCAGGTCGCAAGCCCTACCTGCTGGTGGGGTCGAACAACAACATGGGCGCGGACACCCAGGCCTGCTACCGCAGTTCGGCTCAGGAATGGCTGGATGAAAAAGCCGAACGGCTGGCCGCAGGGCTCACACCGGTTGCCGAACTGCCGTTTCCGGTGCACGTGGTGGTGGGCCAGACCCAGCACGACGAGATCACCGGCAATACCTTGAGCCAGCGCGTGCAGTATCGCCGAGGTCATTACGATGGCCGTGAGCGCGAGATGCGTGGCTTCGGCCTGGTAATCGCCACGGACTCCGAAGCGCCGTCGGCGAGTGCCGAGCCAACCTCGCCAGTGCTGCTGACCAAGACCTGGTACCACACCGGCCGAGCAGTGGATGAAGTCCTGCATGGCACCGTCGAGCATGATCCGCAGGCACGGACACTGGGCCCGATTCTGCTGCTGCGCCACGATGCCCAGACCGGCAATGACAGCATCGTCACCGAACAGGACGAAGGCTTGCGCCACGACATGGCCTGTGCGCTCAGCGGTCAGGTGCTGCGCACCGAAGTGTTCGGCCTGGACGGTCAAGCCTGTGCGGCGGTGCCTTATTCGGTGCAGGTACAACGCCCTGCCCTGCGCCTGCTGCAACCGCGCAGCGCGCGGCAGCGTTACGCCACCCTGCTGCCCATGACCCTGGAAACCCTGAGCTACCAGTACGAGCGCATCGCCGACGACCCGCAATGCAGCCACAGCGTGCAATTGCGCGCCGATGCTTTCGGTACAGTGACCCACGCAGTCAGCATCGCCTATGCCCGGCGCAAGCACGAGATCGACACCCCACCCTACAGCGACGAACACGAGCAGACCTGGTGGCGAGATGCGTTCGACCCGGCCCAGCATCGCTATTACTTCAGCGAAAGCCGTACCCAAGCCATCCATCTGGCCGATGACCCACAGTACTGGCGCTTGCACCTGCCCTACCGTGCACGGGGCAACGCCTGGTCGCTGCCCAAGGCCGACGTGACACTGGACCAGCTCGGCTACGAAGCGCTGTTGCGTGACGATGGGCTGTTGGGCAACACCGCGCCCAGGACCCTGACCGCCTTGAGCATGCAACGCTATCAAGGGTGCAGCGACGGCAGCGCCAGTTTCCTCGCCCTGGCCGACTTCGCCGAGGCGGCCGAGCTGGATGAAGCAGCGCTGCAAGCCTATGCAGAGGTATTGGAGCCGCAAGCGCTGGACGCCAAGCTGGTGGAACTGGGTTATCAACCCATGCCGGCATTCCTGCCCGAAGAGCCGGACCGCGTGCTGTGGTCGGTGCGCCAGGGGTATGCCACCTACGGCGACGCCCAGGCGTTCTACAAGGTCCAGGCCTACCGGCAGAGTCCCGCGATGGGTGAAACACGCGTGCAGTACGATGCCTACCAGTTGCTGCCAGTGAAGGTAATCGCCGCCGATGGCTGCACTACCCAGGCACGGTATGACTACCGGCACTTGCAGCCGGTGGACGTGGTCGACCCCAACGACAATCGCCAGCAAGCCAGCTATGACGCCTTCGGACGCTTGTCGCTGAGCAGCTTCTTCGGCACCGAGATGGGCGAGCCGGTGGGCTTTGCACCGTTGCAGGGCCAGACCATGGCCGGCAGTATTGCCGAAGCGATTGCCGACGACGCCGCTGGCCTGGGTGACTGGGCCATGGCCTATATCCATGAAGGCGATGCCTGGATGGGCGAGGTGCCCGCTGTTGGTGTGACCGACAGCTACGCGCTGGGCGAGCAGGTGATGGCCGGTCGCGTGACCCTGAGTGGGCAGCTGCGTGCCTCGGCTCGCAAGGGATGGCAGCAGGGCCTGTTGGCCGACGCGGTCGCCGAGACTCTGGCGCCACTGGCCAGCTATCCTCGCCAGCCGGTTCGCGTGGCGGCGTTCCAGGCCGATCGCTACCCCGGCGACCCCGAGCGCCAGGTACGCATGAGCATCGAGAGCTTCGACGGCTTCGGGCGCAACCTGCAAAGCAAGCAGCGGGTCGAGCCCGGCATGGCCCACCAGGTGGACGGTGACGGCATGCTGCTGGCCGAGGATGCCCATGCCGATCCACGCTGGCGGGTCAGCCAGCGCGTGGAGTACGACACCAAGGGACAGGTGATTCGTGTGTACCGTCCGTACTTCGCCAACAGTGATCGCTATATCGATGACGCCAGCCATCGCGATGCCGAGCACAGCTACCATGATCTGCAGCGCTATGACGCCCTGGGACGGCCGACGGAGACCTGGACTGCGGCCGGCTGGTTGCGCCGCCAGCGCCATACCCCTTGGTACAGCATCAGCGAAGACGAGAACGACACGGCCGAGGAGGTGCTGGCGATGCGCGCTGCCGAGGCTTGATCCCTACCGCCGCTAGCCCGGCGGACACTGCTCGCAGGGCGGCATGTCGCCGCCCTGTCGAGCCATGAAGTGACAGCGTCGCTTGCCAAGCCCGGTGAGCGTCAGTTGTCCAGTGGGCCTGTGGCGAGGTTCACCAAAAGTCTGGGGACAAACGGTCATTTGCCTCCAGTCCAGACACGGCGCGGGCTAGCGCCGTCACCCACACAATACCCACATGTTATCCACAGTCTGGCACCTTGCAATGACCCCCAGACCGCATTATCTTGTATCCCCGGCGCGCAAAACCACTACATGTAGGGTTTCGCCTGAAAAACCAAGCACAAGTCAAAGCAAGAACTCAAGCCCTTGCAGCGTGCTTTCCCCGAGTTTTTTCGCCCACGAATTCTCCGCCTGCCGCTACCTGCGGACGGCCGCATTTTCCGCTCTTTCCTACACCCGGCTGAAGGCCTCGGCCTTCCGCGGACAGCTTTTCGGTGACGGACCCAACGATTGGCGTCCGCTCAAATTTTTGAACGTGGAGATACTCACCCCATGCAAACCGACACAACTCGCGAGAACTCGCCGGCCAAGGCGCCGCAGGCCAACGATGCCAATCTGGATCTGGCCGCGACCGCTCCAGGCCAACTGCGCGTGATCAAGCGCAACGGTACCGTGGTCGGCTACACCGACGACAAGATCACCGTGGCCATCACCAAGGCGTTCCTTGCAGTTGAAGGCGGCAACGCCGCCGCCTCGTCGCGCATCCACGACACCGTCGCGCGCCTGACCGAACAGGTCACCGCCACCTTCAAGCGGCGCATGCCATCGGGTGGCACCATCCACATCGAAGAGATTCAGGACCAGGTCGAACTGGCCCTGATGCGCGCCGGCGAGCAGAAGGTCGCGCGCGACTACGTGATCTACCGCAACGAGCGCTCCAAGGAGCGCGCCACCCGCACTCCGGCCGATGCACCGGTCGAAGCGCACCCCAGCATCCGCATCACCAAGGCCGACGGCAGCCTGGCGCCGCTGGACATGGGCCGCCTGAACACCATCATCAACGAAGCCTGCGAAGGCCTGGCCGAAGTCGACGGTGGCCTGATCCAGAAGGAAACCCTGAAAAACCTGTACGACGGTGTGGCCCTCACCGACGTCAACACCGCCCTGGTGATGACCTCGCGCACCCTGGTCGAGCGCGAGCCGAACTACTCGTTCGTCACCGCCCGCCTGCTGATGGACACCTTGCGCGCCGAAGGCCTGAGCTTCCTGGAAGTGGCTGAAAGCGCCACGCACCACGAGATGGTCGACCTGTACGCCAAAGCGCTGCCCTCCTACATCGCCAAGGGTATCGAGTTCGAACTGCTGAACCCCGTGCTGGCCACCTTCGACCTGGAAAAACTGGGCCGGGCGATCAACCACGAGCGCGATCAGCAGTTCACCTACCTGGGCCTGCAGACCTTGTACGACCGCTACTTCATCCACAAGGATGGCGTGCGTTTCGAACTGCCGCAGATCTTCTTCATGCGCGTGGCCATGGGCCTGGCGATCGAAGAGAAGAACAAGGAAGACCGTGCGATCGAGTTCTACAACCTGTTGTCGTCCTTCGACTACATGGCCTCGACCCCGACCCTGTTCAACGCCGGCACCCTGCGTCCGCAGCTGTCGAGCTGCTACCTGACCACCGTACCGGACGACCTGTCGGGCATCTACGGCGCGATCCACGACAACGCCATGCTGTCCAAATTCGCCGGCGGCCTGGGCAACGACTGGACCCCCGTTCGCGCGCTGGGCTCGTACATCAAGGGCACCAACGGTAAATCCCAAGGCGTCGTACCTTTCCTGAAGGTTGTCAACGACACCGCCGTGGCAGTGAACCAGGGCGGCAAGCGCAAGGGCGCGGTCTGCGCGTACCTGGAAACCTGGCACCTGGACATCGAAGAGTTCATCGAGCTGCGCAAGAACACCGGTGATGACCGTCGTCGTACCCACGACATGAACACCGCCAACTGGATCCCCGACCTGTTCATGAAGCGCGTCTTCGACGACGGCAAGTGGACCCTGTTCTCGCCCAACGAAGTGCCGGACCTGCACGACCTGACCGGCAAGGCCTTCGAGGAGCGCTACGAGTACTACGAAGCGCTGACCGAGTACAACAAGATCAAGGTATTCAAGACCGTCCAGGCCAAAGACCTGTGGCGCAAGATGCTGTCGATGCTGTTCGAAACAGGCCACCCATGGCTGACCTTCAAGGACCCGTGCAACCTGCGCTCGCCGCAGCAGCACGTGGGCGTGGTCCACAGCTCGAACCTGTGCACCGAGATCACCCTGAACACCAACAAGGACGAGATCGCGGTCTGCAACCTGGGCTCGATCAACCTGCCGAACCACATTGCCGACGGCAAGCTGGACACCGCCAAGCTCGAGCGCACCATCAACACCGCCGTGCGCATGCTCGACAACGTGATCGACATCAACTACTACTCGGTGCCGCAGGCGCGCAACTCCAACTTCAAGCACCGCCCGGTCGGCCTGGGCATCATGGGCTTCCAGGATGCGCTGTACAAACAGCACATCCCGTACGGTTCCGATGCCGCCGTCGAGTTCGCCGACAAGTCGATGGAAGCGGTCAGCTACTACGCCATCCAGGCGTCCTGCGACCTGGCCGACGAGCGTGGCGCCTACGAGACGTTCCAGGGCTCGCTGTGGTCCAAGGGCATCCTGCCGCTGGATTCGCAACAGATCCTGATCGAGGCCCGTGGCCAGAAGTACATCGATGTCGACCTCAACGAATCGCTGGACTGGGCGCCGGTACGTGCGCGCGTGCAGAAAGGCATTCGCAACTCGAACATCATGGCCATCGCGCCGACCGCGACCATCGCCAACATCACCGGCGTGTCGCAGTCGATCGAGCCGACCTACCAGAACCTGTACGTGAAATCGAACCTGTCGGGCGAGTTCACCGTGATCAACCCCTACCTGGTTCGCGACCTGAAAGAGCGCGGCCTGTGGGACTCGGTCATGATCAACGACCTGAAGTACTACGACGGCTCGGTACAGCAGATCGAACGCATCCCGCAGGAATTGAAAGACCTCTATGCGACCGCGTTCGAAGTGGACACCAAGTGGATCGTCGACGCAGCCAGCCGTCGCCAGAAGTGGATCGACCAGGCCCAGTCGCTGAACCTGTACATCGCCGGCGCTTCAGGCAAGAAGCTCGACGTGACCTACCGCATGGCCTGGTACCGTGGCCTGAAGACCACCTACTACCTCCGTGCCCTGGCCGCGACCAGCACCGAGAAGTCGACCATCAGCACCAGCAACCTCAATGCAGTGTCGAGTGGCGGCAACAGCGCCCCGATGCAGGCCGCGCCAGCCGGCCCGGCTCCTGTGCCAAAGGCCTGTGCAATCGACGAGCCGGATTGCGAAGCCTGTCAGTAGGGTTCATAAGCTTTAAACGTATACTTAGCTAAATCTCCAACCCCAATAGATACAAGGGGTTGGAGCGTCCACTCCTCGTATACCCTCTCTATACTTGCCGCCCTATCTAGCTCATAGGTCGGAATCGTATACATTGCTCACTTTCCCCATCAGATCTTTCACCGAATTAGACGACTTTCCGATGACCGCGCTGGTCGATCAGGAAGGGCGCCCATTTAATGTTTCGGACTGCTTTTGGTGAAAGACACGAGCGGTTTTGGGGGACTCCTCACATCCAGCGCAATTCGCCAATACCCGACGTCATGCCAGGCGCCATGCTTGAATCCCACTTCTGGATACGTACCGATGTGAGCGAAGCCCAGCGCTTCGTGCAACCCAATACTGCCGTCGTTGGGCAGCGCGATCCCGGCGTAGGCTGCGTGAAAACCTTGCCTCTTCAATGTCGGCAGCAACACGTCATACAGTGCCCGACCGACGCCACTACGGTGCGCTTCTGGCGATATATAGACGGTAACGTCGACCGACCAGCGATATGCCTCCCGAGCCCGGTGCTGACTGGCATATGCATAGCCGATGACCTGGCAGTCTCGCTCCGCTACCAGATACGGGTAGGTAGGCAAAGTCGACCCAATCCGCTTGGCCATTTCTTCGACGGTAGGGGGCTCAAGCTCAAACGAAATCGCGGTGCGTTCTACCATCGGTGCGTAAATTGCCTGGATGGCTTGAGCGTCCGAAATCTGCGCAATCCTTACTGTCGTGTTGCTCATCTCTATCCTATTGGTGGCTCAAATCGATCTTTGATTGACTCGTTTCGAGAGTGCCTCGGCGCTTTCCTTGCGCTCCGAGTAGCGGTCTACCAGATACGTTTCCCGGCCCCGAACCATCAGCGTGAACTTCATCAGTTCCTCCAGCACGTCCACCACACGGTCGTAGTAGGCAGATGGCTTCATACGCCCTGCGTCGTCGAACTCCAGGAAGGCTTTGGGTACTGACGACTGGTTTGGGATGGTGATCATCCGCATCCAGCGCCCGAGGGTCCGCAGCTGGTTTACCGTGTTGAAGGACTGTGATCCACCGCAAACCTGCATGACGGCCAGCGTCTTGCCCTGAGTGGGCCGGACAGCGCCCATGGTGAGCGGAATCCAGTCGATCTGGGCTTTGAATACAGCAGACATTGCACCGTGACGCTCTGGCGAACACCACACCTGTCCCTCTGACCATAGAACCAGATCCCGCAGCTCTTTGACCTTTGGATGGTCTTCCGGAGCGTCGTCGGGGAGAGGTAGACCCGAGGGATCAAAGATGACGGCTTCGGCTCCGATTAGGTTCAGGATGCGCGCTGCCTCTTGGGTCAGTAGCCTGCTGAAAGAGCGCTCACGGGTCGAACCATACAACAACAAAATACGTGGCTTGTGGGCCAGGTGATCGTGGCCCTGAAGCAGATCCATTGAGGGGATATCAACCAGTGACAGATCCAGATTTGGAAGATCCGGACCAATATCCGTGGACAATTCGTCCATTACAGTTCACCTATTCGATCTAGTTCGCGCTTCAATTCCTGCGGTGTAAGCGTCGAATGATCCAGACTGAAGAATGCCTCGAAACGCTTTTTAATCAGGACTACGGTTGCGTCAAATGCGGCCTGGATTTCGCTGTCTGTTCCTTCAACATCGGAAGGATCGGCAAGACCCCAGTGGCTTTTGACAGCAGGCCCGAAATAGACCGGGCAGGGTTCGCCTCCAGCCTTGTCACACACGGTGATCACCACATCCGGTGGTGAGTTCGAAAAAACCTCTGAGCCTTTGCTGTAGAGATCTGTGGTGCCGATACCGAGCGCTTGCAGCGTGCTCACGGCACGCAGGTTCAGGTGCCCGCTTGGGAAGCTCCCCGAACTGAGGGCAGTAAAACCGCTCGGGGCCACGTGGTTGAACACCCCCTCCGAGAGAACGCTCCGGCAGCTGTTTGCCGTACACATAAATAGTACTTTCATGGGTTTCTCCTAGACAGGGATGCTCAGCCGTAACGCCAGTGCCATCAGCGTTACCAGCAAGATAGGAAGGGTGAGGATGCTGCCGACTTTGAAGTAGTAGCCCCAGGTGATGCGGATATTTTTCTGCGACAGCACATGCAGCCACAGCAACGTGGCCAGACTTCCGATGGGCGTGATCTTGGGGCCAAGATCGCAACCGATGACGTTGGCGTAGATCATGGCCTCACGTACCAGTCCCGTAGCGTCGCTGCCCTGAATGGACAGAGCGCCGATAAGCACACTCGGCATGTTGTTCATGATCGAAGACAACAGCGCAGCGGTGATACCGGTGCCCAAGGTAGCGGCCCATAGGCCATGCTCGGCAAATATGTTCAGCAGCCCCGAGAGCGAGTCGGTTAGGCCGGCATTACGCAGGCCATAGACCACCAGATACATGCCCAGCGAAAACACGACAATTTGCCAGGGCGCGTGCTTGATGACCTTTCTTGTGGAGATGATGTGGCCTTTACCTGCGATGACCAGCAGGATCATCGCACACGCAGCAGCAACGGCGCTGATGGGGATACCTAGCGGCTCCAGTGCGAACAGACCAATCAGCAGCAGGCCAAGTACCCACCAGCCAGCAATGAAGGTCGCCCGATCACGAATTACCGACTCTGGAGCCTCAAGCTGACCCGCGTCGTACTGGGCGGGAATGTCCTTGCGATAGAACATCCAGAGCATGAATAGCGTCGCTGCCACCGCCACCAGGTTCACTGGCCACATCACCGATGCATACTTACCGAAACCCACGCCAAAAAAGTCTGCCGAAACGATGTTGACCAGATTGGACACCACCATGGGCAGACTGGCGGTATCCGCGATAAAGCCTGCGGCCATCACGAACGCTAAAGTCGATGCTGGACTAAAGCGCAGCGCCGTCAGCATCGCGATGACGATCGGGGTCAGAATCAGTGCGGCTCCATCATTGGCGAACAGTGCTGAGACGGCTGCACCGAGCAGGATCATCAGCGCAAACAGGCGTCCGCCTTTGCCCTGACCCCAGCAAGCCACATGTAGCGCCGCCCATTTGAAGAATCCCGCTTCATCGAGCAGCAAACTGATGATGATCACGGCAATGAAGGTCGCGGTAGCGTTCCAGACGATGTGCCATACAACCGGCACATCCCCCAGGCTCACCACGCCGGTCAACAATGCCAGAACGGCACCCGCTGCTGCGCTCCAGCCGACGCCTAAGCCCCTTGGTTGCCAGATAACGAGCACGAGCGTAACTACGAAAATCGACGCAGCGATGAGCATGGGTATGTTCCAGATCAGGAGGTCAGCAGCAGGAGGCTTGGCGCACTGGTCTGTCTTCCATGGAAGCCAGCCGCCCTTGATGGTCGTTAACCCAGGACTGGTGGGCCTGTGTAGTGACGTTCAGAACATCTAGCGCCCACTGTTCAAGTTCGGGATGTAGGCGGTAGTAAACCCACTGACCCTGCCTGCGATCCGCGAGTAACCCGCAAGCACGCAACTGTGCAAGGTGCCTGGAAACCTTCGACTGGTTATCGTCCAGTGCCCAGATCAACTCGCACACGCACAGCTCACCCTCTGCGGACAGCATGAGCATGATCCGAGCGCGGGTTTCGTCTCCCAGGCACTTGAAGAAGGTGTGTGGTGCAAGGTTCATAAGCAATCGACCTAGATATGTGGATAACCGAATATACAGATATAAACACATTCAGTTCTCTTGCACAAATGACTAGCGACCGGACTTGATGATCCAGGTATCGGAGGTTGAGGTTCACTTCAAAGGCAGCGATAGCGCGAGATCAGCACTCGCCAGCTTGCATGTGATCGACGATTTGGGGCCTAGTTGATTCCCCATGGACTCCCCATCTGACTCGGCTCCGGTGTAGGCGATCTGCCATACGTCGCTAAGTCCGCTTGCGATATGATGCCAAGCAGATATCAAGCAGGCAGCTTGGGAACGGTTGAAAGGCCGGGGCTGTATGGCTTTTATTTCACAACACAGGAACGTGTTCTATGCCAGTCGATGCACCTCCATTTGTCCCTCCACCACGACTGCCTGTAATTCCTCTCCCACCCACGTACCAAGGGCAGCAGGCATACCTTCCACCAGGTGCTAGTGAGTGGATGCCGCTGACAGCTGAGGCTTATCAAGTCCTGAAGGGCGTCGAGCCTGATGATGAAAATGTGATCAGCTCGAACAGGAATAGGCTTAGCGAGATGTTTTCGTCTGCTCTTCAGGTACCTAACTTAGGTTTTTTTGCTGGAAGCGGTACATCTCTAGGTAACCCAGGCGGGCCTAGCATGTGGAAGCTATGGCAAGACTCGATGTGTGACCCGCAGACCCATGCGCTGACAGCTGCCGGCCAGCAGGTTACTGAGCGTGTCCGTTACGCCGGGCGCGATAATCCGAACATTGAGCATTTCTTATCACAGTGCGACGCCTACCTGGCGTTCAATGACGACCAAGTCGTCGAAGAGTTTGTCGCACGCGTGAAGGAGCAAATCCTACACGCTTGCTCAACGTTCATTACTCTGCCCACTTCAGACATATCGGCATATCGTGAACTCCTCCAGAAGCTGGCTAGGAGAAGGGTTCGTGACCCGCGCCTGAAGGTGTTTACGACAAACTATGACATGTGTTTTGAAACGGCAGCGTCGGAACTGGGCATGGTCATTATTGACGGATTTTCCTACACCCGCAGACGCCGGTTTGACGGCAAACATTTCACGTACGACATCGTGCGCCGGGAGGCAGACAGCCACGAGTTTGCCGAAGGCATTTTTCAACTGCTGAAGCTACACGGATCAGTCAGCTGGAGCCGTGATGGTCATGAAATCTATGAGGACAGCCGACCGACGCCGGAAAACGCATGCCTGATATATCCCGCAAAAGGAAAATACCAGCAAGCGTTTCTTCAACCCCACTTGGAGCTGCTTTCAAGATTTCTGGAGTTTTTACGTCAACCAAACAGCTGTCTGGTTGTGTCAGGATTCGGGTTTAACGATGACCACCTTTCCGAACCGATCTATTCAGCCTTGCAATCCAACCCTAGCCTGAAGCTGATTCTTTGCGACTACAGTGGCATCAGCCATGTCCACAATCGTGGGGATAATGGATCGAGCGCCTACTGGGGAAAATTCCGCGATCTCGCTCAGCGTGGTTTCGACGTCCATTTTGTTAGTGGTTCATTCAGCGATCTGGCCGCGCATATCCCCCACCTACGCACGGCTTCGCCAGCTGAGAATTTGGCGAACGCAGTCAAACGGATCGGTAGGTAATCATGTCCCCAGAAGGAATACTCCTTAGCACGCTTAAAATCGGGGTGGTCACCAGCGTGGCTGCGCAGTTGATCAAAATCAACTTGGCACATGCTGGAGAGAACAGCGGTCGATATCTCGGTCAAAATCGCTATGGCAAGGGTGAGGTGGGGGAACTGGTTCTGATCGAGGGTCAGCAGGCAGTGCTCTTAGGACGCATCACCGAGGTGAACCTACCTGATCGCGAGCGTACCGAGATTTCCCAAGATTTTGCTGGCACGCATGCTATTGACGCGATCGGCTTTATCCGCCTGCTGGGGTCTGTTCACCCTCACACCTTGAAAGTCACTGCAGGCGTCAGCTCCTACCCACGATTGGGAGACCGGGTTTACTCAGCACCGGGCTCGTTTATCTCCAAAATCCCAACATTGATTTCGAGCGGAATAAATGGAGAGTCTCCCCGCGTAACGCTTAACCTCGGACATGTTTCTGGGGACGGCGGTTTCGCGATTGCTGTAACGCCAGAAAAACTCTTTGGTCGGCATTGCGCGATCTTGGGCTCAACTGGGGGAGGGAAAAGCTGGACGACTTCAAAGCTTATTGAGGAGTGTCGTCGATATGCCTGCAAGATCGTGCTTGTGGACGCTACCGGGGAGTACCGGTCGCTTGAGGGGGAGGACTCAACACATCAACATCTTGGAAACCCGCTGCATCGCACGACAGGCTCACTTGAGGTAGGCATTCCACCCACCTGCTTCAATGAGACTGATTTCATTGCACTCTTTCAGCCATCTGGTAAAACCCAAGGCCCGAAACTCAGAGAAGCCATCAAGAGCCTGAGACTGGCAGCGTTGGCTCCAGATATCTTCCCAGGAGGGTATGTCCCGAAAGTAAGTCAACTCAAAGCTGATTTCCGTCGAGCGATGAACAGGGACGACAACGCCAACAGGGTAGGTAATCCAAATCTACCCTTCGATCCGGGCATGTTGGTTCGGCAAATTGTCGAGGAATGCTGCTACCCGACCGGCCATAACAACGATATGACTAGATGGGGCGCTGCGAGTAGCGAGCTATCTTATTGCTCCTCTCTTATGACACGTATCATGAGCGTAATGGACTCCCCTTCGTTGAGCAGCGTATTTAGCCCAGCTCAGGGCCTACCGAGTTTAGTTGAACATCTGGATGAATTTATTACCGGTGAAAAGCGGCTATTCAGAATATGCCTCAGCTCAGTTGGCTATGAGTTCAACGCGAGAGAAGTCATCGCCAACGCTATCGGCAGACTGTTATTGCTTCGAGCACGCAACGAGTCTTTCAGGCAGCGCCCGCTAATCGTCATCTTGGACGAAGCTCACAATTTCCTAGGAAAAACATTAGGGAATGAAGACGACGTTCAGAACTTGGATGCGTTCGAACTCATCGCGAAAGAGGGACGAAAATACGGGCTTAACATCTGCCTGGTGACTCAGCGACCGCGAGACATCACAGAGGGAGTGCTGAGTCAGATGGGCACGTTGCTCGTGCATCGCCTTACAAATGACCGTGACCGAGAAGTGGTCGAGCGTGCGTGTGGAGAGCTGGATCGTTCCGCTGCGGCGTTCTTGCCCAATCTGAAACAAGGTGAGGTGGCATTGGTAGGTGTAGATTTTCCAATCCCTGTAACTATTCAGATCGGACGTCCCACCCAGCCTCCAAAATCGGACGGGCCGAGCTTCCAAGAATTATGGTGGAATCGCGATCCTGGTCGATAGGCGCTAGCTTAGCCGGATTGAAGCGTGGCCTGCTCGTAGATTGGTCAGGGACGTCCGACATCAGAAAATTGGGGGGTTAAAATCTGGACTGTAAAAACGTATACTTTGACCTTCAAAATGAAGCTGAAAACACCAAATGTATACGTTTTCGCAAAAAATTCTGAAAAATTATTTGGTCAAACCCCCGCCAGCGTTGGGCAAGACGAATGTATACGTAGATTCCTATAAGTATTATGCCAGTAAGCGGCGGCTAGACCCTGAAGCCCGCCTCACGGTAACGTGAAGCGGGCTTTTTTGTGCTCGGCGCGCGGACGCTGTTCTCGCACATCCCGAAACACCGCACGTGGAACCTTCCCCACGGTTACCCGTCAACCCCTCGAACCCACTCTCGGATTGGTCACTACCATGAAAACCACCGCTGCCCTGCTCCTGGCCTGTATGGCCGCCCCAGCCTTTGCCGCCGAAATGTCGCACAGCAACAGCGACATGACCCCAATGCAGCACGAGTACATGATGAGCATGGAGACCATGCAGAAATCCATGCACGAAGGCGGCATGGAAACCGACGCCGACGTTGCTTTCGCCAAAGGCATGCTGGCCCACCACAAGGCCGCACTGGACATGGCCAGGATCGAGTTGAAATACGGCAAGGACGCTGAGATGCGCAAGCTGGCCGAGGACATCATCAAAGCCCAGCAGGCGGAAATCGATCAGATGGAGACGTGGGTCAAGAAGCATCAGAAGTGATGTAAGCTTTCGCCCTATCGCGCTCGCCCCCCACTTCAAGGAGTCCGCCCATGAGCAACCGCCAAAGCGAAATCGCAGCCGCCCTGGCCGTGATCCCGCCGTTCGCCGATGACCACGCCATCGACCAGGAAATGGAACGCCGCAAGGCGTTCATCAAGCAGTGTCTGACCACGGCCGGCTTGAAGGTTCTGGTACTGGGCATCAGCGGCGGCGTCGACTCGCTCACGGCCGGGCGCCTGGCACAGGTGGCCATCGAGGAACTGCGCAAGAGCAGCGGCGACCCTGACTACCGATTCATCGCAGTGCGCCTGCCCTACAACGTCCAGCACGACGAGGACGACGCTGCCGCCTCGTTGCGCTTCATCAAGGCGGATGTCGAAGAAACGGTGAACATCGCCGATGCCGTGCAAGGCCTTGCCCAGCAGACAGCACAACTGCACGGTCTGAGCGATGCCCGTCGCGATTTCGTCATGGGCAACGTCAAGGCACGGGTCCGCATGGTCGCGCAGTACACCATCGCCAATGCCAACAATGGCCTGGTGATCGGCACGGACCATGCCGCCGAAGCCGTCATGGGGTTCTTCACCAAGTTCGGTGATGGGGCGTGCGACCTGGCGCCGCTCAGCGGGCTGGTGAAAAACCAGGTTCGTGCCATCGCCCGCCGGCTGGGGGCACCAGACAATCTGGTGATGAAAGTGCCAACGGCCGACCTCGAAGAACTGCGACCCGGCAAGCCGGACGAAGACGCCCATGGCGTGAGCTACCAGCAGATCGACGCGTTCCTCCACGGTGAGCCGGTGGGCGACGAAGCCTATGGGATTATCGTGAAGGCGTACGACCAGACGCATCACAAACGTGTGTTGCCGTTTTCGCCTTGATTTCCCTTCGATGTGCGGTTGATCATCTGAACAGGTCAGGGAGATCAACCCACAATGAAATTGCATCAACTGCGCGCACTTGTCTGTATTCATGAAACCGGGAGCCTGCAAGACGCCTCGCACGTGCTGCACCTCACGCAGTCGGCATTGAGCCGGGCGATGAAGGAACTGGAAAACGAACTGGGGGTTACCCTTCTGGTTCGTTCCAACAAAGGCATGAGCCTGACCGAGCATGGCCAGCGCATGCTGACCCACGCTCGCCAGGCGCTGGAAAGCGTGCGGCGAGCGCGTCAGGAAATCGAAGACATGAAGGGGCTGACCGTGAGCGAGGTCACCCTGGGAGTGACGCCCGTCACCGCGCTGCTGCCGCCACTGCAACAGACCCTTCTGCGTTTCCAGCAGACCTACCCAAACGCCGCGCTGAAGGTACTGGAGATGCGCCCTGCCCAGTTGCTGCAGCATCTGCGCGATGGCCTGCTGGACTTTGCCCTGACGTCGCAAGTGCCAAGCCATGCCGTAGGGCTGGACTGGCAGCCGCTGTGCCGCATTCCCGGCAGCGTGGCGGTGCGCAAGGATCATCCGCTGCGCCACGTGAGATCGCTGCGGTTACTGCAGCACGCCCAGTGGATCAGCGTCGATCCTGTTGCAGACAGCCAATCCCAGTTCAATCAACTGTTCGCCGGCAGCGCGCTTGGCCGCCCGTCCAAGGTGTTCGAATGCACCGCAATGAATCTGGCGCTGAAGATGCTGATCGAGAGCGATGCCGTGATGGTGGTCAGTGAGAGTGCCCTCGGGCCCTGCTGGGCGGGCATGACCGATATGGCCAACTACCTGCATACGCTTGGGTTGCAAGAGGCGGTTCCCGATTTTTCGGTCAATGTGGTGTGCGTGAACCAGGCCTACCTGACCCGGACCGCGAGCCTGTTGTTCGGTCAACTGCAGGCCAGCTTTGCGTAAACGGCCACTTGGACCAATACCCTGACGGCGAACCCTTCAAAACAGCGGATTCAGACATTTCGAGTTGAGCAATACTCAAGCCCTTGCACGGACCGTAATTTCAGACCCTCAACTTTGCCGAATCCCCAGGCTAGAGCCTACGGTCAGTGAATGAAACGGCTTCAGCTCAGAGGCAACGCCTCCCACGGTTACCAACCTTCCCATTTTCCGCTACTCGTCTGGATGGTTTTGGGTCGCTCATTCCCCCCAGCAGCGCCATCCGGTATCAGTCATCGCCTGAATCGAAACCAAGCCATAAGCCCTTGATTAAATGTGATGTGCAGTGACCGAACCCATCCCCGACACTGGCCCGCACCACGATTCCGGGTACAGGCCTTACCTATGAAAAGCACTCTTGCCAGCGATTCACCTCTTCCTGTCGCCGATGCACCGCCCGCACCGCAGCCCAACAAGATGCGTCGGGTCATCATCGCTTCTTCCCTGGGCAACGGCCTGGAGATCTACGACTTCACCGTGTACAGCTTTTTCGCAGTCATCATCGGTCAGTTGTTCTTTCCCGGGTCCTCGCCCATGGCCTCGCTGCTCATGTCTCTGGCGACATTTGCCGTCGGCTTCGTCATGCGGCCCTTGGGTGCGTTGCTCATCGGTCGAGTCGCCGACCGCCGAGGGCGCAAGGCTGCACTGTCGCTGACCATTGCCCTGATGACGGTGGGTACCGGAATCATCGCCTTCACACCCACCTACGCCAGTATCGGCATCAGTGCCAGTGTCCTGCTGGTGATCGCCCGGCTGCTGCAGGGGCTTTCGGTCGGTGGCGAAGTGGGTTGCGCGTCGGCGTTCATGATGGAGTCGGGACGCACCGACAACCGTTGCTTCGTGGTCAGCTGGCAGGGCGCCAGTCAAGGCGCTGCCGCATTGCTGGGTGCGGGCACGGGCTTGCTGCTGACCAGCAGTCTCAGCGAGGCATCGTTGCTGGAGTGGGGATGGCGGGTGCCATTCGTGATCGGCCTGCTGATCGGCCCGGTCGGCTGGTTCATCCGCCAGCATCTGGATGAAACGCACACGGCCACCGCCACTGCACCCTCGCTGGGACAGTTGCTCAAGACGCAAAGCCGCACCCTGGTGCTGGGCATCGCCTGGATGTCGGCAACCACCGTGACCATGTACATGGTGGTCTATTACATGCCCACCTACCTGACCCAGACACTTGGCCGCCCGCAGAGCCTGGGGTTTGCCCTGGTCGGCCTGGCCAGCGCCCTGCTCGTCGTCATTACGCCCATCGCCGGCCGTTATGCGGACGGTTTCATTCGCCGCAAGCCGTTGCTCTATGGGGTTACCGGGCTGGCGCTGCTGACGGTCTACCCGGCATTCATGCTCTTGAGCCACGAGAACGTTCTGCTGTGCATCGTGGCCATCATCCTGCTGATTCTACCGATGGCGATCGGACTGGCGCCGAGCATGGCCATGCTGCTCGAAGCATTCCCCCGGGAACAACGGGTGACCGGCATGTCGATAATCTACAGCGTCAGTGTGACGCTGTTCGGTGGATTCTCACCGCTGCTGGTGACATGGCTGATCAACGTCACCGGCAACCCATTGACCCCGGCGCTGTACCTGGTGGCCACCGTGGCGCTCAGTCTGTGTGCCCTGCGCCTGCTGCCAGAGCATCCCGGCCGCGACTGATCGTTCAATACACTGCAACACAGAGGAAGATGCCCATGAGCGAGCCCATGGTTCACCCGCACCTGCTCAGCACTGCAACACGATTTGCGACACTGCGCCAAGACATTCACCGCCACCCCGAACTGGGGATCGACACCTGTCGCACCGCGGCAATCGTGGCCGAACGGCTCGCTGCATGGGGTTATGAAGTCCATGCCGACGTGGGCAAAGGCGTTGTGGGCGTACTCAGGCGCGGGCAATCCACACGTACGCTGGGCATCCGAGCGGACATGGATGCATTGCCCATCCTGGAGCGCAACGGGCTGCCCTGGGCAAGCGAGCGTCCAGGCTGCATGCATGCCTGTGGCCACGATGGGCATACTGCAACCTTGTTGGCGGCGGCGGAGCATCTGGCGGCAGACGCTCGATTCGACGGCACCTTGAATTTGATTTTCCAGCCGGACGAGGAAGGTTTGACGGGGGCGCGCTCGATGCTGCAAGCCGACCTGTTCGCCAGGTTTCCCTGCGACGCGGTCTATGCCTTCCACAACATGCCCGGCTTGCCGGTCGGGGTGGCCGTGGTTCAGTCCGGCGCCTTCATGGCGTCTTCGGAAGAAGTGCAGATTACCCTGACAGGCCGAGGTGGCCATGGCGCCATGCCGGAACGCGCCATTGATCCTATACCAGCCCTGGCAGGCATCATCACTGCGTTGCAAACGGTGGTTTCGCGCAACCTCTCGACCAGCGACGCTGCGGTGGTGAGTGTGGGCAAGGTCCGCGCCGGTACCGTCTACAACATCATTCCAGAGAGCGCCACCCTGATGCTCGGTGTGCGTACCGCAACGCCTGCCGTACGCGAAAAGGTGGAGCAACGGATCCGCGAAATCGTGCAGGGGCAGGCAGCCAGCTTCGGCGTCACCGCAGCCATCGAATACCGGTTGCTGGCACCCGTGCTGGTCAATGCGCCCGAAGAAACCGCACGTATGCATGCCGCTGCCTGCGCGGTGTTGGGTGCGGACAATGTATTGCAGCAGATGCCGGTACGCTTGATGGGCAGCGAGGACTTTGCCTGGATGCTGAACGAGCGTCCAGGCTGCTATTTCGTCCTGGGGAACGGCACCGGGTCGTTCAATGGCTGCTCGGTGCACAACGACCACTATGACTTCAACGACGCCGTGATTCCCTTGGGCGCCGCGTGCTGGGCGCGGCTGGTGGAAGACTATCTGCAACCACTGGGCGACTAGCGCTTGCTTGCCGCCTGAATCAACGCCTTCATCTCGGCCACCGCGGCCTTGAAGCCCACGAACAACGCATGGGCCACCAGCGCATGACCGATGTTCAGCTCGTTGACCCCGCGAATCGCGGCCACCGGCTCGACGTTGTGATAGTGCAGACCATGGCCGGCGTTGACGATCAGCCCGTGGCCCAGACCGAAACCCACGCCGTCGACGATTCGTTGCAGCTCATCGGCGACATCGGTCGGGGTCTGGGCGTCGGCATAGCGGCCGGTGTGCAGTTCGATAGCCGGCGCACCCACCCGCTTCGAGGCTTCGATCTGGCGCTCGTCGGCATCGATGAACAGCGACACCTCGCACCCCAGCTTGCCCAGACGCTCGACGGCGGCCTTGATCTTGGCCTCCTGACCGGCGACGTCCAGGCCGCCCTCGGTGGTCAGTTCTTCGCGGGTTTCAGGCACCAGGCAGACATGAGCCGGGCGAATCTGCTCGGCAAAGGTCAGCATGGCCTCGGTAACGCCCATTTCGAAATTCATTCGCGTCTGCAACACGTCCTTGAGCAGCAGCACATCGCGCGGCTGGATGTGCCGACGGTCTTCACGCAGATGCACGGTGATGCCATCGGCTCCGGCTTCCTCGGCGTCGAGCGCGGCCTTGACCGGATCGGGGTAGCGCGTGCCACGGGCCTGGCGCAGCGTCGCCACGTGGTCGATGTTGACGCCCAGCAGAATGCGGTTACAGGTATTCACGAGAACTCTCCGAAAAATCCAAGCCACAGCATACGTGTTGGTCAGGGCTTGCGAAACAGCTCGCGACTGACCAGCGGCCGACCGCCCAGGTGCACCGCCAGGGCCTGGCGCATGAGGCGCTTGGCCGCGGCCAGCGCACCTGGCGTTTCCCAGCTGGCCTGGGCCATGGCCAGCAACTCGGCGCCCTGGAACAACCCTGGCTGCAACAGCTCGACCCGTTCCAGGCCAGCATCCACCAGCAAGCGGTACAAGCCGTCGGTCGCTACAGGTTCACCGTTGACGTCGATGTCCAAGGCGAAGCCATAACCGAGCTGGTCCAACAGGCGCCACTCGAAAGAGCGCAGCAAAGGTTCCAGCGCACGCCCTGCGCCAAGTGCCTGAAGGGTGGCGGCATAATGCTCGAACAGCTGGGGGTGGGGGTCTTCACTGGGCAACAGGCGAATGAGCAGCTCGTTCAGATACAGGCCGCTGAACAGCGCGTCGCCGAGCATCCACACCGCCACCCCGGCGGACTCCATACGCGAAACGTTCTTGAGTTCGCCCTTGCCGCGAAACTCGACCTCGAGCGGTACGAACGGACGCGCCAGGGTGCCCGCCTTGCCGCGCGCATTGCGCAGCACAGCGCGCAGGCGGCCCTGGGGGGTGAGGAAATCGACGAGAGCACTGGTTTCGCGATAGGCGCGCGAGTGCAGGACGTAGGCAGGTTGTGGCGTCGGGGCATTGGACATGACTTACGCAAACCTGTAGCAGCGGCGCAAGCCGCGTCACGAACCCGCGCGAACGAACAGAAGATCTGCTGCACCCTGTGACGCGGCTTGCGCCGCTGCTACAGGGTGTCGTCCGCGATGTGAAATTACTGGTCGTTGTAGCCCAGCGAACGCAGCGCTCGCTCGTCGTCGGACCAACCGCCCTTCACCTTCACCCACAGATTGAGCATGACCTTGGAGTCGAACAGCACCTCCATGTCCTTGCGCGCTTCCATGCCGATGCGCTTGATACGCTCGCCCTTGTCACCAATGATGATTTTCTTCTGACCATCACGCTCGACGAGGATCAAGGCATGGATGTGCAGCGTCTTGCCCTGCTGCTTGAATTCCTCGATCTCGACGGTGATCTGGTACGGCAGCTCGGCGCCCAGCTGGCGCATGATCTTCTCGCGCACCAGTTCGGCAGCGAGAAACCGGCTGCTGCGGTCGGTGATCTGGTCTTCCGGGAAGAAATGCCCGTTCTCCGGCAGATGCCCGGCAATCACTTTTTCCAGCGCTTCGAGGTTATGCCCGTGCTGCGCGGAAATCGGCACGATCTCGGCGTTCGGCAGCTGTTCCTGCAGCCAGGCCAGGTGCGGCATCAGCTCAGCCTTGTCCTCGATGCGATCGGTCTTGTTGATCGCCAGGATCACCGGCCCCTGCACGTACTGCACCCGCTCCAGAACCAGTTGGTCTTCGTCCGTCCACTTGGTGCGGTCGACCACGAAGATCACCACGTCGACGTCTTTCAACGCTGCCGAGGCGGTCTTGTTCATGTAGCGGTTCAGGGCCTTTTCATTGCCCTTGTGCATGCCCGGGGTGTCGACATAGACGGCCTGGATCTCGCCCTCGGTCTTGATGCCCAGCATGTTGTGGCGGGTGGTCTGCGGCTTGCGCGACGTGATCGCCAGCTTCTGCCCCAGAATGTGGTTGAGCAACGTCGACTTGCCGACATTCGGACGGCCGACGATGGCTACATAGCCACAACGGGTAACGGGTGCATCAGTCATTGCCATTCTCCACGCCCAGGGCGATCAGGGCAGACGCGGCGGCCACCTGTTCGGCGATGCGACGGCTGACGCCCTGGCCCCGGCTTTTCTCATTCAGAAGGACGACTTCACACTCGACGAAGAACTGTCGGCAGTGCGGGTCGCCCTGGATATCCACCACTTCATAGCGCGGCAGTTCAGCACCGCGCGACTGCAGGAACTCCTGCAGGCGGGTCTTGGGATCTTTGTTGGTGTCGACCAGCGTCAGTCCTTCGAACTGCCCTTCCAGCCAGGCCAGCACGCGATCACGCGCTGCATCCATACCGGTGTCCAGGTAGATGGCCCCGATCAGTGCTTCGAGGGCATCGGCCAGGATCGATTCGCGGCGAAAGCCACCACTCTTCAATTCGCCCGAGCCCAGGCGCAGGTAATCGCCCAGATCGAAGCCGCGGGCCAGTATGGCCAAGGTTTCACCCTTGACCAGACGCGCGCGCAGGCGCGAAAGCTGGCCTTCGCGGGCTTGCGGAAAGCGCTCGAAAAGCGCTTCGCCAGCGACGAAATTGAGGATGGCATCGCCGAGAAACTCGAGGCGCTCGTTGTTGCGCCCGGCGAAGCTGCGATGGGTCAGTGCCAGCACCATCAGGTCCTGGTCCTTGAAAGTGTAGCCCAGCTGGCGTTCGAGGCGGCCCAGGGAAGCGGTCACGGCTTGACCACGCTGAACTCACGATCGAACTTCACCACCACATCCAGATTCTGGATCAGTGGCTCACGCTTTTCGTACTTGAGGTGGGCCTTGAACGTGTTACCCGCCTCGGTGATGCTTAAAACCTTGTTCAAATCCAGATCCTGAATATTGTTGACCTGCATGGCCCGGCTGACGTGGCCATAGAATTCACCCACCGTATCGACCCGGGTGGACTTGTCGGCACCCGCCGACTCGATGGCCTGGGTCAGCGTCCGGTAGTCCATGTAGTGCGGCACCAGCTTGAAAGCCGTACTGGCCACGAACGCGATCACCGCCAGGGTGAGCAACCAGCCAACGATGGACATGCCTTGCTGGGACTTCACTGCGTTCATGCTGGACACCTCTGAAAACATTCGGCGCCGTCCGTGGACGGCGCCGGCGGCGCTACTTGATCAGCCCGACTCGCGAGAAGTTGGGCAAGTGGCTGAGCTTGGGCTCGGGCCAGCTCATCCAGATGGCAAAGGCCTTGCCGACGATATTCTGGTCGGGGACCATGCCCAGCAGTTCCTTGGGAATCGACGGATCGTCCCAGTAGCGGCTGTCGTTCGAGTTGTCGCGGTTGTCGCCCATCATGAAGTAGTGCCCGGCAGGCACCGTCCACTGGCTGTCGGGCGGCGCGCGATAGCGCGACATTTCCTGGCGGATGACGTGCTCGACTTCGCCCAGCTTTTCCTTGTACAACTCGGCGCTGCCCAGGCTGCCCGGCTCGCTGCCGACCAGTTGCCGCGCGATCAATTCGCCGTTGACGTACAGCTGCTTGTCCGAGGTGTAGCGAATCTGGTCGCCCGGCAAGCCGATCACGCGCTTGATGTAGTTGACGTTGGGGTCGCTGGGGTAGCGGAACACCATCACGTCGCCGCGCTTGGGATCGTTGACCTCGATGATCTTCTTGTCCACCACCGGCAGGCGAATGCCGTAGGAGAACTTGTTCACGAGGATGAAATCACCCACTTCCAGGGTCGGGATCATCGAGCCCGAAGGAATCTGGAACGGCTCGACCAGAAACGAGCGCAGCACCAGCACGATGAACAGCACCGGGAAGAACGACTTGCCGTATTCGACCAGCAGCGGTTCCTTGTCCAGGCGCTCGACCACCGCCGGCTCGGGCTGGCTGACGCTGCCCTCGTAGGTGGCGATCGCAGCCCGTCGTCGTGGCGCCAGGACGACCAGATCAAGCAAGGCCAGCAGACCACAAACGGCTACGGCGATGACCAGCAACAGCGGGAAATTTAGTGACATAGGACTCGACTATTCCAACCTGAGCACAGCAAGGAAGGCTTCCTGTGGAATTTCCACGTTGCCGACCTGCTTCATGCGTTTCTTACCGGCCTTCTGTTTCTCCAACAGCTTGCGCTTACGGCTCACGTCGCCACCGTAACACTTGGCCAGTACGTTCTTTCTGAGCGCCTTGACAGTGGTCCGGGCAATGACCTGTCCGCCAATGGCGGCCTGGATTGCCACATCGAACATCTGCCGAGGGATCAGCTCCTTCATTTTCTCGGTCAACGCACGGCCCTTGTAGGCCGCATTGTCGCGGTGCACGATCAGCGCCAGGGCATCGACCTTGTCGCCGTTGATCAACACATCCAGCTTGACCAGGTTGGCCGACTGGTAACGCTCGAAATGGTAGTCCAGCGAGGCATAGCCACGGCTGGTGGATTTCAGGCGGTCGAAGAAGTCCAGCACCACTTCATTCATCGGCAGGTCGTAGCGAACCTGAACCTGGCTGCCGAGGAATTGCATGTCGCGCTGCACGCCGCGCTTCTCGATGCACAGGGTAATGACGTTGCCCAGGTGCTCTTGAGGCACAAGAATCGTTGCCGACACGATCGGCTCGCGGAAGTCCTCGACGGACGAGGCGTCCGGAAGCTTCGACGGGTTGTCCACATAAATGGTTTCACCGGTCTTCATGACCACTTCGAAGATCACGCTCGGCGCCGTGGTGATCAGGTCCAGGTCGTACTCGCGCTCCAGGCGCTCCTGGATGATCTCCATGTGCAGCATGCCCAGGAACCCGCAGCGGAAACCGAAGCCCAGGGCATCGGAGCTTTCCGGCAGGTACTGCAGCGAGGAATCGTTGAGGGTCAGTTTCTGCAACGCGTCGCGGAAATCTTCGAAGTCTTCCGAGCTGACCGGGAACAGCCCGGCGTAGACCTGCGGCTGAATGCGCTTGAAGCCGGGCAGCACGGCAACATCGGGCGTGCTGCTCAAGGTCAGGGTGTCGCCGACCGGCGCGCCGTGAATGTCCTTGATGCTGCCGATGATGAAGCCCACCTCGCCCGCCTTGAGGTCGGCCGTGGCGGTGTGCTTGGGAGTGAAGACGCCGACGCTGTCGACCAGGTGCACCTTGCCGGTGGACTTGACCAGAATCTTGTCGCCCTTCTTCACCCGGCCATGGCGCACGCGCACCAGCGAGACAACGCCCAGGTAGTTGTCGAACCAGGAGTCGATGATCAACGCCTGCAACGGTGCTTCGATATCGCCAGTAGGGGCCGGAATGGTCTGCACCAGGCGCTCGAGCACATCGATCACGCCCATGCCGCTCTTGGCGCTGCAGGCCACGGCGTCGGTCGCGTCTATGCCGATGATCTTCTCGATCTCGTCCTTGACCTTGTCCGGGTCGGCCTGGGGCAGGTCCATCTTGTTCAGCACCGGCATCACTTCCAGGCCTTGCTCGATGGCCGTGTAGCAGTTGGCCACGGACTGGGCTTCGACGCCCTGCCCCGCATCCACCACCAGCAGCGCGCCTTCGCAGGCCGCCAGCGAGCGGCTGACTTCGTAGGTGAAGTCGACGTGCCCAGGGGTATCGATGAAATTCAGCTGGTAGGTTTTGCCGTCCTGCGCCTTGTAGTGCAGGGTGACGCTGTGCGCCTTGATGGTGATCCCGCGCTCACGCTCCAGGTCCATGGAGTCCAGGACCTGGGCCTCCATTTCGCGGTCGGCCAGGCCGCCGCACATCTGGATGAACCGATCGGCGAGGGTCGACTTGCCGTGATCGATGTGGGCGATGATGGAGAAATTGCGGATATGACTCAAATCACTCACGGGTCAACACTCAAAAAGGCTGCGGGCCGAACGCCCAACGAAAAATAGCCGGGAATTGTACCTGAATAACGTTCGGGTGTGGGAGCGGTGGGTCGAGGGGTGGTTGTACGGACGTCTTCGCGGGCAGATGGCTCGCCGCCCGCCCCGCTCCCACAGGGAACCGCGCGATCGCATGAACTGTGGGAGCGGGTCTCTGCCCGCGAAGGCCACACAACCGGCCATGAAAAAAGGCGACCCGAAGGTCGCCTTTCGTTCATACACCCAACCTGCTTACTCAGCCAGCTTGAAGGTGATGAAGCTCGCCCTGCCCTGACGCAGCACGCGCATGGACACCGAACGATTCTTCGGCAGGCCCTTGGCGATATCGGCGAACTGCTTCGACAACTCGATGGCCTGGTTGTTCAGGTGCGTGATGACGTCGCCGGGCTGCAGGCCGATCAGCGCAGCCGGACCGTCCTGCACCTCCTTGATGACCACGCCGCCCTTGAGCTCGAGTGCCTTTTTCTGTTCGGTGGTCAGCTCTGCCACCGACACACCCAAACGATTGCTGCTGCGTTCGGTCTGGGCCTTGGCGCCTGTATCCAGATCCTGATCGTCATCCGGCATCGCACCAACGGTCACGTCGATCGTGCGGCGCTTGCCTTCGCGGATCACTTCCAGGCTGGCCTTGGCACCGGCCTTGAGCCCTCCGACCAGATGCGGCAGGTCAGCCGACATATCGATCGGCTGGCCATTCATGCTCAGGATCACATCACCCACCTGCAAGCCGCCCTTGGCTGCCGGGCCTTCTTCGAGCACCTGTGCAACCAGTGCACCGGCCGGCTTGTCCAGGCCGAACGACTCGGCCAGGTCCTTGTTGACCTCTTGAATGACCACGCCCAGCCAGCCGCGGCTGACCTTGCCGTCCTTCTTGAGCTGGTCCGAAACGTCCAGGGCAACGTCGATCGGAATGGCGAAGGACAAGCCCATGAAGCCGCCGGAACGGGTGAAGATCTGCGAGTTGATACCCACCACTTCACCGTTCATGTTGAACAGCGGGCCACCCGAGTTGCCTGGGTTGATCGCCACGTCGGTCTGGATGAACGGCACGTAGGCGTCATTGGGCAGTGTACGGCCCTTGGCGCTGACGATGCCCTTGGTGACCGAATGGTCGAAGCCGAACGGCGAGCCGATGGCCAATACCCACTCGCCTACTTTCAACTTGGCCGAATCGCCCAGCTTGACCGTAGGCAGATTCTTGCCGTCGATTTTCAACAGCGCCACGTCGGTGCGCGGATCGGTGCCGACCAGCTTGGCCTTCAGCTCACTGCGATCGGACAGGCGCACGATGATTTCGTCGGCGTCGGCGATCACGTGGTTGTTGGTGAGTACATAGCCGTCGGCCGACACGATGAAACCCGAACCCAACGACTGCGCTTCGCGCTGACGATCGCCGCGCTGCGGGGAACGCGGTCCACCGCGTGGCATGTTGCGCTCGAAGAACTCGCGAAACATCGGCGGCAGGCCCTCCAGATCTGGCATCTGGCTGGCAGCCACCCCGCGATCCGGCAGTTTCTGCGTGGTACTGATGTTCACCACGGCGGGCGAAGCCTGTTCGACCAGCGTGGTGAAATCAGGCAACGCTTCAGCCTGCACGCTGGCAACGTTGCCCAGCATCAGCACTGCCGCGAACAGTGAAAGAAAGGGGTTGAAACGTGTTATCGACATACGGCTCCCGTTCGTAACGAGCATGGTTGAGCAATAGGGTTGTGCGGTCGGCAAAACCGGAATTCGGCCCTCTGGCAATCCCGTGTTCCGGCGCGGCGCACGGCAGCGAACCAGCAACTGCATAACGGTTCGCCCCCGAAGCACAGACCTATAAGAAAAAAACCGGCGGTTTGCAACCTGCATGAAACAGCTTTCACGTTACGTCGCGATGATTAAACCAGCATGAAGGCCTGTCGCGACGCATGGACGGCGCCTTTGGGCGTGCACAGTTCAACGCCGAGCCTGAACATCCTGGCGTTGCATCGACAGGGCTATTCGCTCAGCGGTGCCCAGCGGGATTTCACCCACTACCGTGATCATCATTTCACCTTCCGAGGTCTTCAACCGTCGCGACACTGCCGCTGTCGGGCCAAGCTGGACGCGGGTATCGCGCGCAGATGCACCATTGAGCGGTTCAACAAATACAGAAAAATGCGCAAGCCCATCGGCGTACAGCAGACTGGTCACACTGGCATTGCTGGCCGAAGATTTGCGCAGGCCTGTCTGGGCCAGTTCGAAGCCAGCCGGGATCCATTGGGAGCGCCACGCGGAGACATCGCGCGGTGCAGTGGCAGCGAGCGCATGCAATACAGGCTTACAATTTGGTGTCGCCTTCAAGTCAGCGGACGCAGGGGTTCCCACTGCCAGACGCGTGTACTGCAAGCGTTCGAGCAGTCGCCCTTGCGCGTCGATCAACAAAGACTTGAGCAACAGGCCGGTACGTGCGTCCAGATGCATCTCGAAGGCATAGCGGTCGCGATCCCTGGGAACCAGAGTCACCACCACCGCCTCGCGGCCGGCGACCCTGGAAGCTCCGGCAACGCGCAGGTCGTACCACGACATCAACTTGAGCGGATCGACAACGCCATCGGAGCCAACAGGACCTTGCACCACGCCGAGCACTGGGTTGCCCGTTGCGCAGGCCGTACGGCCACCGGCCTGGACACGCTCGGACGCGATACCATCCAATTTGAGCACACGCTCACGCACCCCGCCGTCGCCAGCACGGTGCCAAACCTGATAAGTGGAGAAATCACCGTCACGTTCGTAGACGAACGTGCCTTCGAAACTCTGAGTGCGCTCGGCGCGCGTCATGCTTTCGAGCCACTGAGCTGCATCGGGTGCAGCAGCGGCCGGTGCGGCCAGGCCAAGGAGAAATGGCAGGAGCAGAGCCGCACGCATGATCGGGATTAACGGTTTTCCATGCTCGCGGAACGGGCATAAGGCAGAGCGCTTTCCGAACCTTTGGCGGCAGCTTCCTGCGAATGTTGACGCAGATAACCCGGCAGGCGCTGGTCGTTCAAACCTTCCTCACCTTTAAGCACACCGTTGGCCATCGGCCCTGGTGCGTCGGAGCTGTCGGGCGTGTAGCCCGCCAGAACGGCCGGACCTTGCACCATCGGCGTCGACGGCGCTTGCTGCGCAGGCTGCTGTTGCGCCAACTCGGCGCCGGTAATGTCGTCCTGGTTGTACAGGCGCACGCCTGCCAGCACGGCGACGGTCACCGAAGCAGCCACGGCCAGACGACCGAGGCTGCGCCATGGGCCGCGAGCAGCCGCTGCCGGCACAACGTCTTCGGCAATGGCTGCCGACACTGCAGCCGACAGGTCCAGGCGCGGATCCAGAAGATCTTTGTGCATGACAGCACGAGCGACCTGAAAACGTGCCCATGTGGCACGGGTTTCGGCATCGTCCAGCGCGGTCAGTACCCGACGCAGTTCCAATTCGTCCGCTTCGTTATCCATCACTGCGGACAGCGATTCCTGCAGGGCTTCACGACTCATGGCGTTCCTCTCTTGGCTATCGCCGCTGTCTCAGGATTCCTGCAACAACGGCTGCAGGGCTTTGTCGATGGCTTCCCGGGCACGGAAAATCCGCGACCGCACGGTCCCCACCGGACACTGCATGACACTGGCAATGTCTTCGTAACTCAAACCGTCGAACTCGCGCAGGGTCAATGCCGTGCGCAGGTCTTCAGGCAGCTGCTGGATGGTTCGATGGACGGTACCCTCGATCTCATCGCGCAGCAGTGAACGTTCCGGTGACTCGAGATCCTTGAGGCCATGATCGCCGTCATAGAACTCCGCGTCCTCGGAACTTACGTCACTGTCCGGTGGCCTGCGTCCGCGGGACACCAGATAGTTTTTCGCCGTGTTGATGGCGATACGGTACAGCCACGTGTAGAACGCGCTGTCTCCGCGAAAATTGCCCAACGCGCGGTAAGCCTTGATGAAAGCTTCCTGCGCCACGTCCTGGGCTTCATGGGTGTCGTGCACGAACCGCACGATCAACCCGAGAATCTTGTGCTGGTATTTCAGCACCAACAGATCAAACGCTCGCCGATCACCGCGTTGTACACGCTCGACCAGCTGCTGATCCTCTTCCTGGGTTAGCATGAACACTCCTCATGGGTCCGGAAGGAGCGCTGCTCAGGCCATCGTTCAGGCTTGCAACCATAGACTCGGGCTATTCGCAAAAGTTCTCCCCTCCAGGCAAGTTTCCCGCAGGCCTGGATCAAGCCTGCACGGAAAGCGCAGCTCGAACGTGCCGGGCTGCGCCGATAATCTTTCCGTCGAGCGCTGCAACCTGGCATTGCCAATGCAACCACTGTTCGACGCTGTTTCCTTCCTATAGGCAACCTTCTATTGATTGCAGGCTTTCTTGGAAAGTTCCCACAAAAACGAAGGTTTAAGCCTATACGCACGGCTTACTCGGTCCTACAACCGTTCCTATAACTGAAGTGATTCAGCTCGCGCAGCCCAGGTCGAGCGCCTGTTCGCGTAGCGCAAGCGTCGATGCGGCTGCTATAAATGCCGCGCCACGCCAGCGGGAAACCCTGGACTCCGTGCGTCGAAGGTGCCGCTATTGTGCCGCTACCCCCTTGGATATACCAGCGGGACGTGCACAACAGGCGCGAACGGCACGCTGGATGGCGCTTCACGCAACCTTACTTTCGACCTGCGGATGACCTTCGAATGGGCAAGCAACTGCAACACGATGTTCTGGTGATCGGTAGCGGAGCCGCAGGCTTGAGCCTCGCGCTGGCGTTGCCCGCCACGCTGCGCATCGCGGTCATCAGCAAAGGTGGGCTGGGCGATGGCTCGACGCCCTGGGCACAGGGCGGCGTGGCGGCCGTACTGGCCGATACCGATACCGTCGAGGCTCACGTTCAGGACACGCTCGAAGCGGGCGCCGGCCTGTGCGATGAAGAGGCCGTGCGCTTCACCGTAGAGCACAGCCGGGCGGCGATTGAGTGGCTGGTCGAGTTGGGCGTGCCGTTTACCCGTGAACACGAATCGGATCCCGCGCACACCGGCTTCCCCTTTCACCTGACCCGTGAAGGCGGCCACAGCCAGCGCCGGATCATTCATGCGGCGGATGCCACCGGCGCGGCGATGTTCGACACGCTGTTGGCAGCGGCGCGCCTGCGGCCCAACATCGAACTCATGGAGCAGTGCGCGGCCATCGACCTGATTACCGAACGGCGCCTGGGCCGCGCTGAGGACCGCTGTCTCGGCGCCTACGTGCTGGATCATCGCAGCGGCGCGGTGAACACTCACGCGGCGCGCTTCACCGTGCTGGCAACCGGTGGCGCCGCCAAGGTCTACCTGTACACCAGCAACCCCGACGGTGCCTGCGGCGATGGCATTGCCATGGCGTGGCGCGCGGGCTGCCGGGTCGCCAATCTGGAATTCAACCAGTTCCACCCGACCTGCCTGTATCACCCCCAGGCCAAGAGTTTTCTCATCACCGAAGCGCTGCGTGGCGAGGGCGCCCTGCTCAAGCTGGCCAACGGCGAGCGTTTCATGCCTCGCTTCGACTCGCGTGCCGAGCTTGCCCCGCGCGATATCGTGGCGCGCGCCATCGACCACGAAATGAAGCGCCTGGGCGCCGAGTGTGTGTACCTGGACATCAGCCACAAACCGGCAGACTTCATCCGCAGCCATTTCCCGACGGTATACCAACGCTGCCTGACGTTCGGCATCGACATCACCCGCCAGCCCATTCCTGTCGTACCAGCCGCCCACTACACCTGTGGCGGCGTGCAGGTGGACCGGCACGGCCGCACCGACGTCCCCCATTTGTATGCCATTGGCGAAACCAGTTGCACTGGCCTGCACGGCGCCAACCGCATGGCCAGCAATTCCCTGCTCGAATGCATCGTCTACGCCCGCTCCGCCGCCGAGCACATCGTTTCCTGCCTGGCCGAAGTCGCACCGCCCGGACCGTTGCCGCAGTGGGACGCCAGCCAGGTGACCGATTCGGACGAAGACGTGATCATTGCCCACAACTGGGACGAGTTGCGGCGCTTCATGTGGGACTACGTGGGCATCGTGCGCACCACCAAACGTCTGCAGCGCGCGCAGCACCGAGTGCGCCTGCTGCTCGACGAGATCGATGAGTTCTACAGCAACTATAAGGTCAGCCGTGACCTGATCGAACTGCGCAACCTGGCGCAAGTGGCCGAGCTGATGATTGCGTCGGCCATGCAGCGCAAGGAAAGCCGAGGCCTGCACTACACGCTCGACTATCCAGACCTGCTGCCAGAGGCACATGACACTATTCTGGAACCGCCCACCTTTGCCGACTGAACTTGAGCCGCAGGCGCAGGCGTCGATGGGTGTCTGCATCCAGGCAGTCAGGCAGGATACAAGCGCTGCGCACCTGTCGCTGACCGGCCAGGCGGAAGCGCAGCACAACCACATGGGGCAGCGCCATGCTGTCGGGGCGCAGCTGCACCGCTTGCCAGCCAGCGGCCGCGGTCCACACGGACCAGCCGCTACGATCACGGCGCAGGCCGGTCACGGCGTGGGGGCTGCCGAGCAACACTTGCCGCGGCAATACGTACAGTGCGTGCGCGATGCATAGCGCCGCGGCGGCCAGGTGCACGAGTACGGGCGCATCCATCAGCAGGTTGGCCAGCCACGCCGAGGCCTGCGCCAGCACGTAGAAGGCCAGCAGCCGCCGCGAGGGCTGCCAGTGGCACTCGAAGCGGTTACTTGGGCTGGACACGATCCAGGATCATCCGAACCATGCGCTGCAACTCGGGGTCATCGGACTCGTTACGCTCCATGAACCAGCCGAACATGTCTTGATCTTCACATTCGAGCAGGCGTACGTAGACATCGCGATCCACCTGATTCAAGTGGGGATAGACTTCCTTGACGAAAGGCACCAGCAACACGTCCAGCTCCAGCATGCCGCGGCGGCTGTGCCAGTAAAGCCGGTTGAGTTCAACGTTTTCGACCATGGGGGGCTCCTTGAATAGGCGCGCAGTATACAGAGGCGTCGGTGGGGTGTCAGGGCGGCGGGGATAGCATTCCCCCGGCGCGGGGCTCTATGATGACGTCCAGTCTTTTCAACTCAGCGATGACCCATGTCCGATAGCGCTATGTTCTGCACCCTGACCCACGAGGGCGTCCTCGCCGTTCGCGGCTCGGACGCCGGCAAGTTCCTGCAGGGCCAGCTCACCTGCAACCTCAACTACCTGGACGAGCACACGGCCAGTCTCGGCGCGCGCTGCACGCAGAAAGGCCGCATGCAGTCCAGCTTTCGCATTCTTTTGCAGGGCGATGGCTGTGTTCTGGCCATGGCCCGCGGCCTGCTCGAAGCACAATTGGCCGACCTGAAGAAGTACGCGGTGTTCTCCAAGTCCAAGCTCACCGACGAGAGCGACGCCTGGGTGCGCTTCGGCGTGCAGCACGGCGATGGCGCGCTGAACGCGCTGGGCCTGGACCTGCCCCTGGAAACCGATGCCGTGGTACGTCACGGCGCGCTGATCGCGGTGCGCGTCTCGCCGGCTCGGGCCGAACTGTGGGCGCCTGCCGAGCAGGCCGAGAACCTCGCCACGCGGCTGGCCGAACAATTGGCCCAGGGCTCGCTCGACGATTGGCTGCTGGGGCAGATCCGCGCCGGTATCGGCCAGGTGCTGGAGCCGACTCGCGAGCTGTTCATCCCACAGATGCTGAATCTGCAGGCCGTGGGCGGCGTGAGCTTCAAGAAGGGTTGCTACACCGGCCAGGAAATCGTGGCGCGCATGCAGTACCTGGGCAAACTCAAGCGACGTCTCTACCACGTGCAACTGGCCGGCCCGACGCGTCCGGAACCGGGTGCTGCGCTGTTCTCGCCGGTGCATGGCAGTGCCATCGGCGAGATTGCCCTGGCCGCACCGACGGCCGAGGGCTACGAGGCCCTGGCCGTACTGCAGGACAACGCCGTCGAGGATGGCCGCATTCATCTGGGCAGTCTCGAAGGCCCTGCGCTGGCACTTCTGACCTTGCCCTATACACTTGATCGAGACCGTGAAATACAGCGCTAGCATGGCCCGCTGCAAGGCCTGCGCACCCCTCTCCCGCTATGCCGAGGCGTCGAATGAATCAGCTGGCCGATACAGTACAAAGGGATTTGCTGGCCGCCATCGACCGTGACGAGCTGGTGTTGCCGACCATGCCGGAAGTGGCCCTGAAAATTCGTGAAGCGGCCGAGGACGACAACGTCAGCGTCAATCGCCTGAGCCAGGTCATCGCTCAGGACGCAGCGCTGTCGGCGCGCCTGCTCAAGGTGGTCAACAGCCCACTGCTGCGCGCCAGTTTCGAGGTCACCGACGTGCGTACGGCGATCAATCGGCTGGGCGTCAACTACAGCAGCAATCTGGCCATCGGCCTGGTCATCGAACAGATCTTCCACGCCCGCGCGCCTGCTGTGCAAAGCCGCATGCGCGAGGCCTGGCGGACCAGCCTGGAGGTGGCCGGCATGTGCACCGAACTGGCTCGACGCTTCACCACCCTCAAGCCCGACCGCGCCGCCCTCGCCGGCCTGGTGCACCAGATCGGCGTGTTGCCGATCCTGACTTATGCCCAGGAGCACAACGAGCTGCTGGCCGACCCGGTGAGCCTCACCCATGTGGTCGAGCATATCCATCCGCGGATAGGCGACCACATCCTGCACAAATGGGATTTTCCGGCCATGCTTGCGCAGGTGCCCGGCCAGTTCCTGGACCTGAACCGGCACAACACCGAAACCGATTATGGCGATCTGGTGATGATCGCCACGCTGTTGCGCTTGCCGCACAACACAGGCCTGCCGATCCTGGTCGAGCATCCGGCGTACCAGCGCCTGGAGATCAAGCAAAGCCCGGTGCTGCTGGCCAGCGATCTGCTGCAGGCCCAGTCGCTGCTGAACTAGAGCGCGAAGTCGACACGCACTTTCAAACCGCCCCTGGCGCCATCGTGCAGGCTGATGCGCGCCATGTGTGCGCGGCAGATTTCCCCGACGATGGCCAGCCCCAGTCCGGTTCCGCTGCTCTGCGCATTGCGCCGGTAGAAGCGCTCGAACACGCGATCGCGTTCGTCCGCCGGAATGCCTGGCCCGTCGTCCTCGACTTCGAGGATGCCGGGGGCCAGCACGCGCAAAATGACGTTACCGCCGGCCGGGGTATGCGCCAGGGCGTTGTCCACCAGGTTGCTGAGCAGTTCGTTGAGCAACGTCGGCTCGCCGCGCAGCCAGATGGGCTCGTCGGCCTCCAATGCCAGCGCCACGCCTCGGCCGTGGGCCAGGGGCGCCATGGCCATGCCCAGTTCGCGGGCCAATTGGCTCAGGTCCAGGCGCTGGGCGCCGCCTTCGGCAATGGCCCGTGCGCCGTTCTCGACCCTGGCCAGCGACAGCAACTGATTGGCCAGGTGGGTCAGTTTATCGGTGCCTTCCACCGCCTGCTGCAGGGTGGTGCGCCAGACTTCCGGCTGTTCGGCGCGCAAGCCCAACTCCACCCTCGCCTTGAGCGCTGCCAGCGGCGTGCGCAACTCGTGGGCAGCATCGGCAATGAACTGCGCCTGACGCTCGAACTGGACGCGCAGGCGCTCGGTGAAATGGTTGAGGGCCTGCACCAGCGGCCACAGTTCGCGCTGGACCTCGACCAGCGGCAGGGGGCGCAGGTCATCCGGCTGACGGTCTTCGACTTCGTCGCGCAGACGCTCCAGTGGGCGCAGGGCGGCGCTGACCGTGACCCATACCAGCAACAAGGCGCCGCCGCCGAGCATGCCCAGGCGCAGCAGGGTGTCGGCCATCAGGCTACGGGCCATCGACACGCGCGCTTCTTCGGTCTCGGCCACGCGAATTTCTGCCATGCCGATCATGTTCGGTTCGCTGACCGCCTTGAGCAGGCTCACCACACGTACGTTCTGCCCTAGATAACGGCCGCTGTAGAACGTGGCCAGGGCTGGGTAGTCGTCCGTACGCGGAGTGCCGCGCGGCGGCGCCGGCAGGTTTTCGTAGCCGGAGATCAGCTTGTGGTCGATGTCGTTGACCTGGTAGTAGATGCGCCCGGCGCTGTCGTAGGCGAAGGTATCCAGGGCCACGTAGGGCACGTCGGCACTGAGCGTGCCGTCGCGCTGGGACAGCCCGGCGGCGATGGTGCGCGCCGAGGCCAGCAGGGTCCGGTCATAAGCCGTGTCGGCTGCTTCGCGGCCATTCCAGTAGGCACTCAGACCGCTGGCCAGCATCAGGAAGACCAGCAGCATGGCGAGGTTCCACAGCAGCCGCCAACGCAGGCTGCTGACTTCACGCATCGCGGCTTTCCAGCAGGTAGCCCAGACCGCGGAAGGTGACGATGGCGATCGGTTGCTTGTCGAGCTTCTTGCGCAGGCGGTGCACATAGATCTCGATGGCGTCGGCGCTGGCTTCCTCGTCCAGGCCGAACACCTGCGCCGCCAATTGCTCCTTGCTCATCACCCGTCCCGGACGGGCAATCAGCGCCTCGAGCACCGCCTGTTCGCGCGAGGTCAGGGTCAGCAGTTCCTTGCCCAGGGTGAAGCGTCGCGTATCCAGGTCATAGGCCAGCGGACCGCAGCGTTGCTGGCGCTCACCACCAAGCACGGTGCGCCGCAGCAGGGCCTTGACCCGGGCTTCCAGCTCGGTGAGCTCGAACGGCTTGGCCAGGTAGTCGTCGGCGCCCAGGTTCAGGCCATGGACGCGGTCCTTGACGTCGCTGCGCGCCGTGAGCATCAGCACCGGCAAATTCTTGCCCCGCGCCCGCAGGCGCGCCAGCACTTCAAAACCATCGAGCCTGGGCAGGCCGACGTCGAGTATCGCGGCGGCGTACTCCTCGCTGGCCAGGGCCAGGTCTGCCGCGACGCCGTCGTGCAGCACATCGACGGTCAAGCCGGTGGCTTTCAGCGCCTGGGCGACACTTTCGGCCAACTGCAGGTGATCTTCTACAAGC
This sequence comes from Pseudomonas sp. CFBP 13710, assembly GCF_014842235.1. Lineage (NCBI taxonomy): Bacteria > Pseudomonadati > Pseudomonadota > Gammaproteobacteria > Pseudomonadales > Pseudomonadaceae > Pseudomonas > Pseudomonas sp. CFBP 13710. The sequence goes on along the minus strand of NZ_JACYVJ010000002.1, from coordinate 360,753 downwards.
AGGACACGCATCGGTATTCCTCACGGCCAATCTTTTCTATGTCGGGATGATGTTGCCGTAGTACGGTATTCGCTGCTGTCAGCGCCAGCTGCGAAAGGCTCATCAACCGCTTTATGTGCCCGAGTTTACAGGCCCGTGCCGGACTGTGAAGCAGTCTTGGCAGATTGACCGCCACTGAAAGCTTGGTGAAAGGTTCGCAACATAAGGTTTCAGCAAGGCGAGTCCGTAGAGACCTGCCACGCAAACGTCACGATACGTTTTCGATAACAAGAACAACAATGGAGAAATACCCATGATCCGCGCCATGCGTCCGCTTGCCCTGGCTGTCAGCTGCCTGTTCATCAGTGCCCCGCTGCTTGCCCAGGAAGAACCCAAACGTCCTGAATGCATTGCCCCAGCCTCGCCTGGCGGTGGCTTCGACCTGACCTGCAAACTTGCCCAAAGCGCGCTGGTCAACGAGAAACTGCTGTCCAAACCCATGCGCGTCACCTACATGCCCGGCGGCGTCGGCGCCGTGGCCTACAACGCGGTGGTCGCCCAGCGCCCGGCCGACGCAGGCACGTTGGTGGCTTGGTCCAGCGGCTCGCTACTCAACCTGGCGCAAGGCAAGTTTGGCCGTTTCGACGAGAACGCCGTACGCTGGCTGGCTGCGGTAGGCACCAGCTATGGCGCCATCGCGGTCAAGAGCGATTCGCCTTACAAGACACTGGATGACCTGGTCAAGGCGCTCAAGGCCGACCCGAGCAAAGTCGTGATCGGCTCCGGCGGCACCGTCGGCAGCCAGGACTGGATGCAGACCGCACTGATCGCCAAGGCGGCCGGGATCAACCCGCGTGACCTGCGCTATGTTGCCTTGGAAGGTGGCGGTGAAATCGCCACGGCCCTGCTCGGCGGCCACATCCAGGTCGGCAGCACCGACATCTCCGACTCCATGCCGCACATCCTCAGCGGTGACATGCGCCTGCTCGCGGTGTTCTCCGACAAGCGTCTGGACGAGCCGGAAATGAAGGACATCCCTACTGCCAAGGAGCAGGGCTACGACATCGTCTGGCCTGTGGTGCGCGGCTTCTACCTGGGGCCGAAGGTGACCGACGCCGAATACGACTGGTGGAAAGCGGCGTTCGACAAGCTGCTGGCATCCGAAGAATTCGCCAAGCTGCGTGACCAGCGCGAGTTGTTCCCGTTCGCCATGACCGGGCAGGAGCTGGACACCTACGTGAAGAAACAGGTCGCCGAATACAAGACCCTGGCCAAGGAATTCGGCCTGGTTCAGTAATCGGCCTGGGTCCGCGGGGAGCCATTCGCGGGCAGAGACCCGCTCCCACAGGGTTGGATGTACACGTCCACTGTGAGAGCGGATCTCTGCCCGCGAAGGCTTCCCTGCCGACACCACCATCGTCCTCCTTCACGAAGGAACATGACCATGATCATGATCGTTCAACGGCTTTTCGCCCTGCTGTTGCTGCTTGTCTGTGCCGGTCTGGCACTGATGGCCTGGCCCTACCAGGCACCCTTTTCCTATGAGCCGGTAGGCCCGCGCGCCTACCCGTTGCTGATGCTGGGCCTGATGAGCCTGGCCCTGCTGTATCTGGTGTTTCGTCCCACTCCGATCGTGCACAGCGAGGAAGAGCCGCCGCTGGACCGCCCGACCTTGAAGAAGATCGCCATATGCATCGGTTTGCTGCTGGTGTTCGCCGGGCTGTTCGAACCCCTTGGCTTCATTCTCAGCAGCATCCTGATCGGCATTCCGATGGCCCTGCTGTACGGCGGCCGCGCAGTGCCCAGCGTGATCATCATCACCTTGATGAGCATCGGCCTGTACGTGCTCTTCGACAAAGTCATGGACGTGCCGCTGCCCCTGGGCCTGCTCAGCGTTCTGGAGAACTGACATGGATACTCTTGGCTACCTGGGTCAGGGCTTCGGCGTTGCCCTGACCCCCTACAATCTGGTCACCGCCCTGTCGGGCACCCTGATCGGCACCGTGGTCGGCCTGCTGCCGGGCCTGGGGCCGATCAATGGCGTGGCACTGCTCATCCCGATCGCCTTCGCCCTGGGCCTGCCGCCGGAGTCGGCGCTGATCCTGCTGGCAGCGGTATACCTGGGCTGCGAATACGGCGGTCGTATCAGCTCGATCCTGCTCAACATTCCCGGCGAAGCATCGACCGTGATGACCACTCTGGACGGCTACCCGATGGCCCGCCAGGGTCTGGCCGGCGTTGCGCTGTCGTTGTCCGCGTGGAGCTCGTTCATCGGTGCATTCATCGCCACCTGCGGCATGGTCATGTTTGCCCCGATCCTGGCCAAATGGGCGATTGCCTTCGGCCCTGCGGAATACTTCGTGTTGATGGTGTTCGCCATCGTCTGCCTGGGCGGCATGGCCGGTGACAGGCCGTTGAAGACGTTCATCGCCGCGCTGATCGGTCTGTTCCTGTCCAGTGTCGGCATCGACGCCAACAGCGGCGTGTACCGGTTCACTGGCGACAACATCCACCTGGCCGACGGCATCCAGTTCGTCGTGCTGGTGCTGGGCCTGTTCTCGATCAGTGAAATCCTCCTGCTGCTGGAAAAGACTCACCACGGCAGCGTGGCCGTCACGGCCACCGGGCGCATGATGTTCAACCTCAAGGAAGCCGCTTCGGTGTTCTGGGTGAACATTCGCTGCGGCGTGCTGGGCTTCATCATGGGCGTACTGCCCGGCGCCGGCGCCACCCTGGCCAGCGCGGTGGCCTACACCACCGAGAAGCGCCTGGCAGGTGCCAGCGGCAAGTTCGGCCAAGGTGACAAGCGTGGCCTGGCCGCGCCGGAAACCGCCATCGGTGCCACTGCCTGCGGCGCCCTGGTGCCGATGCTGACCCTGGGCGTACCGGGTTCGGGCACCACCGCAGTGATGATCGGCGCCCTGTCGCTGTACAACATCACTCCAGGCCCGCTGCTGTTCCAACAGCAACCGGACATCGTCTGGGGCCTGATCGCCTCGCTGTTCGTCGCCAACATCATGCTGGTGATCCTGAACATCCCGATGATCCGCATCTTCACCAAGATCCTCGCCGTGCCGAACTGGGCACTGGTACCGGTCATCGCCATCATCACCGGCATCGGCGTCTACGCGGTCCACGCGACCACCTTCGACCTGTTCCTGATGATCGGTATCGGCATCTTCGGCTACATCCTGCGCAAGCTGGATTTCCCGTTGTCGCCCGTCCTGCTCGGTTTCATCCTGGGTGGCCTGATGGAGCAGAACCTGCGTCGCGCGCTGTCGATTTCCAACGGTGAGCTGCAGATTCTCTGGGGCAGCCCGATCACCGCAGGTGTCTGGATCCTGACCATTCTGATGCTGCTGCTGCCGGTGGTGCGTATCTGGCGCAAGCGCGCTGCCATGCGTCGTGCCGCTGCCGATGTTTGATCGGTTCCTGCACAACTGGTGGGGTACACCGTTCGTGGGTCTGGCTGGCGGCTATGTCGCCAGCCTGATCGGCTGGCCGCTGCCCTGGATGATCGGCTCGTTGCTGGCGATCATCCTGGTGCGCTGCCTGACACCTTGGCAATTGGCGGAAATACCCAATGGCCGCAAGCTGGGCCAGTGGATCGTCGGCATAGGCATCGGCCTGCACTTCACCCCCTTGGTGATGGAGCAGGTGGGCGGCCATTTCGGCCTGATTTTTTTCGGAGCGCTGATCACCAGCGTTTCCAGTGCCGTGGGCGTGTGGCTGATGCTGCGCACCGGTGAAGACCGGGCCACGGCTTTTTTTTCCAGCATGCCGGGCGGTTCCGGCGAAATGGTCAACCTGGGCGCGCGCAACGGCGCCGACCTCAGCCGCGTCGCCGCAGGGCAGAGTCTGCGGGTGCTGGCGGTGGTGCTGTGCGTGCCGGCGCTGTTCAAATTCCTGATGGGCGACGGCACACCCATCAGCCATGAAGGCGGCGTCGACTGGGCCTGGCTGGCGTTGATCTTCCCCCTCGCCGGGGTGGCGGCCTGGATCTGGCAGCGACTGGACCAGCCCAACCCCTGGCTGTTCGGCCCCCTGCTGGTCAGCGCTGCCATGAGCGTAAGCTTCGATCTGCACATCGGCCTGCCGGACGGTGGCAGCCAGATCGGCCAGTGGCTGATCGGCAGCGGCCTGGGCTGTCACTTCAATCGCGCGTTCTTTCGCCGCGCACCGTCGTTTCTCGCTCGCACGCTGATCAGCACCGCCCTGACCATGGCCATTGCCGGCGGCTGCGCGCTGGCCCTGAGCGCCCTGACCAACCTCGACCTGCGCTCGCTGACCCTGGGCATGATGCCCGGTGGCATTGCCGAGATGAGCCTGACCGCCGAGGTGCTGCAGCTGTCGGTACCGCTGGTGACAGCGATGCAGGTGATGCGCCTGCTGTTCGTGCTGTTTCTGGCCGAGCCGCTGTTTCGCCAGTGGCAGAAGCGCCGACCGGTGGCTTAAGGCAGGCGCCAGTCGATGGCGGTCAGACCGTTCTGTTCGAGAAACTTGTTCGCACGGCTGAAATGCCCGTTGCCGATGAAGCCCTTGTGCGCCGACAACGGCGAGGGGTGCACGGACGTCAGCACCAGGTGCTTGCTGTTGTCGATCAGCTTCTGCTTGCTCTGCGCATGGGCGCCCCAGAGCATGAACACCACGCTGGCCTGCTGCTCGCTGACCACTTCGATGATGCGGTCGGTGAACGGCTGCCAGCCTTTTTTCGCGTGGGCGGCGGCATTCGCCCTTTCCACCGTCATGGTGGTATTCAGCAGCAACACCCCCTGCTCCGCCCAGCTTTGCAGATAGCCATGCTTGGGGATGTCGATGTTCAGATCGCGCTTGAGCTCCTTGTAGATGTTCACCAGCGAGGGCGGCGTGGGGATGCCTGGCTGCACCGAAAAACACAGACCATGCGCCTGGCCCGGACCGTGGTAGGGATCCTGGCCGAGAATCACGACTTTTACCTGTTCCAGCGGCGTGGTATTGAGCGCGTTGAAGATCAGCGGCCCAGGCGGATAGATTTCTTTGCCCAGCGCATGTTCCTGGCGCAGGAATTCGCGCAACTGGGCCATGTAGGGCTTGTCGAATTCCTCACGCAGTGCAGCTTTCCAGCTAGGCTCGAGTTTGATGCGGTCGTCTGTGCTCATATGTTCACCAAAAAGAAGCAGGCACCAAAAAACAGAAGGCGCCGGAAATCAGTGGGCGGACGGTAGGAAAGCGGACATGGAAAGTCAAATCCGGACAGGATCGCTGCCACCCTACGCCGGCCATTCGCCATGGCTGTTCCGCGGCTACCGCCCCTTTGATGCGAGGTCACGATGGATTTGAATTTCGAAGAACTCAGTGCCGGCAATGGCGCACGTATCGGTATCGTCTCGCTTGCTGCAGAGAAGAGCCTCAACGCTTTGACCTTGCCGATGCTCGAAGCGCTCGCCGGAAAGTTCGATGAGTGGGCGCAGGATGACCGCGTGGTCTGCGTCGTCTTGCGCGGCGAAGGCGAAAAAGCCTTCTGCGCCGGGGGCGATGTGCGCAGCCTGGTTCAGGCCTGCCGCGCCCACCCCGGCGAAGTGCCGCCGCTGGCAGCGCGTTTCTTCGCTGCCGAATACCGCTTCGACTACCGCCTGCACACCTACCCCAAGCCGGTGATCTGCTGGGGCCACGGCTACGTACTGGGCGGTGGCATGGGCTTGCTGCAGGCGTCGAGCATTCGCATCGTCACGCCGAGCAGCCGCCTGGCCATGCCCGAGATCACCATCGGCCTGTACCCGGATGTCGGCGCCAGCGGATTCCTCTCGCGCATGCCCGGCAAGCTCGGTCTGTTCCTGGGCCTGACCGGCGCGCAGATCAACGCCCGTGACGCCCTTGACCTGGGCCTGGCCGACCGTTGCCTGCGCGACGATCAATACGAAGATCTGCTCGACGGCCTGCTGCAGCTGAACTGGCAGGAGCAGACCGCCATGCAGTTGAACAGCCTGCTCAAGGCCCTCGAACACGATGCGCGCGACAGTGCCCCAGCGGCGCAGTGGCTGCCGCGCCGGGCCGCCATCGACGCCCAGCTGGACGTCAGCGATGCGCCGGGCGCCTGGCATGCACTGGTGCAATGGCAACGACACGAGGACCCCTTGCTGGCCAAGGCCGCCAGCAACCTCGCCAAGGGCTGCCCGCTGACCGCGCATTTGATCTGGGCGCAATTGGCCCGTGCCCGCCACTTGTCGCTGGCCCAGGTGTTCCAGATGGAATACAGCTTGAGCCTGAACTGCTGCCGTCATCCCGAATTCAGCGAAGGCGTGCGTGCACGCCTGATCGACAAGGACAACCAGCCGCACTGGCACTGGCCCGATGTCGACCATGTACCGCAGGCAGTGGTCGAGGCGCATTTCGGCAAGGCCTGGGAAGGCCGTCATCCGCTGGCGGATCTTTGTGATTACTGAATGGCAGGTGACAAAACGAAAACGGCGCCCCTGAGGGCGCCGTTGCTGATTAGTGCCGACCGCCCCGGCCAGGGCCGCGGTCGGAGCCTCGACCCCGATTCCAATCCTGGCCGTAATGCCGCGCCGGCCCGTCGCGCCAGCGTGGATCGGGGCCGCGCCCTGGCCTGAACCCCGGCCGGTAGTGCGGCGCAGGCGGACCGTAGTAGCGCGGCGGCGGCACCGCGTAATACCGAGGCGCCGAGAAGTAGCGCGGCCCCTCGTAATAGCGCGGTGCCGGCGTCACGTAGTAACCGCTGCCATAGGGCTGGCTGTAGGGGTAGTAGCCGCCTCTCGGCGAGCTGTCCACGGAATAGACTTCGGTGCGGTAGTAACCTCCCCCTCCATAGGGCACACAGGCACTTGTCAACAAGCCCAATACCACGATCAAAAGAGCTCTAGGGGACATAAGCGGCCTCCTGGACCGCGAGAGGGATCGAACCAGCACGACTGGTCGTTACCCGGAACGATGGTTCTGGGCATAACTCAGACAGCGGAAAAGATACTGCATTTCACACGGCAATAAATTGATACAAAGCGTTCTGCATTGACGCTTTTCGCCGACCTGCAGGGCGCTGAAGTAGAATGCCACGTTCATACCTTCACGGATCGCTCATGACCACGCTCGCGCTGACCGACAGCCGCCTTTGCCCAGCCTGCGGCGGCCGCAACGACTGCACATTGGCCGATGCCAAGACGGCTGCACAGCCGTGCTGGTGCTACACGGTCAGCATCGACCCCGCTGTGCTGCGAGCTTTGCCCGAGCATTTGCGCAACGCCGCCTGCTTGTGTCCGCGCTGCGCGCGAGTGAATGAGCAACTGCCTGAGTCGGAGGCATAGCGCAGCAATGCGTCTGGACAGATTTCTTTCCAATTTCGAACGCTTCAACCGGCAGCAGGTGCGCCTGGCCTTGATCGCAGGACGGGTCCAGGTGGATGGCAGCGTGGTCCGCGACCCGCTGCATCCCGTCACTGAATTCAGCGAAGTGCGCCTCGATCAGGACCTGTTGCAGGTTGGGCATCGCGCACGCTACCTGATGCTGCATAAACCAGCCGGCTGCGTCAGCGCTACCCAGGATCCGCAGCATCGCACCGTGCTCGACCTGGTCGACGTGCCGGACAAACATCAACTGCACCTGGCCGGGCGACTGGATTTCAACACCACCGGGTTGATGATCCTGACCAACGATGGGCAATGGTCACGCCGCCTGACCCAACCGGCAACCAAGCTGCCCAAGGTGTACCTGGTCGAGACCGAGCAGGTCATCGAACCCCATTACGTCGAGACGTTCGCCAAGGGCATCTACTTCGCCTTCGAAGACCTCACCACCCTGCCCGCCTACCTCGATATCCTCGGCCCGCGCCTGGCGCGCCTGAGCATCGTCGAAGGGCGTTACCACCAGGTGAAGCGGATGTTCGGCTACTTCCAGAACAAGGTGCTCACGCTGCACCGAGAGCGCATGGGCGCGCTGGTACTCGATGACAGCCTGCAACCCGGCCAGTATCGCAGCTTGAGCGCAGAGGAGATCGGTCTGGTTTGAGGGGAATCGAGCAGAGAAACGAAAATTAGCGCTTCAAATTGCCAGGCGCTTCTGGTACAAAGTCAGCCGCCCGGAGCAGGTGTCGAAAGACGCAGTGCACCGAGGTCGCCAAGCTGGCAATCGAGTTCGCAATGAACTGCCAGCGGCACGGAAACAACGCGTCATGCGGGTATAGTTTAGTGGTAAAACGAAAGCTTCCCAAGCTTTAGTTGAGGGTTCGATTCCCTCTACCCGCTCCATGTTTCAGGCAGTATTTTCATTTCCCTACCATTCCCGCTCAGCTTCGTATCCGCCGAATGCCGTTCGACATACTCCGTAGAACATTGCCTCCGACGTAACGAATTTGCGGCTATCTGCTTTGACAGCTCTTGGATATCATCAGCCAATACCGCGAGCGGAACGACCAGCGACACCGTGTCCCACACGGATTGACGTCTCACTGCAGGTGGCCCGCACGGGTGTGCTGGATATGGTTTGGGGAAGCAACACGTACGCCAAGACGTTTGCAAACCAGCGTGCTCACCTGACAATCCACTATTTGTGCATAGAGCCAGCGTATATCTGCCACAGGAGGTCGACATGCCCATACACGCTAAAAGAACTGTCAAGGCTGAAAACCCGCATATCGAAGCTGCCGAGCGATTTCGTCAGTTGGCTCAGATCCTTGCAAGCGATCCAGCAGAGGCCAAGGCTTTTCGCCTCAAGACCGGGATCTACAACAGTAAAGGTCAGCTCAAGGCCTCTTATCGCTGATGTACCAGCAGCTTCCTTCGTTCGTTCTTGGCTTCCATGGCTGCGATCGCGAGATCGGGGAAGCTGTTCTTGCAGGCGACCACATCGCGGCAAGCGTCAATGACTATGACTGGTTGGGTAGAGGTGCCTACTTCTGGGAGAACAGTCCCGAACGCGCGTTTAGCTACGCCGAACATATCAGTAAGTACACCAAGCGCGGTAAGGGGTGGATCAAGCATCCCTATGTCATTGGCGCGGTCATCGACTTGAAGCTGTGTCTCAACCTTACTGATGAGGGCGCACTGGAAGAGCTACGCGGCGCTTACGAGATCCTTGTCGCCACCTCGGACGAAATCCCGATAAACCGACCTGGATTCAACGCAGACCAGGACAACCTGCTCAGACACCTGGATTGCGCCGTGTTCATGACCCTTCATGAAGCCAGAGATTCGGTGGGTCTTCCTGAGTATGCATCGGTGCGTTCTCCATTTTTGGAAGGGCCGCAGCTTTACCCAGGCACTTTTTTTCGCAAGCAAACCCATGTTCAACTCTGCATCCGCGACGCGTCTTGCATCAAAGGCTATTTCCTCCCCAGGAACAGCGACGGATCACTCTTCCAGCCCTGACTAACTAAATGTAGTTTCCGGGACTTTCAGTCCGATCTTCTCCGCAGCCTCATCGACCACCAGCCTAAACCGCGTCAATGCCGGTGAACGAACTTGCCCGCACTATACGTGCGACAAAATAGCGCACGTATGAAAATGTACATCGTTCAGCAAACCGCGCTAAATGACCGCCCCTTCGCGGCGACTTCATTGATGAGTTCGTTGAGACGTATCCGACCCTGGATTGCCTGCTTGGCGATCTTGATGAACATTCTGGCCATGCCGCTCAGCCGTGCGATGCAAGCGCCCGATGTAAATCTCATGCTGTGGGGCGGATTTTGTTCCGGGGGAAACTCGAGCGTCGTCTCAGCTGAGTTTCGCCAGGCGATCGAGGCGCTTCAGATACCTCAATCCGAACCCGAACGCGCCATGCACCATGTGGACTGCTGTTGCGGCCATGCCGGGCTGGCGGCCCTGCCCTCGGATTACTACCGCCATTTCCTGCCGCAGTACACCCCCAGGGTCATTCTTGATGATCCTGAACTGCCAACCTTGCACCCAAGGATCCGCTGGCCCAGCCTGAGTCCACGCGCCTCCCCTTTCGCCTGATCGCAACACCGCCCACTGCGTGCGGTGCTGCTCGCTTTGAATTCGTTCCGCGATCCGCGACGGTTGCCGAACGCCCTTGAAGTTTCTTGATGATCAGGAAGTGCGTCCCATGCCTGCTCCATTTTCTTTGCGCCATGCAAAGCGTTTGTCTGTGTCCCGTTCCATATGGCCCGTATTGTCGATAGGCGTACTGGCATCCAGCCCGCTGTCCTTGGCACTGGCTGAAGCCGGCAGGCTGGAAAACTCAACGCTCACCTTGGGCGCCGTGAGCGTTCAAGGCTCGACCAGCGGCCCTTTGGCCACCCGCAGTGTGCTCAGCTCAGTGGATATTCTGGGCGCTGACATCCTTGAAAAAATGCCGGTCAACTACAGTTGGGAGCTTTTCCGCCGCGCCCCGGGGGTGATGCTGACCGAGTTCAATCAAGGCACCACTTCGGGAAAAATCTCGTTCCGCGGCTTCAATGGTGAAGGTGAAGTGAACGCGGTCAAATTATTGATCGACGGCATCCCCAGCAACAGCAACGACGGCAACATGCCGTACATGGACATGATTTTCCCCATGGAGTTGGACAGCATCGAGGTGGTGCGTGGCACCAGCGATGCGCGCTATGGCCTGAACAACATTGCCGGCAACGTCAATATGCTGACCCGCACCGGAGGCGACTACAGCAAGGTACGGCTGCGTTATGGCAGCTTCAATACTCAGGAAGCGCAACTTGCCAAGGGCATTGAAAGCAGCAACTGGTCGCAGAACTATTTCTTTGCCTATCAGAAATCCAGTGGCTACCGGGATCACGCCGAAGCAGACAAGTTTTCAATGTCGGGCAAGTGGTTCTACACACCGGATGACGACAGCTATCGCATCGGACTGATCGCTCGTCACTACGAAACCGAAGCACAGGAGCCGGGCTATCTGGCCGAAGCCGATGCACGTCATCATCCGGAAATGACCAACAGCTTCAATGCGACGGACAAGGGCACTCGGCGCATGAACCAGATCAGCTTGAATTTGGATACCGACTTGACCGATACGCTGGCCTGGTCAGCGAAAACCTACGTCAATACCTTTGATGACAGGCGCTGGACGCAATATTGGCGCACGAGCTCACAGCAAGAGCGTGACGCCTACGAGACGCAATATGGCGCGCTCACCTCGCTGACCTGGCGCCCTGAAGTCAGCTGGCTCCACGACTTCGCTCTGGAAAGCGGTGCAGACGTGCAGCAGCAGCAAAACGAAAGCGAACGCTATCGCACCAGGGACCGCGCTCGTCTGGCAACTACCCGCGATCAACGATTCGACTTCGACATTTACGGCGCTTATGTCCAGGCTGAGATCAAACCTTTCGAGTCACTGAAGATCGTGCCGGCCTACCGGGTCGACAAGATCCAGGGCACCTTCACCAACGAAATGATCGGCAAGGATTACGACATCAACGACTACGGGCTGATCAAGCAGCCAAAGATCAGCGTTGTCTATTCACCGTGGGACGTTGCCAGCGTCTATGCAAACTGGGGGCGTACCTTTCAGGTGGGCACAGGGGCTGCGGCTTACAAGATTCCGCCCAGGGACACCGATCTGGCGCCCTCGATCAACGAAGGTTGGGAAACCGGGGTCAAGTTCACTCCGGCCGACTGGATGGACGGACGTTTAGCTTATTGGCAGCAGGAAGCTTCAGGAGAGGTCAGTCGCAGACTGAACGACCCTAGTGGCGAGTCCGACAACGTCGGAGAAACCCGGCGCTGGGGCTACGATTTGCAGATGAACCTGTACCCCAACGAGCGCACCGACATCTGGTTGGCCTACTCTTGGCAGTACTCGAAGATTCTTCAGCCGAGCAGCTCGCTGCCTGACAGCAAAGGCCAGGAAATCGACCATATCCCCCATCATCTATACAGCGCCGGCATCAGCTATGACGCGACACCTGCATTGCAACTGACTGCATGGATGAACGGGCAGACCGACTATTACCTGGAGCGTGAGAACACGAAAAGACGTTATGGCGGCTACGTTCTCATGAACTTAGGCGCGACGTATCAAGTGACTCAGTCAGTCAGCGTAGACTTGCAATTGAAGAACCTTGCCGACCAATACTATGAATACGTTTGGTACGACCCGGACGGCGCTAGGGCATCCCTGCACTCACCAGGCGATGGTCGTGCGATTTACGCCGGAGTGACCGTGGACTTTTGATCGAGCAAGATCGCTGGGGCCTGTTTGGCCCCAGCAACACGGAAGACCGAACCAATACCCATACCGAGTTGGGTATCAAGCACGCGACCTGAAGAAAGTGTGATTCACCGGGTTTTGCCTTCCACTTCCATTGCGCGAGAAAACATCCGCCGATACTCGGATGGCGAGGTGCCGAGTTGCGCGCCGAATTGCTGCCTCAAGGATAACGGCGTTCCAAAGCCGGCCTCCCCGGCAATGCATTCAATGGGTAGATCCGTGGTTTCGAGCAGCTGTTGCGCCCGAGCCACTCGCTCGGCATTCAACCATCTGGATACGGTACCGCCAGTGGCCTCCCTGAAACGCCGAGTGAATGTGCGTCTGCTCATTTTTGCCTTGTCCGCGAGCACGTCCAACGGCAACTCGCTGGCCAGGTTCATTCTGGCCCACGCCAGTACTTCGGATAAATGGGTCTCGCTGGAAAGCTGCGGCACAGGATGCTCGACGTATTGCGCTTGACCGCCCTGCCGGTGAGGCGGCGTCACCAGCATCTTCGCCGTGCGATTCGCCACGTCGGCGCCAAGTCGCTGCCGAACGAGGTGAAGGCAGCAGTCAATGGCCGCTACCGTTCCTGCAGAGGTCACGATGTTGCCGGCACTGACATAGAGCACTTCAGGCCTGAAACACGCTTTCGGGAAACGCCTGGCGAACTCGTCCCTTACAGCCCAGTGAGTAGTCGCTTCTTTACCGTCCAGTAACCCGGCGTCGCCCAGGACGAATGCACCCAGACACAATCCGACTATGAGCTTGCCCTGCTCATCGGCGAGCTGCAGCGCTTTCACGAGTTCGGCGGACGCAATAACCGATTGATCGCCCCACGCAGGGATGACGATGACGTCCGCTGCCTCCATCAGCTCAAGGCCGTGCGCGACTGCCAAGCCGATGCCTTGATCACTGGTCACCATACCTGGCAGCTCTGCGCAGTAACTGACCTCGTATCGGGGTGCGCCAGGCGCTGATTGCGCCGTACCCAGCACCATTCCCGGTACCGAAAGGTGGAAGAGGCTCACGCCGTTGAACGCCAGAACCGCTACACGGATGGATTGCATGGAGGAGCCTCTCCAGATTATCGACGTCGCCAAACAAAGCAACAGATTGGCCCGATTATATCGAACTATGTCATTCAGGCCACTGTTGCCTACTTTCCCATTACGCAAGAATGGAATCATCCACATATCAACAGGATGTATCTCCATGAATATCAGAAACCTCCCCTTTGCGCTCAGCATGGCCTGCACTGCAGTCGCCATGCCGGTATTGGCAGGCTCGAACCTATCCGAGACACCCGATGCGGCTCATGCAGTCAGCCTGCAGCAGGTTCGCAACGCGACGGTGAAAATCACCTATGGCGCTACGACCTTCTTGATCGATCCGATGCTGTCCAAAAAAGGAACCTACCCAGGATTCGAGAACACTTATCGCAGCAACTTGCGTAACCCGTTGGTCGACCTGCCTGAATCAGCTGAAAAAGTGATCTCCGGCGTCGACGCGGTCATCGTCACTCACACGCATCTTGACCACTGGGACGATGCCGCACAAAAAGCGTTGCCCAAAGACATTCCGTTGTTCACGCAGCATGAAGAAGATGCGAAGTTGATTCGTTCCCAAGGTTTCAAGAAAGTCCGCGTTCTTCAGGGTGATGCCGAATTCGGCGGCGTCAAACTCACCAAGACAGGTGGCCAGCATGGCACTGACGAAATGTATGCCGTGCCCGCTCTCGCGAAACCTCTGGGTGAAGCAATGGGCGTCGTTTTTCAAGCGCCGGGCTACAAGACCCTATACCTCGCGGGGGACACCATCTGGCGTAAAGGAGTGGACGAAGCTATCGCGAAGTATCACCCCGAGGTCATTGTGCTGAATGCCGGCAAAGCCAAGATGACCGGTTACGAAGGCGCAATCATCATGGGCGAGGAAGATGTTCTGCGTGCAACGAAGGCCGCGGAAAACGCGAAGATCGTTGCTGTGCACATGGACGCTGTCAACCACATGTCACTTACGCGTGAAGAGCTGCGTACCTACGTCAAGCAGCAAGGTATCGAGCGTCACGTCGACATTCCGGAGGACGGTGCTTCACTGAAGTTCTGATCGCGGACGCCAGCTTGATGCCCCGTGAACAGTTCGGTCCTTACAGAGCCAACACATTGATAATACGACTGGAGATGACTCATGAAACGAGGTCTTGTAGTAGTTGATTTGCAAAACGAATACTTGCCCACTGGCAACCTGCCGTTGACCAGGATTGAAGAGGCCGTCGCGAATGCAGTGCGGGTGATCCGTCATGCACGCGATGCCGGCATTCCGGTGTTTCACATACGGCATGAGACGGACAATGAAGGCGCCACGATCTTCGTCAAGGGAAGTGCCGGTGCGCAAATCCAATCCGCGGTAACGCCCGAGGACCGCGACCCTGTGATTGTCAAAAAGCACATCAATGCCTTCAGGGAAACCGATCTGAAACAGCGCCTGGATGCTGAAGGTGTAGAGGAAATCGTAGTGATAGGGGCGATGAGCCATATGTGCATCGACGCCGTTGTACGCGCCGCTGTAGATATGGGTTACCCGGTCACGGTACTGCATGATGCGTGTGCCACCTTGGATCTGACTTTTCGTGGTGTGACTGTGCCCGCAGCGCAGGCCCATGCGGCAGTGATGGCAGCATTCGAGTTCGGCTACGCCAGCGTCCAATCCGTCGACGAGTACTTGTCGGCTTGAAAGCGTAGTAACTCGGTCAGTCGGAGCCCGTAAGGGCTCTCTCTAGGGGAGCGGCCCGATAACGGAGTTGTCTCGTTCAAGATCAAGCGGTGATCAAAATTCAAGGTCAATCTGCCACCCGGGAACGCCGTTTCAGAACACAAACCGGTGCCCCATCTCCCCCTCCATCCACGTCAGAAACCGCCTGACCCTGGGAAAGGACGAATGGGCTTTTGGGAACACCAAGTGGTGAGCAGCAACAGCGGCACTCAACGATTCAGGTGCAACTTCCACAAGTGCGCCCGACGAGAGATATTTCTGCGCCAGCAGCGTACTTTCCAGTGCAAAACCAAGGCCGTGGCTTGCAGCCTCCAATGTCATGTAGGAACGATCGAAGCTCAACGCATAGGGATGTTCGGGGCGGGCCAGGCCGTGCTGTGCGAACCATTCGGGCCACTGGAGCAGCGTCGCTTCCGAGAGGATCAACTCCTTGTTCAACAAGTCACCGGCGCTGACGACTGGACGCTTTGCCAACAACTGTGGAGAAGCCAGCACCGCAAAGGCTTCGTTGCGCACCGTTCGCACTTCATAGCTGGGCCAGTTGGGAAGGCCATGGCGTATATCGACATCAATCTTGTCCCGACTGAAGTGCAAGGACTCATAGGAACACGACAGGTTGATCTGGATATCGGGATGACTCACG
This sequence comes from Pseudomonas sp. CFBP 13710, assembly GCF_014842235.1. NCBI lineage: Bacteria > Pseudomonadati > Pseudomonadota > Gammaproteobacteria > Pseudomonadales > Pseudomonadaceae > Pseudomonas > Pseudomonas sp. CFBP 13710. Next base: position 345,209 of record NZ_JACYVJ010000002.1, on the reverse strand, counting down.
CGGAATGCTTCCAGGCGCGGCATCAGCCAAAGCAGGCCGAAGCTTGGAGAGGAGTGCAGTCGCAGGCAGTCGAGACTCACGTCACTGGCGGCTCTTTCGGTCGCCACCTCGAGGCTGTGCAGCAAACCGGAAATATCCTTGAGGTACTGCTCGCCCACCGGGGTGAGGGTGACGCCACGGGCAGCGCGCACGAAAAGCTGTCTACCTATCATCGCTTCCAGATTCGCCAACTGATGGCTGACAGCTGAGGGTGTCAGATTCAATACTTCGGCCGCCCTGGCGAGATTGCCAAAGCGGGCCGTTTGCTCGAAGGCTTGAATGGCCCTCAGCGGTGGCAGGTCCCGGGGCGCACTGTCGTGAAGGCGCATAAGTACTCGGCTCTTATTGTTGAGATTTTCTGGGCGAGTCTTATTCAATCATCCTGCGTGTCTGGTGACGAGAAGTGAATTTTCCTCAGCTAGCAGTGAGGCTTGCAATATTGCTGGATGCGCGTGCGAGGAACACCCTGAGCCATCGATTTTCGAATCGAATCATAAAAACAATCACAGGAATTCCCCATGCTTCTTCAAGGCAAAGTTGCAATCATCACCGGTGCTGCATCTGAACGCGGAATCGGTCGAGCCACTGCCATCACGTTCGCCCAGCAGGGTGCCCATGTCGTCATCCTGGACCTCGATGAATCCGCCGCGCGCGACGCCGCTTCGGCGTTGGGTGAAGGCCATCTGGGAGTGGCCGCCAACGTCGCAGACCAACATCAAGTCAAACAAGCGGTCGACAAGGTCATCGCGCGCTTCGGTCGAATAGACATTCTGGTCAACAACGCGGGCATCACCCAGCCGATCAAGACCCTTGATATCAGCCCTTCCGACTACGACAGAGTGTTGGATGTAAGTTTGCGCGGCACTTTGCTCATGTCTCAAGCCGTCATTCCGTTCATGAAAAGTCAGGCCTGCGGAAGCATCGTCTGCATGTCGTCGGTATCGGCTCAACGCGGTGGCGGCATATTCGGCGGGCCGCACTACAGCGCGGCCAAAGCGGGCGTATTGGGCCTCGGTAAGGCAATGGCCAGGGAATTCGGGCCGGACAACATTCGCGTCAATTCCATTGCTCCCGGTTTGATTCATACCGATATCACTGGCGGCTTGATGCAGGACGAGCGTCGTCACGCGATTATCGATGGCATCCCGCTAGGTCGCCTCGGCGCGGCTCAGGATGTCGCCAACGCTGCGCTGTTTCTTGGAAGCGATCTGTCTTCGTACCTCACTGGCATCACGCTAGATGTCAATGGCGGCATGCTGATCCACTGAGGACAGGTAACCGGGTCGACACTGACCCGTGTTGTTCTAGATCAATGGCACGCTGGGCAACTGCGCCTGGCCGTCTATAAAAACAAGAGATCGGACAATCATGATGACTTCCATGACGCTCGAAGCGGTTTCGACCGTGCGCTCGAATGCTTATCGCAAAACCGCCTGGCGGCTGATGCCTTTCTTGATGCTCTGTTATCTGTGTGCATATCTGGATCGTGTGAACGTCGGCTTCGCCAAACTGCAAATGATGAGCGACTTGTCGCTCAGTGAAACTGTGTACGGCCTCGGTGCCGGCATGTTCTTTCTTGGCTACTTTCTCTGCGAAGTTCCCAGCAATCTGATTCTTCACAAAGTTGGGGCGCGTCGATGGATCGCCCGCATCATGATCTCGTGGGGCATCATCTCTGCCCTCTTCGCTTTTGTGGAAACGGCCTGGCAATTCTATGTGCTGCGCTTCCTCCTGGGCATTGCTGAAGCAGGCCTGGCGCCGGGGTTGCTGCTTTACCTCACCTACTGGTTTCCCTCGTATCGCCGAGCCAAGATGACCGTGCTCTGGTTCATTGCGATTCCACTTTCAGGAATGATCGGCGGACCTCTTTCCGGCTTGATCATGGCCAAGTTTGCAGGCTTTCATGGATGGGCCGGCTGGCAGTGGATGTTCGTCATCGAAGCGATACCTACGGTCATTGTTGGCTTTTTCGTACTGGCGTATCTGAAGGATGGCGTACACCAGGCCACCTGGCTCACCGATGAAGAAAAGGAGCTTGTGAACAAGGAACTGGCGGAGGACAACAGTCGTAAGGTCACTCACGGTTCGGTACGTGATTTTTTGCGCGACCGTCGCCTGTGGATGCTGGCGTGCATCTACTTTTGTGTCGTGATGGGTCAGTACGCGATCACCTTCTGGCTACCTACCTTGATCCGCAATGCCGGGGTTTCCGACCCCCTGCACATTGGCTTGGTCACCAGCTTGCCTTACATGTGCGCAATCGTGGCAATGCTGTTGATGGGCCGAAGTGGCGACAAGCACCGCGAACGTCGGTGGCACTTGATTGCACCCATGATCGCAGGGGCCTTGGGCCTTACGTTGGCAGCCATCTTCGGTGGAAACCTGGTCGTCTCTGTCCTGAGTCTCTGCCTGGCGGCGGCAGGGGTTCTGTCTGCCTCCTCCTTGTTCTGGATGCTACCGACCACACTGCTGGGCGGGGTTTCTGCCGCTGCGGGAATCGCCGGCATCAACAGCTTCGCCAACCTCGCCGGCTTCTGCTCGCCCTACCTGATTGGCTGGATCACCACCACGACCGGATCAAGCGCGATAGGGATGTACCTCATCACCGGCGTGCTGTGCATGGGTGCTTGCCTGGTACTGCGAATCCCCGCCGCCTCGGTCAATCGTTGAGTCAACGGAGTACATGCAATGACTGCTATTTCATCCAAGGTTTCTGAAACATCACTGGCACAACGCGCCCTGAATATCCGTCGTCATGCGCTGCGCATGGGCCAGGTTCAAGGTCAAGGCTACGTCGGTCAGGCATTGGGAGCGGCTGACTTGCTCGCTGTGGCCTACTTTCACGCATTGAACTACAAGCCCCACGACCCCGAATGGGAACAACGTGACCGCTTCTATCTCTCCATTGGCCACTATGCCATTGCGCTGTATGCGGCACTGATCGAAGCGGAAATCATCCCGTTAGACGAGCTCGAAACCTATGGCTCCGATGACAGCCGCCTGCCGATGTCCGGGATGGCAACCTACACCCCTGGCATGGAGATCACAGGCGGCTCGCTGGGCCAGGGTCTGGGCATTGCCGTCGGTGCGTGCCTGGGGCTCAAACGTAAAGGTTCTGACTCGTTCGTCTACAACCTGCTGTCCGACGGTGAGCTGAACGAAGGGTCGACCTGGGAAGCGGTGATGTCAGCCTCTCACTGGAAGCTCGATAATCTGATCGCCATTGTGGACGTAAACAACCAACAAGCGGATGGCCGCTCCAGCGAAATTCTGGCGTTCGAACCCATCGTTGACCGTTGGCAGGCGTTCGGTTGGTTCACGCAGCGAGTGGATGGCAATGATCTGGACGCGTTGGTCGAGGCTTTCGATGCCGCACGCAGTCATTCGCAAGCTCAACCGCGAGTGATCATCTGCGATACCAAAATGGGTAGAGGCGTGCCGTTTCTGGAAACTCGGGAGAAGGCCCATTTCATTCGCGTGGATGAGCATGAGTGGAACCTGGCCTTGAACCACCTCGAAGAAGGAGACACTGTATGAACGACTTGAAGAACGACACTGCCCAGGCTCCAGTGGCCGCCAAGAAGAAACTCACCACCTCTGCAATGATTGCGTCGATCGCTTCTGAAGGTCAGGCAACCCGATCGGCCCCATTTGGCCACGCCCTGGCGGCCCTGGCTGCAGACCGGCCTGATATCGTTGGGCTCTCCGCCGACCTGGCCAAATACACCGATCTGCATATCTTCGCGCAGGCACATCCTGACCGGTTCTATCAGATGGGCATGGCTGAACAGCTACTGATGAGTGCCGCTGCAGGCATGGCGCGCGAGGGCTTTGTTCCCTTTGCCACTACCTATGCCGTGTTTGCCTCGCGCCGTGCCTATGATTTCATCTGCATGGCAATCGCTGAAGAGAACCTCAACGTCAAGATCGTCTGCGGGTTGCCAGGTTTAACGACCGGTTATGGCCCCAGCCATCAAGCCACCGACGATCTGGCCATCTTCCGCGCGATGCCGAACCTGATGATTGTCGACCCCTGCGATGCGCTTGAAATCGAGCAAGCCGTTCCCGCCATCGCCGCTCACAACGGCCCGGTGTACATGCGTTTGCTGCGCGGTAACGTTCCGCTGGTGCTGGATGAATATGGCTACACCTTCGAGATCGGAAAAGCCAAGACCCTGCGCACAGGCAATGACGTTCTGATCGTCTCGACCGGCTTGATGACCATGCGAGCCCTGGAGGCAGCCAAGGCGCTTCAAGCCGATGGTATTGATGTGGCGGTACTTCACGTACCCACCATCAAGCCGTTGGACGAACAAACCATTCTGGCGGAAGCTCGAAAGCCAGGCAGGCTGGTCGTGTCGGCAGAGAACCATTCGATCATCGGTGGTCTGGGTGAAGCAGTGGCGACTGTCCTGCTGCGCAATGGCGTGACGCCCGCATTCCGGCAAATTGCACTGCCCGACGCCTTTCTCGACGCTGGCGCTCTGCCTACACTGCACGACCGTTATGGCATTTCCACTCAAGCCGTATGCGCTCGGATCAAGAGCTGGCTTTGACTCATTTCTCGGGGGCTGTATGCCCCCGATTCAGAGAAGGAACAGCCCGATGGACACAGATAGGCTCCTTGATCCGTCCTATGAATTCTTCCTGACCGAGCCCTCCAGGCAGTGGACTCGAGAAACCCTTGCAAGCATCCGGGATGATATCCACAACGACTATCGCTCAGCCGACACGGCCCACGGTCAGCAACAATGGACTGAGAGTGATGCCGACTGTCCACCTGTACGTTTGCGCATTCATCGACCAAGATCCGAAACGACTCAGAACCTACCATTGCCGGCCATCCTGTACATCCACGGGGGTGGCTTTGTTCTGGGTTGTCCGGAGATGGCGGACGGCTATCTGGCCGACCTTGCCGCCGATCTTCAGGTCGTCGTGGTTGCAGTCGACTATCGCCTGGCGCCGGAACATCCTTTTCCGGCGCCCCTCGAGGACTGCTACAGGGCACTGACCTGGATCTATCTCAACTCACTTTCTCAAGGGATAGACGAGCATAAAGTAGTCATCATGGGCCACAGCGCAGGGGGCGGGCTCGCTGCCGCTTTGGCGCTGTTGGCAAGAGACAGGGAGCAACGCAAGGCTGCAGGTCTGGTCATGATTTACCCCATGCTTGATCATCGAACGGGGTCTGCATCATCGCTCATGAATAACCCGGCGACGGGCAGGCTGAGTTGGTCGCGAGCAGCGAATCATTTCTGTTGGCAGTGCATGCAAGGTGAATACGACGCCAATGATGAACGAGCGTATTTATTGTCTCCCTCGCTCGCTCCGCATCTTGAGGGCCTTCCACCAAGCTTCATCGGTGTTGGCGCGCTGGATCTGTTTTTGGAAGAAGACGTAGAGTTTGGTCTGAAATTGTCACGATCCGGCGTTCCGGTGGAGATGCACGTCTACCCCGGCGTACCTCATATGTTCGATCAGTACCCGGGGGCCGTTACAGAGCAAAGCAACAGCGATGTGAGGAGGGCACTCGGGAAGATGGTGCACGTTGCAGTGGCAAACTGAAGCATAGTCAGACGCCAATCTTCTCTAGTGCGCTGTCTACAGCTCCATCTTGATTTCGCAACTAGGGACCAAGCGGCGGCCCCCTCGCGCCCCTTTGAGCGATCTGCGACCCCGGACAGCGACGCCCTGAAGCGGGACGAAGTGAAGATGATGGTGCAGGTCAATGGCAGGCTGCGTGGGGAAATTCTGATCCAGGCCGACGCCGACCATGACACGATACGTGCCCAGGCGCTGTCCCATGCGGTGTTAAGCAAACATCTGGAAGGGGCTGGAAGGATGATCGTAGTACCTAACCGGTTGGTGAACTTCATCGTCTGACTATTCAGGTGATCCGCTGGAAACAAGAAAACCGGCATTTCTCGCGGGATGCCGGTTTTTTCGTTCAGCCCTGAGTCGGGTAGCGAAGCAGATCAGTATTTTGATTTTTTCCACCCTCCCCGCTCAGCCTCTTAGCCGCCGAACGCCGTTCGCCATACTCCGCAGAACACTGCATCCGGCGTAACGACTCTCAGGCCGTCTGCTTCGCCAGCTCATGGATATCATCAGCCAATGCACAGACGCCGATTCGCCCCCCCTTCTACATCATGCAAATCGAGCACGGGAACGTACGGTCAATCGCCAACTGGAAATGATCGGGAACTTGCGCAGACCGGTATCCCTCTCCTGTAGGTGATTGCTCAGGAGTGATAAACCATGGAAACCTCGATTTTCTGGGCGGCGTCCGCCGTGATCGTTCTGTTGCTGGACGCTTGGGTACTGACGAGCGTCTGGCGAAGCACCAAAAGCTCCGGCACGAAGCTGGGCTGGACGGTGCTGATCTTTGTATTGCCCCTTGTCGGACTCGCCATCTGGGGCATCGCGGGGCCGAGAGGCGTTGCCATTCCGCCAACATCGGATAAACACAGCAAAGGCTGATGCCGATCCTACCCATCTGATACTCGTTGGCTGGCATGTGTTTGATTCGCCATTCCCAGGCGTTCGGCTGAAGGCGTTCATATCACCCAGCCAAGCGTGATCGCGGTCAGTGCCAAATATCGAAACGCCTTGGCCAGCGTAACCACGACCAGAAAACGCCAGAGCGGCTCACGCATGACGCCAGCGATCATAGTGATGGGATCACCGATGATCGGCACCCAGCTGAACAAGAGCGCCCAGTATCCGTAGCGCAGGTAGGCATTCTGCGCTTTATCCAAGTGGCGCTCACTGATGGGAAACCAACGGCGGTGCCGAAAGCGTTCGATAGAGCGGCCCAGGTACCAGTTCACCACGGAACCGAGCACGTTGCCCGCCGTGGCGATCAGTACGAGCAACACCGTTGCGTAGTGTTGCGAAACAAGCATGCCCACCAATACCGCTTCGGATTGCAAAGGCAGAAGCGTGGCGGCACCGAACGCCACGACGAAAAGGCTTACATAGCTGGTCAGTTCGAACACCTTGTCATCTCGCGTGTGCAGGCCTGCTGCGGAGTGAACGTTTCAAACGCAGTTATCCGCAACAGCTCGCAGGTTTCAAGGGCTGATACCGGCTCTGCTGCACCGCATGGTGTGGAAACTGTCCCATTGGCACCAGCTATACAGATAAACAAGATGCAGATGTAGCGCATCGATCAGCACAGATTCGTTGCCCGCAACCTTGCAAAGCCCCCCCGCCCAGCGCCCTTGATTTCTCGATCAAACAGCCAGTTACGCCAACTCAATCAGAAAACCACCCAACATTGCGAAGAAATTTCTGACACTGACGTTGACGGTTCAGTTGCCTATCCAGCCTAGTAATACCCTCTTACTTGATAGGGACATCCATCATGATCATCCTGGTAGCCGGTATTCATGGCGTGGGAAAAACCTGGCATTGCGAGCATTACGCGCACCGTCGGGGCGTGTTGCACAGCAGTGCTTCGGGTTTGGTCAGGCAGGTGTTGGCCTGTGTGAAATGGAGCGATGATCGCTATGCGACCAATCGAGACCGCAACCGCCAGGCACTGGAACTGGCCGTGACCAGCATCGCCGCCAGTGGCAAGTCGATGCTGCTGGAAGGAAACGTGGCGTTGATGGGCAAGCGCCCACGTTCGTCGGGCACCGATCTGACGGCGTTCGAGCGGCTTTCCCTGGGGGCGATTCTGTTGCTGGAGGGCGATCCGTGGACGGTGTTGAAGCGCTTGCCGGCCAGCCACGCTTCGCCGACCGAGGTAGAGGTGTTTCAGCATCAGGAGCGTGACAGCGCGCGAGCGGTGGCGCGGCATCTGGACATTCCGCTGATGCTGCTGCGCGATTGCAGTGACCACACCTTTGGCCAGACCCTTGATGCCTGGCTGAAGCGCGGGCAGCCCATCTCCATTGATACAGCCAGACGCCATCCACCTGGATTTCATCGTCAATACCGCTGAGAAGCATTGCTGCGACGAGATGCCGCTCGTCGCCTCGACGGCACCTTGCGCGCAAGACGCTGGCCCAATGCTTGTACCCCAATCACTGCGGAGATGCACCATGATGATTAGCAAAAAGCTTGCCTCGCTGGCTCTGGCCGGTCTTCTGTCGGCCTCGTCGTTCGCGGCGATTGCGGCATCCAATGACAGCAACCCTACTGCCACCCCGGAAGCACCATCGGGCAAGCAGGTCATTCCAGGCACTGACAAGTCACCTGACAATGGCAACGCCACCGGTATCGACGGCAAGACCGGTTCCATGAGCCAGGGCGCAGACGCCGGCACCACCGACGGTGGCCCTACCCCGATGGGCGCGACCAAAGGCGATGGCAGCTCGGGCAACAGCGGCGGCAACGGCAGCGGCGCTGGCAAATAAGCCCACCGCACCTTCTGCAGCGGCGCGAATTCCGTCCTTCAAATTGCCAGGCGCAATTGCAAGGTCAACCGGATTCGCGCCGTTGGCGTTTCTGCAGGTCAGTAACCGTTGCGTCGAAGAACCTCGATAACCGATTCAGCGGCAGGACGCTTGTAGAACTTCAGCAGCTCGCTGGTACGGTTGGTGAAGATGCCATCCACGCCTGCGTCACTGACCTTCTTGAAATCGACCGGCTCGTCCGCGGTATACACGTGCACCAGAAGACCTTTGTCGTGGGTCAGCTTGTTCATCCAGGGCTGAACCAGGTCCATGTAGCTCTGCTCTCCCCCCTCGGTCAACGCTGCCGAAGGCCCGGTACCCACCGCGCCGTTGGCTTTGGCGATGTCCAGCCAGCGCTCGAACTCGGCACGGTCGCGGGGCCGTTGCTGGGCGTAGTAAGCCGCTTTGTCCTTCATGCCGGACGCTGCGAACGTCACCTTGGATTCGGGCTCGATGCTGCCCTCGCCTACCCATAGCAGCAATACCTTGGGCACCTGCGGCATTTCCTTGGCCAGCAGCTCCAGGCTGCCTTTTTCGAACGTCTGCAACACGACCCGGTGCTGACCGTCGAGCCAGCCACGCTGCTCGAGTTTGGCCTTGAGGTCACGCTCGATACCAGGAAACTGCTGCGGCACCTTGGTTTCGATGTACACCCCAGGCGTGTGCGTACCGCCTTGCGCCACGTCGAGTACCTCATCCAGGGTGAGAATCTTCAAGCCTTTGTAACTGTCACGGGCGCGCTCGGGGTGCGCTGCATTGAACCAGCTGCCGGCATCCAGGGTTTTCAGCTCCGCCAGGGTGAAGTCGCTGGCCGGCTTGTCCTTGCGCTCGGGAAACTTGCTGGCGATGTCGGTGGTGCGCAGCAAGGTATCGTCGTGCAGTGCGATCAGTTGCCCGTCGCGAGTGCGCTGCACATCGAGCTCCAGATAGTCGGCGCCCAGGTCACGGGCCAGCAGGTAGGCCGGCAGTGTCGATTCCGGTGCATCGAACGAAGCACCTCGATGGGCAATGACCGCAGGGTGCGGAATGTTGGCGGCGTGAGCCAACTGATCGGGGGTTTGCCCCTGGGCCGAGGCAGCTGCGCCCATGGCAGCAGTGAGGCAAAGCGTCTTGTACAGGTGTGCCAACATGTGTAGTCCTTCCACGGATGATCGAAAACGGCGCGGTTTGATGCCGGTGAACCGACCCAGCATAGACGGCGTCGGATGACAGGACATGGCGTGATAGAGTCGCGCCCTTGCCCAAGACACGAGTAGAACGAATCATCACCATGGCACATGACACCTTCGACGCCCACCTCGACGACTGGCAAACCCTGCATAGCCGTCAGCCTGCACAAAGCCTGTTGCTGGGCAACGGCGCCAGCCGCGCGGTGTGGCGCAGCTTCGCCTACGACGGGTTGTTCGAGCGCGCGCAAAAGGTGCGCAACAAACCCTTGAGCCTGACCGATTTGGCGTTGTTCAAATCGCTGCAGACCCGCAGCTTCGAACAGGTGCTGGCGGTGCTCAACAGCACCGTTCGGGTCAATGCCGCCCTGGCGATCAGTTCCACCGCCCCGCTCAATCGCTACTATGCGATCAAGGAAGCGTTGATCCATGCGGTGCGCAGCGTGCACATTCCCTTTCGCCTGCTCGATGAACAGCGCCTGGCCGCGCTCAACCTTGCACTGCGCGCGTTCGACACGGTGTACAGCAGCAACTACGACCTGCTCTGCCCCTGGGCCGTGCAGCACGACCCGCAGGGTTTTGCCGAGCTGATGGATGTGGACACCGGTTTCGACATTCGCCACACCGCCTCCACAGGCTGCCGCATGCTGTACCTGCACGGCGGTCTGCAGCTGATCAAGAACAGCGACGGTACGACCCGGCAACGCACCGCCGAGGGCGAAGCCTTGCTCGACGGGTTTGCGATCAACACGCCTGGCGACGTGCCGTTGCTGGTCAACGAAGGGCCCAGTGCGCAGAAGCTGCGCACCATCCGTGATTCGGACTACCTGAGCTGGTGCCACGGCGAGTTGAGCCGGCAAGACGGCACTGTGTGCATCTTCGGCCACAACCTGGACAGCGACGATGCGCACATCCTTCAGGCGCTGCGCCTGGCGCCTGCGCAGACTTTTTATGTGTCGATCTTCCCGCTCAGCGATGCCTGGATCATCAGCCAGAAACAGCGCTTCGAAGAGTTGTTCGCCGGCTGCGGCAAGGCGCTGTATTTCTTCGACGCGACCAGCCATGGCCTGGGCAGTGCGCAATTGAACGTGGCCGTTCCTGCGGTATTGAAGAAGCGTCGTTGAAGACTCGAGCGCAACCAGGCGCTCACCACAGCGATATCAGACCTTTCTGCAGCGCCAGCAGCACGGCCACGTTGCGCGAGCCCACGGCGAACTTGCGGCGAATGTTGGCGAAATGGAAATTCACCGTGGCCTCGGAGCAGGCCAGTATGCGCGAGATTTCCCACGAGGATTTGCCCCTGCCACTCCAGACGAGCACTTCCTGCTCGCGCGGCGTCAGCTTGATGTCGAGCGTCACTGCGAACTCCAACCCTTGACTTGAGCCTCATGGTGGCGCTCGTCAGGGGTGGGTCACAATGCCGGCGACTTGTAGTCCCGATGCCTCACAGCGCCTGGCCCAGCAGACCGTCTTCCTGCAGCAGGGTCTGCAGACGCTGCTCGCGAATGCCGTAGAAGGCTTTCAGTTCCTCGATCTTCGCCAGCGCTTCGGCGGACGGGCCGGACGTGTCGCGCTTGACCGCCAGAATCATCTTGTTCTTGTTGGTGTGCTCCAGGGAAATGAACTCGAACACCTTGGTCTCGTAGCCACAGGCGTCCAGCAGCAGGGCGCGCAAACTGTCGGTGACCATCTCGGCCTGCTGGCCCAGATGCAGGCCATATTGCAGCATGGGCTTGAGCAAGCCTGGGCTCTGGATCTGCAGGCGGATTTCCTTGTGACAGCACGGCGAGCACATGATGATCGCCGCGCCACAGCGAATGCCGGTGTGAATGGCGTAGTCGGTGGCGATGTCGCAGGCATGCAGGGCGATCATCACGTCGATCTCGCTGGGCACCACCGAACGCACGTCACCGCACTCGAACACCAGCCCCGGATGTTCCAAGGATGCGGCGGCGGTATTGCACAACTCGACCATGTCCGGACGCAGTTCGACGCCGGTGACCTGAGCCTGACGCTGCAGCGAGTTGGCCACATAGTCATGGATGGCGAACGTCAGGTAACCCTTGCCCGAGCCGAAATCGGCGACCCGCACGGGCGCGTCTGTCCTGGCCAGCACGGACGAGGCGAAGGCGTGGGAAAACACCTCGATGAACTTGTTGATCTGTTTCCACTTGCGCGACATCGCCGGGATCAACTGCTGCTGCTTGTCGGTGACACCCAGGTCATGCAGAAACGGCCGGCTCAGCTCCAGATAACGCTTCTTCTCCCGATCGTGACCCAACTCCGGCGCGGCCCGCTCCTGCTGTTGCTTGTTGCGGTGCAGGCTGGCCTTGTTCTTCTTGCTGAATTCGAGCTGCAACTCGTCGGTCAAGGTCAGCAGGTGCGCGTTCTTGAAGGTGTCGGGCAAGGCGTCGGCAATGAATTGCTGGCCATCGGTCAGGCTGAAGTTCTTGGTGATGTCGCGCGTCTTGTAGCGATACACGAACGACAGGCAAGGCTCGCCCTTGATGGTCGCCAACTTGACGATCAGCCGCTGCAGGTCCGGTTCCTGGCCGACATGGCGAGCCAGCACCACTTTGATGAAAGCGTTCTGCGCCAGGCTGGTGTCGAGCAGGGCAAGGAATTCGGCGCGGGGGTCGGTGACGGACATGGCGAAACGGATCTCGGGTCTATTCAGGCAGGCATTTTAGTGGCTGTGAATGGACTTGGGGGATTTGATTCGACGCTGCTTGCGCGGATGCATTTGTATCAATCCCGGCACCCGACTGGATTGACGAGCGCCGATACGTTAAAACACCTCCGGCAAACTATAAAAACACTGTCACCCGTAATCGGCTGCGGCATCCCTGCGGTAGGCCAGAGAGAAGAACTCAATGAACAAGCTGTGTCTGCTGGGTGTCGTCGTTGGCCTGGCCTTGCAAACCGCGTATGCCGATAGCCCTTCCCTAGGTCCGCAGAACAAGGATGCATTCGTTGCCGACCTGATCGCACGCATGACCCTGGACGAGAAGATCGGCCAGTTGCGCCTGATCGCCATCGGTGGGGAAATGACTCACCAGCGCATCGAGGCCGAGATCGCCGCAGGGCGCATCGGCGGCACTTTCAATTCGGTCACTCGCGCCGACAACAGGCCCATGCAGGATGCCGCGCAGCGCAGCCGCCTGAAGATTCCCATGTTCTTCGCCTACGACGTGATCCACGGTCACCGCACGCAGTTTCCGATCAGCCTGGGCCTGGCCGCGAGCTGGGACATGGACGCCATTGCCTTGAGTGCCAGAACCTCGACCGCCGAAGCGGCGGCCGACGGTATCGACATGACCTTCGGGCCGATGGTCGACATCTCTCGCGATCCGCGCTGGGGCCGCATCAGCGAGGGGTTTGGCGAAGACACCCACCTGGTGTCGAAAATTGCCCGGGTGATGGTGGAAAACATACAGGGCCCCAGCCCGGCCAGCCCGGACCGAATGATGGCGAGCGCCAAGCACTTCGCCTTGTACGGCGCGATCGAGGGCGGGCGCGACTACAACACCGTCGACATGAGCCCGCAACGGATGTTCCAGGACTACCTGCCGCCTTATCGCGCCACGGTCGATGCTGGCGCAGGTGGCATGATGGTCGCCCTGAACTCCATCAACGGTGTGCCGGCGACCTCCAATACCTGGCTGATGCAGGATGTGCTGCGCAAGCAATGGGGGTTCAAGGGCGTCACCATCAGTGACCACGGTGCAATTCATGAATTGATAAAGCATGGCGTGGCCAGCGACGACCGTGAGGGGGCCAAGCTGGCCATCAAGGCCGGCATCGACATGAGCATGAACGACCAGGCGTACGGCGAACATCTGCCGGGGCTGCTCAAGAGCGGCCAGATCAGCCAGGCCGACATCGATAACGCGGTGCGCGAGGTGCTTGGCGCCAAATACGACATGGGCCTGTTCGCCAACCCGTACCTGCGCATCGGCAAGGCCCAGGACGACCCGGCCGATGTCAACGCGGAAAGCCGCCTGCATCGCGCCGAAGCGCGTGATGTCGCGCGCAGGACGCTGGTGTTGCTGAAGAACCAGAAGCAGACGCTGCCGCTGAAAAAAGACGCGCGCATTGCCCTCATCGGCCCCCTCGCCGACGCGCCGGACGACATGCTCGGCAGCTGGTCGGCAGCCGGCGTGGCGACGCAATCGGTGACGTTGCTCAACGGATTACGCAATGCCGTGGCCGACCCCGCCAAGGTCACTTATGCCAAGGGTGCGAATCTCACCGATGACCGTGCGACGCTGGACTTCATCGCCCACTTCAACCCCGAGCACGTGAAGCAGGCCATCGACCCACGCTCCGGCCAGGCCTTGATCGACGAAGCGTTGGCAGCGGCACGCGACGCCGACGTGATCGTGGCCGCGGTGGGCGAATGGCGCGGCATGACCCATGAATCGGCCAGCCGTGTTGCCCTCGACCTGCCGCGTACCCAGCAAGCCTTGATCACTGCACTGCGCGCCACGGGCAAACCGCTGGTGCTGGTGCTGATGAACGGCCGCCCGCTGACCATTGGCGAACAACAGCGCCAGGCAGATGCGGTGCTGGAAACCTGGTACAGCGGCACCGAAGGCGGCAATGCCATTGCCGACGTGTTGTTCGGCGACTACAACCCGTCCGGCAAACTGCCGGTCACCTTCCCGCGCTCGGTCGGCCAGGTGCCGCTGTACTACAGCCACTTGAGCATCGGCCGACCGTTCACGCCGGGGCATCCGGGCAACTACAGCTCGCAGTATTTCGACAGCGAGCAGGGCCCGCTGTACCCCTTCGGCTACGGCTTGAGCTACACCGACTTCAGCCTGTCGGACGTCAGCCTGTCGAGCAAGCGCCTGAGCCGCGACGGCAAGGTGACGGCCAGCATCAACGTGCGCAACGTCGGCAAGGTCGCCGGCGAGACCGTGGTTCAGCTGTATCTGCGTGATGTCGCTGCTTCGATGGCTCGACCGGTCAAGGAGCTCAAGCATTTCCGCAAGGTGATGCTCAAGCCGGGCGAAAGCCAGACCCTGACATTCGATATCGTCGAGGGTGATCTGAAGTTCTATAACCAGCAACTGGTGCGGGCCGCCGAGGCCGGGCAGTTCACCGTGATGATCGGGCTGGACTCCGAGGACGTCAAAGAGGCGACCTTCGAGTTGTTGTAGGTCGGCAACGGCTCGATAGCGCCCGTGACCGGTTCCCGCGCCCCGCGCCTGGCCGTCATCGTGCTGGTCATCGTGGCCGGCGCGTCGTTGTCCGCCGTATGGGCGGGCCGTCACGCCCAGCTGCTGGCGCAGAACGAGGAGGCGGCACGCAGCAATGGCCAGTTGGCGCTGTACGCCAACAGCCTGCACACCCTGATCGAACGGTATCGCACCCTGCCTGCCGTACTGGCGCTGGATCCTCAGCTGCAGCAGTCGCTGCAGGGGCCGATCGATCCGGCCACCCAGAACATGCTCAACCGCAAGCTTGAGCGCATCAACGCGGCGGCGCGGTCGTCGACCCTGGAACTGCTCGACCATCAGGGCCTGGCGGTGGCAGCCAGCAACTGGCGTCTGCCGACCAGCTATGTGGGTCACAACTACGCCTTCCGTCCCTATTTCAGCCAGTCGGTCAGCCAGGGCAGCGGGCGTTTCTATGCGGTAGGCGTGACCAGCGGCATTCCCGGCTACTTCTTGTCGAGTGCGATCAAGGACGCTCGGGACGGTTTTCTCGGTGCCATGGTGGTCAAGCTCGAGCTGCCCGAACTGGAACAGGAATGGGCGCAGGGGCCCGATACCTTGCTGGTCAGTGACGCGCGCGGGGTGGTGTTCATCGCCAACCGACCGGGATGGCGGTATCGCACCTTGCACCCCTTGAGCGAGGCCGACCGCGCCGAACTGCAGCGCACCCGTCAGTATCACGATCAAGCCTTGCAGCCGCTGGACCACCAGGTGCTGGGCAACCTCGATGGAGCGGCCCGACACGTGCGCGTCAACGGCCCTCAAGGCACGGCCGACTACCTGTGGGCATCGTTGCCGATGGCCAGCGAAGGCTGGACCCTGCACTTGCTCAAGCCTCCCATGGCGAGTACCGAGGACAGCCGCAATGCCGCGCTGGCAGCGGCCGGCCTGTGGTTGAGCCTGGTCTTCGGCGGCCTCTGGCTGAATCAGCGTCGGCGCCTGGCTGCGCTGCGCCAGCGCGGTCGCGAGCAATTGGAATCACTGGTCAGGGCACGCACCCGGGAGCTGCGCGATGCTCAGGAGGGCCTGGTCCAGGCGGCCAAACTGGCGGCATTGGGGCAGATGTCGGCGGCCTTGGCCCACGAGATCAGCCAGCCGCTGACAGCGCAGCGCATGCAGCTGGCGAGCCTGCGGCTGTTGCTCGATCAGGATCGCATCGACGCGGCGCGCCAGGCCCTGGCGCCGCTGGAACAGATGTTGGTACGCATGGCGGCCTTGACCACCCATTTGAAGACCTTCGCGCGCAAGAGCCCGGCCGGCGTGCGCGAACGAGTCGACCTGGCGCAGGTGCTCGACCAGGCCTTGCAGTTGCTGGAAACACCCCTGCATACGGCAGGTGTACGCCTGCACTTGCAGGTCCGGCGGCCGGCCTGTGTCCGTGGCGACGTGATTCGCCTCGAACAGGTGCTGATCAACCTGTTGCGCAACGCGCTGGACGCCATGACCGGGGTGCCGGCCAAGGACATGCACATCAGCCTGCAGCTTCAGGGCGAGCAATGGCAGCTGGACATTGCCGACAGCGGTGGCGGCATCGCCAGCGAGCACCTCGAACACTTGTTCGACCCGTTCTTCACCACCAAGCCCATCGGCGAAGGCCTCGGCTTGGGGCTGGCGGTCTCCCTGGCGATCGCTCACGAACACGGCGGCCAGTTGAGCGCGGAAAACCTGGCACACGGCGCACGTTTCACCCTTGCCCTGCCCATCGATACGGAGCCTGCATGAGCAATCAAGTGATGGTCATCGACGACGAAGCGAGCATTCGCGACGCTGTTGAACAGTGGTTGGGCCTCAGCGGCTTTTCGGTGCAGCGCTTCAGCCAGGCCGAAGACTGCCTGGCGCAGCTGCCGGCGGATTTCGCCGGGGTCATACTCAGCGACGTGCGCATGCCGGGCATGGGCGGGCTCGCCCTGCTGGCACAGGTCCAGGCCCGCGACCCCGAGTTGCCGGTGATTCTGTTGACCGGGCACGGTGACGTGCCGATGGCGGTGCAGGCCATGCGCGAGGGTGCCTACGATTTTCTCGAGAAGCCTTTCAGCCCGCAAAGCCTGTTGACCAGCCTGCAGCGCGCTCAGGACAAGCGTCGACTGGTTCTGGAAAACCGGCGCCTGCACAGTCGGGCCGATTTCAGCGAGCAATTGCAGGCGACCCTGCTTGGCGCTGCGCCCGCCATCGCCCAGCTGCGGCGCCAGGTACTGGATCTGGCGCAGTTGCCGGTCAACGTGGTGATTCGTGGCGAAACCGGCAGTGGCAAGGAGTTGGTTGCGCGCTGCCTGCACGATTTCGGCCCACGGGCTGGCAAACCCTTCGTAGCGCTCAACTGTGCCGCGATTCCCGAGGCATTGTTCGAGGCCGAACTGTTCGGCCACGAGAGCGGTGCATTCACCGGCGCCCAGGGCAAGCGCATCGGCAAATTGGAGTACGCCCACGGCGGGACTCTGTTTCTCGACGAAGTGGAGAGCCTGCCGATGGCTCAGCAGGCCAAGCTGCTGCGTGTGCTGCAGGAGCAGAAGCTCGAGCGCCTGGGCTCCAACCAGAGCATTCCGGTTGACCTGCGGCTGGTCGCAGCGAGCAAGCCCGACCTGCTGGAGCAGGCACGGGCTGGGTTGTTTCGCGAAGACCTGGCCTATCGGCTGAATGTCGCCGAACTGCGCCTGCCGCCATTGCGCGAGCGGCGCGAAGACATCGTGCGGCTGTTCGATCACTTCACCGCGGCAACCGCGAAGCGTCTGGCGCGACAGGCGCCGCCGGTCAATTCGGCGCAACTGGCCCAGTTGCTCAGCCATGATTGGCCTGGCAACGTCCGCGAGCTGGCCAATGCTGCCGAACGCCACGTGCTGGGCTTGGCCGCGCCAGCGGCGGAAACGGTCAGCGTCCGGCTGTCCCTGGCGGCACAACAGGAAGCCTTCGAAGCCCAATGCCTGCGCGCGGCACTGGCGCGGCACCGCGGCGATATCAAGTCGGTGATGGAGGAACTGCAACTGCCTCGGCGCACCCTCAACGAAAAGATGCAGCGTCACGGCCTGGCCCGCGACGACTTTCGCGAGTAGGCAAGAATCCGCTCACTCCACCTCTCGTATTGGCAAGAATCCGCCGGCTTTTTTTCGTGAACCCTCTGAAAGCGGGGGGTGCAGCGGCTGGCACGGCTCCTGCTATTGCCTTGGCAAGCGCGAACCAACGCGCTACCAACAATAATGAGAAGGATCCATCATGGATAACTCCAACACCCTGCCCGCCGGGGCAACCGCTGCATCCGCCCCGCCTCGCACCACCGCCAGCCGCGTCAAGTCGATCTTCAGTGGCTCGGTCGGCAACATGGTCGAATGGTACGACTGGTACGTCTACGCGGCATTCTCGCTGTATTTCGCCCAGGTGTTCTTTCCCAAGGACAGCCTCAACGCGCAACTGCTCAACACCGCCGCGATCTTCGCCGTCGGTTTTCTGATGCGTCCCATCGGTGGCTGGCTGATGGGTTTGTACGCCGACCGCAAGGGCCGCAAGGCTGCGCTGATGGCGTCGGTATTGCTGATGTGCTTTGGCTCGCTGGTCATTGCGCTGACACCAAGCTACGAAACCATCGGCATCTGGGCGCCCGTGCTGCTGGTGCTGGCGCGGCTGATGCAGGGCCTCTCGGTGGGCGGCGAGTACGGCACGTCCGCCACCTACCTGAGCGAGATGGCAACCAGGGAACGGCGCGGCTTCTTCTCCAGCTTCCAGTACGTGACCCTGATTTCCGGCCAGTTGATCGCGCTGGCGGTGCTGATCGTGCTGCAGCAGACGCTCACCGAAGAACAGCTGCTCAGCTGGGGCTGGCGTGTACCGTTCGTGATCGGCGCGCTGTGCGCAGTGGTGGCGCTGTGGTTGCGCCGTGGCATGGAAGAGACCGACTCCTTCACCCAGAAAAAGGAATCCAAGGAAAGCACGATGCGCACCCTGCTGCGCCACCCCAAGGAACTGTTGACTGTGGTCGGCCTGACCATGGGCGGTACCCTGGCTTTCTACACCTACACCACCTACATGCAGAAATACCTGGTCAACACGGTGGGCTTCAGCAAAGCGGACTCGACGGCTATCTCGGCGGCCACGCTGTTCCTGTTCATGTGCCTGCAACCGGTGGTCGGCGCCCTCTCCGACAAGATCGGACGCCGCCCCATCCTGATCGCGTTCGGGGTACTGGGCACGGTGTGTACCGTTCCGATCCTGACCACGCTGCACACCATTCAAACCTGGTGGGGTGCGTTCTTCCTGATCATGGCGGCGCTGATCATCGTCAGCGGTTACACCTCGATCAACGCCGTGGTGAAAGCGGAGCTGTTCCCCACCGAGATCCGCGCCCTGGGCGTCGGCCTGCCCTATGCGCTGACCGTGTCGATCTTCGGCGGAACCGCCGAACTGATCGCCCTGTGGTTCAAGCAGATCGGCATGGAAACCGGTTACTACTGGTACGTGACCGCCTGCATCGCCTGCTCGCTGCTGGTGTACGTGTTCATGAAGGACACCAAGACGCACTCACGGATCGAAACGGACTGAAGCTGAGCATGCCTGCGCCGCAAAGGCGGGGGCAGTTGCACTGGCCGCCATGGCCGACGCACACTGGGGGCACCTGAACGCTGAGGATTGCCCCTGATGTCGGATGACACCTACTACTACGAGCCGGCCAAGGGCCATGGTCTGCCCCACGACCCGTTCAACGCCATCGTCGGCCCGCGGCCCATTGGTTGGATCTCTTCCCACGACCGTGAAGGTCGCCTGAACCTGGCGCCGTACAGCTTCTTCAACGCCTTCAACTACACGCCGCCGATCATCGGTTTCGCCAGTGTGGGACGCAAGGACAGCCTGAACAACATCGAACAGACCGGTGAATTCGTCTGGAACCTGTCTACTCGTGCCCTGGCCGAGCAGATGAACCAGAGCTGCGCCGCGGTCGGCCCCGAAGTCGACGAGTTCGAACTCAGTGGCCTGCACCATGCACCGTCGACAATCGTCAGCGTGCCGCGGGTGCTCGAAGCGCCGGTGTCGTTCGAGTGCAAGGTGACGCAGATCATTCAGCTCAAGGGCGCCGACCAGCAGGAAGTGTCCACCTGGCTGATCCTGGGTGAAGTGGTGGCGGTGCACATCGCCAAGTCATTGCTCAAGGACGGGATCTACGACACGGCCGCAGCCGGTCCGATCCTGCGCGGCGGCGGGCCGGCCGATTATTTCGAGATCGGTCCGCAGGCGCTGTTCAAGATGCACCGACCGCAGGTCAAGTAGGCTCGAAGCGCGGCTCGCCTTCATCGTCGACAGCGGCCAGAGTCAGCAAAACCTCGGCGGCAGCACCATCGGCCTCGTGCGCGGTACGAAACGACTGGCCGTCGAGCACCTTATGGAACCGCGGCGCACCACCGCCCTGCAGGGCCTTGATGGCGATGGCGGCGTGGTAACTGCCTTCATTGGGCACTACCGCTGAAACCGCTTCGTGATGTTCGAATACCTTGCGTGCCATGACGTACCTCGCAGCTATGCAAAAGCCACGATTGTACGCAGCTCAGGCCGCGCTGGCCTGTTCGATCGCGGCATCCTCGAAAGTGTGCAGATCGAGGCTGGTGACCAGCAGGCCCTGGACCAGGTCGGAGAACACCTGCATGCCGGGGGATTTGAACCAGGCGGTCATCGCGGCGTGATCGCGCCAGACGCCGGCCACTTGCCACAATCGCTCGTCGCCGTGGCTGCGCTGGACTGCAAAATGCAGGCAGCCGGGCATGCCCAGCGCAGGCCGCACCAGTGCCGACAACCTCAGCCCGACCTGTTCGGAATGCCCATGCCGGGCGGTGACCAAGGCACAGTGACTGACGGTAGATAATGAGTTCATGCTCGACTCTCCCTGATTGAACGGTCTGCGGTGAACAAGGTTGCTGCGACAACGTTACGCAACCCCGGACCACAGGGGTTAGCCGTTTCCTGTCAAGGTCTTGCCCGATCCTGCAGGGTTGCAGTTTCAATCAACCCAAGCGGCCCTGTGTGGCGGTTTTCCTGCCCATCCGCACAGTGCACGTGCGGGTTCGGACAAGACGCTCCTACAACTTGGCAGGATTGGGCAAACATCCTGCAGCTATCGTCTACCCTTGGCATTAAGCGCGGATTATCCTCGTGGTCATGTGATGCACAGATCATGGAGCCTGCATGAAACCCGCCGCACCTGCTGCCCTGCCCCTGCACCCTGCCCTGGAACGAAGTCGCTGCGAACTTGCCGAGCGCATTGCCCGTGGCGCACAGGCACCCGGCTGCCATGGCACCGCGATCAGCGGCTTGCATCTGGTGCGCTATGAAGAGTGCGTGCAGTCGTTCCCGGCGTTGGTGCAACCGGCGCTGTGCATCCTTGCCCACGGCAGCAAGGAGGTGCGCCTGGGGGAGGAGCGCTATATCTACGACCCGCTGAACTTCATGGTGGTGTCGGTGGCCATGCCGATCTCGGGACGGATCCTGGATGCCAGCCCCGGCGACCCTAGCTTGTCCCTGCGGTTGGACATCGACCCCGACGAAATCAACGCGGTGATCGCCGACGCCGGGCCGCTGGGCGTGCCTTCGCGTTCGACCCAGCGCGGCCTGTACGTGGAGCAGATGGACACCGCGTTTCTCGATGCCGTGCTGCGCCTGGTACGCCTGCTGGAAACACCGAAGGACATTGCCGTGCTGGCGCCACTGGTGCGGCGGGAAATCCTCTATCGCCTGCTGGGCGGGCAACAGGGTCACCGCTTGTATGAAATCGCCGTAGCCCACAGCCAGACCCACCGAGTCAGCCAGGCCATCGCCTGGATCAATCGGCATTTCCAGCGCAGCCTGCGCATCGAAGACCTGGCTCGCGAAGTCAACCTGAGCGTGTCCACCCTGCATCACCGTTTCAAGGCCGTGACGTCCATGAGCCCGTTGCAGTACCAGAAACAGCTGCGCTTGCAGGAGGCTCGTCGACTGATGCTCAGCGAAGATCTCGATGCGTCGGCCGCCGGGTATCGCGTGGGCTACGAAAGTCCTTCGCAGTTCAGCCGCGAATACAGCCGGCATTTCGGCGCACCACCGGTGCGTGACCTGGCACGCCTGCGCATCAGCCTCTGATGTCACGCTGGCAGGGTTGAAAAAAACCGCAGATCACCAATAGAACCGATAGCTAGCTATCAAGTACACTCGAAGACCGCAGCCCGTGGCCATCTTGCCGGGGCGTCTCTTTGCAGGCCTACCTGTGACCGATCTCAGCCACTCCCCACCGGCCATCAAGAGCATTCTGGTGGCCCTGATGCTGGCCATTTTCCTGGGCGCGTTGGACCAGACCATCGTTGCGGTCTCCATGCCGGCGATCTCCGCCCAGTTCAACGACGTCGACCGCCTGGCCTGGGTGATCTCCGGGTATATGGTGGCCATGACCGTGGCCACGCCGATCTACGGCAAGCTGGGCGACCTGTACGGACGCCGACGCATGATTCTGATCGGCACGGGATTGTTCACCCTGGCGTCGCTGTTCTGCGGCATGGCGCAGAGCATGGAGCAACTGGTGCTGGCGCGCCTGCTGCAGGGCGTCGGCGCTGGCGGCATGGTTTCGGTCAGCCAGGCGATCATCGGCGATGTCGTGCCGCCGCGCGAACGTGGCCGCTACCAGGGCTATTTCAGCAGCATGTACGCAGCCGCCAGCGTGCTGGGCCCGGTGCTGGGCGGCTACATGACGCAGTACCTGTCGTGGCGCTGGGTGTTTCTGATCAACCTGCCGCTAGGCGCGTTCGCCTGCTGGTACGCCAGCCGCAAGCTGGCGGGGCTGCCCATACCGCAGCGTACGCCGATCATCGATTACCTGGGTACGGTGCTGATGATCGTCGGCCTGAGCACCTTGCTCATGAGCATCACCCGCGTTGGGCAGGGGCATGGGCTGGACGACACCCAGGTGTGGGCGCTGCTGGTGATTGCCGCGGCAGCGCTGCTGGGTTTTGTCTGGCATGAACGACGTTTTCGCGAACCGCTGCTGCCGATGCATCTGTTTGCCAATCGCGCAGCGGTGCTGTGCTGGTGCACGGTGTTTTTCACCAGCTTCCAGGCCATCGGGCTGAGCGTGATGATGCCCCTGCGCTTCCAGACCGTCACCGGTGCCGGCGCGGATCAGGCGGCTCTGTACCTGCTGCCACTCGCATTGGGGTTGCCCATCGGGGCTTTTCTGGGCGGGCGTCGCACATCGCAGACCGGGCGCTACAAACCCATCATTCTGACCGGGGCGTTGCTCGCTCCGCTGGGGATTCTAGGCATGGCGTTCAGTCCCCCGGACAACCTGCTGCTCAGCGTGACCTTCATGCTGTTGACCGGGTTCGCCTGCGGCCTGCAGTTTCCCACCTCGCTGGTCGGCGCGCAGAATTCGGTGCAGGCCAGGGACATCGGCGTGGCCACCAGTACCTTGGCGTTGTTTCGTTCGTTAGGCGGCGCTGTTGGGGTGGCTTGTCTGTCGGCTTTGCTGTTGGCCATGCTGCACGGTGTGCAGTTGGCGGATGGTGCCCTGAGCGGTCATGGGCTTGAGGTGGTGAGTGGTAACGTGCTGCTGACCGGGCTCAACGCTGCGGCAGGCCCTGCCCGCGATGCCTTGCGCATGGAACTGGCGCAGACCTTCCAGCACCTGCTGTGGGCCAGTGCCGGCATCTCCCTGCTGGGAGTGGCCGTGGCACTGGCGCTGCCCAATCTGGAATTGCGCGGCCGCGGGCATGGTGAGAAGTAGCTTGGGCGCAAGGCAGGCCTGGCCTCTTCGCGGGTAGAACCCGCTCCCACAGGGTTCTAGGGGGAAATGGCTTGTGTGCCGGGCAGGTCTGACCTCTTCGCGGGACCTGTGGGAGCGGGTTCTACCCGCGAAGGGGCCCGCTCAGGCAACCGGTCGCTTCTTGCGCTGGGCCCAGGCTACGGCCAGGCCGCTGAGGCAGATCACGCTGATGCCCACCACCCCGAAGATATCGGGGGTGTGGTCGAAGATCAGGTAGCCGTACATCCCGGCGAACAGGATCTGCCCGTAACTGAACGGTGCCAGCAGCGCCGGCGCGGCATGGCGAAAGGCCTGGGTCAGCAACAGATGCCCGAGCATGCCGCAGGTGCCCAGGCCGACCATGAACAATGCATCGATCCACCCCGGCGCCTGCCAGAAGAACGGCAGCGCGGCGCTCATGATCAGCGTATTGAAGATACCGGCGAGAAAATTGCTGGTGGTTGGGCTGTCGATGCTGCTGAGCTTGCGCGTCAGCAATTGGTACAGACCGAAGAAGAACGCCGATATCAGTGGCAGCAGAATGGCCGGTGTGAACAGGGCACCGCCAGGGCGGATCACGATAAGCACACCAATGAAGCCGGTGATCACCGCCGCCCATTGCGCACGGGTCACCACTTCCTTGAGCAACGGCACCGACAGCGCCGTCACCAGCAGCGGCGCCAGGAAGTTGACCGCCGTGGCTTCGGCCAGCGGTATGTAGCGCAGGCTGGTGGTGAAGAACAGGCTGGTGGCGATCAGGCACAGCGCGCGCAACAACTGCAACCCCGGCCGCTTGGTACGGATTACCGTGGACAGCCCGGTCTGCGGCACGAATATGACCAGCATCAACAGGGTGTGCACCACGTAGCGCGCCCATACCACCACGACGATGGGGAACAGCCCGGAGAGGTACTTGGACAAAGCATCGTGGCTGGCGAACAGCAACGTTGCCAGACAAATCAGCGCGATACCGCGCAGCGGCTGGTTGACCCCGGTGAGCAACGGGTTTTGCACGCTCATTCACACGCTCGCAACAGGATGATGAAAGGGTAACGGTCGTGACCTGTCCGCCGCACGCAGGTACTCGGGCAGCGGCTGGATGGTGTCGGGTCGATGATGGCGCGAGCGGGGGCGCTGTTACAACTTGATTCAGAACTTTATTTGCGCAACGCCGGTGTCAGGCTCAGCGTCTGCAGGCTCAGGTCCACCCAACGCTCCGCTTCCTGATAGAGATCGAAACTGTCGGGGACGAGCAACCATTGGCCGATCATGCCATCTATATAGGCGTGCAAGGCGATGGCCGCCCTGACGGTGTCCAGATCGTGCGGCAACTGCTCGCGGTTCACGGCGTTGCGCAACGACCGTTCGATGCGCACATTGCAGTCGATGCTGACCGACTGGCGCTGGCGGCGCATGTCACACATTTCATCGGTGAACTCGCACTTATGATGCAGAATTTCGTTGAGGCGGCGGGTCTTGGGGTCTACGGCGATCTGCTGGAAAAGGCGGATCAGCAACTGACGCATGCAACCCAGTGGGTCGGGCTCATCCTCGCTCTCGCTGGCCTGGGCCAGCTCCTCGAGCGGCTCCTGCAAGCTGTCGAGCATGGCCTGGACCAGATCCGCCTTGTTGCTGAAGTGCCAATAGATGGCGCCGCGCGTCACCCCTGCCAGGGTCGCGATGTCGGCCAGGGTCGTGCGCGCCACGCCGCGCTCGTAGAAGGCCTGCTCGGCCGCCTCGAGAATCTGGCTGCGGGTTTCCTGGGCTTCCTCTTTGGTACGGCGAACCATGGCAGTCGAACCTCAATCTTCAATGCACGCGCGATGCGTAACGCAGCGCCTGCTCAGGCCGGGAATCCCTTTTGTGCGGGGCTTGTCCGGAATATCGATGGGTGCGCCGCAACGTCGCGGGCATCAGGCCATCAAGTTGTTTACAAACAACCACGAATGTAAGTATATTCGTTAGTAAGCTATTAATCCAGTCGTAACATTTTTTTACCTTTCCACTATTCTTGAGCCCTCCCCCGCGCTCACGACCCGAGGATCTTCATGCAATTCAAGCCAGTTGTTACCGCTCTGGTATCCGCCGTCGCCCTGGCAACCTTGCTCAGCGGCTGTGACAAAAAGGAAGAAGCAGCCCCGCAACAGGCTCAGCAAGCTCCTCAGGTCGGCGTGGTTACCCTGAAAACCCAACCCTACACATTGACCAGCGAACTGCCGGGCCGGACCACCGCGTACCGCGTGGCCGAAGTACGGCCGCAGGTCAACGGGATCATCCTCAAGCGTCTGTTCAAGGAAGGCACCGAGGTCAAGGCCGGGCAGCAGCTCTACCAGATCGACCCGTCGGTGTACGAGGCTACGCTGGGCAGCTCCCAGGCGACGCTTGAGTCGGCCAAGTCGCTGGCCGGGCGCTACAAGCAGCTGATCGACGAGCAAGCCGTCAGCCGCCAGGAATACGACAACGCACGCTCGCAGCAGCTGCAGGCAGAGGCCTCGGTGAAGAGCGCGCAGATCGACCTGCGCTACACCAAGGTGATGGCGCCGATCTCGGGCCGCATCGGCCGTTCCGACGTGACCGAAGGCGCACTGGTGACCAATGGCCAGACCAACGCCCTGGCGACCATCCAGCAGCTGGACCCGATCTACGTCGACGTGACGCAGTCGTCCGCCGAAATGCTTCGGCTGCGACGCGACCTTGACAGCGGCAAGCTGCAGAAGGCTGGCGACAACGCCGCTTCGGTCAAGCTGACCCTGGAAGACGGCAGCGAGTACGCCCAGGCCGGCAAGCTGGAGTTCTCCGAAGTGTCGGTCGATCAAGCCACAGGCTCGGTGACCCTGCGCGCCGTGTTCCCCAACCCGGAACACGTGCTGCTGCCCGGCATGTTCGTGCACGCCAAGCTGCAGGCCGGTGTGCGCAGCGAAGCCATCCTGGCGCCCCAGCAAGGCGTGACGCGTGACCTGAAGGGCACCCCGACCGCCTTGATCGTCAACAAGGACAACAAGGTCGAGCAGCGTCAGCTGGTGGCCAATCGCACCGATGGCGCCTATTGGGTGATCGAAAAGGGCCTTAACGCCGGCGATCGCTTGATCACCGAAGGTCTGCAATACGTCAAGCCGGGTGCCGATGTGACCGTCAAGGATGCTGGCAACCTGACTCCTGAACAGTCCGCCCCTGCCGCCAACGGCAAAGGTGAGTGATCGATGTCTAAATTCTTTATCGACCGACCCATTTTCGCCTGGGTACTTGCCCTGGTGATCATGCTGGTGGGTGGGCTGGCCATTCTCAAGCTGCCCATCAACCAATACCCGGCCATCGCGCCGACCGCCATCGACATCCAGGTCACCTACCCAGGTGCGTCCGCACAGACCGTGCAGGACACCGTGGTACAGATCATCGAGCAGCAGCTCAACGGTATCGACAACCTGCGTTACGTTTCCTCGGAGAGCAACTCCGACGGCAGCATGACCATCAGCGTGACCTTCAACCAGGGCACCAACCCCGACATCGCCCAGGTGCAGGTGCAGAACAAGCTCAACCTGGCCACCCCACTGTTGCCGCAGGAAGTGCAGCAACAGGGCCTGCGCGTGACCAAGTCGGTGAAGAACTTCCTGTTGGTGATCGGCCTGGTGGCCGAAGACGACACGCTGACCCGTGAAGACTTGTCCAACTACATCGTCTCCAACATCCAGGACCCGATCTCGCGGACCTCGGGCGTGGGCGACTTCCAGGTGTTCGGTTCGCAGTACGCCATGCGCATCTGGCTGGACCCGGCCAAGTTGAACAAGTATCAACTGACACCGGTGGAAATCAGCGCCGCGATCAGCGCGCAGAACGTGCAGATCGCTACCGGTCAGCTCGGCGGCCTGCCGGCCGTGCCTGGCACCCAGCTCAACGCCACCATCATCGGCAAGACCCGCCTGCAGACCGCCGAGCAGTTCGGCAACATTCTGCTCAAGGTCGACGCTGACGGTTCGCAGGTACGTCTCAAGGACGTTGCACGCATCGCCCTGGGCGGCCAGAGCTACAGCATCGACGCCCAGTTCAACGGCAAGCCGGCCTCGGGCATGGCGATCAAGCTGGCCTCGGGCGCCAACGCACTGGACACCGCCAAGGCGATCCGTGCCACCGTGGCCAACCTGGAGCCGTTCTTTCCGCCAGGCATGAAAGTGGTTTACCCGTATGACACCACGCCGACCGTGACCGAGTCGATTTCCGGCGTCGTGCACACGCTGATCGAAGCGATCGTGCTGGTGTTCCTGGTGATGTACCTGTTCCTGCAGAACTTCCGCGCCACGGTCATCACGACCATGACGGTACCGGTGGTACTGCTCGGCACCTTCGGCATCCTCGCCGCGTTCGGTTTCACCATCAAT
The DNA here is from genome assembly GCF_014842235.1 of Pseudomonas sp. CFBP 13710. Lineage (NCBI taxonomy): Bacteria > Pseudomonadati > Pseudomonadota > Gammaproteobacteria > Pseudomonadales > Pseudomonadaceae > Pseudomonas > Pseudomonas sp. CFBP 13710. Next base: position 317,267 of record NZ_JACYVJ010000002.1, on the reverse strand, counting down.
ACCTTGACCATGTTCGGCATGATCCTGGCCATCGGGCTATTGGTGGACGATGCGATCGTGGTGGTGGAGAACGTCGAGCGGGTCATGGCCGAGGAGCACTTGTCGCCCAAGGAGGCGACCAAGAAGTCCATGGAGCAGATCCAGGGCGCTCTGGTGGGTATCGCCATGGTGCTCTCGGCGGTACTGCTGCCGATGGCCTTCTTCGGCGGCTCCACCGGTGTGATCTACAAACAGTTCTCGATCACCATCGTTTCGGCCATGGCGCTGTCGGTACTGGTCGCGCTGATCTTCACCCCGGCATTGTGCGCCACCATGCTCAAGCCGATCGATCCGGAAAAACACGGCCAACCCAAGCGTGGGTTCTTCGGCTGGTTCAACCGAACCTTCGACCGCAGCGTGGTCAGCTACGAGAACGGCGTGAAGCGCATGGTCACGCACAAGCTGCCGGCGTTCATCGTTTATCTGATCATTTTCGCTGGCATGATCTTCCTGTTCACCCGCATCCCTTCGGCGTTCCTGCCTGAAGAAGACCAGGGCGTGATTTTCGCCCAGGTGCAGACGCCTGCAGGCTCCTCGGCCGAACGGACGCAGAAGGTCATCGACGAGATGCGCACCTTCCTGCTCGACGGGGAAAATGGCGAAGGCGCTGGTGTGAAGTCGGTGTTCAGTGTCAACGGCTTCAACTTCGCCGGTCGTGGCCAGAGTTCGGGCCTGGCGTTCGTCATGCTCAAACCCTGGGGTGAGCGCGACGCCGAGACGACTGTGTTCAAGATCGCCGAGCGGGCGCAGAAGCATTTCGCCAGCTTCCGCGATGCCATGGTCTTCGCCGTGGTCCCGCCTTCGGTATTGGAACTGGGTAACGCATCGGGCTTCGACTTCTACCTTCAGGATCAGGGCGGGGTTGGCCACGAAAAACTGCTGGAGGCACGTAACCAGTTCCTCGGCATGGCCGCCCAGAGCAAGATCCTGGCGGGCGTGCGTCCCAACGGTCTGAACGACGAGCCGCAATACCAGCTCACCGTAGATGACGAGAAGGCCAGTGCCCTGGGCATCACCTTGTCGACCATCAACCAGACCCTGTCCATCGCTTTGGGCGGTAGCTACGTCAACGACTTCATCGACCGCGGTCGGGTGAAGAAGGTCTATGTGCAGGGCGAAGCGGCAGCGCGGATGACCCCCGAAGACCTGAACAAGTGGTACGTGCGCAACGACTCCGGGACCATGGTGCCGCTGTCGGCCATCGCCACCGGTGAGTGGATCTACGGTTCGCCCAAACTGTCGCGCTACAACGGCGTGGCGGCGATGGAGATCCTCGGTACGCCGGCACCGGGCTACAGCTCGGGTGACGCCATGGCCGAGGTCGAGGCGCTGGCGAAGAAACTGCCTGATGGCATCGGCTACTCGTTCACCGGCCTGTCGTACGAAGAACGTCTGTCCGGCTCGCAAGCCCCGGCGCTCTATGCGATATCGCTGCTGTTCGTGTTCCTCTGTCTGGCAGCCCTGTATGAAAGCTGGTCGATCCCGATCGCGGTGCTCCTGGTGGTGCCGCTGGGTGTGATCGGTGCGCTGATCGCCACCAGCATGCGCGGCTTGTCCAACGACGTGTTCTTCCAGGTGGGCCTGTTGGTCACGGTAGGGTTGGCGGCGAAGAACGCCATTCTGATCGTCGAGTTCGCCAAGGAACTGCACGAACAGGGCAAGAGCCTGGTCGATGCAGCAGCCGAGGCATGCCGCATGCGTCTGCGGCCGATCATCATGACGTCCCTGGCGTTCATCCTCGGCGTTGTCCCGCTGGCGATTTCCAGCGGCGCAGGTTCGGGCAGCCAACATGCCATCGGTACCGGGGTGATCGGCGGTATGATCACCGCCACCGTCCTGGCAATCTTCTGGGTGCCGATGTTCTACGTGGCCGTGTCGTCGATGTTCAAGAGCAAATACGACAAGGAACACGAGAAGGACAAGGGCAACGACAAAGCCATTACACACGAAGAGGCTGGCCAATGAGCAAGTCACTGATATCCATCGCTGTCGCCGCCTTCGTGCTCGGCGGCTGCTCGATGATCCCCGAGTACCAGCAGCCTGCCCTGCCAGTGGCCGAGCAGTTTCCGCAAGGCGAGGCCTACGCGCCCGCCGATGCGGCCGAAGTGGCTGCGGCCGAGCAAGGCTGGCGGCAGTTCTTCACCGACCCGGCGCTCGAGCGCCTGGTGCAGGTGGCGCTGGAGAACAACCGCGACCTGCGCGTGGCGGCCCTGAACATCGAGGCCTACCGGGCGCAGTACCGCATCCAGCGCGCCGATCTGTTCCCGGCGATCAACGCCGACGGCACCGGTACGCGTCAGCGCACACCGGCCGACCTGTCACAGCTTGGCGAGTCGGGCATCTCCAGCCAGTACGGGGTCACCCTGGGCGTCAGCGCCTATGAACTGGACCTGTGGGGCCGCATCCGCAGCCTCAACGAACAGGCGCTGCAGACCTACCTGTCCAGCGAAGAGGCACGTCGTTCCACCCAGATCAGCCTGGTGGCCAACGTGGCCAATGCCTACCTGACCTGGCAGGCCGACCAGGCGCTGCTGAAACTGACCCAGGACACCCTGGGCGCGTTCGAGCAAAGCCTCAAGCTGACCAGCCGCAGCACCGAAGTGGGCGTGTCCTCGGCCCTGGACCTGAGCCAGGCACGCACCGCGGTGGAAACCGCCCGGGTCAGCCTGGCCCGCTACCACCGCCAGGTGGCCCAGGACCGCAACAGCCTGACCATGCTGCTGGGCACGCGCATTCCGGTGGACCTGCCCGAAGCCCGTGGCCTGGATGCCGACCTGCTCAGCGAAGTGCCCGCAGGCATGCCGTCGCAGCTGCTGACCCGGCGCCCGGACATCCTCGAAGCCGAGCACGCCTTGCTGGCCGCCAACGCCAACATCGGCGCGGCTCGCGCAGCGTTCTTCCCCAGCATCAGCCTGACCGCCAACGCCGGCACTTCGAGCCGCCAGTTGTCCGGCCTGTTCGACGCCGGTTCCGGCAGCTGGTTGTTCTCGCCCAGCATCAGCCTGCCGATCTTCAACGCCGGTGCGCTGCGTGCAAGCCTGGACTACTCGAAGATCCAGAAGGACATCAACATCGCCAACTACGAGAAGGTCATTCAAACAGCCTTCCAGGAAGTGTCCGACGGCCTCGCCGCACGCAAGACCTACAACGAGCAGTTGCAGGCCCAGCGTGACTCGGTACAAGCCAACCAGGATTACTACCGCTTGGCTGAACGTCGCTATCGGATCGGTATCGACAGCAACCTGACCTTCCTCGATGCCCAGCGCTCGCTGTTCAGTGCCCAGCAATCGCTGATCACCGACCGGCTTTCGCAGCTGACCAGCGAGGTCAATCTGTACAAGGCCCTGGGTGGCGGCTGGTACGAGCGTACGGGCCAGGCCCAGTTGGCACAGCCAGCGCAGGCGCCGAAAAGCTGAAGCGCAACGTTGCAAGAAAAAACCACCGCCTGCGGTGGTTTTTTTATGCAGGTCAGGCGGTGACATCGGCACGAACAGGGTAGCCCCTGAAGAAAATGTCACACGGGACTGGCCGAAAGTTCAATCTTGAGCAATAGTGGTCTGATGACCAGATAACTGACTTGTTATTAACCAGTTAGTTAGTGTTCGGTTATCGCACGTATTCCCGTGCGGTCGGTTGAATCGGGCGTCACCCCAACGCACCATCCGCGCAACACTCAGAAACATGCATGACCTGCTCGTACAAGCGTGCGTCAATCATAAAATCAATAACAATAGGTTTACCCCATGCGCCAGCACTTCCGTCGTTCACCCCGTCTGTTGCCCAACCTGATTGCGCTGACCGTTGCCACGGCCGCCCTGCCCTCCTTTGCGGCCGAGTCCGGCTTCCTGGAGGACGCCAAGGTAGGGCTGAACCTGCGCAACTTCTACTTCAACCGCAATCACACCAACCCGGCCTTCCCGCAGAGCAAGTCCGAGGAATGGACCCAAAGCTTCATTCTCGATGCCAAATCCGGCTATACCCAAGGCATGGTCGGCTTCGGTGTGGACGTGCTGGGCATGTACTCGGTCAAGCTCGACGGCGGCCGTGGTACCTATGGCACGCAGTTGTTGCCTGTGCATGACGGCAATGACCCGGCCGACGATTTCGGTCGGTTGGGTGTGGCCGCCAAGGCCAAGATATCCAAGACCGTGCTCAAGGTCGGTGAATGGATGCCGGTGCTGCCTATCCTGCGCTCGGATGACGGGCGCTCGCTGCCGCAGACTTTCCAGGGCGGACAGGTCACCTCCCAGGAAATCGACGGCCTGACGCTGTACGGCGGCCAGTTCCGCAAGAACAGCCCGCGCAACGACGCCAGCATGGAGGACATGTTCCTGCAGGGCCGCGCCGGCATCACTTCCGACCGCTTCAATTTCGTCGGTGGCGAGTACACCTTCAACGGCAAGAACACCCTGGTCGGCCTGTGGAATGCCGAGCTCAAGGACATCTACCAGCAGCAGTACCTGCAGATTCTCCACAGCCAGCCCTTGGGCGACTGGACCCTGGGTGCCAACCTGGGCTTCTTCCATGGCAAGGAGGACGGCAGCGCAAGGGCCGGTGACCTGGACAACAAGACCTGGTCGGCGCTGCTGTCGGCCAAGTACGGCAGCAACACCTTCTATGTCGGTCTGCAGAAAGTCACCGGCGACAATGGCTGGATGCGCGTCAACGGCACCAGTGGCGGCACCCTGGCCAACGACAGCTACAACTCCAGCTACGAGAACGCCAAGGAGAAATCCTGGCAGTTGCGCCATGACTTCAACTTCGCCGGCGTGGGCGTACCGGGGCTGACCCTGATGAACCGCTACATCAGCGGCGACAATGTGCACACCGCCACCGTCACCGACGGCAAGGAATGGGGCCGCGAAACCGAACTGGCCTACACCGTGCAGTCGGGCACCTTCAAGAGCCTGAACATGCGCTGGCGCAACTCGACCATGCGCCGCGACTACAGCACCAGCGAGTTCGACGAAAACCGGGTGATCGTCAGCTATCCGCTGAGCATTCTGTAACCCTCGCGCCGGTGACGGGCATGTCGCCCGCACCGGCCCGCTCGGGCGTCACTGGCGGGATTCGACGCCCAGCTCATCCCATACCGATTCGGCCAGGTGAAACGTCGCGTTGGCCGCCGGAATGCCACAATAGATGGCGCTCTGCATCAAGACTTCCTTGATCTCTTCACGGGTGACACCGTTGCTTGCCGCCGCACGCAAGTGCAGCTTGAGCTCGTCGTTGCGATTCATGCCGATCAGCATGGCGATGGTGACCAGGCTGCGGGTGTGCCGCGGCAGGCCCGGACGGGTCCAGATATCACCCCACGCATGGCGGGTGATCATCTCCTGGAACTCGGTATTGAACTCGGTCAGGTTGTTCAGGCTGCGTTCCACGTGGGCATCGCCCAACACCGCTCGCCTGACTTTCAGACCTTCTTCGTAGCGTTCTTTTTCGTCCATGGACGTGCTCCTTCAGCGCAACAGAAATTCGACGACGCGGGCACTGAAAGGCGCACCGACTTCAACGTTGGACAAATGCGCCGCGGCAAACTCGGCGTACTGCGCACCGGCCACCTGCTCGACGATGAATTGCGCGTCGGCGGGCGTGGTCACAGCGTCCTCGGTGCCTGCGATCACCAGCAGCGGTACCTGGATGGCACCCAACTGCTCGCGGAAATCGGCGTCGCGCACGGCCGCGCAGTTGGCGGCGTAGCCTTGGGGCGAAGTGGCCGCGAGCATGTCGGTGATGCGCCGGGTTTCGCCCGGGTTGGCTTCGGCGAACGCCGGGGTGAACCAGCGCGCGATGGAGGCGTCGCGCAGCGACTGCATGGCCGCCTCGCCCTGCCCAAGGACCATTTCGATCCGGGGGTTCCAGACGTCCTGGGTGCCAATTTTTGCCGCCGTGTTGCAGATCACCAGCTTGTGCAGGCGCTCGCCGGCGTTGATCCCCAGCCATTGGCCGATCAGGCCGCCCATGGACAGCCCGCAGAAATGCACCTTCTCCAGGTGCAGGGCATCGAGCAACGCCAGCACGTCGCCGCCCAGTTGCTCGACGGTATAGGTGCCAGGGGAGACCAGGGATTGGCCATGGCCACGGGTGTCGTAGCGCAGCACCTGGAAATGCTCGGTGAAGGCGGCCATCTGGCTGTCCCACATGTGCCGGTCGGTGCCCAGCGAGTTGGACAGCACCAGTACCGGCTTGTCTTCGGGGCCTTGCAGGCTGTAATCGAGTTCGCCGTCGGCGAGTTGTACCTGTGCCACGCTCATCTCCTCACGCATTCAAAAGATCGTGTTCGGCGACCGCCCGTTCGACCCAGACCCGGGCCTGGCCCAGATAATGCGAAGGGTCCAGCAGACGGTCCAGTTCATTGGCGTCCAAATGCTCGGTGACCTGCGGCTCGTCGCCGAGCACCGCGCGCAGATGCCGGCCCTGGGCGACGGCCTGTTTGCAGCACTGTTCCAGCACATGATGGGCGCGGTCGCGACCGATCCGCTGGGCCAGCACGATGCTGACGGCTTCGGCCAGCACCAGGCCGTGGGTCAGTTCCAGGTTCGCCAGCATGCGCCCATCGTCGACCTGCATGCCGTCGGCGATGGCCAGCGCCTGCTGCAGCGCGCCGGACACCAGGCAGCAGATCTCCGGCAGCGTTTCCCATTCGGCGTGCCACAGCCCCAGGCTGCGCTCGTGTTCCTGCGGCATCGCGCTGAACAGCGTGGCCAGCAGACCCGGCACCCGGGTGGCAGCGCCAATGAGCACCGCCGCACCGACCGGATTGCGCTTGTGCGGCATGGTCGAGGAACCGCCCTTTCCCGGTGCCGAAGGTTCGAAGACTTCCGCCGCCTCGGTCTGCATCAGCAGGCTGATATCACGCCCCAGCTTGCCCAGACTGCCGGCCAACAGGCCCAGCACCGAGGCCAGCTCCACCAGTCGGTCGCGTTGGGTATGCCAAGGCTGCTCGGGCAGGTTCAGGTGCAGTTCCTCGGCCAGTGCCTGGGCCACCGGCATGGCTCGATCGCCGAGTGCGGCCAAGGTGCCCGATGCGCCGCCGAATTGCAGGCAGGCCAGCCGCGGCCTGAGCTCGCGCAGGCGCTGCCGGCTGCGGGTCAGGGCGCCGAGCCAGCCAGCGATCTTCATGCCCAGGGTGACAGGTGTGGCGTGTTGCAGCCAGGTTCGTCCGGGCATCACCGTGGCCGCATGGCGGCGAGCCTGCTGGCTCAGGGCGTCGGTCAGCAGGCGCAGGTCGGATTCGATCAGCTCAACTGCCGCCAGCAGCTGCAGGACCAGCCCGGTGTCCATGACATCCTGGCTGGTCGCCCCCAGATGCACGTAGCGCTCGGCCTCGGCGTCGGTGGCGGAAATGACCTTGCCGAGCATCTTGACCAAGGGAATGGCCGAGTTGCCAGCACTGGCAATGGCCTGCGCCAAGGCCTGGAAGTCGTATAGCTGGGCCTTGCACGCGGCCTCTATGGGAGCGACTGCCGCGCTGGGAATCACACCGACCCGCGCCTGGGCGCGAGCCAGCGCGGCTTCGAAATCGAGCATGCCCTGCACCCGGCCATGGTCGCAGAAGATCTGGCGCATGGCCGGGGCGGTGAAGTAGACATCGAACAACTGATTGTTCGGCGGTTGGTTCATGGAGCTCCCCTGCAAGGGCGCGCCAGCGATGGCGCGCCCCTGGGTTTAATGGTCGGTATGCAGGTACTTGGGCTGCTTGGGCAGCCGCAGGCTGAACAGGAAGGCGATGGCCATCATCACCGTGACGTACCAGTAGAACGCATTTTCGTTGCCCATGTTCTTCAGGTTCAAGGCGACGAACTCCGCTGAACCGCCGAACACCGCGTTGGCTACCGCGTAGGCCAGGCCGACGCCCAGGGCGCGCACTTGCGGCGGGAACATCTCGGCTTTGACCAGGCCACTGATCGAGGTGTAGAAGCTGACGATGGCCAGGGCCAGGGTGATCAGCACGAACGCCAGGAACGGGCTGGTGACGGTCTTCAATGCCATGAGGATCGGCAAGGTGCACAAGGTACCGAGCCCGGCGAACCAGAGCATAGAGGTGCGTCGGCCGATGCGGTCGGCGAGCATGCCGAACAGCGGCTGCATGCACATGTACAGGAACAGCGCGCCGGTCATGATCAGGCTGGCGGTCTTGGCATGCATGCCTGCGGTATTGACCAGGTACTTCTGCATGTAGGTGGTGAATGTGTAGAAAATCAGCGAGCCGCCGGCGGTGTAGCCCAATACGGTGATGAAGGCTGCGCTGTGATTCTTGAACAGCCCGGCGATGCTGCCGGCGTCCTTGTCGTTGCGCGTTTCGGCGGTGCTGGTTTCCTTCAGCGTACGGCGCAACAACAGCGAGATGATCGCGGCGACGGCACCGACGAAAAACGGAATGCGCCAGCCCCAGGCCCGCAGTTCCTGCTCATCGAGAAACTGCTGGAGGATGACCACGGTCAGCACGGCCAGCAGTTGCCCGCCGATCAACGTCACGTACTGGAACGACGCGAAGAAACCACGCTGGCCACGCAGGGCGACTTCGGACATATAGGTCGCCGTGGTGCCGTATTCACCGCCCACCGAGAGACCCTGGAACAGCCGGGCCAGCAGCAGGATGATCGGTGCCCAGACACCGATGGTGGCGTAGGTCGGCAGGCAGGCGATCACCAGCGAGCCAGCGCACATCATCAGCACCGAGATCATCATGGAGTTCTTGCGGCCATGCTTGTCGGCCACGCGGCCGAACAGCCAGCCACCGATCGGCCGCATCAGAAAGCCTGCGGCGAACACTCCGGCGGTGTTGACCAGTTGCACGGTTGGATCGTCGGAAGGAAAGAAGGCTGGGGCGAAATAAATGGCGCAGAAGGCGTAGACATAGAAGTCGAACCACTCCACCAGGTTGCCCGATGAAGCGCCGACGATCGCGAATATGCGCTTCTTGCGCTCCTCACCGGTGTAATGAACTGTTGTCATGTTTTAGTTCTCATTGAGGTCGGTAAAGGCTAGACATAACCTGTTACAACCTCAGGCACAAGGTGATTGGCGGTCTGGGAGGTTGAGGGTTGGCTTTAGGGCCTCTTCGCGGGCAGAGCCCGCTCCCACAAGAACATTTGATCTATGTGGGAGAGGGCTTTTCTGTGGGAGCGGGGCGGGCGGCGAGCCCTCTGCCCGCGAAGAGGCCGGTGAAGCCTATCAAACCCGCTCGATCGCCAACGCCAGACCCTGCCCTACCCCCACGCACATCGTCGCCAGCCCGCGCTTGCCGCCACTTTTTTCCAACTGATGCAGCGCGGTCAACACCAGCCGCGCCCCGCTCATGCCCAATGGGTGCCCCAAGGCAATCGCCCCGCCGTTGGGATTGACCTGCGCCGCGTCGTCCGCCAGCCCCAGCTCGCGCAGCACGGCCAGGCCCTGGCTGGCGAACGCTTCGTTAAGCTCGATCACGTCGAAGTCTTCGACCGTCAGGTTGAGGCGTTCCAGCAGCTTGCGCACTGCCGGTACCGGACCGACGCCCATCACCCGTGGCGCCACCCCGGCACTGGCCATGCCCAGCACCCGGCCACGGGCCGTCAGGCCATGCTTCTGCACTGCCTCGGCACTGGCGAGAATCATGGCGGCGGCGCCGTCGTTGACACCCGAAGCATTGCCTGCGGTCACGCTCTTGTCGGCGCCGTTGACCGGCTTGAGCCTGGCCAGGGTTTCCAGGGTGGTATCGGCACGTGGATGCTCGTCCTGCTCGACCACGGTGTCGCCCTTCTTGCCGGGAATGCGCACTGGTACGATTTCCTCGGCGAAGAAGCCCGCCGCCTGGGCGGCAGCGGTGCGTTGCTGGCTGCGCACGGCGAAGGCGTCCTGGTCCTCACGGGAGACCCGATAATCGTCGGCCACGTTGTCGGCGGTCTGCGGCATCGCATCCACGCCATAGTGGGCCTTCATCAGCGGGTTGATGAAGCGCCAACCGATGGTGGTGTCTTCCAGCTTCATGTTGCGGGAAAAACCGGCGTCGGCCTTGCCCATGACGAAGGGTGCGCGCGACATCGATTCAACACCACCGGCAATCGCCAGCTCCATCTCGCCACTGGCAATGGCGCGGAACGCCGTGCCCACCGCATCCATGCCCGAAGCACACAAGCGGTTGAGGGTCACGCCCGGCACGCCTTCGGGCAGGCCGGCCAGCAGCAGCGACATGCGTGCGACGTTGCGGTTGTCTTCGCCCGCCTGATTGGCGCAGCCCATGAACACTTCGTCGACCTGCGCCCAATCCACCGTCGGGTTACGCTCGAGCAACGCCTTGATCGGCACGGCGGCCAGGTCGTCGGCACGCACGTTGGCCAGGCTGCCGCCAAAGCGACCGATGGGCGTACGTACCGCATCGCAAATGAATACGTCACGCATCATGCTTCTCCCGGCGCCTGGCCATGGGCGGCCGCGGTGCGTGCTTCCAGGGCGCGCAACGCCTCCAGTTCGGTGGTGTCGGGCTCGGCCGTGGTCTGCACGTCGTCGGCGAAGCGGACCTTCCAGCCGGTGGCAGCACTGATCTGCTCGCGGGTCACACCGGGGTGGATGGAGGTGACCACGAACTCGTTGGTGCCGGCTTCCGGTTCCATGATGCACAGGTCAGTGATGATCCCCACCGGGCCTTGCCCCGGCAGGCCCAGGCGCTTGCGCGAGTCGCCGCCGTCACCGTGGCCCACCGACGTGAGGAAATCGAGCTTCTCGACGAAGCTGCGGTGCGACTGCTTGAGGATGATCAGCACGCTCTTGGCTGAACCGGCGATTTCCGGCGCCCCACCAGCGCCCGGAAGGCGGACCTTGGGCTGATGATAGTCGCCCACCACGGTGGTGTTGATGTTGCCGAAACGGTCGACCTGGGCGGCGCCGAGGAAGCCGACGTCGATACGTCCACCCTGCAGCCAGTAGCGGAAGATCTCACCCGTCGGCACCACCGTGTCGGCGGTTTCCGCCAGTTCGCCGTCGCCGATGGACAAGGGCAGCACGGTGGGTTTAGCGCCAATCGGACCGGATTCGTAGATCAGCACCACGTCCGGCGAGGAGGTCAGACGGGCCAGGTTGGCGGCCTTGGACGGCAGGCCGATGCCGACGAAGCACACCGCGCCGTTGCGCAAGCGCCGCGCAGCCGCGACGGTCATCATCTCGTTGGTGGAGTAAGTCATGGGGTCACCTGCGCTGCGCTGGCCAGTTTCGCCTGGTATTCGCTGAAGTTCTGGGTGCCACGGATGTAGGTGTCGATCCAGGCGGTAAAGGTCTGCCGGTCTCGCGCGATAGGGTCCCAGGCCTGGTAGAACACGTTGTCGCGCTCGGTGTAGCCGTGGGCGTAGGACGGATGTGCCCCACCCGGTACGTGGCAGACCGCAGTCAGTGCCCAGGTTGGCAGTACACAGGAGTTCATGGGGGCCTGCAGGTCGTCGACGATTTCTTCCACCGTGACGATGCAGCGCTTGGCGGCCAAGGCGGCCTCCTTCTGCACGCCGAGGATGCCCCACAGCAGCACGTTGCCCTTGCGGTCGGCTTTCTGCGCATGGATCACTGTGACGTCTGGACGGACCGAAGGCACAGCGGCCAGCACTTCGCCAGTGAACGGGCAGGTGACCGTCTTGATCAATGGGTTGACCTTGGGCAAGTCGGAGCCTGCATAGGCCCGCAACACCGCAAACGGCAGGCCCGAGGCGCCGGCCACATAGGCATTGGCCAGGTCGGCATGGCTGTGCTCTTCGATCTCCAGCGCTTGCGGCCACTGCTTCTCGACTGCGTCGCGCAGTCGATGCAGCGAACCGACACCGGGGTTGCCGCCCCACGAGAAGATCAACTTGCGAGCGCAACCGGCGCCGATCAACTGATCGTAGATCAGGTCGGGGGTCATGCGCACCAGCGTAAGGTCTTTCTTGCCTTGACGAATGATCTCGTGACCTGCAGCGGTTGGAATCAGGTGGGTGAAGCCTTCGAGCGCGATGGTGTCGCCATCGTTGACGAATTGCTTCACCGCGTCGGTGAGCGACAGAATTGCAGCCATGTGGGCAGGACTCCTCGGTACTGTGAGCCATCTTGTTTGAATGAAGCTGGCATACAGGTTAGGGCGCCAGCCTCACACGAACAATCCGATTATCGACTATCTGTTCGATTATCGAACAGTACAGCGGCGCGCTTCAGGTAGCGTCGGCGTGGCTGACGCGCCCCTTGATCAACAAGGCCACGGTGGCCAGTACGGCAGGGACGACCAGCCCAGTCAGTACCTGCTCGAAATTCCAGCCCAGGCCGAGCAGCGTCGCGCCCATCCAGGCACCCAGAATTGCACCGAAACGGCCGATGCCCAGCATCCACGACACACCGGTGGCGCGCCCCTGCGTCGGGTAGAACCGCGCGGCCAGCGACGGCATCGCCGACTGCGCGCCGTTGACGCACATCCCGGCGATCAGCACCAGCGTCGCCAGCACGGTGATGTTGCCCAGGCTTTGCCCTACCGCGTAGGCGAATACGCCAGCCAGCAGGTAGAACGTGGCGATGACCTTGTGCGGGTTGAACCGGTCCATCGCCCAACCCACGCCTACGGCACTCAGTACACCGCCGAACTGGAACAGCGCGCCGATGAAGGCGGCCTGCTCTAGGCTCGCGCCGCTGTCGCGCATCAGCGTCGGCAGCCAGCTGGTCAACAGGTAGACGATCACCAGACCCATGAAGTAGGTCAGCCACAGCAGCAAGGTCCCGGCACGGTAGGTGCCCGAAAAGATCACGGCGAGGACGTTGCTCGCTTTGACGGTTTTCTGTTCGGGAACGCTGAAACGCTCGGCCCGCGCCACTTGCTCAGGGTCTATCGGTGCAAGGGTACGACGGATTTTTTCCACGCTTTTGTTGCGTACCACCAGGTACCGCGCCGACTCGGGCAGCCAGACCATCAGCACCACCGCCAGCAGCAGCGGCAGCACACCGCCGAGCAACAGCAGGCTGTGCCAGCCGAAGGCAGGAATCAGCTTGGCGGACATGAACCCACCACCGGCCATGCCCAGGTTGAAACCGCAGAACATGCTGGTCACCAACAGCGAACGAAAGCGTTCGGGGGTGTATTCGGACAACAGCGTGGTGGCGTTGGGCATACCCGCGCCCAGCCCCAAGCCGGTGAGAAAGCGCAGGATCAGCAGTTGATCGACGTTGCTGCTGTAGGCCGATGCCAGGCTGAACCCGCCAAACACCAGCACCGCCCCAACCAGCACCAGCTTGCGCCCGAAGCGGTCGGCCAAGGGCCCGGAGCCCAGCGCGCCGAACACCATGCCAATCAGCGCGGCGCTCATCACCGGCCCCAGGCTGGCCCGGTCGATGCCCCACTCCTGCGACAGCGCGGGCGCGATGAAGCCCATGGCGGCGGTGTCCAGGCCATCGAGAAAGACGATCAGGAAACAAAGGATGACCACGCGCCATTGGTAGCGCGACAGCGGTCGGTCGTTGATCAGGGTCTGCACATCCAGGCACACCCCTGCAGCGTTGGCAGGTCTGTTCATTATTGTTCTTGTCATTGTAGTTATTCGGGAAAGACTGGCACATCGACACATGCCTGAGCAGTCGATGCGATGGACATTAGTCAGCGCGCCCCGGCCCGGTCAATCGCGCACCTGCAGATGTGTGCGGTCACCGCACACTGCAATGCCCACGCTGGCCACGATGGTTCAAGCGAACAGTTGCGCACTCAAGTCGCGGCTGGCAGCCAGCATGATCGGCAGGAAGCGTTGCTCCAGTTCCGCCCGCGTCACCCGACCGGCGTGGGTGCTGACGTTGAGCGCCGCCAGCACCTGGCCCGACGCGTCGTACACCGGCACGGCAATCGAACGCAGGCCCTGCTCCAGCTCCTGATCGACGATGCACCAGCCCTGCTGGCGAACCCGCTCCAGGCATTCGAGCAATGTCACCTTGCTGGTCAAGGTACGGCTGGTCTTGGGAGCAAGGTCGGTGTGCTGCAGGTATTCGTGCAACGAGGCGTCGTCGAGCGCGGCGAGCAATATGCGGCCCATGGAGGTGCAATACGCCGGCAGCCGGCCGCCCACCGACAGGTCCACGGAGATCAGCCGCTGGGTCGTGGCCGAGCGCGCGATGTAGAGGATGTCGTCGCCTTCGAGCGTGGCCATGTTGCAGGCTTCGTGCAACTGTTCGCTCATGCGATCCAGATACGGCTGTGCCGACACCGCCAGGGGTGTCGACGACAGGTAGGCATGGCCAAGGGTCAGGACCTTGGGCAACAGCGAGTAGGTGCGCCCATCGGTGGTGGCGTAGCCCAACTTGATCAGGGTATGCAGGCAACGTCGCACGGCGGCCCGAGGGATTTCGGTGCGGTGGCTGATCTGCGCGATGGTCAGGTGTCGCTTGCGCTCCTGGAATGCCTGCACCACCGCCAGCCCGCGGGCCAGCGAGGTCATGAAGTCGGGATCGCCGGTAAACGCCTGGATGCGCTTGGCCGGCGATGCCACGATCGGCGGAGCCAGGGAGCTGAACGCAGTTCGCTGGGGCACTGTCGAGGCTGCCGGTGGAGTGTCTTCGCTCATCAAACTGCCCTCTGGATACTGGGAACTGCCCAGGGCGATTATCGAACCAGCGGGCGATAATCGCAAACCTGTGCAGCGGGCGTTTCGTGGCCGGTGCTGAAACTTATCCCTGTTTGCGTTTTCCTAGTGTGTATCGAGTCGAGCTACACACATTCGATGACAGACCCAGGTGCCCCGTTGACACTGCGACTCGCTACAATGCGTTCGCCAACTGGCACGGCGCTGGAGAAACCCTGTCAGCCGGTTTCAACTTTCCATTTATCAGAGTAATGAATGTGACGAAAGACGAACTGCGCGCGCAACTGGAGCGCCAGGAACAACGTTACAAGGAAGTCTACGGCGGCGAGATCACCACCTACGCTGCTCAGCCGGAACCCGAACGCAAACCTTGGCGCAAACGTGCCAGCATTGTCGATCTGGCATTCCAGGAAGAGATCCAGAAGATCGAAAAAGACCTGCAACAGCCTAACGCCTGATATTGACGTGGCACGACGCACCGCGCCGGCCCTGCCACGTCAATTGCCATCAAAAATGCGTCATGTGGCGACAGATTTCATACGCCCGTTTGAATTATTCAGGGTTGTATGCGGGACGTTGCCTGCTACCGAGAGCCCGAATTTTCGGGGCCAAGGTGCCTGCTGCATTGGCGTCAGCCCTCGCCACTGCCTGCTGAATGCCGGAAAAGCGGACCCACCGGTCAGCGCCTGGGGGGTCATAACGCGTCGATTTCTGGCATAATCGCGCCCCCTCAATGGCCCGGTCACAAAACCTTCATGATCGAATTATTCAGCGCACTGGATGCGTGGGTGTTGGTCAGCCTGTTCTTAGCGCTGGCGTTTGTTCTCACCTTCGAATTCATCAACGGCTTTCATGACACCGCCAACGCGGTGGCCACAGTCATCTACACCAAGGCAATGCCGCCGCACCTGGCCGTATTCCTGTCCGGTATCTTCAACTTCCTGGGCGTGCTGCTGGGCGGCGTTGGCGTGGCTTACGCGATCGTCCACCTGCTGCCGGTGGAGTTGCTGATCAACGTCAACACCGGACATGGCCTGGCCATGGTGTTCTCGCTGCTGGCCGCGGCCATTACCTGGAACCTGGGCACCTGGTATTTCGGCATTCCGGCCTCGAGTTCGCACACCCTGATCGGTTCGATCCTGGGCGTGGGTCTGGCCAATGCCTTGATCAACGACATCCCCCTGGGCGACGGCGTCAACTGGCAGAAGGCAATCGACATCGGCGCCTCGCTGGTGTTCTCGCCCATCGCCGGCTTCGTGGCGGCGGCCCTGGTGCTGATCGGCCTGAAATGGTGGCGTCCGGCGTCCAAGATGCACAAGACCCCGGAGCAGCGGCGCAAACTGGACGACAAGAAGCACCCACCGTTCTGGAATCGCCTGGTGCTGGTGTTGTCGGCCATGGCCGTGAGTTTCGTGCACGGTTCCAACGATGGCCAGAAGGGCATCGGCCTGATCATGCTGGTATTGATCGGTATCGTCCCGCAGCAGTTCGTACTTGACCTGAACTCGACCACCTACCAGATCGAGCGGACCCGCGACGCGACCCAGCACTTGAGCCAGTTCTACCAGCGCAACCAGGCCACCCTGGGTGAGTTCCTGGCGCTGGGCAAAGCCCAGCAGGGCGATCTGCCAGAGAAGTTCAGCTGCAATCCGCAGCAGACCGAACCTACCATCGCAGCGCTGTTGAGCACGCTTGAAGGTGTCTCCGACTACCATTCGCTGGCGGCCGAGCGTCGCATCGAAGTGCGTCGCTACCTGCTCTGCCTGGATGACACGGCGAAGAAGGTCGGCAAGTTGCCAGCACTGGAGCCGCGTGAGAAATCCGACCTCGAGAAGCTGCGCAAGGACCTCACCGCAACCACCGAATACTCGCCGTTCTGGGTCATCCTGGCCGTGGCGCTGGCCTTGGGTACCGGCA
Source organism: Pseudomonas sp. CFBP 13710 (assembly GCF_014842235.1). Classification (NCBI taxonomy): domain Bacteria; kingdom Pseudomonadati; phylum Pseudomonadota; class Gammaproteobacteria; order Pseudomonadales; family Pseudomonadaceae; genus Pseudomonas; species Pseudomonas sp. CFBP 13710. The sequence goes on along the minus strand of NZ_JACYVJ010000002.1, from coordinate 300,759 downwards.
CCATGGTCGGCTGGAAACGCGTGGTGCTGACCATCGGCGAGAAGATCGGCAAACAAGGCATGACCTACGCCCAGGGCATGTCGGCGCAGATCGTCACAGCGTGCGCCATCGGCGCAGCCAACGTGTTCAGCCTGCCGGTGTCGACTACCCACATCCTGTCCTCGGGCGTCGCTGGCACCATGGTGGCCAACAAGAGCGGGCTGCAGGGCGGCACGGTGCGCACCATCATGCTGGCATGGGTGTTGACCCTGCCGGCCTCCATGGGCCTGGCGGCCGGGCTGTTCTGGTTGGCGAGCCAACTGGTCGGCTAGGTAATGAGCGACAGTTGCAGAAAAGGCGCCCGCGGGCGCCTTTTTGCATGGGTGGGAAAACGGTGACGCTACTTGCGCTTGCTGCCGCCCAGCAAAGACCCCATCAAGCCGCGGACCAACTGGCGACCGAACTGGTTGGCCGCCTGGCGCATCGCTGACTTCAATGCCTGCCCCGCAGCGCCACTGAGAAACTCGCCGGCCTTGTCGGCCAGGCTTGGCGCGGGCGGTTGTGCGGGGTCGGCGGCGGGCGCCAGTTTGCGCGCGGTCAGCAGTTCATAGGCGGACTCGCGATCCACTGGCTGATCGTAGCGCCCAACCAGTGCAGAGCCGCGGACCACGGCGGCACGCTCGGCGTCCGTCAGCGGGCCGATACGCGACTGCGGCGGCGCGATCGAGACGCGCCGGACCATCGCCGGGGTGCCTTTCTCCTCCAGCGTTCCGACCAAGGCCTCGCCGGTGCCCAGCTCGGTCAGCACCGCCAGGGTGTCGAACGCGGGGTTGGGGCGGAAACCTTCGGCAACCGCCTTGAGCGCTTTCTGCTCTCGGGCGGTGAACGCCCGCAGACCGTGCTGGATGCGCAGGCCCAATTGGGCCAGCACCGCATCGGGCAGGTCGCTGGGGGACTGGGTGACGAAGTACACGCCGACGCCCTTGGAGCGAATCAACCGCACCACTTGCTCCAGGCGATCCTGCAGGGCTTTGGGGGTGCCGTTGAACAACAAGTGGGCTTCGTCGAAAAACAGCGCCAGCAACGGCTTGTCGGCGTCGCCGCGTTCGGGCAATTGCTCGAACAGCTCAGCCAGCAGCCACAGCAGGAAGGTGGCGTAGACTTTCGGCGCCTCGTGCACCAGGCGGCTGGCGTCGAGCAGATGGATGCGGCCGCGGCCATCGGCGTCGGGGTGCAGAATGTCTTCCAGGCGCAGGGCCGGCTCGCCGAACAGCGCTTCGGCGCCCTGCTGCTCCAGCGTGGCAAGGCGGCGCAACAGGGCCTGGCTCGAGCCCGTGGTCATCAGCGCGCTGTCGTCACCGAGCAGCTCTGGGTTGTCCCGGAGGTGGTTGAGCAGCGCCTTGAGATCCTTGAGGTCGAGCAGCAGCAAGCCTTCGCGGTCGGCTACCTTGAAGGCGGCGTACAGCGCGGATTGCTGGCTGTCGGTGAGTTCCAGCAGGCTGCCCAGCAGCAGCGGCCCCATTTCGCTGAGCGTGGTGCGCAGCGGATGGCCGGACTGCCCATGAATGTCCCAGAGGGTGACCGGGCAGGCCTGGGGGCGGTACTCCAGCCATGGCATCTGCGCAATCCGCTCGGCGATCTTGCCCTGCGGATTGCCACTGGCGCCCAGGCCGCACAGATCACCCTTGATATCGGCGGCAAAGACCGCCACCCCGGCCTCGCTGAATGCCTCGGCCAAGCGCTGCAGGGTGACCGTCTTGCCGGTTCCAGTGGCACCGGCGATCAAACCGTGGCGGTTGGCCAGGCGCAGGTCCAGACCCACTGGCTCGCCGCTCAGGTCGGCACCGAACAATACGTGTCGGGCATCCGTCATGTTGCACCTCTGCTGTTATTCAATGAAGCCTGACCCAGCGTAATGCCAAACCGGCCGGTGTGCAGGAAAAAATCCTGGGTGAATCCAAGTCGCTGACGAATCGCGCCGACGCGGCTATCATCTCGCCCACGACGGCCCGACGCCGGCCCATACGGACTCTTCCATGCAGCGCACTCGCCTTTCCCCGCCCTCGAACCTGGCGACGACTCGCCTACCATGAGTCGTATGCTGTGGCTGGTTCTGATCATCGCCGTCGCCGTGCTCATTCCCATCGTCATGGGCGGCAGCGAAATGCTCCAGCGCCTGCGCGGGTTCTCGCTGCTTCTGCTATTGGGCATGTTCGGCATGATCTGCGTCGGCTGGGTGGTGAATGCCATGCGCCTGCGGCTGCTGCTGGCCGAGCAGGCCGCACGCATCGGTCGGCTGAAGACGGTTGCGGTAGTGATGGCGGCAGAGTTCGCCTATTGCGCCACCCCGGGCGGCAGCGGCGCACCACTGACCCTGCTGGCCTTGCTGGGACGCCAGGGCATCGGCGCGGCCAAGACCAGCGCCGTGTTCGCCATGGACCAGCTCAACGACCTGATGTTCTTCTTCTTCACCCTGCTGTGCATTCTGGTCTACGCGCTGTTTCACAACCTCAGCCAGGCACTGGAAAGCATGCTGCTGGCCAGCGGGGTTCTGATGACGGCCGCGTTGATCGCCTGTGCGGTACTGGCGCGCTATCACCGCCCGGTGATCAAGATCAACGGCCGGCTCCTGCAATTGCTGCGCATCAAGCCCGCCACACGACGGCGCTGGGCGCGCAAACTGCTGCATTTTCTCGACGCTTTCGCTGACAACTTCCGCCTGCCCCGCCGCGTGCTTGCCCAGGTGTTTGCCTTGACCTGCGTGCACTGGACGCTGCGCTACAGCGTGCTGTATTTCACTTTGCAGGGGCTGGGCAGCGAGGTGGACTGGGCGTGGAGCTTTCTGATTCAGATGCTGGCCCTGAGCGCCGGCCAGTTCAGCCTGTTGCCCGGCGGCGCGGGCGCCGCCGAGCTGGCCTCGGCCGCCCTGTTGGCGCCCATGGTAGGCAAGTCGACCGCTGCCGCCGCCATTCTGATCTGGCGGCTGGTCACCTACTACTTCTACCTGATCGCCGGCGGCCCGGTGTTCGTCGCCCTGTTGGGCAAACCCTTGCTCAACAAGCTGCTGCGGGCCCGCCAGGCTTGACCGCAGCGGGCGTGTCGACGTCGCTGGCAGGCTCGCCCTGCTGCTGTTCCCGCAGCTGCTGCGCCCACAACGCCTCGGCACCCGGAAAATCGGTGCCGTGCTCCTCGCTCAGCGCCTCGGGATCGAAGCGGCTCGCACAGCCCGCACCGAGCACCGGCAACGGCTTGGCACTGGCCTTGTCGCCCGGCTCGTCCATGCTCAGCTGAAGACTACGGTCTTGTTGCCGTGCACCATCACGCGGTCTTCGAGGTGATAGCGCAGGCCACGGGCCAGGACCATTTTCTCGACATCGCGACCGAAGCGCACCATGTCGTCGATGCTGTCGCTGTGGCTGACGCGAACCACGTCCTGCTCGATGATCGGGCCGGCGTCCAGCTCCTCGGTGACGTAGTGACAGGTGGCACCGATCAGTTTCACGCCGCGCAGCGAGGCCTGGTGGTAAGGCTTGGCGCCGACGAAAGACGGCAGGAAGCTGTGGTGGATGTTGATGATCTTGCCGGCATAGGCCTGGCACAACTGCGGTGGCAGAATCTGCATGTAACGCGCCAGCACCACGACATCGGCCTGGTGCTGATCGACCAGGCGCGAGACTTCGGCGAACGCCGGCAGTTTGTCCTGAGGGTCGACCGGCACATGGTAGTAGGGAATGCCATGCCATTCGACCATGCTGCGAAGGTCGTCGTGGTTGGACACCACGCAGGCGATGTCGCAGTCCAGCTCGTTGCTGTGCCAGCGGTGCAGCAGGTCGGCCAGGCAGTGGGATTCGCGGCTGGCCATGAGCACCACGCGCTTCTTCTGCGCGGTGTCGGTGACCCGCCATTCCATGGCGAATTCTTCGGCGATGGGCGCGAAGGCTTCGCGGAAGGCGTCGATGTCGAACGGCAGGGTGTCGGCACGAATTTCGTGGCGCATGAAGAACCAGCCGTTCTGGTCATCGGAGTGGTGGTTCGATTCGCTGATCCAGCCGTTGTGGGACGCCAGGAAATGGCTGACTTTGGCAACGATGCCAACGCGGTCCGGGCAAGCGGTCACCAGCCGAAAAGTGCGCATGTATTCAAACTCCAGAAACTTCGCAAAGGGCGCCATTCTAGCGGCTGACGGCCGAATCTGCAGTATTGATTGCAGCCTTTCAAGCGTGTCGCACATCCGCCCCGCTCCACCGAACGGGTCGGCCGGCACACTGTCGATGGAGTCACAGGTATTAAATAGATCTGCCCGGTAATGACATGAAAAATCATTCACCTCGATGTTGCAGGCACTGTCGGTATCAACGCAGTGTTTCCGTTAAATGTTTACTTGGCCTCGGTGGATGCTTATTATCACGACACTGTTTCCACTGACACTTGCATTACCGAGGTATGACCATGTCCCTGATCAACGAATATCGCGCAACCGAAGAGGCTATCAAAGAGCTTCAGGCACGCTTGAAGAACCTGTCCGAAGACGACAAATTGCAAACCGAACTGGAATTCGAAGGCAAACTGCGTACCCTGATGGGCGAATACCAGAAATCACTGCGTGACATCATTGCCCTGCTGGATCCGGAAGCCAAGTTGAACAAGGCACCGCGCCCTGCCCCGGGCAAAGTTACCGGCACCAAGCGCGCGCGCAAGGTCAAACAATACAAGAACCCGCACAACGGTGAAGTCATCGAGACCAAGGGTGGCAACCACAAGACCCTGAAAGAATGGAAAGCCAAATGGGGTGGTGACGTGGTCGAAAGCTGGGCCAGTTTCCTCGGCTGATCGCTACATCGTTTGGATCGCAGTCTGTAGATTACAGCCTGTAGATAAAAAAACGCCAGTCCTGTGACTGGCGTTTTTTATGGCCGCGACTTCAATTCAAGTCGGCTGTAGGCCCAGGCGCGCCGCCAGTGCCTGCGCGTAGGTCTGCCAGTGATTCAGCACCTGGGTCTGCGCCGGATCGGCCTTGACCATGCAGTCGGCCAGCGCGGCATTGAAACCTTGCAGAGTATTGGGCGCGCCCAATAGTGGATCACTCAGGCGCTGTTGGCAGAATTGCAACCAACGCTGTGTTTCAAGAGGATTCAGGGTATGCGGAAAGTTGCGCGCCCTGTAACGGAACAACAATTCAGGCAGGCGCTCGTCATCGAATACCCACTGAGCTGTCGCCAACTGTTCTGGATCCAATGTGCGAATCCGTTCGCACAATAACCGGTCGCGGTCACCGATGAACCCGTCATACAACTGTTGTTCCGGATCGACACTCTCGGAAAACGCCTGCGCTTGATACAACGGTGACAATTTGTAATGCCATTGCGGTTGGGCATCGCACAAACGCATTGCCCGAGCTTGATAAAGCGGCTTGTCCAGATTCAGGCGTTGCCAATCTTCGTCGCGCAGTACGCCGAGCGGGGCTATTACCGGGCAGCGATTGATGTGCAGAAGTTTCAAAGGCAATGGCGCCTCGCCCTCCGCGAGATCCTCGCGGCGTTTGTACAGACGCTCTTGCAATACCTCGATACTTTGCTCGATCAACGGCTGCGGATCATGAGCCAGGTCGTAGACAATCAAGGCATTGCGATTCTTTGGATGCCAAGCCAATGGCAACACCACTGCGGCATAGCGTCGCGCTGCGCCGAATTGCCCGGAAACATGTACCAGCGGCTGCAACAGCTGGATGTTTTCCTGCACCCGTTGTTTGCCACGCAATTGGAACAGCCAGTCGTATAGCCGAGGCTGGCGCTGGCGAATCAAGCGCGCCAGCGCAATGGTCGCACGCACGTCGGACAACGCATCGTGCGCCTGACCATGGTCGATGCCGTTGGCGGCCGTGAGCAGCTCCAGGCGCATGCTCGCCCGTCCGTCCACCTGCGGCCAGTGGATGCCCTCGGGGCGCAGCGCATAGGCAGCGCGGACCACGTCGATCAAGTCCCACCGGCTGTTGCCACCCTGCCACTCGCGACCGTAAGGGTCGAAGAAGTTGCGATAGAGGCTGTAGCGGGTCATTTCATCGTCGAAGCGCAAGGTGTTGTAGCCGGCCCCGCAGGTACCGGGCATCGCCAGCTGGGCGTGGACCCGGGTCATGAAGTCAGCCTCGCTCAGGCCGCGATCGGCCAGGCGCTGCGGCGTGATGCCGGTGATCATGCAGGCTGCCGGGTGCGGGAGAATGTCGTCACTGGGCTGGCAGTACAGATTGACCGGCGCGGCGATCTCGTTGAGTTCTGCATCGGTGCGGATGCCGGCGACCTGCAAGGGCCGATCGCAGCGCGGATTGATACCGGTGGTTTCGTAGTCGTACCAGAAAATGCTGGAAGTCACTGAGGTGTCCTGTGCGCAGTTGCGCGACAGTGTAGAGCCCTGCCCCGCATGAGGCCACGGTTGTCGGGCGGCCTCAGCCCCGGCGCCGAAACACCGCCACGCTGAGGCGATCCATCCAGCCGAAAATGCGTTGCTGAACACGCCCCCAGAACGGCCGACGGCGCCAATCGGCCAGGCTGACTTCGTGGCTGGCGGCGAAGTCAGTGATGAAGCTGCGTTCCACTGCCGTAGTCAAGCCAGGGTCCAGCGCTTCGAGGTTGGCTTCCAGATTGAAGCGCAGGTTCCAATGGTCGAAGTTGCACGAACCGACACTGACCCAGTCGTCGATCAAGACCATTTTCAAGTGCAGGAAACAGGGCTGGTATTCATAGATCTTGACCCCCGCCTTGAGCAACTTCGGGTAATAGTTATGGCCGGCATAGCGTACCGATGGGTGGTCGGTGCGCGGACCGGTGAGCAACAGCCTGACGTCGATGCCGCGGCTGGCGGCGCGACGCAGCGAACGGCGGACCTTCCAGGTCGGCAGAAAATACGGTGTCGCCAGCCAGATGCGGCGCTGTCCGCTGTTCAGTGCGCGCACCAGTGACTGCAGAATGTCGCGATGTTGCCGGGCATCGGCGTAGGCGACCCGACCCAGCCCCTGGCCGCCGTCGGGCATGGGTGGCACGCGCGCCAAGCCGAAATGGGTAGGCGGACGCCAGGCGGTACGCCGCAGGTTGGCGCGCCATTGGCGGTCGAACAGCATCTGCCAGTCAGCGACCAAGGTGCCGGTCATGGCCACCATTACCTCATGCCATTCGCTGACACTTTCATTCGGCTGCCAGAACTCGTCGGTGACACCGGTGCCGCCGACCATCGCCCATTGCTGGTCCACCAGCAACAGTTTGCGATGGTCGCGGTAGAGGTTGCGCACGCCCCGGCGCCAACTGATCGGGTTGTAGAAACGCAGCTCCACCCCGACGTCGGTCAACTGCGCGCGCAGTTCTGCGGTGAAGGCCAGCGAGCCGTAGTGGTCGAACAGGCAGCGTACATGCACGCCCCGTGCGGCCGCCGCGTGCAGTGCCTGGACCACGGCCTGGGCACAGGCGCCTGCCTCCACCAGGTACAGTTCCAGATCGATCGCGTGCTCGGCCTCGCCGATACGCTCGAGCATGCGCGGGAAGAACTGCGGCCCGTCGATCAGCAACTCGAATTCGCTGCTCTCGCGCCACGGAAACACCGGCCCGCCCATGTCAGCGCCCCTGCATGACAGATAGGGTCGCTTGCAAGCCGTTCGATTCACGCATGGGCAGTCCTGTAACCAGGTGGATGGAGACATCGGTGGCGGGTGCAGGCAGACCAGGTTCGGGCCGGTTCATCCGTCGCTCCCGGGAATCAATCGGCAGCCTTGCCGGGGCCCAACCCAGGCCGCCGTATTGCTGCGCCCCAGGCCGCTGGCCATAACCCGCCGCTGGCCAGCGTCCTCGCTCAGGCTGCTGAGCGGCAGATACTGCTTGATGTAGCTCTGACAGTAGTCGGCACTGTTTTGCAGCACATAGCGGCACGAACAGTATTCCTTCGCTGAAAAGGCGCTGAGAATGTCGGGAAAGGCCAGCAACTGCGTGCGTTCGTGCCACAGCCAAGTGGCCGCCGCCAGCGACAGCAGCAGGCCGAGCGCCGCCCAGGCGCGCTTGCCAGTGCTCATTGGCCACCCGGTGCGGCGAAGGCGGCCACGATCCGCTGCAACAGCGCATCGTGGCTGAAGCTGCCATCGCGGTCGTCGGCATAGCGCACCACCACCAGGCGTTGCTCGGGCAGCACGTACAGCGCCTGTCCCCAATGCCCCAGTGCTGCCATGGTGCTGCGCGGAGCATGGGGCCAGGCCATATTGCTGTTGAGCCACCAGTGCGCGCCTGCTGCGGGCTCTCCCGCAACGTGCTCACTCGGAGCGAACGGCTTGCGGTTGAAGGCCACCCACGCCTGCGGCAGCAATTGCCGGCCACGCCATTGACCATCGCGCTGCATCAGCAGGCCCACGCGGGCCAGATCGCGCGCGGTCAGGTAGGCATAGGACGAGGCGACGAATGTGCCGCTGGCATCGGTTTCCCACACCGCCTGGTCGATACCCAGAGGCGTGAACAACGCCTGCCAGGGATAGTCCGGGTACTCGTGCAGGCCGACCATGTTGCGCAGCGCTGCGGCGAGCAGATTGCTGTCGCCACTGGAGTAGCGGAAATGTTCGCCGGGCACGTAGGCACGCCGGTGGCTCGCCGCATAGCTGGCCATGTCGTGATGACCACGGGTGTAGAGCATCGCCACCACCGAGGAATTGAGCGGTGCATATTCGTAGTCTTCCTGCCAGTCCAGCCCCGACGCCCAGTGGAACAGGTCCTGCACGCGTATATCGCGGTGCTGGGCAAGGGGCTGGAAATAGTCAGCGGCGGCATCCTGCAGGGCAAAACGCCCTTCGCCATAGGCCACGCCCATTACCGTGGCCAGCAGGCTCTTGCTGATCGACCAGGTGGCATGCACCCGGTCGGCAGCACCGGGGCCGGCGTAGCGCTCGTAGATGATCTCGCCGTCGCGGACCACCAGCAGCGCATCGGTGCGCACGCCTTCGCGCACGGCGTCATCGCGGGCGACGAACGCGTATTGCTCCAGGGCGGCAATGGCCGGCGACGCCGGTGCCGGTGCCTGGCTCCATCGCTCGGATGGCCAATTCTGCGCACACACCGGTAACGCGCACAGCAGAGAGATCGACAGGATAAGCAGACGCGGCATGCGGGGAAGGCTCGTGATCGAGGTTGGAGCGAGTGTGCAGTGCGGGTATGACAGCCGTTCGCTGCAAGAGTTGTGTGGCGTATGGCAGTCGAGGGCTGTCACGCAAGCATCACCAAAGCTTCATGGTGATGACACCGGGTCTTCCTAGGCTGGCCATGCCTAGCAAAATCGACCTGCCGCACTCACCGGCCGGCTTTTGGAGACTTGCAATGACTCAGATCGCACGCTCTGGCCACACCCGTACCGAACGCCGTCTGCACGCCGAACGACTTGTCGGCCCGCAAGCTCTGCACGAGGCCCAGGCCCTGCGCTTCGCCGTGTTCAGCACCGAGCTCAACGCCAAACTCAAGAGCGCCGAGCAGGGTCTGGATATCGACGACTACGATGCCCATTGCCAGCACATCGGGGTGCGCGACCTGGCCACCGGGCGACTGGTAGCAACCACACGCCTGCTCGACCACCGCGCTGCCGACCGGCTGGGGCGCTTCTACAGCGAAGAAGAATTCAGCCTGCACGGCCTGCGCCACCTGCAAGGCTCGATCCTGGAAATCGGTCGCACCTGCGTGGCCCCCGCCTACCGCAACGGCGGCACCATCGCGGTGCTCTGGGGCGAGCTGGCGGAGGTGCTGAACGAAGGTGGCTACGATTACCTGATGGGCTGTGCCAGCATTCCGATGCAGGATGGCGGCATCCAGGCCCAGGCGATCATGCAGCGTCTGCGCGAGCGCTACCTGTGCACCGAGCACTTGCGCGCCGAGCCGAAGATGCCCCTGCCCAGCCTGGACATTCCAGGCAACGTGATTGCCGAACTGCCGCCGCTGCTCAAGGCCTACATGCGCCTGGGCGCGAAGATCTGTGGCGAGCCGTGCTGGGACCCGGATTTCCAGGTTGCCGACGTGTTCATCCTGCTCAAGCGCGACGATCTCTGCCCGCGCTACGCCCGCCACTTCAAGGCGGCCGTGTGATGCCGCGCTGGCGCGTGTACGCGCGCATCCTGCGCCTGCTCTGGGTGATCGGCCTGGGCCTGGCGCTGGCCGCGATGTTCAGCCTGCTGGAGCGGCTGCGCCTGCCCGACTGCATGGGCCGTCGCCAGCGCTGGTCGCGCTGGTTCATGGTGCGCCTGAGCAACGCGCTGCCGTTCGAGGTGACCGTGCAGGGCGAGTTGCCGCACAAGCCCATGCTGTGGGTCGGCAACCATGTTTCCTGGACCGACATCCCTCTGCTCGGCATGCTGGCGCCGCTTTCGTTCCTGTCCAAGGCCGAAGTGCGTACCTGGCCGGTGGCCGGCTGGTTGGCGCTCAAGGCCGGCACGCTGTTCATTCGTCGCGGCGCGGGCGACAGCCAGTTGATCCGGCGGCAGATGACCCAACACTTGCGCAACGATCTGGACCTGATGATCTTCCCCGAGGGCACCACCACCGATGGTCACAGCCTGCGTACGTTCCATGGGCGGCTGATGTCCAGCGCCATAGACGCCGGCGTACCGGTGCAGCCGATCGCGATCCGCTATCAGCGTGACGGCGAGCTGGATCCGATCGCGCCGTTTGTAGGCGATGATGATCTGCTGTCGCACTTGCTGCGCATCTTTGCTCAGCCCCGCGGGCAGGTGTTGATCCAGGTGCTGGCGCCGATCGCCAGCCTGGGCAAGGAACGCGCGGCACTGGCCTATGAGGCTCAGGAGGCAGTGCGCTTCGCGTTGTTCGGGGAGGTTGAGGAGCTGCGGCGGGCGGCGTGAGTCAGGTGTTCCGAGTTGCGTCATTCGCGGGCAGAGGGCTCGCGAATACGTCAGTACAGTCACCGCCTCTCCCGCGCGAACCCCTGCACCACCGGATAGAACGCGCGGAAATCCTCGGTCAGTGGCGCGTACAGGGCTTGTACTTCCTCGAACCCCCCAGCCAGCCCTTCGGGCTTGGACAACCGCCGTGAGATCCCCTGCAGCACCCGCTCGATGATCTGGAAATCCCGGTACGACCCCAACCAATCCTCGGCGATCATGTGCGGCGCCATGGCCGCCAGCCGCCCCGGCAGCTCGGCTTCGGCTGCCAGCACCCGATAGACATGGTCGGTGAACGCCGTCAGCGGCTGCCGGGAATAGTCCGCCCAGTGCAGCGCCAGGCAATGATCGAAAAACACATCGACGATGATCCCGGCATAGCGGCGCCGTTCGGCCGGGAAGCGGCCGATGGCGCGCAGCACCAGCGGGTGACTGTCGGTGAATGCATCGATCTGCCGATGCAGGCGAATGCCGGCCTCCATGGGCGCGCTGAAGCGCCCTGCCAGCGGGCCTTTGACGAAATCGCCATAGAGGCTGCCGAGCAGTTGCTCAGGTGCAGGACCGCCGAGATGAAGGTGTGCCAGGTAGTTCATACCGCGCAGCTTAGCACCATTGCGACTGTATCGTTATAACCCGATATAGCCGAATGACCCGTCGTTAGCACACATTCATATTTGTATATCGCGAAATACAGATATATATTTCGCTTCGTCCCGATATAAGCCGAGTACGTCATGTCCCTCGATCTCGACGAAATAATAAAAGCCCTCTCCCACCCCGTGCGCAGGGAAATCCTGGCGTGGCTCAAGGATCCCCAGGGGCAGTTTCCCGATCAGCACCACAGCACCGAAAACGGTGTATGTGCCGGGCAGATCGACCAACGCTGCGGCCTCTCGCAGTCAACCGTCTCGGCGCATCTGGCCACCCTGCAACGGGCAGGCCTGATCAGCAGCAAGAAGGTTGGCCAGTGGCACTTCTTCAAACGCAACGAGGACGTCATCCAGGCGTTTCTCGCGCAAATGAGCGCACAGCTCTGACAAGGATTTTTTCATGCCTTTATCCCTGCTGATCCTGGCGCTGAGCTCCTTCGCCATCGGCACCACCGAGTTCGTCATCATGGGCCTGCTGCCCGATGTGGCGGGCGACCTCGGCGTCAGCATTCCCAGCGCCGGCTGGCTGGTCACCGGCTACGCCTTGGGCGTGGCCATCGGCGCGCCGTTCATGGCCCTGGCCACCGCGCGCCTGCCGCGAAAAGCGGCGCTGGTGGTGCTGATGGGCATCTTCATCGTCGGCAACCTGCTCTGCGCCATCGCCAGCGACTACAACGTGCTGATGTTCGCTCGGGTGGTCACCGCGCTGTCCCACGGTGCCTTTTTCGGCATCGGCTCGGTGGTGGCTGCAGGGCTGGTGGCACCCAACAAGCGTGCCTCGGCGGTGGCCTTGATGTTCACTGGCCTGACCCTGGCCAACGTGCTGGGCGTGCCATTGGGCACTGCGCTGGGCCAGGCGGCGGGCTGGCGCTCGACGTTCTGGGTGGTCACCCTGATCGGCGTGATCGCGCTGATCGGTCTGCTGCGTTTTCTGCCAGGCAATCGCGAAGAAGCCAAGCTGGACATGGTCGCCGAACTGTCGGCCCTCAAGGGCGCCGGGATCTGGCTGTCGCTGAGCATGACAGCGCTGTTCGCCGCGTCCATGTTCACCCTGTTCACCTACATCGCGCCGCTGCTGGGTGATGTCACCGGCATATCACCGCGCGGGGTCACCTACACCCTGCTGCTGATCGGCCTGGGCCTGACCGTGGGCAACATCATCGGCGGCAAGCTGGCCGATCGACGCCTGGGTGCCACCCTGATCGGGGTCTTCGCGGCCATGGCCGTGGTGTCCACCGCGCTGAGCTGGACCGCAGTGGCCGTCATCCCGACCGAAATCACGTTATTCCTCTGGGCCGCCGCGGCATTCGCCGCCGTGCCTGCGCTGCAGATCAACGTGGTGACCTTCGGCAAGTCGGCGCCCAACCTGGTGTCGACCCTGAACATCAGTGCCTTCAACGTCGGTAACGCCCTGGGCGCCTGGATCGGCGGCGCCGTCATCGCCGGTGGCCTCGGCCTGACCAGCGTGCCGCTGGCCGCCGCCGCACTGGCCGTGCTTGCCCTGATCGTCACCCTGATCACTTTTCGCCAGACCCGGACGCCGGACCTGGCACCCGTCACTCACTGATAGAGGCTGTTCTTCATGACCACACTTTTCGACCCGATCAAGCTCGGCGCACTGGAACTGCCGAACCGCATCATCATGGCACCGCTGACCCGTTGCCGCGCCGACGAGGGCCGCGTGCCCAACCAGATGATGGCCGACTACTACGTGCAACGCGCCAGCGCCGGGCTGATCCTCAGCGAAGCGACCTCGGTGACGCCCATGGGCGTTGGCTACCCGGACACCCCTGGCATCTGGTCCAACGACCAGGTTCGCGGCTGGGCCAACGTCACCCAGGCCGTGCACGCCGCCGGTGGCCGGATCATGCTGCAGCTGTGGCACGTGGGCCGGATCTCGCATTCGCAATACCTGAACGGCGAGCTGCCGGTGGCCCCCAGCGCAATCGCCGCCGACGGCCACGTCAGCCTGGTGCGTCCGATCACCGGTTTCGAAACCCCACGGGCGCTGGAAACCGCTGAAATTGCCGACATCGTCGAGGCCTATCGAGTGGGCGCAGAGAACGCCAAGGCTGCGGGCTTCGATGGCGTGGAAATCCACGGCGCCAACGGTTACCTGCTCGACCAGTTCCTGCAGAGCAGCACCAACCAGCGCACCGACGCCTATGGCGGCTCCCTGGAAAACCGTGCACGGCTGCTGCTGGAAGTGACCGATGCGGCCATCGACGTCTGGGGCGCCGACCGTGTCGGCATGCACCTCTCGCCACGTGCCGACCTGCACGACATGGGCGACGGCAACCGTGCCGAAACCTTCACCTATGTTGCCCGCGAACTGGGCAAGCGCGGCATCGCGTTCATCTGTGCCCGCGAGAAGGAAGGCGAGGACAGCCTGGCCGCGCAACTGCGTGATGCGTTTGGCGGTCCGTACATCGTCAACGAGCGTTTCGACAAGGCGTCGGCCAACGCTGCCCTGGCCAATGGCATCGCCGACGCCGTGGCCTTCGGCGTGCCGTACATCGCCAACCCCGACCTGCCGGAGCGCCTGCAGGCCGACGCGCCATTGAATGAGCCACACCCCGAAACGTTCTACGCCAAGGGCGCTGCCGGCTACCTGGACTACCCGCGCATGTAAGCGGCAGGCCGGGCCGCCGCCAGGCGTGCCCGGCCGTTCAGCGTCGCAGCTGGCTGATCTGCTGCTGCAGGTTCTGCACCTGACTCTGCAGCGTGTTCAAGCTGCGCGTGGCCTGTCCGCGGAACGCATCGAACTCGCTGATGCTGGGGCCACTGGTGGCCGCCGGTCGATTGTCCTGCTCGCTCTTGAGCACGATGAGATCCTGCTCCAGGCGTTCGAGCTGCGCGCCCGGATTGCTCTTCTTCAACGCGGCTAGCTCGCCGTCCACGCTGTCCAGACGTGCCTGCAACTTGCCGGTGTCCGGCTGTGCCTGCTTCAACGTCGCAAGCTCGGTCGCCAGCGCCTTCAACTGCGTCTGCAATTGCTCGTTGAGCGTCTGCTGCGCAGCCACCTGAGACGCGGCCTGTTCCAGACGGGTCTGCAAGGTGCTCTGCTGGCCGGCCACGCCACTCTGTTGCTGAGTCTGTTGCGCCAGCTGGTCCTGCAACTGCTTGATTTCGCCCCGCAGCGCTTCGCTACCGGATACGGCAGTGGACTGGGTGTTGGCTACTTTGCCGCTGATGTCCTGCAGGCGCCCCGCCGCTTCTTCGCTGATGCGCGCAAAACTCTCCTGAGTCGCTACCAGTTGCTGCTCCATCAGGTTGATCTGCTGGAAACTCCACCAGCCCAGGCCGCCCAGGGCAATGAACAACGCGCCGATCAGCGCCCACAGCGCACCCGTGCTGGGCGCCTTGACGCGCACCACCGGCGTGTTGCGCGAGTACAACGCGTCGCGATCGCGCCCGCCGCCCACTGGGGCAAACTCGTGGTCGTCGCGGGTATCACCACGCAAACTGGGCAGGTTGTCGTCGAAGTCGTCGGGAGCATCTTTGCGCATGTGAGAAACCTTTGTGTCACGGGGTAATGGCCAGGACCGCGAGTATACCCTTGCAACGGCGGGCACTGGCCGACCACCCGGGCGATTGGCTCAACCGCCGGGCGTGCCCTGGGCACGCCACCAGCCACAGAATTCATCCAGCGATGCCCACACGGACGTGCGTGGCTCGTAGCCCAGGTAATGCCGAGCGCGATTGATATCCAGGGTGAAATGCTCGTGCAAGGCCTGGACTTCAAAACGCGACAAGCGCGGTCGGGGTTGGCCGGGCCAGAGCAGGCACGCCGACTCGCAGACCGCAGCACTGCCGTGGGCCAGGCCGAAGTCGCGGTAGCGACGTACCTGGGGCAACTCCAGCTGACGCATCACGTAGTTGATCACATCCCACAGCGGAATCGGCGCGCCATTGCTGATGTTGTAGACCTGGTTGAGCGCGGTATCGCCCGCCGTCAGAGCGCCCAGCAGTGCCTGGTTGAGGTTCTGCACGCTGGTGAAGTCGACCTTGTTCAAGCCGTCGCCGATAATCCGCAGGCGATTCTTGCGCTGCATCTCGATCAACCGCGCGAACTGCTGCCCGTCGCCCGCACCGGTCACCCGATGTGCTCGCAGCACAACGGTTTCCAGGCCGAACTCGGCAGCGCCGAGCACCTTGCGCTCGGCCAGCCATTTGCTGCGCGCGGCATGCCCGCGCAGACGTCCCGGCACCTGCTCTTCCTTGATGGCCAGATGGCTGCGACCGTCGAAACAGACCGCGGCCGAAGACAGATATACCAGCCGCTGCACGTGCTCCTTGAGGCAGGCCTCGACGACGTTCTCGGTGACCTCGACATTGGCCTGCTGGAACATCTGTGCGCGGCCCCAGGTACCTGCGGCACCGGCGCAATGGACCACGGCGTCGACGCCGATGCACAGGCGCTTGGCCAGGTCGGGGTCGAGCAGGTCGCCCTGCATGAACTGTGCGCCGCGTCGTACCAGATGCTCCACCCCTTCGGCCCGGCGACCGTTGATGCGCACTTCAAGCCCCTGCTCCAACGCCATGCGCGTGAAGCGCCCGCCGATAAAGCCGTTTGCGCCGGTAACCAGAATCTTCATGAATTGCTCCGCTGTGCATCGTTCAATGTGTTGCCGCAGCACGAGCTCGGGAAGGTCCTGCAGCGTTCTTCGAGGTCACTCTCTGCTCGGCACCCTGGCTGTGGGCGACCGGGCCGCTAGCGGTAGACGCACGCAGGGCTCACAGCGGCACCAACCAGCTTGCGGCGCCCTCGTGCAGATGCCGGGTGAGGCGCTCGAGCAATTGCCCGCCGTTGCGCCAGTGGTGCCAGAACAACGGCACGTCCACAGGATGCCCGGCAACGATCTCGATCAGGCTGCCGTCAGCCAGTGCATCCTCGACCTGCAGCTCGGGGACCATGCCCCAGCCCATCCCGGCCTTGGCCAACCGGTTGAACCCTTCCGACGACGGGCACAGGTGATGGAGAAAACCTTCCGCCAGCCCCAGCGACGCCAGAAAACGATGTTGCAGATAATCGTCGGGGCCGAACACCAGCGCAGGCGTGCGGGGCAGATGGGCCGGTTCGAAGCCTGCGGAAAAATGCCGAGCCATGAACTCGGGGCTGGCCAGCGCGCGATAGCGCATGGCCCCCAGCAACAGGCTGCGTGCCCCGGCCAGGGGCCGCTCGCTGGCACACAGGCAGGCGGCCACTTCACCGGCGCGCATGCGCTTGAGCCCGACGTCCTGATCCTCCACCACGTGGTCCAGCAGCAATTGCTCGCGAATGCAGAAATCCGCGACCGCGCCGGCCCACCAAGTGCCCAGGCTGTCCGCGTTCAAGGCAATCCGCAGGCGCTCGGGCATGCCCTGCTCATCCAGCGCCGGCACCTGCCCCTGCAGGTCACGCTCGAGCAAGCGTACCTGCTGCACATGGTTGAGCAGGCGGCGGCCGATATCGGTGGGTGCCGGCGGCGTGACGCGAATCAGCACGGGCTGACCCACCCGCGCCTCGAGCAGCTTGATCCGCTGCGACACGGCCGACTGCGACAGGCCCAGCACCTGCGCGGCGCGCTCGAAGCCCGTTTGCTCCACCACAGCGGCCAGCGCGGCGAGCAGCTTGTAATCGAACATCAGATTTCCTAATGAGTGATCAGCACTATTGCTTTTTCTTATACCGCGCCACCCCTCACAATGGCCAGCATCAAATGGGAGATACAGCGATGTGGCAGAGTTACTTGAACGGTTTGCTGGTCGCGTTCGGCCTGATCATGGCGATCGGCACGCAGAACGCTTTCGTTCTGGCGCAGAGCCTGCGCCGTGAGCATCACCTGCCCGTGGCGCTGCTGTGCGTGGTATGCGATGCGCTGCTGGTGGCTGCGGGTGTGTTCGGCCTGGCCACGGTACTGGCGCACAATCCGACCTTGCTGGCGGTGGCACGCTGGGGCGGTGCGTTGTTTCTGCTTTGGTACGGCGTCAAGGCCCTGCGCCGTGCCTGCTCGCGGCAAAGCCTGGAACAGGCCGGCACCGCCGGATTGCGCTCGCGCAGGGCGGTGCTGCTCAGCGCCCTGGCGGTGACCCTGCTCAACCCCCACGTGTATCTGGACACGGTCCTGCTGATCGGCTCGCTCGGCGCCCAGCAAAGCGTGCCTGCCGCCTATGTCGCCGGCGCCACCAGCGCATCGCTGCTGTGGTTCTTCGGCCTGGCCCTGGCTGCGGCGTGGCTGGCGCCCTGGCTGGCGCGGCCCAACACCTGGCGCCTGCTCGATCTGATGGTGGCGGTGATGATGTTCGCCGTAGCCGCGCAACTGGTATTCGCCTGAAACCGTCAGTCTGGCCACGCAAAGGCTCTGGAACCTCTATTCCACACAGTTGTTGCGTGGTTAAGCCACTATGCCGATGCTATGATCCGGCACTGCGTCGCAAAGAGTAAAAACTCGCCGACGTTTTCCAGGCCGCCCGTGATCGGCCTTGCGCAAACCGCAACAGACCTGATTAGGAGAATCACCATGGCTTTCGAATTGCCGCCGCTGCCCTACGCCCACGATGCCCTGCAGCCGCACATCTCCAAGGAAACCCTGGAGTATCACCACGACAAGCACCACAACACCTATGTCGTGAACCTGAACAACCTGGTGCCTGGCACCGAGTTCGAAGGCAAGACCCTCGAAGAGATCGTCAAGTCGTCTTCCGGTGGCATCTTCAACAACGCCGCCCAGGTCTGGAACCACACCTTCTACTGGAACTGCCTGGCGCCAAACGCCGGCGGCCAGCCTACCGGTGCCCTGGCCGAAGCCATCAACACCGCGTTCGGCTCGTTCGACACCTTCAAGGAAGAATTCACCAAGACGTCGGTCGGCACCTTCGGTTCCGGCTGGGGCTGGCTGGTGAAGAAAGCCGACGGTTCCCTGGCCCTGGCCAGCACCATTGGTGCCGGCAACCCGCTGACCAACGGCGATACCCCGCTGTTGACCTGCGACGTCTGGGAACACGCCTATTACATCGACTACCGCAACGTCCGTCCCAAGTACGTTGAGGCGTTCTGGAACCTGGTGAACTGGGACTTCGTTGCCCAGCAGTACGAAGGCCAGGCGTTCACCGCCTGACCTGCTGCACTGTTGAAAAGCCCGGCCTTCGTGCCGGGCTTTTTTGTGCCTGCCTGCATACGCCGAAGGCACGCTTCGTTTACCTTGTTGCTACATGGCCGCTCAAGAATACGTCCGGGTCGGCCGACACACTGGCGCGTCCTCCGGGATTCAAGACCATCGGTACGGCTCGCGCACATTTGTGGCTTTACGGCTTACGGTAAGTTGCCAATACTCATGGCATCTTGATGCCAAGCGTTCGAAACAAGGAATTGCCATTGAAGCTGGAAGTCAGGAACAGCTTGTCCGTCAAGTTGCTTCGCGTGGTACTGATGTCGGCACTGGTCGTGGGCATGGTGCTCAGTTGTGCGCAAATCGTCTTCGATGGCTACAAGACCCGCCAGGCCATCTCCGCCGATGCCGAGCGGATCCTCGCCATGTTCCGCGATCCGTCGACCCAGGCGGTCTATAGCCTGGACCGGGAAATGGGCATGCAGGTCATCGAAGGGTTGTTCCAGGACGATGCCGTGCGCCAGGCTTCCATCGGCCATCCCGACGAACCTATGCTCGCCGAACGTTCGCGTCCGCTGCAGAGCCTGACCAGCCGCTGGCTGACCGATCGCATCCTGGGCCAGGAGCGCAGCTTCGGTACACGCCTGATCGGCCGCGGGCCCTACAGCGAATACTACGGCGACCTGCACATCACCCTGGACACCGCCACCTATGGCGAGGATTTCATCGTCAGCTCGGTGATCATCTTCATCTCCGGCACCTTGCGCGCGCTCGCCCTGGGCCTGTTGCTGTACCTGATCTATCACTGGCTGCTGACCAAGCCGTTGTCGCGGATCATCAAACACTTGCTGCAGATCAACCCCGACCGCCCCGGCGAGTACCAATTGCCGTTGCCGCGCGGCCATGAACACAACGAGCTGGGCCTATGGGTGAATACCGCCAATCAACTCCTGGCCTCCATCGAGCGCAACACCCAACTGCGCCACGAAGCCGAAGACAGCATGCTGCACATGGCCCAGCATGACTTCCTGACCGGCCTGGCCAATCGCGTGCAATTGCAGCAGCAACTGGACAAGGTCCTGCTCGACGCCCATCGCCTGCAGCGGCGGGTGGCGGTGCTGTGCGTCGGCCTCGACGACTTCAAGGGCATCAACGAACAGTTTGGCTACCAGACCGGTGACCAGTTGCTGCGCGCGCTGGCCGATCGCCTGCGGGCCCACAGTGGCAGGTTCGGCACCCTGGCCCGCCTGGGCGGCGATCAGTTCGCACTGGTCCAGGCCGACATCGAACAACCTTACGAAGCGGCGGAATTGGCCCAGCGCATCCTCGACGACCTCGACGCGGCCTTCCCGCTCGACCCGCACTCCATCCGCCTGCGCGCCACCATCGGCATCACCTTGTTTCCCGAAGACGGCGACAGCACCGAAAACCTGCTGCAGAAAGCCGAGCAGACCATGACCCTGGCCAAGGTCCGCTCGCGCAACCGCTACCAGTTCTACATTGCCAGCGTCGACACCGAGATGCGCCGGCGCCGCGAGCTGGAAAAAGACCTGCGCGAGGCACTGGCACGCAATCAACTGCATCTGGTGTACCAGCCACAGATCAGCTACCGCGACCACCGGATCGTCGGCGTCGAGGCACTGCTGAGGTGGCAGCATCCCGAGCACGGCCTGGTGCCACCCGATCAGTTCATTCCGCTGGCCGAGCAGAACCGCAGCATCATTGCCATCGGCGAGTGGGTGCTGAACGAGGCCTGCAGCCAACTGCGCGAGTGGCACGATCAGGGTTTCAGCGGCTTGCGCATGGCGGTCAATCTGTCGACCGTGCAGTTGCATCACAACGAACTGCCGCGGGTGGTCAGCAACATCCTGCAAATGTACCGCCTGCCGCCGCGCAGCCTCGAACTGGAAGTCACCGAAACCGGCCTGATGGAGGACATCAGCACCGCCGCGCAGCACCTGCTGAGTCTGCGACGCTCGGGTGCGCTGATCGCCATCGACGACTTCGGCACGGGCTATTCTTCGCTCAGCTACCTGAAGTCACTGCCACTGGACAAGATCAAGATCGACAAGAGTTTCGTCCAGGACGTGCTCAACGACGAGGACGACGCGACCATCGTCCGGGCGATCATCCAGCTGGGCAAGAGCCTGAACATGCAGGTGATCGCCGAAGGCGTGGAAACGCTGGAGCAGGAAGCGTACATCGTCGCCCAGGGCTGTCATGAGGGCCAGGGCTACCTCTACAGCAAACCCCTGGCCGCTCGCGAACTGACCGCCCTGCTCAAGCAATCCGAGCGCAGCCGTACCAGCCTGGCGCGGACTCCGTCGCAAACCTAGCGGCAGACATGCCAGCCTGAAGGTTTTTTCACATTAACCCTTTACAGAAAATGCAAATCTTTCGCATTATGGCGCAGTTTTGCGCGCCACAGGCGCGCCCGCTCGCCACTCTTGACGCAGGATTTCGCCATGATTCGTACGCCCCTGGCCACCGCCAGTCTGCTGGCCATCGCCATCGCTCTTGCCGGCTGCGACAGCAAGGACAAGCAAACCACCACCGCTGCCCAGGCCCCAGCCCCGGCTGCATCCGCCCCGGCGGCCCCGGCTGCGGTGCCCACGGCCTCCGGGACTCTGGACGAGGCGGCCGCCAAGGCCGTGGTTGCCCATTACGCTGACATCGTGCACGCCACCTTCGAAGACGCGCTGAGCACTGCCCAGACGCTGCAGAAAGCCGTGGACGCCTTCCTTGCCGCACCCAGCGACGCCACCCTGAAGGCCGCACGCGACGCCTGGGTAGCCTCGCGCCCTGCCTACCTGCAGACCGAAACCTTTCGCTTCGGCAACACCCTGATCGACGATTGGGAAGGCCAGGTCAATGCCTGGCCGCTGGACGAAGGCCTGATCGACTACACCGACAAGAGCTACGAACACGCCCTGGGCAACCCGGGCGCGACTGCCAACATCATCGCCAACAAGGAAATCCAGGTCGGTGAAGACAAGGTCGACGTCAGCGAAATCACTCCCGAGAAGCTTGCCAGCCTGAACGAGCTGGGCGGTTCGGAGGCCAACGTCGCCACCGGCTACCACGCCATCGAATTCCTGCTCTGGGGTCAGGACCTCAACGGTACCGGCCCTGGCGCCGGCAACCGCCCTGCCTCCGACTACCTGGACGGCGCGGGCGCCACCGGCGGCCACAACGATCGCCGTCGCGCCTACCTCAAGGCCGTCACCGATCTGCTGGTCAGCGACCTCGAAGAGATGCTCGCCAACTGGAAGCCCAACGTGGCCGACAACTACCGCGCCACGCTGGTCGGCGAACCGGTCGACAGTGGCCTGCGCAAAATGCTTTTCGGCATGGGCAGCCTGTCGCTCGGCGAACTGGCCGGCGAACGCATGAAGGTCGCGCTCGAAGCCAACTCGCCGGAAGACGAGCACGACTGCTTCAGCGACAACACGCACAATTCCGCCTTCTACAATGCCAAGGGCATCCGTAACGTGTACCTGGGCGAGTACACCCGTACCGACGGCACCAAGCTGACCGGCGCCAGCCTGTCCTCACTGGTGGCCAAGGCCGACCCGGCTGCCGATACCGCGCTCAAGGCCGATCTGGCCGACACCGAAGCGAAGATGCAGGCCATCGTCGACCGCGCCAACAAGGGCGAGCACTTCGACCAGTTGATCAGCGCCGACAACGCCGCCGGCCAGCAGGTGGTACGCGATGCAATCGCCGCCCTGGTCAAGCAGACCGGCGCAATCGAACAGGCCGCCGGCAAACTGGGCATCACCGATCTGAACCCGGACACCGCCGATCACGAGTTCTGATTCAACCGGGGGCTGCACTGGAGAAGGCTACGCCGACGCCAGTTGCAGCCCCCATGCGTCGGCCGAACATCCGCTTCCTTCACCACAGCTTTCCACCCATGCGCCCATCCCTGCCCCGTGTCGTCTTCCTGCTCCTGGCCTGCGGCCTGGTCGGGTGTGACGACGCCCCGCGTTTCACCCAGGCAGAGCCGGGCGAAGCACAGAGCGCGGGGCAGGCCACCGTGCGCAAATTCGATGTCAACGCCTACTCCATGCCCTCGGCCAATCTTTCTCCGGTCCGACGCCTGGATTTCAGCGTGGGCAATAGTTTCTTCCGCAGCCCCTGGGTCATCGCGCCGTCTACCACCACCGCGCGTGACGGCCTGGGGCCGCTGTTCAATACCAATGCCTGCCAGAACTGCCACATCAAGGATGGCCGCGGCCATCCGCCCGAAGACAACGCGCTCAGCGCCGTCTCCATGCTGGTCCGCTTGTCGCTGCCCGACAGCCCGCATTACCTGCGCGAGATCGAACGCCTGGGCGTGGTGCCCGAGCCGGTCTACGGCACACAGCTGCAGGATATGGCCATCCCTGGCCATGTGCCCGAAGGCAAGGTGAGGGTCACCTATCAAAGCGTGCCGGTGCGCTTCAAGGACGGCACTCTGGTCGAGCTGCGCCAGCCGCAGTTGCAGATCAGCCAATTGGGCTACGGCCCACTGCATCCCGACACACGCTTCTCTGCGCGGGTCGCACCACCGATGATCGGCCTGGGCCTGCTCGAAGCAATCAGCGAAGCGGATATCCTGGCCAATGTCCGCAACCAGGCCGATAGCGCCGGGCCGATCAAGGGTCGGCCCAATCAGGTATGGGACGACAGCCAAGGCCGCAGCGTGCCGGGCCGCTTCGGCTGGAAAGCCGGACAGCCCAATCTGAACCAGCAGAATGTCCATGCCTTTTCCGGCGACATGGGGCTGACCACCTCGCTGCGTCCCTTCGATGACTGTACGGCGGCGCAAACCGATTGTCGCCAGGCGGTCAACGGCAATGGCCCGGGCGGGGAACCCGAAGTCAGTGATAACATTCTGCGTCTGGTGTTGTTCTACACCCGCAACCTGGGTGTGCCTGCGCGCCGCGACGTCGACTCGCCGCAGGTCCTGGCCGGCAAGAATCTGTTCTATCAGGCCGGCTGCCAGGGTTGCCACGTGGCGCAATACACCACGGCCAGCGACGCGGCGGAGCCCGAGCTGCGCAGCCAGACGATTCGCCCCTACACCGACCTGCTGCTGCACGACATGGGCCCCGGCCTGGCCGACGGGCGCAGCGAGTTCAAGGCCGGCGCACAGGACTGGCGCACGCCGCCGCTGTGGGGCATCGGCCTGAGCGAAACGGTCAGCGGGCATAGCCAGTTTCTCCACGACGGTCGCGCGCGCAACCTGCTCGAAGCCGTGCTGTGGCACGGCGGCGAAGCCGAAGCGGCCAGGCAACAGGTATTGCAATTCGACGCCCAGCAGCGCGCTGCGCTGCTGGCGTTCTTGAACTCTCTCTAGATGAACACACGTTTCAGGAGCCTACATGTTCCGTCCCAAGCTGCTCTTCACCGGCCTTGCCGCCCTGGCACTGGGTGCCTGCTCGCCGCAAGACCGGCAAGCCGTTACCAGTGCGGCCATAGCCAAGCAGGTCATCCTGCCGACCTATAGCCGCTGGGTGGAGGCCGATCGGCAACTGGCTGCCAGCGCCCTGGCGTTCTGCCAGGGTACGCAGCCACTGGATGCCGCGCGTGCCGATTTCCTCAAGGCGCAAAGAGCCTGGGCCGAGCTGCAACCGTTGCTGATCGGGCCGCTGGCCGAGGGCAACAAAGCCTGGTCGGTGCAGTTCTGGCCGGACAAGAAGAACCTCGTCGGCCGTCAGGTCGAGCAACTGGCCAACGCCGAGCAACCTATCGACGCACAGGGTTTGGCCAAGGCCAGCGTGGTCGTGCAGGGGCTGTCGGCCTATGAGTACATCCTGTTCGACAGCAAGCCGGAAATTGCCGATGCCGCGCAGAAAGCACGCTACTGTCCACTGCTCAGCGCCATTGGCGAACGGCAGAAAGCGCTGGCCGAAGAAATCCTCGCCAGTTGGAACAGTGCCGACGGCATGCTCGCGCAGATGACCAAGTTTCCCAACCAGCGCTATGCCGACTCCCACGAAGCCATCGCCGATGTACTGCGTGCGCAGGTCACCGCACTCGACACCCTGAAGAAAAAGCTCGGCGCGCCCATGGGCCGCCTCAGCAAGGGTATCGCCCAGCCCTACCAGGCCGAGGCCTGGCGCAGCGCGCAGTCGATGCACAGCGTGCGGGCGAGCCTGGCGGCCGCCCAGACCGTCTGGGTCGGCGTGGACGGCAAGGGCCTGCGCGGCCTGTTGCCCACCGAGCAGAAACCCCTGGCCGACAAGATCGACGCCGCCTACGCCGCGTCCATGAAGCTGCTCGACGGCAATACCCGCAACCTCGGTGAACTGCTCGGCGACGATGGCGGCAAACAGTTCCTCAACACCCTCTACGACAGCCTCAACGTGGTCCACCGTCTGCACGAAGGCGAACTGGCCCGCGCCCTGAACATCCAGCTGGGCTTCAATGCCAACGACGGTGACTGACGATGATTGTACGCTCGGCGCAGAAGCTGACCCACGTACTGCTCAAGGCACTGACCCTGGGCAACTGGACGCTGGCCCGGCATCCGCAGCGCGAACCGCTGCTGTTGTCTGCGCGCGACGATGCCGATGGCGGGCACTACGCCGTGGGCTATCGGCTGGACGGCCGCGAGGTGTTCGCCACGCAGGTAGGCCAACGCTGCCATGACATCGTCACGCACCCGACGCTGCCCGTGGCGCTGTTCGTGGCTCGCCGTCCCGGCACCGAAAGCTACTTGATCGATCTGCGCGACGGCGTGTTGCTGCAGACCCTGGCATCCCAGGCAGATCGGCACTTCTATGGCCACGCAGTAGTGCACAAGGATGGCGAGTGGCTGTACGCCACCGAGAACGACACCACCGAGCCAGGCCGTGGCGTTCTGGGGGTCTACCGCTTCGTCGACGGACGCCTGGTGCACAGTGGCGAACTGTCCACCCATGGCATCGGCCCTCATCAGGTATCGTGGATGCCGGACGGCGAAACCCTGGTGGTGGCCAATGGCGGTATTCGGACCGAGGCCGAAAGCCGGATCGAGATGAATCTGGATGCCATGCAGCCGAGCCTGGTGATGATGCAGCGCGATGGCACCCTGCTGAGCAAGGAGTGTCTGGAACAGCCGATGAACAGCGTGCGGCACCTGGCAATCGGCAGCGACGCTACCGTCTTCGCCTGCCAGCAATTCATGGGGCCTGCCCATGAAAGCGCGCCGCTGTTGGCGGTCAAGCGTCCCGGCCAGCCCTTCGAAGCCTTTCCCGTTTCGCTGACGCAATTGCAATCCATGGGGCACTACACCGCCAGCGTTGCGGTGCACAGCGAGTTGCGCCTGGTGGCGCTGACGGCGCCGAGGGCCAACCGCTTCTTCATCTGGGACATGGACAGCGGTGCGGTCAGGCATGACGGCACCTTGCCCGACTGCGCAGGCGTGGGGGCTGTGGAAGACGGTTTCGTGGTGACGTCGGGGCAAGGCCGCTGCCGCCATTACGACTGCCGGGCGGCGCAGCTGGTGGGCATGCCGCTGCAATTGCCATCGGGGCTTTGGGACAACCACCTGTACCTGGCTTGAGCCAGTGCAACGTGAGCCAGCGAACTGGCTCGGGAATTCAACCCTGGGTGCGCACGCCTTGGCTCAGGCCCAGCATGAACAGGATGAAATCCTTGTCCGGGGTCACTGCGATGTGCGCCTTCTGCGACCGGGGCAATGGGCAATTGCCCTCACCGTGGGCCGCACTGACAATGGCCGAGCGGGGTTGTTCCCACGCCGCTGCCGCCGCAGTGGCCACCCCCAGGGCTGCCACCAGAAACAAACCTCGTGCCATTTCTAGTTTCATCACGCTAAACCTTTGATGGAGCTGCCGAATGCCGCTTCATAAAGGTAGATCAACTTCTGCCAGTCGGGTGCACTGAACGACGAATGGCGACGCAGCTGCTTCATGTCGTGGGAGGCAGCTTGCTGCGCGGTCATGCGCTGACGGCACTTCTCCAGGTCCAGCAGCGCTACCTCACCGCGTGCATTGCTGCCCTCGCCTGTCACGCGCACGAACACATGCTTGATATAGATGCAGCTGTGCTGCCAGCGGCCGCGGTGCATGCGCGCCAGATTGGTCGCCAGGCTCTGCAGAATCTGCTCGTGGACCGCTTCGCCGTGGCGTTCGCGGCCCCCGCCCTGCAGCCAGTGCTCATACTCCTCGAAACCGTCCAAGGAACGCGTCACCAGCAGTGCGCGCCACTGATTGTTCTCGTCGCGCTGCGTACCGCAGAAGATCATCTTCGGTACATTGACGTCGAGCTGGTAGAGCGCGGTCAACGCATCGCGTTCGCGCAGCACCGTTGGGCGACCGAACGGGTGCAGCCAGCTGCGGTAGATATGCCCGACCTGGCGCTTGACGTAGATCATCTGCCCGTCGGCAGCGAACAGGCGTTGCACGCCGCTTTCACCGCCGCGCCTGACATTGGGCTCTTCCACCCAGGCACCCTGCTGCCGCCAATAGTGATCGAAGTCGGCATCTCCGCTCGCCGTGCCTGCCGTCATACCTTCAACCGCCATCCTGCTTACCCCTTACGTAGAACGTATACTCGCCACATGGCGTACATCGGTAAAAAGTCCAGGCGTTCCTGGATACGGAAGCCGGCCTGGATGAACTCCGCTTCAACGGTTGCCGCCGGCAACACGAAGCGGTTCTGATACCCATCCTGCTCGTTGTGCAGGCGTCGACGCTGCTCGGCCCGCTCACGCTTCCAGGCCTTGAAGTTGCCATCGACCCACAACGACAAGACCACACTGTCACGCGTCACTCGATGAAACTGCTTGAGAATCGTCATGCGGTGCTCGGCCTCGCCGATGTGGTGCAGCAACCTCATGCAAAAAATGCTGTCCACCGAATTGTCCGGCAGGGCCACATCGAATGCCGAGGTCTGCAGCGGCTGCACCCGGCCAACGATGTGCGCCGGCTGTGAAGCGCAGGCGGTTTCCACCATGGCCGCAGAGTTGTCCGCACCAATGATCACCCGGTTCTGCTTCTCCGCCAGCAGCGGCCAGAAACGACCGGCGCCGCACGGCAGGTCCAGCACCAATCCAGGCTCGCCGACCAGGGCCAGGGCTTTGCGGGCCAGCTGTTCGTCACGTCGGTGCGACATGCGTCGAGCAAAACTGTTGCGGTGTTTGTCGAAATACTTCTGCGCGTGAGCGCGATCGTACTTATCGGAAAATTCCAGCTTCACGGGATCGGACATGGGCACGCCTCCAGGACAGTGGCGCACACCTTATTCATCCAACCGTCATGGCTAGGTCATGTCATTGTGAAAAATTTGTCAGAAGTTTCCGAGCTGATACAGGATATTTCCTACAATAATTGCACCTGGGGTGCGAAGCAAGCATCACCCCAGGGCTTGCTTGCCAAGGCCCAGCTCCACACTGAAGCGACAGCCATGAGGCTCGACGGCCTCCAGATGGACTTGCCAGCCCTGGTCCTCGCAGATCCGCTGGACCAACGACAGACCCAGGCCTAGACCTTCTCCACGCTTCTCCGGGCCGCGCACGAACGGCTGGAACATGGCCTCGCGCTGGGCCTCGGGGATCCCTACACCGCTGTCTTCCACATGGAAGCCGCTCGCCCCCAGCGTCAGACGAATGAAACCCTGATCGGTGTAGTGCAGGGCATTGCGCAGCAGGTTGCCCATCACGGCGTGAAGAAAAGCACCGTTGTAGGTCTGCGCCAAGGGCGCGCCAGCGACGAACTCAAGGGCCAGGCCTTTCTTTTCGATGGCTGGTCGCCATTGGGTCAGCAGCGCTTCGGCTACCTGACCCAGAGTGGCCGGCGTGGCTCTGCCGCTGTCGTCGCGCTGGGCCCGCGCCAGCATCAGGAAGGTCTGCACCAGGTCACGCATGTCTTCGCAGGCTCGGGCAATGCGCAGCACCTGCGCACGGGAACGCTCCGGCAGCGCCGGATTCTCCAGCAGCAGCTCGCAGGAGCTGGCGAGCACCATCAACGGCGTGCGCAGTTCATGGCTCACGTCGCTGGTAAACAGCCGTTCGCGGGTCAAGGCATCGCGCAGGCGGCCAAGGGTGGCATCGAAGGCCACGGCCAGCTCGCCGACTTCGTCGGCCGTATAGTCCGGTGCCAATGGCGGTGCCAGGCCAAGAATCTGATCACGATGGCGCACCTGGCGGGCCAGGCGCACCACGGGCGCCATGACCTTGCGTGCCAAGACCCAGCCAAGAAAGATCGCCAGGGCCAGACTGAGCACGAAGCCCACCAGCACCACGGCGAACAGCACTCTTTCGCGCTCTTCGAAATCGCTCTGATCCTGCAGCAAGGCGTAACGACGACCGTCGACTACCTCGATCATCGCGTGGTAGGAAAGGTCGCCGCGAAACACTTCGTGGAAGCCGCGTGGCAGATGCCTCACATCGGCAGTGAGCGCGAAGTCGCCCGGACCGTTATCGTAGTAGAACAACTGATCGGGTTCGGGGCGATGGCTCCAGTCGGCCGCGTTGTCCATCAGCAGCAGGCGCTGCAGGTCGCCGCCCAGGCCTGCGGATATCAACCGCTCCTCCACCAGGTGCACGGTAGCCACGATACCGACCGCGAACGCCCCTGCGACCAGCGCACTCATCAAGGCAAACGCGATGATGATGCGTTGCGCGAGGCTCTGCTTAAACTCCATCGCGGCCTTCGGCAAGACGGTAACCGACACCGTGCACGGTGTGCAGCAAGGGCTTCTCGAACGGCTTGTCGATCACCTGGCGCAGCTGATGGACGTGGCTGCGCAGGCTGTCGCTGTCGGGGCAGTCATCGCCCCACAGAGCTTCCTCGAGCACTTCGCGGCGCAGCACATGGGGGCTCTTCTGCATCAGCACGGCGAGCAGCTTGAGGCCAACCGGGTTGAGCTTGAGCAGGCGGCCCTCGCGGGTGACCTCGAGGGTGTCGAGGTCGTAGATGAGATCGCCCACCTGCAGCGAGCGACGACCGCCGCCCTGGGCCCGGCGCAGGACCGCTTCGATGCGTGCTGCCAGCTCCGACAGGGCAAACGGCTTGAGCAGGTAGTCGTCGGCGCCGGAACGAAAACCCTGCAGGCGATCGTCCAGCTGGTCGCGCGCGGTGAGCATGATCACCGGCGTATCGCGCCGGGCATCTTCGCGCAGGCGCTTGCACAGCGTATAGCCATCGATGCCCGGGAGCATGATGTCGAGCACGATGAGGTCGTAGTGCTCGGTCGCCGCCAGGTGCAATCCGGACAGGCCGTCCTGGGCGCAGTCGACGGTGTAGCCTTTCATACCCAGGTAATCGGCCAGGTTGGCCAGGATGTCGCGGTTGTCTTCAACCAGTAGGATTCGCATGGGCAGGTCTCCGAGTGCTGCTGTCGCCCCGGCGGGGCTCGCGCAGCTTATAGGCTGGGCAGGCATAAAAAAACCCCGGCCATCGCTGGCCGGGGTTTTTCTTACCTGAGGACAGGTAGAGCGCGGGACTCGCTTACATCATGCCGCCCATGCCACCCATGCCGCCCATGTCTGGCATGCCGCCGCCAGCCGAGCCTTCGGCTTTCGGCTTGTCGGCAATGGCCGCTTCGGTGGTCAGGATCAGACCACCGATGGAAGCTGCAGCCTGCAAGGCCGAACGGGTCACCTTGGTAGGATCCAAGATACCCATTTCGATCATGTCGCCGTAGACGCCAGTTGCAGCGTTGTAACCGTAGTTACCATTGCCGTTCTTGACTTCGTTGACGACAACGCTTGGCTCGTCGCCGGAGTTGGCAGCGATCTGGCGCAGCGGTGCTTCGACTGCGCGACGCAGTACAGCTATACCTACGTTCTGATCAGCGTTGTCGCCGGTCAGGTTGGTCAGCGCTTCCAGAGCACGGATCAGTGCAACGCCACCGCCAGGTACCACGCCTTCTTCGACGGCTGCGCGGGTTGCGTGCAGGGCGTCTTCAACGCGGGCTTTCTTCTCTTTCATTTCAACTTCGGAGCCAGCGCCAACCTTGATCACTGCAACGCCGCCAGACAGCTTGGCCAGGCGTTCCTGCAGTTTTTCACGGTCGTAGTCCGAGGAAGTTTCGGCAACCTGGGCACGGATCTGGTTGATACGGGACTGGATGTCGCCTTCAACGCCAGCACCGTCGACGATGATGGTGTTTTCCTTGGAAATGGTCACGCGCTTGGCGCTGCCCAGGTTTTCCAGGGTGGCACTTTCCAGGCTCAGGCCGATCTCTTCGGAGATAACGGTACCGCCGGTCAGTACGGCGATGTCCTGCAGCATGGACTTGCGACGATCGCCGAAGCCCGGCGCCTTGACGGCAGCGACTTTGACGATACCGCGCATGTTGTTCACGACCAGAGTCGCCAAGGCTTCGCCTTCGACGTCTTCGGAAACGATCAACAGCGGGCGGCCGGCCTTGGCAACAGCTTCCAGCACCGGCAGCATTTCACGGATGTTGGAGATTTTCTTGTCGACCAGCAGGATCAGCGGGCTGTCCAGCTCGGCGACCATGGTCTCAGGCTTGTTGACGAAGTACGGGGACAGGTAGCCACGGTCGAACTGCATGCCTTCTACAACCGACAGCTCGTTTTCCAGGCCACTGCCTTCTTCAACGGTGATCACGCCTTCTTTACCGACTTTTTCCATGGCTTCGGCAATGATGTCGCCGATGGAGCTGTCGGAGTTGGCGGAGATGGTACCGACCTGAGCGATGGCCTTGGTATCGGCGCATGGCTTGGACAGGTTTTTCAGCTCGGCAACAACGGCGATGGTCGCCTTGTCGATGCCGCGCTTGAGGTCCATCGGGTTCATGCCGGCAGCGACGGCCTTGTAGCCTTCGTTGACGATGGCCTGAGCCAGAACGGTAGCGGTCGTGGTGCCGTCGCCTGCGTCATCGTTGGCACGGGAGGCAACGTCTTTGACCAGCTGCGCGCCCATGTTTTCGAAACGGTCTTCGAGCTCGATTTCCTTGGCAACGGAAACGCCGTCCTTGGTGATGGTCGGAGCGCCGAAGCTCTTCTCGATGATCACGTTACGGCCTTTCGGGCCCAGGGTCGCTTTTACCGCGTCTGCCAGGACGTTGACACCAGTCAGCATTTTCTTGCGGGCGGAGTCGCCGAATTTAACTTCTTTAGCAGCCATGATCGATTTCCTTGAATACTGGGTAGTAACGGGAGTTCAGTGGTTTCAGACTTCGACGACGGCGAGGATCTCGCTCTCGCTCATCACCAGCAGGTCTTCACCGTCGACCTTGACGGTGTTGCTGCCCGAGTAAGGGCCGAATACCACCTTGTCACCCACTTTGACGGCCAGCGCACGAACTTCGCCGCTCTCCAGGATCTTGCCGGTGCCCACTGCGACGATTTCGCCACGGTTGGGTTTTTCAGCGGCCGAACCTGGCAGAACGATACCGCCAGCGGTTTTGGACTCTTCTTCGCTGCGACGGATAACGACGCGGTCATGCAGAGGACGAAGCTTCATTGTCGATCTCTCCTAATTATGGTTTTCATCGGCCGGTGTGTACCGGCGGTGTGGATCTTCCGGCGTAACCGGTCGCGTCTTGCACCGCAAGACGCGGGAACATGTGTGGCGCAATCGCCACAAACCTTGCGGTGACCCATACATGAGGTCGGCGCGAGCGATTACAAGGGCCGGGCTGAAAAAATTTGCAGGCGAAGCTGCAAAAGAAACGGCGCCCGAGGGCGCCGTTGACACGTTGCAGCAGGTGTTCAGCGGTCCGGACGCGACGTGTCGCGACCGACCACTTCGCCTTCGATCACCTCGCCTTCGATGACGTGAGCTCGGTAGGCCTGGGCCGGGCCACCCGGGGGCGGCATGTCGTCGGCGAACGCGCGCTGGCGCATGGCTTGCGCCTGGGCACGCTCGCGTACCTTGCGGATCAGGAAGTGCCGGGTGAATGGCAGCAGGCACAGCACAGCCAGCAGATCGCTGATGAAGCCGGGCACGATCAGCAGTACGCCGCCGACGGCGGTGACCAGACCATTGAACATCTGCTCGGCAGGCAGCTCGCCGCGCTGCAGGCTGGCTCGGGTACGCAGGACGGTGGCCAGACCGGCGACGCGCATGACCAGCACACCCAATGCCGAACCGGCGATGATGAGCAGCAGCGCGGGAAAGAACCCGATCGCCGTGCTCACCTTGAAGAAGACGTACAGTTCCAGCACGGGGAACAACAGGAACAGCAATAGAAAAGCGCGCATCAAATGGTTTCCTCTACGGAAGAATGCCTTCCAGTAGACCCTAGATGACGTCAATAAATCGTTAATTCAAGGTGGCGACCCATCAGTCGCTTAGGCCAGTCCCGCGAAACCCGCGCCAGCCGGGCCTCGCAGACTTGTGTCGGCGTATTGCAATGTTACCAGGCGACACCGAAACCGGCGGTGTAGCGGGTACTGTCCAGGTCCGCACCACTGGTGCCGCTGACCAGGTCCTTCTCGGCCTTGAGGTTCAACGACGCCCATTCGGTAACCTTGTAGCGCAGGCCCATTTCGGCATCCAGGCTGTAGTCGGCGACGTTGCCGATCGGCTTGCCGAGTTCGCCGCGGGTGAAGAACTCGACCGTCTTGCCGATCAGGTAGCGGTTGTAGTCCCACTTCATGGCCAGCGAATAGAAGTTGTCCTTGTCGCCGTCGGCATACTGGTAGTCGGTGCGGTTGATCAAGCCACCGAGGGAGAACGCACCCAGTTCGTCGTCCCAGAACTGGTAGCCCGGGCCGGTACCCACGGTGCGCTGACGCTCCAGGTCCTCGATCTTGTCACGCTTGTAATCAACCCGGCCCTGCCAGAACCACTGATCGGTGAGGAAGCGGTCAAGGGAGTATTCGAGATCGAAATTGTCGGTCGTGACGATGCTGTCCTGGGACTCGCGGTTGTACTCGCCAGAGCCGATATGACGCCACTTGCCGTGCCTGGCGGTAGTCTTGAAGGCGACGTTGTAGTCGTCGGTATCGGTTTCGGCACGCTTGTAGTCCAGGCCCAGGTCGACGTTGCCCTTGATCTGCAGATCGGTGACCACCGGCTTGGGCTTGATGATCTGCTGGATGCTGGCCAACTCGACGGTCTTCGGTGCATCACCGTTCTGCAGGATGACTTTGCCGTCTTCGGCGGCCTTGAACGACTTGGTTTTCTCGCCGATGTAGTCATCCTGCTTGACCAGCAGTTCCTGGTCGCTTTCCATGGTCTTGATCTGTTTCCAGTCCAGAGGAATCGAACCACCGTATTCAGTCTTCACCATCAGCTTGCCACCGTCGAACACGGTAATCTTGCCGGAGATACGGTCGCCGTTCTTCAACCAGACTGTATCGGCAAACGTCACGGAAGAGGTGGAAGCCAGGGCAAGGCACAGCAGGGTTCTAGGCAACATAAGCGGATTCTGGGTGCTCTGAAGTGTAGGAAATGCGGCATTATTCGGTAGGACAAGATCCGAGCAAGGACAGACCCCGAGATGACAGACGAGTTCAATTCTCAACTGCAAAATACTCCGGATCAGGCTGCGGCCGTTCGCCGCACTGCGCTGTACACCGTGCTGGCTCAGGTACCGGAGGGCAAAGTGGTGACCTATGGACAGTTGGCCGAACTGGCCATGCTCGGGCGGGCGGCCCGCTGGGTCGGACGTACCCTGAGCCAACTGCCGGACGGTACCCGCCTGCCCTGGCACCGTGTGGTTGCCGCCGGCGGGCGGCTGAGCCTAGCGGCAGGCACGTGCAGCGGGGCCGAACAACGCGCACGCCTGCGTGGCGAAGGCGTGCTGATCATGAAGAATCGCGTGGATATGGCACGCCATGGCTGGCGTCCGGAGCAGGCATGCGGTTAGAGTGCGCGCTTTGTTTCGCAAACTGAGGCAGATTCCAGCCCATGCCCCGTAAAACCTGGCGCGCCGCGCTCGCCGCTTATGCCAGCCCTTCCACCGTTGTGCTTCTGCTGCTCGGTTTCGCTGCCGGCCTGCCGTACATGCTGGTGTTTTCAACCCTGTCGGTGTGGTTGCGTGAAGCGGGCGTCGCCCGTGAAACCATCGGTTACGCCAGCCTGATCGGTCTGGCCTATGCCTTCAAATGGGTATGGTCGCCGCTGCTCGACCAGTGGCGGCTGCCACTGCTCGGCAAGCTGGGCCGGCGTCGTTCCTGGCTGGTTCTGGCTCAGGCTCTGGTGATCCTCGGCCTGGTGGGCATGAGTTTCTGCGACCCGCAGAAGCATCTGTCGTGGTTGATCGCGATTGCTGTGGTGGTCGCGTTCGCCTCGGCCACTCAGGACATCGCGGTAGACGCCTACCGCCTGGAAATCGCCGAAGACCAGCGCCAGGCCGCCCTCGCCGCCAGCTACATGGCCGGCTATCGCGTGGCCGCGTTGCTGGCCACCGCCGGTGCGCTGTACTTCGCCGAAGGCTTCGGTTCCACCGGCTTCGCCTATCTGCACCAGGCCTGGGCCAACACGTACCTGCTGTTCGGTGTGCTGATGGTACCGGCACTGATCACTACCCTGATCATGCGCGAACCCCCGGTAGCCCTGCGCACGCAATTGTCCGCAGCGCGCTACGGCTTCAGCCACCAACTGATGTCGGTGTTCGTGCTGATCGTGTTGCTGGTGTCGGTGCCGGCGATGTTCACCCAGTTGTACAACACCGATTTTGCCAGCGTGCTGTTCGGCAGCCAGAGCCTGATCGACCTGCTGCTCGAAGACCGGGCATTCCTGCGTGCGCTGCTCTACATAATCCTGACTGCGGTGTGCCTGTCTTCGGTCGGTCGCCGCGGGTTGGCTCCCGTGCTCACACCGATCAACGATTTCATCCTGCGCTACCGCTGGCAGGCATTGCTGCTGCTGGGCCTGATCGCGACCTACCGGATGTCCGATACGGTGATGGGTGTCATGGCCAACGTCTTCTACATCGACCAAGGCTTCACCAAGGACCAGATCGCCAGCGTCAGCAAGATCTTCGGCCTGATCATGACCCTGCTCGGCGCCGGCTTCGGCGGCCTGCTGATCGTGCGCTTCGGCATCCTGCCCATTCTGTTCATCGGTGGCATCACGTCGGCGGGGACCAACCTGCTGTTCCTGATGCTGGCCGACATGGGGCCGAATCTGCAGATGCTGGTGCTGACCATCTCGCTGGACAACTTCAGCTCCGGGCTCGCCACTTCGGCCTTCGTCGCCTACCTGTCGAGCCTGACCAACCTCAAGTTCTCGGCGACCCAATACGCCCTGCTGAGCTCGATCATGCTCCTCCTGCCGCGCCTGATCGGGGGCTACTCAGGGGTCATGGTCGAGAAGTTCGGCTACCACAATTTCTTCCTCATCACCGCCCTGCTCGGTGTGCCGACCCTGCTGCTGATCGCCCTGCACTGGAAGCAGGAGAATGCCCGCATCGCGCGCGACGGGCCTGACGAAGAACCCTCCTGACAAAAAAAAGCCCCGGCCATGATGACCGGGGCTTTTTCGTGAAGCGTTGCGAACCTACTTGGCTTCGCCTTCCTGCATCACCCGAATCACACGCTGCGGAAACGGAATGTCGATGCCTTCGGCACGCAGGCGATCGCGGATCTCGCCGTTGAGCATGTTGGTCACGCCGCCGAAGTCGCCAGTGTTCACCCAGATCCGCAAGGACACGGTGATCGAGCTGTCGCCCAGGGCCGCCACGACGGCCTCGGGTGCCGGGGTCTGCAACACGCGTGGGTCCTTGGCCAGGTCCAGCAGGATCTCGCGAGCTTTCTGCAGGTCGGCATCGTAGTCCACACCGATGTCGAAGGTGATCTTGCGCGTGGGCTGACGGTTGGTGTTGGTGATGATGCCGTTAGACAGGTTGCCGTTGGGCAGGATCACCGTGCGGTTATCGCCGGTGCGCAACACGGTATGGAAGATCTGGATGGAGTCGACCGTACCGCTCACACCCTGCGCTTCGATCCAGTCGCCGATGCGAAAGGGACGGAACAGCAGGATCAGCACGCCGCCGGCGAAGTTCGCCAGGCTGCCTTGCAGGGCCAGGCCGATGGCCAGGGTCGCACCACCGATGGCGGCAACGAACGAGGTCGTCTCGATACCGATCATCGAGGCCACGCTGACCATCAAGAGGATCTTCAGGATGATATTGGCGATCGTGCCGATGAAGTTCTGCAGCGCCAGATCGATGTGACGCAGGGCCAGCAGTTTCTGCAGGTTGGCGGTGACTCGGTTGATCAACCACCAACCCACGCACAGCACCACCAAGGCGAGGATCACCTTGCTGCCGTACTGCATGACCATCGGAATCCAGGCCTGCGAGGCCTGGACCAGATGATTGACTTCCGCGTTCAAATCCATGGGGTTCTCCTACCGCCTTCGTTCAAGCTTCGTTCAAGCTTCGTTCAAGAAAAGCGTGCGGTAACCGGCAAAGACCAGCTCGGGCGTACCGGCGCCACGATCTGAAAGGCCACGGCAAGCCCGGCGCCAGAGGCTCCGGCCGCACTGATGCTCCGACGCCGGTCGCCTGGCAAGGTTCAGCCCGGCCCGCCGTTCTTCATCAATCGCGAAAGTTGTTGAACTGCAGCGGCATGCCGAATTCCTTCGCGCGCAGGGCAGCGATTGCCTCCTGCAAGTCATCGCGTTTCTTGCCGGTGATGCGCACCTGCTCACCCTGGATGGCAGCCTGCACCTTGAGCTTGGCGTCCTTGACGTGAGCGACGATCTTCTTCGCCAGTTCCTTCTCGATACCTTCGCGCAGGATCGCTTCCTGCTTCATTTCCTTACCCGAGGCGTAGGCTTCCTTGACCTCGAGGCATTGCACGTCGATCTTGCGCTTGACCAGTGCCAGCTTGAGAATCTCGATCATGGCTTCCAGCTGGTACTCGGCTTCGGCGGTCAGGGTGACCGTCAGCTCCTTGAATGCGAAACTGCCTTTTCCCTTGAGATCGTAACGGCGATCCAGCTCCTTGATGGCGTTGTCGACCGCGTTGGTGACTTCGTGCTTGTCCAACTCGGACACTACGTCGAACGAGGGCATGTGTTTCCTCCAGAATTGATCGGCGGCTCGTTGAAAGAAGGAGCACGCCTGGCTTGACGATTGAAATGCCCGCTCATTATAAGGGAGCCGGCATCGTGAAATGCCACCCCACCGCTTGAATTCAGGCATGGGTCATCACTTTCCACACGAGCCTGATATGCGCAACCTCCCCCCAAGCAATGCGGCCGCCGACGAACCAGCGCTGGTCGTCGCAGAACCGCCGGCAGCCCGATCCTGGCATGTGTTGGGCGCAGGCAGCCTGGGTACGTTGTGGGCGTGCCGCCTGGCCCGCGCGGGCTTGCAGGTGCAACTGTTATTGCGCAATGCCGCGCGCCTGCAGGCCTACCGCGCAGCCGGTGGCTTGCGCTTGATCGAAAGCGGCGAGGCCAGCGTTCACTGCCTGCCGGCCACCGACGTGGCCGCCGAGGGCGCGATCACCCGCCTGTTGCTGACCTGCAAGGCCTACGATGCGCAAGCGGCCATTGCCAGTGTCGCCGCGCGGCTGGCACCCGGCGCCGAAGTGATCCTTCTGCAGAACGGCATGGGCAGTCAGCAGGCGGTGGCCGAAATGCTGCCGCAGGCGCGCTGTATCTATGCCTCGACCACCGAAGGCGCCTACCGTGCCGCCGATTTCCAGGCGGTTTTCGCCGGGCAGGGCTTTACCTGGCTGGGCGATGCCGACCCGGCCTGCCCCACCCACCCTGCAGCCTTGCTGGCCGACCTAAAGCGTGCCGGCATCGCTCATCAGTGGACACCCAGTATCCATTCGCGCCTGTGGCGCAAGCTGGCGCTCAACTGCGCGATCAACCCGCTGACCGTGCTGTACGGCTGTCGCAATGGCGCGTTGGCGGACCATCACGACGAAGTGGCCATCCTTTGCGCCGAGCTGGCACAGCTGCTGGACGCGTGCGGGCAGGTGGACGCGGCCCAGGGGCTGCACGAGGAAGTACGACGGGTTATCCAGGCGACCGCTGCCAATTACTCTTCGATGTACCAGGACGTCGACCAGGGTCGGCGCACCGAAATCGACTATCTGCTGGGCTACGCCTGCAAAGCCGCGCTGGAGCGGCACTGCGAGGTGCCACATCTGCAAGCGCTGCAGGCGCGGCTGGTGCGGGCCTTGAACAAGACCTGAGACCGCGCCCTTCGCGGCCACCGACCGCTCCTACGGAGGGACGCACGATCTCCGTAGGAGCGGTCCGTGGCCGCGAAACAGTCGCGCGGTGAATCAGGCATACCGCAGCGCGCTCTTCGCGGCCACTGGCCGCTCCTACGGAGGGACGCACGATCTGCGTAGGAGCGGTCATCGGCCGCGAAACAGGCGCCGCGGTGTATCAGGCGAACCGCGGGATTTGCAAAACAGGTTTGCTACACTGGCGCTCTGCCCTGCCGTGGAAGCGACCCGCCAATGCCCTTGCGCCAGAGACTCGAAAACCTGCCGGTTGGCCAGAAACTGCTGGCTGCCCTGCTGGTGCTGTTGACCACGGTCCTGCTGGTCGCCAACCTCACGTTCATCAGTGCCGCCTACTGGATTTCCCAGGAAAGCATGGCGCCCCAGGCCTTGCAGACCATCGGCCGACTGCTGGCCAACCCTGGCCTTGCGCAGCGGGCGGTACGCTCGCCGCAGGACGCCGAAGCGCTGCTCGAAGAGCTCAACAGCTATTCCCCGTTGCGCGCCGCCGCCATCTACGACGCCCAGGGCGAGCGCCTGGCCCAGTTGCAGCACGGCGACCGGCTGAAGATGCCGGCCCGCTTCGCCAGCATCGAAGCCTGGCGCTCCACCGAATTCCGCAGCACCCAGTTGGTGCCTCTGCCCAGTGCCGGCCATCTGCTGCTGGTGGCCAGCAGCGAACTGCCCGTGGCGTTCTACACCGGCACGCTGACTGCCAGCCTGGGCATCCTGGTGTTCAGCGTGCTGTTGTGGATGATCATCGCCCGGCAGATCAAGCGCTTGATCACCCAACCCATCTATCGCCTCGAAGAGCTGTCGCGCCAGGTCACCCGCGAAGAAAACTACGCCTTGCGCGCCGGCCGCGGCAACCACGACGAGATCGGCAGCCTGGCGGAAGCGTTCAACACCATGCTTTCACGCATCGAGGCCCGCGAACAGCAACTCAAGCGTGCCCGCGACGAGTCCCAGGCCGCCTACGACCAGGCCCAGGGGCTGGCCGAAGAAACTCGCCACACCAACCGCAAGCTCGAACTCGAAGTCCAGGTGCGCAGCAAGATCGAGAAGAAACTCACCGGCTTTCAGAACTACCTCAACAGCATCATCGACTCCATGCCTTCGGCACTCATTGCCCTCGACGAGCAGCTGTACGTCACCCAATGGAATCAGGAAGCCAGCGCACTTTCCGGAACGCCGCTGGACGAGGCGCTCAATCAACCGATCTTTCTTGCATTCGCCCCGCTCAAACCGTTCCTGCCGCAGCTCAAGACCACGGTCGAACAGCACACGGTGGCCAAGATCGAGCGGGTCACCTGGGTCAAGGACGACACCCCACACCATTACGCGCTGACCTTCTATCCGCTGATGGGCGGTGCCGGCCGCGGCGTGGTGATTCGCATCGACGACATCACCCAGCGCCTGTCCCTGGAAGAGATGATGGTGCAGTCGGAAAAGATGCTCTCGGTGGGGGGGCTGGCCGCCGGCATGGCCCACGAAATCAACAACCCCCTGGGCGCGATCCTGCACAACGTGCAGAACGTCAGGCGCCGCCTTTCGGCCGACCTGCCGAAGAACCTCGAACAGGCCAGCGATGCCGGTGTCGATCTGGCAGCAGTGAACGCCTACCTGCAAGGGCGCGAAATCCCGCAGCTGCTCGACGGCATTCAGCAGGCCGGTGCACGGGCAGCCAAGATCGTCACCCACATGCTCAGCTTCAGCCGCCGCAGCACGCGGGAAATGGCACCGTGCGACCTGCCCGCCCTGATCGACCAGGCGGTGGAGATCGCCGGCAACGACTTCGACCTGGCGATCGGTTTCGACTTCAAGGGACAAAACATCGTGCGCCAGTTCGACCCGGCGCTGGGCCCGGTACCGGGCACTGCCAACGAGCTGGAGCAAGTGCTGCTCAACCTGCTGAAAAACGCCGCGCAGGCCATTCACCAGCGCAACGACGAGCACGAGCCGGGGCGCATCATCCTGCGCACCCGGCTGAGCCCGCCGTGGGCGGAAATCCAGGTCGAGGACAACGGCGTGGGCATGCCCGAAAGCGTGCGCAAGCGTACGTTCGAGCCCTTCTTCACCACCAAGGAGATTGGCCAGGGCACCGGCCTGGGCCTGTCGGTGTCCTACTTCATCATCACCAACAACCACAAGGGCCAGATGGAAGTGCAATCCAGCCCTGGCCAGGGCACCTGCTTCACCCTGCGCCTGCCGTTGGCCGGCAATCCGCTGCCCCTCACCACCACGGAGATATGAGCATGGGCTTTCGCCTGACGAAGATTTACACGCGCACCGGCGACCAGGGCGAAACCGGGCTTGGCGATGGACGTCGGGTGCCCAAGGACCATCCGCGAGTCGAGGCTATTGGCGAAGTGGACACCTTGAACAGCCAATTGGGCGTGCTGCTGGCGGGACTGACGGAGGATGCTCGCCTGAACGAGGTGTACGAGGTGCTTGCGCCCTGCCAGCATCGGCTGTTCGATCTGGGTGGTGAGTTGGCCATGCCCGCGTACCAGGCACTCGATGCTGGCGAAGTGCAGCGTCTGGAAACGGCCATCGATACCTGGAACGACGAAGTCGGCGCGTTGGAGAATTTCATTCTGCCAGGCGGTTCAATGCTGATCGCCCAGGCCCATGTCTGTCGCAGCCTGGCACGCAGTGCCGAGCGTCGCTGTCAGCAGCTCAATGCCGTGGAGCCTTTGTCAGCGGTGAGCCTGGCGTACATCAATCGGCTTTCGGACCTGCTGTTCGTGGCGGCGCGGATCATCGCTCGACGCCAGGCTATTGCCGAGATCCTTTGGCAGCCTGCCAAGCCGTGAGAGTGGCGCAGGCTGCAGGTCGCCAGTACCGCGTCAGGTCAGTGGGTCTCGAGGGACAGCTGACGCGGCCTGCGCTGCTGCTACAGGAGCCAAGGCGGCTACAGGGTTGGCCAGAACGCGCGGATGCCTGCGACGCCCTGCGCGCCGATCTCCCAAGCCTTCGCCTGATCCTGCGGACCCATCCCGCCCAGTAGATAGACCGGCTGGTTGAAACCCTCGATCAAACCATGCGCCTGATCCCATCCCAACGGCTGGGCATCGGGATGCGTGAGGGTCGGTTGCACCGGCGACAGGGTGATGAAATCCACTCCCATCTGCCGCGCCAGCGCCAGCTCCTCGGCGTCGTGACAAGAGGCCGCCAGCCAACGCTCCTGAGGAAACGGCCGGCCCTTGCTGGCGTACTTGCGCAACTGCGCCGACGTCAGGTGCCAACCGGCCGAAGGGAAATCGCCCAGCCATTCCAGCGGCCCCTTGAGCATCAACTGGGCCTTGCCGGCGCACAACCCCACTGCATCCACCGCCAGGTCGCGGTACTGCGGATCGTAGCCATTGGGTGCACGCAGCTGCAGCAGCTTGATGCCACCGGCAATCGCCTTCTGCATCCCGCGCAACAAGGTCGGGTTATCGAGCCCATCCGGAGTGATGAGATATTCACCGGGCAGGCTCGCTGCCGCGACGATGGGACGATTGGCTGCCGGAAACTCGTAGCCCGGCAACTCGCGGGCCTTGACCCACGCCACGGGTTGACCTTCGACGCCGTGCGGCTGGCCAGTGAACTCGGTCACTTCCCAGACATCCAGCAGCACCTGCTTGTCGGCATAGTCGTGATGCACCTTGATCAATGGCCGCGCCTGGCCGACCTCGATCCCCAGTTCTTCGCGCAGCTCCCGCGCGAGCGCCGTCTGCACCGTCTCGCCGGCCTCGACCTTGCCGCCGGGAAACTCCCATAAACCGCCCTGGTGCTGGGCATCGGCACGGCGGGCAATCAGGATACGGTTATCTGCGCCACGGATCACCGCGGCGGCTACATGCACTCGTTTCACGCATTCTCCAGGCCGCACTGAGCTACCAACGCCCAGGTGCACCATGGAGCACACCCGGGCCTGACCGTCAGGTACGGTATTCGGCGTTGATCTTCACATATTCATGGGACAGGTCGGTGGTCCAGATGGTCTCGCTGCAATCGCCGCGGCCCAGCTCGATACGAATGCCGATTTCTGCCTGCGCCATCACCGCCGAACCCTGCTCCTCGGTATAGGTGGCCGCACGCGCGCCACGACTGGCGATGCACACCTCGCCCAGGAACACATCGATCTTGCTGACATCCAGTTCCGGCACGCCTGCACGGCCGACGGCCGCCAGGATGCGCCCCCAGTTCGGATCGGAGGCGAACAAGGCGGTTTTGATCAGCGGCGAGTGAGCCACGGTGTAGGCCACATCCAGGCATTCCTGGTGGTTGCTGCCGCCGTTGACCTGGACGGTGACGAACTTGGTTGCCCCTTCACCGTCGCGCACGATGGCCTGGGCCACTTCCATGCACACTTCGAAGACCGCCTGCTTCAGCGCCGCGAACAACGGGCCGCTGGCCTCGCCGACCTCCGGCAATGCCGCCTGCCCGGTAGCCACCAGCATGCAG
The DNA here is from genome assembly GCF_014842235.1 of Pseudomonas sp. CFBP 13710. Classification (NCBI taxonomy): domain Bacteria; kingdom Pseudomonadati; phylum Pseudomonadota; class Gammaproteobacteria; order Pseudomonadales; family Pseudomonadaceae; genus Pseudomonas; species Pseudomonas sp. CFBP 13710. The sequence continues at coordinate 257,580 of NZ_JACYVJ010000002.1, read as the reverse complement.
CAGTCGTTGGTCGACGTGTCGCCGTCGATGGTGATGCGGTTGAACGACTTGTTGGCGCCGTCGCGCAGCAGATCCTGCAGTACGTGGGGCGCGACCTTGGCGTCGGTGGCAATGTAGCCAAGCATGGTCGCCATGTTTGGCCGGATCATGCCCGCACCCTTGCTGATCCCGGTCACGGTGACCGTCACGCCGTCGTGCTGGAACTGGCGGCTGGCGCCTTTGGGCAGGGTATCGGTGGTCATGATGCCAGTGGCCGCGGCGGCCCAGTTGTCCACCGACAGGTCGTCGAGAGCGGCCTGCAGGGCCCCTTCGATCTTCTCCACGGGCAGAGGCTCGCCGATCACTCCGGTGGAAAACGGCAGCACGGCGCTGGCGTCCACCCCGGCCAATTCGGCGAGCCGCGCCGTGGTGCGCTCGGCGGCAGCCAGGCCGGGCTCACCGGTACCGGCGTTGGCATTGCCGGTGTTGGTCAGCAGGTAACGCACAGCGCCGCCCACGCGCTGCCGGGAGACGATGACCGGTGCCGCACAGAACGCATTCAGGGTGAACACGCCAGCGACGCTGGAACCCTCGGCGCAGCGCATGACCACCACGTCCTTGCGGCCGGGGCGTTTGATGCCGGCGCTGGAGATGCCCAGCTCGAAACCGGGAACCGCATGCAGCGTGGGCAGTGGACCAAGACCAACAGCCATGTGAGCACTCCTTTGAAGACTGTACGGCGTAGCGTCGACGCCGCCATTGAATGGACGAACGCCGCGATCGGATCACCGAAATCCACCGCAGGAGCGGTCAGCGGCCGCGAAACAGACGACGCGGTATACCTGCCAGACCGTGTCGTACTTTTCGCGGCCACTGACCGCTCCTACGGGGAGCCGGCGTCAGTCGCGGCGTGCTACTGCTTGCAGCAATGTGCGGCGATCAGTCGATCTTGCCGTGGCAATGCTTGAACTTCTTGCCTGAACCACACCAGCACAGCTCGTTGCGGCCCAGTTTCTGGTCATTGCGCACCGGCTCCGACACCGTGGCGGCAATCACTTCGGCGTCCTCCGCCAAGGCTTCGGGCTGATCCAGGCCTGGTGCAGGAGCGTGTTCGAACTGCATGCGCGCAGCCAGCTCTTCGGCATCGCGACGCAGACGAGCTTCTTCCTCGACCGGATCTTCGCGGCGCACCTGAACGTGGGAAAGCACACGGATGGTGTCGCGCTTGATCGAATCCAGCAGCTCCTGGAACAGGCTGAACGACTCGCGCTTGTATTCCTGCTTCGGGTTCTTCTGGGCGTAGCCGCGCAGGTGGATACCGTGACGCAGGTGGTCCATGGTCGACAGGTGATCTTTCCACAGGTCGTCGAGCACGCGCAGCAGGATCTGCTTCTCGAAGGTGCGCAACGCATCGGCGCTGGCCTGGTCTTCCTTCTCGGTGTAGGCCGCCAGCAGCTCGGCCATGACTTTCTCGCGCAGCGTTTCTTCGTAGAGCTTGTCGTCGGCGTCCAGCCACTGCTGGATCGGCAGGCTCACACCGAAATCGGTCTGCAGCGCCGCTTCCAGACCGGCCACGTCCCACTGCTCGGGCAGCGACTGTGGCGGAATGTGCTGGGCGAACAGCTGGCCCAGCACTTCCTGGCGGAAGTCGGCAATGGTGTCACCGACGTTGTCGGACGCCAGCAGACTGTTGCGCATGTGGTAGATGACCTTGCGCTGCTCGTTGGCGACGTCGTCGAATTCGAGCAATTGCTTGCGGATGTCGAAGTTGCGGCCTTCGACCTTGCGCTGGGCCTTTTCGATGGCGTTGGTCACCATGCGATGTTCGATGGCTTCACCGGACTGCATGCCCAGCGCCTTCATGAAGTTCTTCACCCGGTCGGACGCGAAGATGCGCATCAGGCTGTCTTCCAGCGACAGGTAGAAGCGGCTGGAACCGGCATCACCCTGGCGACCGGCACGGCCACGCAACTGATTGTCGATACGGCGTGATTCGTGACGCTCGGAGGCGATCACATGCAGGCCACCGGATTCGAGCACCTGCTGGTGACGCTTCTGCCAGTCGGCCTTGATCTGGGCAATCTGCTCCGGCGACGGGTCCTCGAGGGAAGCCACTTCGACCTCCCAGTTGCCGCCCAGAAGAATGTCGGTACCACGGCCGGCCATGTTGGTGGCAATGGTCAGCGCACCCGGACGACCGGCCTGCGCGATGATCTCGGCTTCCTTCTCATGGAACTTGGCGTTGAGCACCTTGTGCTCGATGCCTTCCTGTTTGAGCAGGCGCGACATGTGCTCGGAGGTTTCGATGGTGGCAGTACCCACCAGCACCGGCCGGCCCTGGGCCATGCTTTCCTTGATGTCGGTGACGATGGCGGCGTATTTCTCGTCCGCAGTCAGGTACACCAAGTCGTTGAAGTCCTTGCGCGCGAGCGGCTTGTTCGGCGGAATGACCATCACGTTGAGCTGATAGATCTGGGCGAATTCGAACGCCTCGGTATCGGCCGTACCGGTCATGCCCGACAGTTTGTTGTACAGGCGGAAGTAGTTCTGGAACGTGGTCGAGGCGAGCGTCTGGCTCTCGGCCTGGATGTTCAGGTTTTCCTTGGCCTCGATGGCCTGGTGCAGGCCCTCGGACAGGCGACGGCCCGGCATGGTACGACCGGTGTGCTCGTCGACCAGCAGGATCTGGCCGTCCTGGACAATGTACTCGACGTTGCGGTTGAACAGCTTGTGCGCACGCAGGCCGGCATACACGTGGGTCAGCAGGCCCAGGTTGTGCGCCGAATAAAGGCTCTCGCCCTCGGCCAGCAGACCGGCGCGGGTGAGCATTTCCTCGATGTACTGGTGGCCGGCTTCGTTGAGTTCGACCTGGCGGGTCTTCTCGTCGATGCTGTAGTGGCCTTCCTTGGTGACCTGGCCTTCCACTTCCTCGATGTGCTGCTCGAGTTGCGGAATCAGGCGGTTGATTTCGGTGTACAGCTTGGAGCTGTCCTCGGCCTGACCGGAAATGATCAGCGGCGTGCGGGCTTCGTCGATGAGGATGGAGTCGACTTCGTCGATCACGGCGAAATTCAGCTCGCGCTGGAATTTCTCTTCCATGCTGAACGCCATGTTGTCGCGCAGATAGTCGAAACCGAATTCGTTGTTGGTGCCGTAGGTGATGTCGGCGGCGTAGGCCAGACGCTTCTCGTCCGGCGGCGCGAACGGCGTGACCACGCCCACGGTCAGGCCCAGGTACTCGTACAGCGGACGCATCCAGTTGGCGTCGCGACGGGCCAGGTAGTCGTTGACCGTGACCACATGCACGCCCTTGCCGGACAGCGCATTGAGGTAAACGCCCAGGGTCGCCACCAGGGTCTTGCCTTCACCTGTACGCATTTCGGCGATCATGCCTTCGTGCAGGGTGAGGCCGCCGATCAGCTGGACATCGAAGTGCCGCATGCCCATGACGCGCTTGCCGGCTTCGCGGCACACGGCGAAGGCTTCGGGCAGCAGTTGGTCGAGGGTCTCGCCTTTTGCCAGGCGGGCCTTGAACTCTGCGGTCTTGGCGCGCAGCTGCTCGTCCGAAAGGGCCACCATCTGCTCTTCGAAGGCATTGACGGCTTGTACCGTCTTGAGCATGCGTCGTACTTCACGCTCGTTCTTGCTTCCAAAAAGTTTCTTTAACAAAGGCGCAAACATATTGGCAGGATCTTCCACACATAGGGATGGAGGGCGGCCCCGTGAGTCGCCCGTGCAGCCCTCATGGCCGCATGCGAACGAGCATTCTACCCGGAAACGATGGAGAGGAAAGTGGCGCGATGTCCACGATGCTGGCACAGCGTTGTGACGGGGCGGTTTTACAATAAGGGCTTTTTCGACAACTTCAACCCGCAGGGTGCAGATGTCATCTATTCGAACGTTCACAGGCCCGCCGGTGTACCCACGTAAAACGGTGACGACAAGGGATTCTGTTAACATGCCGACTCTGTAACCTCAGGTGTATCTCCATGGTCTTTCGGCCCCTGCCCGCCCGGGCTCCAGCGGTGCTGCTGCGCGAAGCCAAGCCGCTCAAGGCCTTGTTCAGCCATGCCCAGCGCCTGTCGCACCTGCAGCGCCTGCTCGAGAGCCAGCTGCAGCCTGCGGCGCGCGAGCATTGCTACGTTGCCTCGTGGCGCGAAGGCAGCCTGTTGCTGATCGTCACCGACGGCCACTGGGCCACGCGCCTGCGCTATCAGCAAAAGCGACTGCAGCGCGACCTGCAGGCCCTGGAGGAATTCGGCAGCCTGACCCGTATCCTGTTCAAGGTGCAGCCGCCCACGGTGCAGAGCAAGGCCGGAGAGCGCAGCATCGATCTGTCCATCGGCGCGGGCGAGAACATTCAGGCCACCGCCGACGGCATCAGCGATCCGAATCTGCGCGCCGCGCTGGAGCGCCTGGCAGCCCACGCCAAACGCGTGCGCTGAACCCGCCGGCAATGCCCTGGGTACCCTGAACGCCACGCAAAAAAAAGCCACCCAATGGGTGGCCTATAAATGTGTAACCAGAAAAGAGAGGTTGTATCAACCCAACGCAGCTGGCCGCATGTAGGAGATCGGTACCGTACTGGCATCTTCGAACGTGACCACTTCCCACGCATCGTCCTGCTCGAGCAGACGACGCAGAAGCTGGTTGTTCAGTGCGTGGCCCGACTTGTAGCCACGGAATTCGCCAATCAGGCTGTTACCCAGCTGATAGAGATCGCCGATTGCATCGAGGATCTTGTGCTTGACGAACTCGTCTTCGTAGCGAAGACCGTCCTCGTTCATGACGCCTGCCTCGTCCACCACGATAGCGTTCTCGACGCTGCCGCCCAGTGCACGATTGTGCTTGCGCAGGTACTCAAGGTCGCTCATGAAACCAAAGGTGCGGGCGCGACTGACTTCCTTCACGAAGGACGTGCTGGAGAAGTCGACACTGGCACTCTGGGTGCGGTCCTTGAAGACAGGATGATCGAAATCTATCTCGAAGCTCACCTTGAAACCTTCGAAAGGCAGGAAAGTGGCGCGCTTGTCGCCCTCCGTCACTGTCACTTCACGCAGGATGCGGATGAATTTCTTCGGCGCGTCCTGTTCTTCCAGGCCAGCCGATTGAATCAGGAATACGAAGGGTCCGGCGCTGCCATCCATGATCGGCACTTCGGACGCGGAGAGCTCGACGTAGGCGTTATCGATTCCCAGGCCCGCCATGGCCGACAGTAGATGCTCTACGGTATCGACCTTGACATCGCCATTGACCAAAGTGGTGGACATCGTGGTGGCGCCGACATTGTGGGCGCGTGCAGGAATCTGCACGACCGGGTCAAGGTCGACACGGCAGAACACGATGCCGGTATCCACGGGCGCAGGCTTCAAAGTCAGGTAGACCTTCTCACCGGAGTGCAGACCGACGCCTGTGGCACGGATAATATTCTTCAGGGTGCGTTGTTTAATCATGGCATTGGCCGCTTCAGCGCAAATTGCGAACTGGTATCAACAAAGGCTGGCGATGATAGCAGACCCAACCTTTGCTGAACACCAATCACCCTAATACCCCTGATAAATTGCATCAATCGGCCTGACGACGCAGGAAGGCCGGGATGTCCAGATAATCCAGGTCATCCTGTGGGTTCAGCTTGGCCGCGGCGGCAGCACCGGCGTGGGCCTGGTTGCGCATCACGGTCGGACGATCCAGATCGCGGTAGTTCACCGACGGTGCGTCCTGGCGAGCCGGCTGCTGCGACGGTGGAGGCGTCTGCGCTGCGGTCTGCATGGTGTTGTCGATGACCTTCACAGGCTTCTCGATCTTCGCGCCCAGGCCGGTGGCCACGACGGTCACGTGCAGTTCGTCGCGCATGTCCGGGTCGATGACGGTGCCGACCTTGACCATCGCGTGGTCGGAGGCGAACGCTTCGATGATGCTACCCACGTCGGAGTATTCACCCAGCGACAGATCGGGACCCGCGGTGATGTTGACCAGAATGCCGCGAGCGCCCTGCAGGTTGACGTCTTCGAGCAGCGGGTTGCGAATGGCCGCTTCGGTGGCCTCGCGTGCGCGGTTGGGACCACTGGCGCAACCAGTACCCATCATCGCCATGCCCATTTCGCTCATCACGGTACGCACGTCGGCGAAGTCGACGTTGATCATGCCCGGACGCTTGATGATGTCCGAGATACCGCGAACGGCACCGGCCAGCACGTCGTCGGCCTTGGCGAACGCCGACAGCAGGCTGGCGTCCTTGCCCAGGATGGTCAGCAGCTTCTCGTTGGGAATAGTGATCAACGAGTCGACGCTTTCGGACAGCATGCGAATGCCTTCGTCGGCGATCTGCATGCGCTTGCGGCCTTCGAACGGGAACGGACGGGTCACGACCGCAACGGTCAGGATGCCCATTTCCTTGGCCACTTCGGCGATGATCGGCGCAGCACCGGTACCGGTACCGCCGCCCATGCCGGTGGTGATGAAGACCATGTTGGTGCCTTGCAGCACTTCGGCGATGCGCTCGCGGTCTTCCATCGCGGCCTGACGGCCGACTTCAGGGTTGGCGCCAGCGCCCAGGCCCTTGGTCACACCGGTACCCAGCTGCAGGATGGTGCGCGCGCCGATGTTCTTGAGTGCCTGAGCATCGGTGTTGGCGCAGATGAACTCAACGCCTTCGATGTTGCTCTTGACCATGTGGTTGACGGCGTTGCCGCCGCCGCCGCCGACACCGATAACTTTGATTACCGGGCTTTGCGGGATGTTGTCTACGAGTTCGAACATGTGCCCTCTCCTTTCTCTATTTGTGTGCGCCTACCGCTACTGCCGTTTTGAATCAGAAATTGCCTTGCACCCAACGCTTCAGCCGTTCCAGCACCGGAGCCTTGGTGTCATCGCTGTAATTGCCGCTGTTGCTGATACCTGACAGGTTCAAGCCATCGGACTGTTTCTGCAGGCCATACATCAGCAGGCCCACGCCGGTGGAATAGATCGGGTTGCTGATAACGTCGCTCAGTCCCCGCACGCTATGCGGTACGCCCAGGCGCACCGGCATGTGGAAGATTTCTTCGGCCAGCTCGACCGCGCCTTCCATTTTTGCCGTACCACCGGTCAGCACGATGCCGGCCGGGATGAGGTCTTCGTAGCCGCTGCGACGCAGCTCGGCCTGAATCAGGGTGAACAGCTCGTCGTAGCGTGGCTCGACGACTTCGGCCAGCGCCTGGCGCGACAGCTCGCGCGGAGGACGGTCGCCGACACTGGGTACCTTGATGGTTTCGCCGGCGCCGGCCAGCTTGGCCAGGGCGCAGGCGTAACGGATCTTGATTTCTTCGGCGTACTGCGTCGGTGTGCGCAGGGCCATGGCGATGTCGTTGGTGACCTGATCGCCCGCGATGGGAATGACCGCGGTGTGGCGAATGGCGCCTTCGGTGAAGATGGCGATATCAGTGGTGCCGCCGCCGATGTCGACCAGGCAGACACCCAGCTCTTTCTCGTCATCGGTCAGCACCGAATAGGCCGAGGCCAGCTGCTCGAGAATGATGTCGTCGATTTCCAGGCCGCAGCGGCGCACACACTTCTCGATGTTCTGCGCAGCGTTGACGGCGCAGGTGACCACATGGACCTTGGCTTCCAGACGCACGCCGGACATGCCCAGAGGCTCGCGCACGCCTTCCTGGTTGTCGATCACATAGTCCTGCGGCAGGGTGTGCAATACGCGCTGGTCGGCGGGAATCGCCACGGCCTGGGCCGCGTCCAGAACCCGCTCCAGGTCAGCGGTGCTGACCTCGCGGTCGCGAATGGCCACGATACCATGGGAGTTCAGGCTGCGGATGTGGTTACCGGCGACGCCGACGAACGCCGAGTGGATGCGGCAACCGGCCATCAGCTGGGCTTCCTCGACCGCGCGCTGGATCGACGCCACGGTCGACTCGATGTTCACCACCACGCCCTTCTTCAGGCCGCGCGAGGGGTGGGTACCGATCCCGACGATGTCCAGCGTACCGTCGGCTGCCACCTCGCCCACCAGCGCCACCACCTTGGAGGTGCCGATGTCCAGCCCGACGATCATTTTGCCGCTTTGAACGTTTGCCATGGTCCTGCCTCTTGTCAATTCTTCGCGACGGCGGGCTTGTCCGCAGTCGGGGCGCTCGGTTCACGCCAGCCCACGGCCAGGCCGTTGGCATAGCGCAGGTCGATACGCGCGATATTCGTGATCTGGTCTTTGAGTGTCTTGTCGTAAATGGCGATAAAGCGGCGCATTTTTTCCAGCAAGTGGTCACGTCCCAGCAACAACTCGATGCCCGGGCCGGCGCTTCCTGCGCCTGTGGTGAGAAACCAGCTGCCGCGTTCGGTCAGTTCCAGCCGGGCAACCGAATAGCCCAGTGGACGCAACATCTGACTCAGCACCTGGTATTGCTGCATCACCTGCTGTTGGGCCCGTACCGGGCCGAACAACTGCGGCAAGTGTTCGTAGTTGCCCAGTTCGCGAGGCGCGAACGCCTGGCCCTGGTTGTTGAGCAGCGACTCGTTGCCCCAGCGCGCGACCGGCAGTTGCTCTTCCAGGCGGATCACCACCTGGTCAGGCCAGACCCGACGCACTTCGGCATGGGCGATCCAGGGCATGGTTTCCAGCTCGGTGCGCATGCGGGTCAGGTCGATGCTGAAGAACGTCATGCCGACATAAGGCTGGATGCGCTCCTGCACCGACTGCTGGTTGATGTAGGCCAGGTCGCCTTGTACCGACACCTTGGTGATCGGGCGATCGGCGTAGGGCATCAGGTACTGGGCACCCTCGTAGGTGCCAAAGCCCAGACCCACCAACAGCACCGGCCACATCAGCTTCCTGAAGATGCTGAAATTGGCCTTGGGCAGGCGCACCGACAGTGGCTCCTTGGCCACCATACGGCTGGCGCCACGCGGCACCGGCTTGTTGCGGCCGATGGCGGGTGACTGATGGCGAATCATTGGGCCGTGCATGGTCTTAACCTCGCGCCTTGCAACTGGCGGCCAGAATCGCCAGCACCAACTGCTGGAAATCCAGGCCAGCCGCGTTCGCCGCCATGGGCACCAGGCTGTGATCGGTCATGCCTGGAGCGGTGTTGACTTCCAGCAGCCAGAAACGGCCCTGCTGGTCCTGCATCACATCCACACGCCCCCAACCCTGGATGCCGATGGCATCGCAGGCGCGGGCGCAGAGTTCGGTGAGTTCCTGTTCCTTGGCGGGAGCAAGGCCGCAGGGGATGCGGTACTGGGTATCGTTGGCGACGTACTTGGCGTCGTAGTCGTAGAACGTGTGGGGCGTGCCCAGCGCAATCGCAGGCAGCATCTGGCCACGCAGCGTCGCGACGGTGAACTCGGGGCCGTGGACCCATTGTTCGACCAGCACTTGCGAATCGTAGGTGCTGGCGGCTTTCCAGGCGACGACCAGTTCGTCGACGCTGTTCACCTTGGCCATCCCGATGCTTGAACCTTCATGGGCGGGTTTGACGATCAAAGGGAAGCCCAGTTCCCCAGCGGCAAAAATACAATCCTGCTCGCTGGCCAGCACGGCGTGCGACGGGGTCGGCAGGCCGAGGCTCTGCCACACCTGCTTGGTGCGCAATTTGTCCATCGCCAAGGCGCTGGCAAGGATGCCGCTGCCGGTGTAGGGGATGCCCAAGCACTCGAGCAACCCTTGCATGCTGCCGTCTTCGCCGCCGCGGCCATGGAGGATGATGAACGCACGGTCGATCTTCTCCGCCTGCAGGCGGGCCAGCAGATCGTCGCCAACGTCGATGCCGAACGCGTCTACCCCGGCGCTCTGCAAGGCCTGCAGGCACGCGGCGCCCGACTTCAGCGACACCTCGCGCTCGGCGCTCTTGCCGCCGTAGAGCACGGCCACGCGACCGAAGTCACTGGGCATGATCTGCGAGCGCAGGGTGTTGGAATCCAGAATGTTCATTGCGATTTCTCCGAGGCCTGCGCGAACAGCGGGCTTTTGAGCAACTGCGGGGCAAGCCCGCCGATGTCACCGGCACCCTGGCACAGCAGGATGTCGCCTGCGCGCAGCAGCGGCTTGACCAGTGGCGCCAGCTCGACGCCGCGTTCGATGTAGATAGGGTCCAACTGGCCGCGCTGGCGGATGCTGTGGCACAGCTGACGGCTGTCGGCGCCGGGGATGGGTTCTTCGCCGGCCGGGTAGACCTCCATCAGCAGCAGCACATTGGCGTCGGCAAGCACCTGTACGAAATCGTCGTACAGGTCACGCGTGCGGCTGAAACGGTGCGGCTGATATACCATCACCAGACGTTTATCGGGCCAGCCACCGCGCACGGCACTGATCACTGCCGCCACTTCGCGGGGGTGATGACCGTAGTCGTCGACCAGCATCACGCTGCCGCCTTCGACCGGCAATTCGCCATACACCTGGAAACGTCGACCCACGCCCTGGAAGCCGGAGAGGCCCTGGACGATGGCGCTGTCGCTGATGCCTTCATCGGTGGCAATGGCAATCGTCGCCAGGGCGTTGAGCACGTTGTGGTTGCCCGGCATGTTGACCGACACGTTGAGCGGCTCGCGGTCGCGGCGCAGCACCGTGAAGTGGGTCAGCATGCCCTGCTGGCGCACGTTGATGGCACGCACGTCGGCCTCTTCGCTGATGCCGTAGGTCAAGGTCGGCCGCGCGATCTGCGGGAGGATCTCGCGCACGACCGGGTCATCCAGGCACACCACGGCCAATCCGTAGAACGGCAGGTTGTGCAGGAACTCGACGAAGGTCTTCTTCAGAACGTTGAAGTCGTTGCCGTAGGTCGCCATGTGATCGGCGTCGATGTTGGTGACGACGGCCACCAGCGGCTGCAGGTGCAGGAAGCTGGCGTCCGACTCGTCGGCCTCGGCGATCAGGTAGCGGCTGGTGCCCAACTGGGCATTGGTGCCGGCCGCGTTGAGCCGGCCGCCGATGACGAATGTCGGGTCCAGGCCACCGGCCGCGAACACCGAGGCGATCAGGCTGGTGGTGGTGGTCTTGCCATGGGTGCCGGCCACGGCAATGCCATGCCGGTAGCGCATCAGCTCGGCCAGCATCTCGGCACGCGGCACCACTGGAATCCGCCGCTCCAGCGCGGTGGCGACTTCCGGGTTGCTGGTGTTGACCGCACTCGACACCACCAGCACGTCGGCGCTGGCGGCGTTCTCGGCACGGTGGCCGATGAAAATCTGCGCGCCGAACGACGTCAGTCGCTCGGTCACCGGCGAAGCCTTGAGGTCGGAACCGGACACATCGTAGCCCAGGTTCAACAGCACCTCGGCGATGCCGCACATGCCCACACCACCGATACCGACGAAGTGGATACGACGGATACGGCGCATTTCCGGTTGCGGAATGGCTCTCTGGTTCTCAACCATGGGCCACCTCCAGGCAGACGTCGACCACATTGCGCGTGGCATCGGGTTTGGCCAGGCGGCGGGCAGTGCTCGCCATGCTCAGGAGTTTTTCGGGTTGCATCAAAACCTCTTTCAGGCGCTCGGCAAGCTGTGCCGCGCCGGTTGTCACTTGTGGCATCAGGAAGGCAGCGCCTTCGCGAGCCAGATAATCGGCATTGCGAGTCTGGTGGTCGTCGATCGCGTGGGGCAACGGCACCAGCAACGACGGCAGGCCGGCGGCCGCCAATTCGCTGATGGTCAACGCACCCGCGCGACACACCACCAGGTCGGCCCAGCCATACGCCTGGGCCATGTCCTTGATGAACGGCGCGACCTGCGCCTCGACACCGGCGGTGCGATAACGCTCGGCGGTGATTTCATCGTGTTGCTTGCCGGCCTGGTGGAACACCTCGGGGCGGTAGTGCGCAGGCACCTGAGCCAGGGCTTCGGGCAGCAGCTTGTTCAGCGGCTCGGCGCCCAGGCTGCCACCCAGTACCAGCAGACGCGGTTGGCGACCGATGAGTGCCTGACGCGGGGTTTCCATGAACAGCTCGGTACGCACCGGGTTGCCGGTGGTACGACGCTTGGCCGAGGCGGCGAAGGTGTCGGGGAAAGCTTCGCAGACCCGACTGGCGAAAGGCACCAATAGGCGATTGGCGGTACCGGCCACGGCATTCTGCTCGTGCACGATCACCGGCACGCCGGCCAGCCGCGCGGCGACGCCACCGGGCCCGGTCAGGTAACCACCGAAGCCGACCACGCACACCGGCTGCAGCCGGGCGATGATGCGGCGCGCCTGGAACACGGCCTTGCAAATGGCGAACGGCGCCTTGAGCAGAGCCAGCCGGCTCTTGCCGCGCACACCGCTGACATCGATCAGGTGCAGTGGCAGGCCATTGGCAGGCACCAGCTCGTTCTCGATCCCGCGCGGCGTGCCCAGCCAGTGCACGCTGAAACCGCGCGCCTGGAATTCCCGTGCGCAGGCCAGCGCCGGGAACACATGGCCCCCGGTACCGCCCGCCATGATCAGCACATTGCCTTTACCGGCCATGGGGCGTCTCCTCGGCGAAATCGCTCTCGCTGAATTCCACCTCTTCGCTGCCCAGGTGCGAACGGCTTTCCCATTCGATGCGCAGCAGCAGCCCCAGACAGGCGCAGCAGATCACCAGCGAACTGCCGCCGTAGCTGAGAAACGGCAAGGTCAGACCCTTGGTCGGCAGCAGGCCGACGTTCACGCCAATGTTGATCAGGAACTGGCCGATCCACAGGAACGACAGCCCATAGGCCACGTACGCGGCGAAATACTGTTTGGCCCGCTCGGCCCAGTAACCGATGTACATGCCGCGGATACAGACGAACACGAACAAGGCCACGGTGCACAGTGAACCGATCACCCCCAGCTCCTCGGCCAGTACCGAGAACACGAAGTCGGTGTGCGCTTCGGGCAGGTAGAACTGCTTCTGCACGCTGTTGCCCAGGCCGACACCGAACCACTGGCCACGGCCAAAGGCGATCAGTGCCTGGGTCAATTGATAGCCCGAGCCGAACTGGTCGCTCCACGGGTCGGTGAAGGTGATCAGCCGCGCCATGCGGTACGGCTGCGCCTGGACCAGCACGAACACCGCACCGACCGCCAGAGCCACCATCAAGGCGAAGCGGAACAGGCCCACCCCACCGAGGAACAGCATCGCCGCCGCTGCGCCCATCATCACCACCGTGGCGCCGAAGTCCGGCTCCATCAGCAGCAGCCCGGCCATCGGCAACAAAACGAAGAACGGCTTGAAGAAGCCCATCCAGCTGTCGCGGACTTCCTGCTGGCGACGCACCAGATAGCCCGCCAGGAAGATCACCACGAACACCTTGGCGATTTCCGAAGGCTGCACGTTGAACATGCCGAAGCCGATCCAGCGCATCGAACCGTTCACTTCGCGGCCAATGCCGGGCAACAGCACCATCACCAGCAAGCCGAAGGCGGCGATCAGCAGCGTACCGCCCAGGCGCTGCCAGGTGGCGATGGGCACCATCATGGTGACGATGCAGGTACCGATACCGATCACCAGGTAGACCAGATGCCGGATCATCATCGACAGCGAATTGCCCGAGTTGACCGCAGCTACTTCCGAAGAGGCCGAGGTGATCATCACCAGGCCCAGGCCGAGCAATGCCAGGCAGCCCGCGAGCATGGCGAAGTCGATGTCGATCCCGCGGCCACTGATCAGCGGCGAGGGAAATGGCTTGATGACACCAAAGATCATGACAGGCCCTCCACTGCCTGGGCGAACCGCCGCCCGCGTTCTTCGTAATTCTTGAACATGTCCAGACTCGCGCAGGCCGGTGACAGCAACACGGCATCGCCGGGCTGCGCCAGTTCGGCACACTGCTGAACCGCTTCCTCGATCGAGGCAACGGTAACTTGTGGAACGCCCGGCCCGGCCACGGCGGCGATGCGCGGGGCATCGCGGCCCAACAGCACCAGTGCCCGGCAGTGACGCTGGATGGGCTTGCCCAGCGCGGTGAAATCGGCGCCCTTGCCGTCGCCACCGGCGATCAGCACCAACTGGCCGTCGATATCGGCGCCCAGGCCTTCGATGGCGGCAATGGCAGCGCCGACGTTGGTGGCCTTGGAGTCGTCGTACCAGGCCACGCCATCGCGCTCGCGCAGCCACTGGCAACGGTGCGTCAGCCCGGTGAATTCACGCAGGCTGGCCAGCATGGCGTCGAACGGCAGACCTGCCGCGTGTCCCAGAGCGAGCGCGGCCAGGGCATTGGCCTGGTTGTGCGCGCCACGCACCTTGAGCGCGCTGACCGGCATCAGGTTCTCGAACTCGTAGGCCAGGTACTTCTGCCCGTCTTCCTCGCGCAGGCCGAAGGCCTTGAAGTCCGGCTTGTTCAAGCCGAAGGTCCAGCACGGCATGCCTTCGCCGATCAGCGGCCGGCTCATGGCGTCCTGACGATTGAAGACGAACTTGCGCGCGCCACGGAAAATCCGGTGCTTGGCCAGGTGATAGGACGGCAGGCCGCTGTAGCGATCCATGTGGTCTTCACTGACGTTGAGCACTGTGGCCACTTCGGCATTGAGCTGATGGGTGGTTTCCAGCTGGAAGCTCGACAACTCCAGCACGTACAACTCGACGTCGTCAGCGAGCAGATCGAGCGCCGGCTCGCCGAGGTTGCCGCCCACGGCCACGCGCTTGCCAGCCGCAACCGCCATCTCGCCAACCAGGGTGGTCACGGTGCTCTTGGCATTGGAGCCGGTGATCGCCACGATCGGCGCCTTGGCATGCCGGGCGAACAGGTCGATGTCGCCGGACAGGTGCACGCCGCGCGCCGCCGCCTGTTGCAGGGCGGGGGTCGCCAGCGCCAGGCCGGGGCTCACGTAGAGCTCGTCGGCGCGGCACAGGAACTCCACGTCCAGCTCGCCGCAACGCACTTCCACCTGGGGATAGTCACGCTGTAGCGTCGCCAGTTCCGGCGGCGCTGCTCGCGTGTCGGCCACGGCAAACGCCACGCCCTGGCGCGCCAGGAAGCGCACCAGCGACATGCCGCTCTTGCCGAGGCCGACAACGATGCGGAAGTGGGAAGAAGCGATCAGAGACACTCGTTCTACCTCAGCTTCAGGGTGGCAAGGCCGATCAACACCAGAATCACGGTGATGATCCAGAAACGCACGATGACCCGAGGTTCGGGCCAGCCCTTGAGTTCGAAATGGTGATGGATCGGTGCCATGCGGAATACGCGGCGACCGGTCAGCTTGAACGAGGCGACCTGGATCACCACCGACAGCGTCTCGACGACGAAGATGCCGCCCATGATGAACAGGACGATCTCCTGACGCACGATCACCGCGATGGTGCCCAGCGCGGCGCCCAGCGCCAGCGCGCCGACGTCGCCCATGAACACCTGGGCCGGATAGGTGTTGAACCACAGGAAGCCCAGCCCGGCGCCGATCAGCGCGCCGCAGAAGACGATCAACTCACCCGCGCCCGGCACATAGGGAATCAGCAGGTATTCGGCGAACTTAATGTTGCCCGACAGATAGCAGAAAATCCCCAGCGCGCCGCCCACCATCACCGTCGGCAGAATCGCCAGGCCGTCGAGGCCATCGGTGAGGTTGACCGCATTGCTGGAGCCGACGATGACGAAGTAGGTCAGCACGATGAAGCCGGCACCCAATGGGATACTGGCGTCCTTGAGCATCGGGATGATCAGGGTGGTTTCCACCGGGCTGTTCGCGGTCATGAACAGGAACACCGCCGCACCCAGGCCGAACACCGATTGCCAGAAGTATTTCCAGCGGCTGGGCAGGCCGCGCGAGTTTTTCTCGATCACCTTGCGATAGTCGTCCACCCAGCCGATGCCACCGAACAACAGGGTGACGACCAGTACGACCCAGACGTAGCGATTGGACAGGTCGGCCCATAGCAGCGTGCTGATGGCGATGGCCGACAGAATGAGGGCGCCGCCCATGGTCGGCGTGCCGGATTTGGACAGGTGCGATTGTGGGCCATCGTTGCGCACCGCTTGGCCAATCTGACGAATCTGCAGGGTGCGGATCATCCAGGGGCCCAACCAGAGGGCCAGCGACAGCGCGGTCAGTACGCCCAGAATCCCGCGAAGGGTCAGGTACTGAAAGACCGCGAAGCCTTTGTAGAACTGTTGCAGAAATTCCGCCAGCAGCAGCAGCATCAGTGTTTCTCCCCGCCAGGACCGCACAGTGCCGCCACGATGTTTTCCATCGCCGCGCTGCGTGATCCCTTGATCAAAATAGTGGTAGTGGAACCCTGCTCGGCGCCCAGCGCCGCAATCAGGTCTGCCTGGTTGGCGAAGTGTCGGCCCTGAGCACCGAACGCAGCGACTGCGTGGCTCATCAATGGGCCCACCGCGTACAGCGCGTCGATTCTGCCGACCGCGTATTCACCGACCTGGCGATGGCCCGCTTCGGCCCAGGCGCCCAGTTCGCCGATATCGCCGAGAACCAGGACGGTACGCCCGGAAAAGCCGGCGAGTATATCGATTGCCGCACACATCGAGGTGGGGTTGGCGTTGTAGGTGTCGTCGATCACCCGCGCACCGTTGACCGCGAGCTGCGCCACGGTGCGGCCCTTGACCGGCTGCACCGCGTTGAGGCCTGCCTGGATGCCGGCCAGCGTCACACCCAGGGCATGGGCCGCGGCAGCGGCTGCCAGGGCATTGAGCACGTTGTGGGTACCGAGCAGGTTGAGCTGGACTGGCACCTCGCCGTCAGGGCCATGCAGGGTGAAGGACGGGCAGCCGCGCGCATCGCTGTGACGGGCGCTGGAATGAAAGTCAGCCTTGGCGTTGTCCAGCGAGAAGGTCAGCACGGCATGCTGGCCGGCACGCGCCTGCCAGATTGCAAAAGCCTTGTCGTCGAGATTGAGAACGGCCGTACCGCCCTCGCCCAGGCCTTCGAGAATCTCGCCCTTGGCTTCGACGATCTTTTCCGGGCCGCCGAATTCGCCGACGTGAGCGGTGCCCGCATTGGTGATCAGTGCTACCTGTGGACGCGTGAGGCCCACGGTGTAGGCGATTTCGCCCAGGCGCGACGCGCCCAGCTCGATCACCGCTGCCGTGTGCTGTGGCGCCAGCTCGAGCAGCGTCAGCGGCGCGCCCAGGTCATTGTTCAGGTTGCCACGGGTGGCCAGCACCGCACCTTGTGTACGCAGGATGCTGGCGAGCATTTCCTTGACCGTGGTCTTGCCGCTGGAGCCGGTGATGGCCGCCACCGGACGGCTGAACGCAGCCCGGTTCAGCGCACCGAGCTGACCCAGCGCCAGGCGCGTATCGGCCACCACCAGCTGGGGCAGCGTCGTGCCCGCAACTTCGTGTTGCACCAACGCGGCTACTGCTCCCTTGGCAGCCACCTCGTCGAGATAGTCATGGCCATCGAAGCGAGGACCGGCCAGCGCGACGAACAGATCGCCGGCAACGATGGCACGGCTATCGATGCTGACGCCGTCGAAGCGCGCATCGCCGCCACGCACGTGGCCTTGCAAGGCGTCGGCCAACTGGCTGAGGGTCATGGCGTCAAGCATCGACGGTCCCCCATGCGGCCAGGGCCTGTTCGGCCTGCTGCAGGTCGGAGAACGGCTGACGCTCACCATTGATCTCTTGATAGTCTTCGTGCCCCTTGCCGGCCAACACGATCACGTCATCGACCGAGGCAGCACCGATCAGCTGGGCGATGGCCGCGCCACGGCCAGCCACGAACGTTGCGTTGGCGGCACTGGAGAAGCCGGCGCGAATGTCGTCGAAGATGCGCAGCGGATCTTCGCTGCGAGGGTTGTCGTCGGTCACCAGCACACGGTCGGCGAGACGCTCGGCCACCTCGGCCATCAATGGACGCTTGCCGCTGTCGCGATCACCGCCGCAGCCGAACAGGCACAGCAACCGGCCCTTGGCATGGGGGCGCAAGGCTTGCAGCACCTGGTCCAGAGCATCGGGCGTATGGGCATAGTCGACCACTACCAGCGGCTTGCTTGCGCCACCCAGGCGCTGCATGCGGCCAACAGGGCCTTCGACGTTGCGCATGACCTTGAGGATGTCGTCGAGCGGATAGGCCATGCCCATCAGCACCCCTACCGCCGCCAGTACGTTGCTCAAGTTGAAGCGCCCGAGCAGGCGGCTGCTCAGGCTGTATTCCCCGTGCGCGGTGACCAGGGTGGCGCGCACGCCGTGGTCGTCGAAGCGGGTGTCACGGCAGAACAGCGTCGCGGCGCTGTCGGCGAGGCTGTAGGTGATCAAGCGTGAGTCCTGTTCCTGCTCGGCCAACTGCCGACCGAATTCGTCGTCCAGATTGAGCACGCGGCACTTGAGCCCCGGCCAGGCGAACAGCTGCGCCTTGGCCGCTGCATAGGCCTGCATGCTGCCGTGGTAGTCCAGATGGTCGCGAGACAGGTTGCTCAGCACCGCGATGTCGAAATCCAGCGCGGCCACGCGGCCTTGATCGAGCGCGTGCGACGACACTTCCATCGCCACGGCATGGGCGCCGCCCTTTTTCAGGTCATACAAGGTGGACTGCACGGCGATCGGGTCGGGGGTCGTCAGTCGGCCGCTCTGCAGGGCGCCGTAGAAACCGGTGCCCAGGGTGCCGATCAGGCCGCAGTGCTCGCCCAGCGCATCGAGTGCCTGGGCGACCAGTTGGGTGATGCTGGTCTTGCCGTTGGTACCGGTCACGCCGACCAGATTGACCAGCCGACTCGGCTCGCCGTAGAAACGCCCGGCAATGCTCGACAGCTGCGCGATCAAGCCTTTCACGGGAATCAGTGGTACATCGGTGAGCGGCAGCACGGTGCTGCCATCCACTTCGTAGGCCACGGCGGCGGCACCCAGCTTGAGGGCGTCGGCGATGTGCGCACGGCCATCGACTTTGCTTCCAGGCACGGCCAGGAACAGGTCGCCGGGGCGAACGTTGCGGCTGTCCAGGGTCAACTCGCGAATCAGCGGATCGCGGCTGGCTTCGGGAAAAAGCTTGCTCAGGGGCATGGTCATCAGCCGCGCCCTCCTTTTATCAATGGAGTCGCCGGTGCGGCGTTCACTTGCTGCTGTGGTACAGGCGGCGGCAGGTTGTCAGGCTGCACGTTCATCAGGCGCAACGTGCCGGACATCACCTTGCTGAACACTGGCGCGCTGACCAGACCACCGTAATAGCCACCCTTGCTGGGTTCGTCGATCACCACCACGATGGCGTAGCGCGGGTCGCTCATCGGACCGAAGCCTGCGAACAGCGAGCGATAGGCGTTCTCGGTATACCCACGCGAGCCGATGGTGGCCTTGCGCGCGGTACCCGACTTGCCCGCCACGTGATACGAAGGCACCCGTGCGCGATACACGCCGCGGGTGTCTTCGATGACTTGCTGAAGCATGCCCTGCACGGTCTTGGCGACCTTCTCGGGAATGACCTGCGCCGCGGTCGGCGGCTGGTCGCTCTTGAGAATGGTCAGCGGCACGATGCGGCCGTTGTTGGCGATCGCCGCATAGGCGTGCACCAGCTGCAGCGCCGTCACCGACAGGCCGTAGCCGTAGGACAGCGTCGCGGTCTCGGCCTTGCGCCATTCGCGATGGTTGGGCAGGTTGCCGACGCGCTCGCCCGGGAAGCCAAGGCCGGTGTACTGGCCCAGGCCAACCGCCGACATCACCCGGTAGATGCTTTCACCGCCGATGTCGAAGGCGACCTTGCTCATGCCCACGTTACTGGAGTTGATCAGGATGCCGGTCAGGTCGAGCACCGGGCCTTCGGTCTTGGTCACGTCCTTGATGGTGTAGCGGCCGATCTGCAAGGTACCGGGGTAGACGTCCACCTTGTCGGTGGGTTTCCAGCGGCCGGTTTCCAGCGCTGCACTCATCGAGATCGGCTTCATGGTCGAGCCCGGCTCGAACACGTCGATGATCGCCCGGTTGCGCATCGCCGCCGGCAACATGGTGCGGCGGTTGTTGGGGTTGTAGGTAGGCTGGTTGACCATGGCCAGCACTTCGCCGGTCTTCACGTCCATGATGACCATGCTGCCGGCCTTGGCTTCGTTCTCGTTGATGGCGTTGCGCAGCTCGCGGCTGGCCAGGTATTGCAGGCGCAGGTCAATGGACAATGCCAAGGTCTTTCCGGCCTTGGCATTCTTGGTCACCTGGACGTCCTTGATCAGCCGGCCGCGCCGGTCCTTGATGACCTGACGCTTGCCGGGCACGCCGGCCAGCCACTCGTCATAGGCCAGCTCGACGCCTTCACGGCCGTGATCGTCGAGGTCGGTGAAACCGACCATGTGCGCAGTGACATCGCCGGCCGGATAGAACCGGCGGAATTCCTCGATGCCGTAGACACCCGGGGTTTTCAGGTCGAGCACCGAGGCGCCTTGCTCAGGCGTCAGGCCACGTACCAGGTAGATGAATTCCTTGCTCGCCTGCGCCTCGAGACGGGCGGCCAAAGCCTTGGGCTCCTGCCCAAGCGCGCGCGCCAGTTCGGGCCACTTGTCCTTGGACAGCTGCATTTCCTTGGGATTGGCCCACAGGGTGGTCACCGGCGTGCTCACGGCCAAAGGCTCGCCGTTACGGTCGGTGATCAAACCACGGTGCGCAGGAATGGGGATGTGGCGCATGCTGCGCGCATCGCCCTGACCGATCAGGAAGTCACGGTTGATGACCTGCAGGTAGACGATCTGCGCAACGATACCGGCGACCAGCAGCAACAGCAGGCCGACCATCAGGCGGAACCGCCACGGGAACAAGGCCCCGTCGAGCTTCATCATGGCGACACCATGCGAATTTCAGCGGCATCCGGGATGCGCATTTTCAGTTGTTCGGCGGCCAGGGTTTCGATACGGCTGTGCGCGGTCCAGGTGCTTTGCTCCAGGATCAGGCGCCCCCACTCGGCCTGCGCCTTGTCGCGATCGCTGAGCTCGCCGTACAGCGTATTGAGCAACTGCCGATTGATGTGCGCACTGTAGGAAACGCCGATGGCCGAAACCAGCACGGCGATGAACAGCAGCAGCATGAGAAAACTGCCGCCTGGCAGCGGCTTGTTGAGGAGCTTGCTCATCGCAGCTTCTCCGCGACACGCATGACGGCGCTGCGCGAACGCGGGTTGGCCCTGAGCTCGGTTTCGGAGGCGAATTGCGCCTTGCCGTGCAGCTTGGCTTTGGGTACGAAGGCTTCGAAACGCACCGGCAGGTTGCGCGGCAGGTTGTCGGCTTCGCCCTTGGTCAGTTTGCGCATGAACAGTTTGACGATGCGGTCTTCCAGGGAATGAAAGCTGATCACTACCAGACGGCCGCCGATTTCCAGTGCATCGAGGGCAGCCTCGAGGCCTGCCTCGAGGTCGGCCAGTTCATTGTTGACGTGAATGCGCAGGCCCTGGAAGGCGCGGGTTGCCGGGTTCTTGCCCTTCTCCCACGCCGGGTTGGCAACCTTGAGCACCTCGGCCAGGTCGGCGGTGCGCTCGAACGGCTGCACTTCGCGACGCTGCACCACCGCACGTGCCATGCGCCGGGCGAAGCGCTCTTCGCCGTATTCCTTGAAGACGCGAGCGATTTCTTCCTCGGCAGCGGTTGCGATGAACTGGGCCGCGCTCATGCCGCGCGAAGGGTCCATGCGCATGTCCAGCGGGCCGTCATGCAGGAAGCTGAAGCCGCGCTCGGCATCGTCGAGTTGTGGCGATGAAACACCCAGGTCGAGGAGGATGCCGCTGACCTTGCCATGCATGCCGCGCTCGCGCACTTCGGCGCCAAGTTCGGCAAAGCTGCGCTGTACAATGACAAAGCGGCCGTCTTCGGCCGCCAGCGCTTGCCCGGTGGCAATCGCTTGAGGGTCCTTGTCGAACCCCAACAGGCGGCCGTCGGGCCCCAGGTGGCGCAGGATCAGGCGGCTATGGCCGCCACGGCCGAAGGTGCCGTCCAGATAGCAACCATCGTCGCGCACGGCCAGAGCCTCGACGGCCTCGTCGAGCAGCACGGTGATGTGGTTGAAGCCGCTATCAATAGTCACAAGATCAAATCACGCAATTCTTCGGGCATGGCGCCCGGTTGTTGTATAGCTGCAAGGTCTGCCGCACTGACGGCATTCCACGCACCCTCGTCCCACAATTGAAACTTGTTCAGCTGGCCGACCAGCATCGCGTGCTTGTCCAGCCGGGCGTACTCGCGCAGGCGTGGAGGCACCAGGAAACGTCCGCTGCCGTCGAGCTCGAGGTCGACGGCATTGCCGATCAGCAGGCGCTGCAGGCGCCGGTTGCTTTCCACCAGCGATGGCAGGGCGCGAAGCTTGGCCTCGATGAGTTCCCATTCATCCAGCGGGTAGACACACAGGCAGGGGTCGATGGTATCGACCGTGATGATCAGCTGGCCGGCGCATTTGGAATCCAACTCGTCACGATACCGACTCGGCATTGCGAGCCGTCCCTTGGCATCGAGGTTGATCGGATTTGCTCCACGAAACACGTCGCGCTTCCCCTGAACTCAGACTTTTACACTCGAAAAACCCACTTTTCGCCACTTCCCGCCACTCGCGCACACTATAGGAACCCCCCCACCACACCGTCAAGGCGCGTCTGTAGGGAAAAGCCTTATAGATCGGAGATTTAGAACGCAAAATGAAGGGAAGACGGTATTTGAGACGCGTCGGGGAGGAACAAAGCCGTTTGAGTTCAAGCATCTGCGTCTTGAACTTAAAGTAGAGTCTCAAGACTAAGATTTTTTCGACATTACCAAAGGGGGTTTGGTAGCCGTTTTTTTCTGCGAAACAGCGCAAGGGACAGCGAAGGGACGCGAAGGTAAAAGGTGGAGAGTCGATCTGTAAGCCGGGTTTTGTCGAGGACAGTCATTCCTCTACGATGGCCATCGCTGGACACCTCTAGCAACCTACCCGGTTCCAACGCGGGCCGCGCCATATGGAACCCTATTTGGTCTTGCTCCGAGTGGGGTTTACCTAGCCACGAACTGTTGCCAGACGTGCGGTGCGCTCTTACCGCACCTTTTCACCCTTACCGGCGCTTGCGCGCTTAGGCGGTTATTTTCTGTGGCACTTTCCGTAGGCTCGCGCCTCCCAGGCATTACCTGGCACTCTGCCCTATGGAGCCCGGACTTTCCTCCCCCCGCTCTGCCCAGCAACCTGGGTTGCGGAACAAAAACAGGCAGCGACTGTCCGATCGACTCTCCGGCGCGCAGGTTAACGACATGCACCGGCCAGGACAAGCTTTTATCGCTCCGATCGACCTGGAGCCGAACCAATCTCACGCCTTCTGCTTTTCCAGGGCCACCTGGTAGAGCAGATTCTTGCGCACGCCGGTGATCTCGGCCGCCACCGCGGCAGCGCGCTTGAGCGGCATCTCTGCCAGCAGCAGGTCCAGAATGCGCATGACTTCGGTGCTGACGGCCTCATCGCTGACCGGCGCAGTCCATCCCGCCACCAGTACCACGCACTCGCCGCGCTGCTGATTGCTGTCGGCTTCCACGAATGCACGCAACTCGGACAGCGGCAGGCCTTTGAGGGTTTCAAAGGTTTTCGTCAATTCGCGCGCCAGCAGCGCAGAACGTTCACCGCCGAAGACTTTCTCCATGTCCTGCAGGCATTCGAGTATGCGATGCGGCGCCTCGTAGAAGATCAAGGTGCGCGGTTCTTCCCTGACCTGCTCCAGGCGCGCACAGCGACCGGCGGTCTTGGCCGGCAGGAAACCTTCGAAGATGAAACGGTCCGACGGCAGGCCAGCCGCCGACAGCGCCGCGATCAAGGCACAGGGACCGGGGACCGGCACTACCTGCACGCCCGCCGCACGCGCCTGACGCACCAGGTGATAACCGGGGTCGGAGATCAGCGGTGTACCCGCATCGGAAATCAGCGCGATGTCATCACCCGCCAGCAGACGCTGGATGAAACGGCTGCCTTCGTCCCGCTCGTTGTGCTCGTGACAGGCCGCCAGCGGCGTATTCAACCCGAAGTGCTGCATCAGACGCACCGAATGGCGGGTATCCTCGGCCGCGATCAACGCTACTTCGCCCAGGATCTTCAACGCGCGCGCGCTCATGTCGTCCAGATTGCCGATGGGCGTAGCCACTACATAAAGTGTGCCTGGGGTGGAATTAGAAGCGCTTGAAGCAGTCACAGCACACACCTTGTCGTTCGGCCAAACCCGCATTGTACAGGCTCCAGGCCAGCCAGTGCTCGCCCAGCGATCCGGCACGGCCGAGGTGAAACATTTGCTTGTCCTATATAAGGACAGGCTTGCCATCCTCGTCGCACCCCGGCCGATGCTTGGGTACACTTGCCCGTCTATTGATCGAGTAAATCAGGAAGATACCCATGACAGCCTGCCTGCGGCTTCTATCTGCCCTATGCCTCGCCGCCTTGCTGGCCGCGTGCGCCAGTTCGCCTTCATCCAATCTCGGTGAGCTGCCGCGCACGCCGGACGCGACCGTCGAGCAGCTGCTCGAACGCGCCACCGCCAGCAAGTCGCCGGAAGAAGCGGCAGCCTTGCGCTTGAGCGCGGCAGACCAGGCCGCTCGCCAGGGTGATCCAACCCGCGCCGCGCAGATCCTGCAGCAAGTGCGAATCGAACTGCTCAAGCCAGGCCTGCAGATATTGGCCAGCACCCTGGGCGCAGAGCTCGCACTGACCCGCAACGATGCCAAGGCCGCGCTTGCCGCCCTCGATCATCCGAGCCTGCAGCGCCTGGGCGAGCTGCCCGCAGACCAGCAGGTACGCGCGCATCTGGTGCGCGCTCGGGCCCTGGAAGCCGACGGGCAGATCCTGGCTGCGGCGCGCGAGCGCGTATTCGTGGCACCCCTGCTCAGTGGCGAGGTCGCCGGCCAGAATCACGAAGCCATCTGGGCACTGGTGGCTTCGCTGCCGGTGGAGCAGTTGCAAAACCAGAGCACCGACGACTTCGCCGGTTGGCTGAGCCTGGCCCTGGCCGTCAAATCGGCAGGCACCCTGGAACAGCAGCAAGCCGCCATCGATACCTGGGTGGCCCAGCACGCGGCTCACCCTGCCGCCAGACAGCTGCCGACCCCCTTGGTCAAACTCAAGGCCCTGGCCAGCCAGCCGCTGACCCGAATCGCCCTGCTGCTGCCACAGGAAGGCCAGTTGGCCGGCGTGGCCCGCGCCTTGCGCGAAGGCTTCATGGCGGCGTACTACCAAGCCCAGCAAGCCGGGCAAACGCCGCCGGTCATCGACGTGATCGACAGCTCGCGCCTCAGCTCGCTCGACGACTTCTACCGCCAGGCGCAGGCGCAAGGCGTGCAACTGGTGATCGGCCCGCTGGAGAAAAATCTGGTCAAGCAACTGGCGGCACGCACCCAGCTGCCACTGCCAACCCTGGCATTGAACTACAGCGACAACAACCAACTCGGTCCACCCCAGCTGTTCCAATTCGGCCTGGCCGCCGAAGACGAAGCGCGCGAAGTGTCCCGTCGCGCACGTGCCGACGGCTTGCACAGCGCTGCGGCAATGATCCCCAAGGGTGAGTGGGGCGACCGTGTGCTCAATGCCTTCCGCCAGGACTGGGAAGCCAACGGCGGCACGCTGGTTGCAGCCGAACGCGTCGACCAGCCGGTCCAACTGGCCCAACAGATCGCCGACATGCTCAACGTGCGCAACGCCGGCAGCGGCCTGCAGAGCAGCACCGGGACACAGGGATCGCGTCGCCAGGACATCGACTTCATCTTCCTCGCTGCCACACCGCAGCAGGCCCAGCAGATCAAGCCGACCTTGAACTTCCAGTACGCCGGCGACCTGCCGGTCTATGCCACTTCGCACGTGTTCAGCGCCAGCGGCGATCAGGCCCAGTACAACGACATGACCGGCATCCGCTTCTGCGAGACGCCGTGGTTGCTCGACACCAGCAACCCGTTGCGCCAGCAGGTTACCCGCCAGTGGCCGCAGGCCAACGGCAGCATGGGCCGACTGTATGCCATGGGCGTTGACGCCTACACCCTGGCCGCACGCCTGGGCCAGCTCAAGGCCCTGCCCGACAGCCGCATCGAAGGCCTGTCCGGCAACCTTGGCATGAGCGCCAGCCAACGCATCGAGCGCCAATTGCCGTGGGCGCAGTTCGCCGGTGGCCAGGTCCAGCGCCTGCCCAACACCACGCCGTAATGTCGCTGAGCCCCCGCCAGCAGGCGGGTCGCGAGGCCGAGCAGCAAGCCCTGGAGCACTTGTGCGCACAGGGCTTGACGCTGCTGGCGCAGAACTGGCTGTGCAAACGAGGCGAGCTTGATCTGGTCATGCTAGATGGCGATACAGTAGTATTCGTCGAGGTCCGCTATCGCCTGCATGCACAATGGGGTGGAGCGTTGGCCAGTATCGACGCCCGCAAACGCCAAAAGCTGGTGCTGGCCGCGCAATATTTCCTCATCAAGGAAGCGCGCTGGGCCCAGTATCCATGCCGTTTCGACGTGATCGCCCTGGAAGGCACCGGCACTCGGGCCACGCGCCTGAACTGGATCCGCAATGCCTTCGACAGCTGACACTCGACACCCTTGCCACCGGTTTTTGCTCTTTGCTTTGCGGGCTGCACATTCTTGTGCCGGGAACCACCGCCGCGTTGCGGTCTTGCCCGACCAGCCGCCCTACTTAAGGTCACCTTGATGGACATGCAATCCCGAATTCGCCAGCTTTTCCAGGCCAGTATCGATACCAAGCAACAGGCGATGGAAGTCCTTGCACCGTACATCGAACAAGCCAGCCAGGTCATGGTGGGTGCCTTGCTCAGCGATGGCAAGATGCTTTCCTGCGGCAATGGCGGCTCGGCCGGCGATGCCCAGCATTTCTCGTCCGAACTGCTCAACCGCTTCGAACGCGAACGCCCCAGCCTGCCTGCCATCGCCCTGACCACCGACAGCTCGACGATTACCTCGATCGCCAACGACTACAGCTTCAACGAGGTATTCTCCAAGCAGATCCGCGCGCTGGGCCAGCCGGGCGACGTGTTGCTGGCCATCTCCACCAGCGGCAACTCGGCCAACATCATCCAGGCGATCCAGGCCGCCCACGACCGCGACATGGTCGTGGTGGCTCTGACCGGCCGCGACGGGGGCGGCATGGCCTCCCTGTTGTTGCCCGAAGACGTCGAGATCCGCGTGCCAGCCAACGTCACGGCACGCATCCAGGAAGTTCACCTGCTGGCGATCCACTGTCTCTGCGACTTGATCGACAGCCAACTGTTCGGGAGTGAAGAATGAAGCGTAACCGCCTTGCCCTAGTGGCCCTGAGCCTGGCCTTGAGCGTCACCGGCTGCAGCTCGGTCCTGACTGCCACCCGCGACAACCCGATCGACGATGATCGCGGTACCCGCACCCTGGGCAGCAAGATCGACGACTCGCTGATCGAAACCAAGGTATCGGTGAACATTGCCAAGGCCAACATCGACCTGGACAAGAACTCCCATGTCGTCGTGACCAGCTACAACGGTGTGGTCCTGCTCGCCGGGCAGACGCCGCGCGCCGACCTCAAGGCCCTGGCCGAGCAGGCCGCCAGCGAAGTGCAGCGAGTCAAGAAGGTCCACAACGAGATCCAGGTGCTGGCGCCTTCCTCGTTGCTGGCGCGCAACAACGACGCCTGGCTGACCACCAAGATCAAGACCCAGATGCTGGCCGACAGCGCCATACCTGGTTCGCGCATCAAAGTCGTGACCGAGAACGGCATCGTTTACCTGTTGGGCCTGCTGACCCAGGCCGAGGCCACCCGCGCCACCAACCTGGTGCAAGGCGTCTCCGGTGTGCAGAAGATCGTCAAGCTGTTCGAGTACATCGACTGACCACAGCCGTTCACCACCATGAAAAAAGGCGATCCTTGCGGATCGCCTTTTTTCATTTCACCACTTTCAGACTCGGCCGCCCGGTTGGGCGCGGCGGCGGGTTGCCTGGCGGTGGAACGTCGTCATCGGCTTCGACGATGTCTTCGAACTCGGCTTCTTCCTCGTCCAGCTCGGGCGACTCCAGGTCGAAGACCATGCCTTGGCCATTCTCCCGGGCGTAGATACCGAGGATGGCACCCGAAGGCACGAACAGCGTGTGCGACACGCCACCGAAGCGACCGTCGAAGCTGACCGCTTCGTTGTCCATGTGCAGATTGCGCACAGCGCTGGGTGACACGTTCAGCACGATCTGGCCATCGCTGGCGAAACCTTGCGGCACCTGGACCGAGGGATACTCGGCATTGACCAGCATGTGCGGGGTGCAGTCATTGTCAACGATCCACTCGTATAGCGCGCGGATCAAATAGGGACGACTGGAGTTCATCAACGGCTCCTCAAAACCTAGCGCATTTCACGTTCAGCCGCGGACAGGCTGGCCTTGAAGGCCTCCCGCGCGAACTGACGTTCCATATAGTCGAGCAGCGGCTTGGCAGGCCGCGGCAGTTCGATACCCATGATCGGCAAGCGCCAGAGTATCGGCAGTAGACAGCAGTCGACCAGACTTTGCTCATCGCTGAGAAAGCAGGGCTTGTCGGCGAACAAGGCCGAAACACCGGTCAGGCTTTCGCGCAATTCCTTGCGCGCCTGCACGCGGGCGGCTTCCTTGCTGCGCGGGTCCAGGATCAGGTCCGCCAGGCCGCACCAGTCGCGCTGGATACGATGGATCAGCAACCGGCTGTTGGCACGTGCCACCGGGTACACCGGCAGCAGTGGCGGATGCGGATAGCGTTCGTCGAGGTATTCCATCACCACGGTCGATTCGAACAGGGCCAGATCGCGATCGACCAGTGTCGGCGTGCTGCCGTAGGGGTTCACTTCGATCAGCCTGGGTGGCAGGCGACCGCCCTCCACGTTGATGATCTCTGCGCTGACGCCTTTCTCGGCGAGAACGATACGCACCCGATGAGAATAGTGGTCGGCGGGGTCGGAGTAACAGGCCAACCGATTGGTCACGCCCATGGCGGTCCTCCTCGCGAATGTATGAATGCAAAAACGAGCGCCACCGGCAGGGGGCGCAAGCAAGCCGCGCAGTTTACCGCAATTTCAACGCACGTCCTTCCAGTATTCGCGTTTCAGCAAGTAAGCAAGGATGATCAGCAGCGCCAGGTACAGCAGCACGTACACACCGATCTGCCGGCTCTGTGCCTTTGCCGGATCGGCCGAGTACGCCAGGAAGGCCACCAGATTCCGTACCTTGGCGTCGAATTGCTGCGCATCGAGGCTGCCGGTACCGGGTATCACCCGCAGCTGCGTACACGGCTGGCCCGTGGGTTCGGGGCAGTCGAGCACCTGGCGGCCCTGCAGGCTTTCCAGCACGTTGGGCATGCCGACGTTGGGGTAGACGACATTGTTCACACCCCAGGGGCGCTGGGGGTCGGCGTGAAAGCCGAGCAGGTAGGCGTGCAGCCAGTCCGTGCCGCGCACACGAGCCACCAGGGTCAGGTCGGGCACCTCGGCGCCGAACCAGGCTTTGGCATCGGCCGGCTGCAGGCGCGTCTGCATGTGATCGGCAATGGCTGCGCCGGCTGGGGCCAAGGTCTGCAGCATTTGCTCATAGGGTACGCCCAGGTCGTCGGCCACTGTCTGGTAACGCTGAAACCTGGCCCCGTGGCAGCCCATGCAATAGCCGACGAAGGTGCTTGCACCGTCTCGCAAGGCCGCCTTGTCGCTCACCTCGACTGCCACCGGGTGCACCAGCGGCGCCACCGGGTCCGCCCAGGCCCGCGGCAGGGCCAGCAACAGCAAGACGGCAATCGTGAATTTCATCGGCGAGGGATCCGATCGGGTACCGCCCGGGTAATCTCCCGCCGCGTGTACAGCGGCATGGCTAGGAAATAGCCGAAGTACAGCACCACGCCTCCCCGCGCTATCCAGGTGGTGATGACCGTGGCCGGTTGCATGCCGACGTAGCCCAGCGTCACGAACGCCACGCAGAACAGCGCCAGCGCCGCGCGACTGAACCAGCCTTTGTAGCGCATCGACTTGACCGGGCTGCGGTCCAGCCATGGCAGCACGAACAGGATGGCAATCGCGAAAGCCATGGCCAGCACCCCCATGAGCTTGTCGGGAACGGCGCGCAAGATGGCGTAGAACGGGGTGAAGTACCAGACCGGCGCGATATGTTCGGGCGTCTTGAGCACGTTTGCAGGCTCGAAGTTGGCCGGCTCCAGGAAATAGCCGCCCATCTGCGGAAAGAAGAACACCACCGCGCTGAACACAAAGAGAAAGATCACCACCCCGAGCAGGTCCTTGACCGTGTAGTACGGATGGAAGGCAATGCCATCCAGCGGCTTGCCATCGGCATCCCGAAGCTGCTTGATATCGATGCCGTCGGGGTTGTTCGAGCCAACTTCGTGCAACGCGAGAATGTGCAGCACCACCAGCCCCACGATCAGCAGCGGCACTGCCACCACGTGCAGCGCGAAGAAACGGTTCAAGGTGATACCCGAAACCAGATAGTCACCGCGGATCCACTGAGCCAGGTCAGCGCCCACGATCGGGATCGCTCCGAACAGGGAAATGATCACCTGCGCGCCCCAATACGACATCTGCCCCCACGGCAGCAGGTAGCCCATAAACGCTTCCGCCATCAGCAGCAGGTAGAGCGACATGCCGAAGACCCACACCAGCTCGCGCGGCTTTTGATAGGAGCCATACAGCAGCCCGCGGAACATGTGCAGGTAGATCACGATGAAAAATGCCGACGCACCGGTCGAATGCAGGTAGCGCAGGAGCCAGCCATATTCGACGTCGCGCATGATGTATTCGATGGAGGCGAAGGCGCCTTCGGCGGTGGGTGTGTAGTTCATGGTCAACCAGATGCCGGTAAGCAACTGGTTGAGCAGCATCAACAGCGCCAGCGAGCCGAAGATATAGAAAAAATTCAGGTTCTTGGGGACGTAGTAATGGCTCAGATGATCGCGCCATACCCTACCCACCGGCAGACGCGCCTCGATCCACTGCAGCAGGCCACGCATCAGGCGCCCTCCCCGTCGACACCCAGCACCAGTACCTCGGCACTTTCGTAGTGATGCGCGG
Organism: Pseudomonas sp. CFBP 13710; assembly: GCF_014842235.1. Lineage (NCBI taxonomy): Bacteria > Pseudomonadati > Pseudomonadota > Gammaproteobacteria > Pseudomonadales > Pseudomonadaceae > Pseudomonas > Pseudomonas sp. CFBP 13710. The sequence goes on along the minus strand of NZ_JACYVJ010000002.1, from coordinate 226,772 downwards.
GCACGGCCAGGTTCAACGGCGCGGGCTGTGCCTTGAAGACCCGTCCGGCAAGATCGTAGTGCGAGCCGTGACACGGGCAGAAATACCCGCCCTGCCAGTCCGGCCCGAGGTCGGCGGCGGCGACCTCGGGACGAAAGGTCGGCGAACACCCCAGGTGCGTACAGATACCCACCACCACCAGCACTTCGGGCTTGATGGCTCGCAGGGCTGGGTCGACATAGCCTGGCTGATCGGAATCGCGCGACTGGGGATCGGCCAGATGCTCGGTGTTCTGGGCCAGGCGTTCGAGGATCTGCGGCGTGCGTCGGCAGATGAAAACGGGTTGGCCGCGCCACTGGACAACCATCTGCTGCCCCGGTTCGATCTTGGCGATATTCACCTTCACCGGCGCGGCTGCTGCGCGGGCTTTCGCGCTGGGCTGCCATGACGCCACGAAGGGCACTGCTGCAGCCACTGCGCCGGCAGCGCCTACCAGCGTCGTGGTGCCGACCAGAAAGCGTCGGCGACCCTGGTCGATGTCACACGCGCCGCCCTGCTCATCTGCCATCATTTACCTTAGCCTGCTGCAACAGGCGTGTGCATTGTCTTGCGCGCAGTGTACCAGCGCCTCCCAAGGATTGACGGGCGAAAAAAAACCCGGCTCGCGAGAACCGGGTTTTTTCTGGAACGAAGACGCGAATTAACGCTTCGAGTACTGCGGACGCTTACGCGCTTTACGCAGACCGACTTTCTTACGTTCAACTTCACGAGCATCGCGAGTCACGAAGCCTGCTTTACGCAGGGCCGGACGCAGTGCTTCGTTGTAGTCCATCAGTGCACGAGTGATACCGTGACGGATCGCACCAGCCTGACCGCTGACACCACCACCGATAACGGTGACGTAGATGTCGAACTTCTCGGTGTTATCGGTCAGCTCCAGCGGTTGACGAACTACCATGCGGGCAGTTTCGCGACCGAAGAAGGTTTCCAGAGTGCGATTGTTGATGGAGATCTTACCGGTGCCCGGACGCAGGAAAACGCGAGCGGTTGCGGTCTTGCGACGGCCAGTGCCGTAATTTTGAGTCGCCGACATAATGAACTATTCCGTTAAAACTTCAGTTCTTGGGGCTGCTGAGCAGTATGAGGGTGAGCAGCGCCCGCATAGACTTTCAGCTTACGGTACATGTCGCGACCCAGCGGGTTCTTGGGCAGCATGCCCTTGACCGCGGTCTCGAGCACGCGCTCAGGCGCCTTGGCGATCAGCTTTTCAAAGTTGATCGACTTGATACCGCCCGGGAAACCGGAGTGGGAGTAGTAGATCTTGTCAGTGGTCTTGGCACCAGTGACACGCACCTGCTCGGCGTTGATGACGACGATATAGTCGCCGGTGTCAACGTGAGGAGTGTACTCAGGCTTGTGCTTGCCACGCAGACGGCTCGCGATTTCTGTAGCCAGACGACCCAGGGTCTGACCAGCAGCATCAACGACGAACCAGTCGCGCTTTACTGTTTCCGGTTTAGCAGTAAAAGTTTTCATTCTTTATAGCCTCAGGGGCCGCCCAGCAAAAAGAGACGGCGGATCTTACTGAATAGTGCTTACTTTGACAAGTCAAAGGCAGCCGGGCACGGGACACTTTTGGGGGGCTCGGGTCTTCGCGTCACATACACGGCAAAATTCTTCCGGGAGGCGGGGCATCACTTCCACTTCGCAGAGAGGGGCCGAATTATCCAGATTGCGAAAAAAATATCAACCTGCTTTTATGATTCCTTTGCCAAGAGGAGTCACCGATGCACTATCGCCAGCTGGGACGTACCGATCTGAACGTGAGCGCGCTGTGCCTGGGCACCATGACCTGGGGCGAGCAGAACACCGAGGAGCAAGGCTTCGCGCAGATAGAAAGGGCCAAGGCGGCCGGCATCAATTTCATCGACACCGCAGAAATGTACCCGGTGCCCCCGCGCCCGGAAACCTATGCCGCCACCGAGCGGGTGATCGGCAACTGGTTCAAGCGCCAGGGCGACCGCGCCGACTGGATCCTGGCCAGCAAGATCGCAGGCCCCGGCAATGGCATCAGCCACATCCGCGATGGCCAGCTGAAGTTCGACCGCGCGCATATCGTTGCGGCGCTGGACGCCAGCCTGCAGCGGTTGCAGACCGACTGGATCGATCTCTATCAGTTGCACTGGCCGGAGCGCAGCACCAATTTCTTCGGCAAGCTGGGCTACCAGCACACCCAGGATCAGCTCGATACCCCGCTGCAGGAAACCCTGCAGGTGCTCGACGAGCAGGTCAAGGCCGGCAAGATCAGGCATGTCGGGCTGTCCAACGAAACCCCATGGGGCACGATGAAGTTCCTGGGCCTGGCCGACAGCGGCAGCCTGCCCCGCCCGGTGTCCATCCAGAACCCCTACAACCTGCTCAACCGCACGTTCGAAGTAGGCCTGGCCGAAGTGGCGATCCGCGAGCAGTGCGGGCTGCTGGCCTACTCGCCCCTGGCGTTTGGCATGCTCTCGGGCAAGTTCGAGAACGGCGCGCGGCCGGCTGGCAGTCGTCTGGCGCTGTTCAGCCGCTTTACCCGCTATGCCAATGAGCAGGCGGTCGCTGCCACCAGCCGCTACGTAGAGCTGGCCCGCGAACATGGTTTGGACCCGGCGCAGATGGCTCTGGCCTTCGTCACCGCGCAGCCGTTCGTGACCAGCAACATCATTGGCGCGACCTCGCTGGAGCAATTGGACAGCAACCTGGCGAGCATTGATTTGGTGCTGTCCGAAGACGTGCTGGCGGGTATCGAGGCGATCCATAAGGCGCAGCCGAATCCGGCGCCCTGATGTTCGATCGTTGCCGTTCATGATGACCTCTTCGCGGCCACTGGCCGCTCCTACCGGATCGTATGGATCTTTCGCAGGAGCGGTCAGCGGCCGCGATGCAATCAACGCCGCCCCATTCTCGACCTCGCTTGAACCCGATGACGCTTCGGCCATATCCTGACCGCTTTCACCCCACAAGAATAAAATCATGATCTTCACGCCCCACACGCCCGCGCTGCGGCGCGTCTGCATTCTGGCCACCGACCAGGTCATGGCCTCGACCCTGATGCAAGCCAAGGACTTCTTCCACATGGCCAGCCTGCGTTATGGCAAGCAGATGGGCCTGGAACGCCACGCCCTCTTCGAAACACGCCTGGTCAGCCCGGACGCGCTACCGGTGTGCAGTTTCAGTGACGTCATGCTGCCCGTGGACGGTGGCCTCGAAGATGCCAACCTGATCATCCTGCCTGCCTGCTGGGGCGACTTCGACAGCGCTGCCGCGCGCTACCCTCAGGTGCTGCCCTGGCTATGCGCTCAACACGCGCGCGGCGCTGTGCTGTGCGGCGAGGCGAGCGGCGTGTTCTGGCTGGCCGCCAGTGGCTTGCTGGACGGCAAGGAGGCGACTACCTACTGGCGTTTCTTCGAGGAATTCAGACAGCGCTTTCCAAGCGTTCGGCTCAATCAGGACAAGCACCTGACCGACGCCGACAACCTGTTCTGCGCCGGCGGACCGGTATCGGCCTGTGACCTGTACATTCACCTGATCGAGCGGTTCTGTGGCGCCCACGTGGCTCAGGCGGTCTCGCGCGATACCCTGTACGAGGTGCAGCGCAGCTATACGTCGGGACGCATCGGCTTCGGCGGGCAGAAGCTGCATCGCGACGTGCCGATCCTGCATATACAGCAATGGCTGGAAGAGCATTTCGCCGAGAAATTCCGCTTCGAAGATGTCGCACGCGAACGCGGCATGAGCATTCGCAACTTCATGCGTCGCTTCCATGCCGCCACCGGTGACAAGCCGCTGCACTACCTGCAGCGATTGCGCATCGAAACCGCCAAGGGGCTGTTGTCGGGTACCCGCAAGAGCGTCAAGACCATCAGCTACGAGGTGGGCTACGACGATGCCAGTTTCTTCGCCAGGCTGTTCCGCCAGCACACCGAACTGTCGCCCAACGGCTATCGCCAGCAGTTCATGCAGGAGGCCTGAACGACAGCGCCGTGCGCTTCGCGGCCGCTGACCGCTCCTACCGGGAATTGTTGGAGCGGTCAGCGGCCGTGAAGGGCGCAACATCGGACCGCTCCCACACAAGTCCGTGCCAAGCAGGAATTTTGTAGGAGCGGTCAGCGGCCGCGAACCAGACGCTGCGGTATGTCAGGGCTTGTGCGCGCGCGACAGGAACTCGTGGGACTGCATCTCCAACAGTCGGCTCAAGGTGCGCTGGAACTCGAAGTTCAAACGCCCACCGGTGTACAGGTCCTTGAGTTCCACTTCGGCCGAGATGATCAGCTTCACGTTGCGATCGTAGAACTCGTCGACCATGTTGATGAAGCGGCGAGCGATATCGTCGGTGGTCACGCTCATCTGCTCGACACCGCTGAGCAGCACGGCGTTGAAGATCTTGCCCAACTCGATGTAGTCGTTCTGGCTACGCGGGCCATCGCACAGCTCGCGGAATTCGAACCAGGCCACGTCATCGCAGGTGCGCAGCGCACGGATCTCGCGGTTCTCGATCATCAAGGGATCGTTCTCGACCACCTTGGTGCTGTTGTGCGTCAGCGCCTTGAAGCTTTCGCGCATGCTGGCCTGAGCGGCCTCATCGAGCGGCGAATGGAACAGCTCGGCCTGTTCCAGGTGGCGCAGGCGATAGTCGACGCCGCTGTCGACGTTGACGATCTCGGTATGCTCCTTGATCAGCGCGATCGCCGGCAGGAAACGCGCTCGCTGCAGGCCATCCTTGTACAAGCCATCGGGCACGATGTTGGAAGTCGCCACCAGCGTCACGCCGTTCTTGAACAGCTCTTCCATCAGGGTGCCGAGAATCATTGCATCGGTGATGTCGGAAACGAAGAATTCATCGAAGCAGATCACCCGCGCCTCGTCGGAGAAGCGCTTGGCGATGACCGTCAGCGGGTTTTTCACGTCCTTGAGGGTTTTCAGCTCCTCGTGCACGCGCTTCATGAAACGGTGAAAGTGCGTGCGCACCTTCTGCTCGAACGGCAAGGCATCGAAGAAGGTGTCGACCAGGTAGGTCTTGCCACGGCCAACGCCGCCCCAGAAGTAAATCCCCTTGACCAGCTTGGGTTCCTTCTTGCCGAACAGCTTGCCGAACACGCCTGGCTTGCTGGTGCCGGCAGCGACCAGGTCGTCGTACAGACGCTGCAGGTGGCGGACGGCATTTTCCTGGGCGGCGTCGTGGAAGAATTCGGGACGTTTGAGATCGGCTTGGTATCGTTCTAGGGGCGTCATATTCGTTAGCAAGGCAACAAAAACGGGCCGTCACTGTAGCGACGGCCCAGGATAATGGCAATGAGCTTTGCGACAGCGTGTCGCATCACTCCCCTTGAGGTTGCAGCGCCTGGCGCAACGCCTGGACGGCGGTATCGCGCGCTTCTGCCGTGGTGAACGACGGGCCGTCGGCCACGCAGGTGTCGTCCAGCCACAGCGTGAAGCTTTCGGCATCGCTGCGGATGTCCAGTTCATTACCTTGTTGCAGTTGCTTGCTGACCTGCCCGGCTGCCTTGCCGTCGGGGAAGCTGCGCGACAGCAGCAGTTGTTCGCCGCTGGCATCGAGCAGGCGGAAGCGGAAGCTGCCATCGTCGTCACGAAAGCTGACGAAACGTGCGGTCTTGGCGGCTTTCTTCTTGCCTGCCGTGGTCACCTGGACCTGCTCGCGGAAAGAGCGCAGCCCCACCGCTTCACGCAGCTCACCCAGGAAAGGCGTGGCGACGGCACGCGCTTTCGCAGCGCCCGCCAGGAGAATGTCTTCCAGTTCGGCCGGGCGTTCGATGAAGTGGTGATAGCGTTCGCGCGCTTCGCCCAGCTCGGCATCGAGCAGGCTGAACAGACGCGCCTTGGCTTCGCCCCAGCCCAGCCCTTCACGCAGCGCGGCATGGAACTCGGCGCTCTGCTCGGGCGTGGCGAACGCCTGAAACAGGGTAAACAGGTGCGAGCTGTCCGGATCCTTCGCCTCGCCTGGGGCGCGCGAGTCGGTGACGATGCGCGAGATCGCATCCTTCATGTCCCTGGCGCTGGTGAACAACGGAATGGTGTTGTCGTAGCTCTTGGACATCTTGCGCCCGTCCAGGCCTGGCAAGGTGGCGACGCTTTCCTCGATCAAGGCCTGGGGCATGACGAAGAACTCGCGGCCCTTGCCGAACAAATGGTTGAAGCGCTGGCCGATGTCGCGGGCCATTTCCACGTGCTGGATCTGGTCGCGACCGACCGGCACCTTGTGCGCGTTGAACATCAGGATGTCGGCGGCCATCAGCACCGGATAGCTGTACAAACCCATGGAAATGCCGGCATCCGGGTCTTCCCCGGCGGCGACGTTGTGGTCGACCGAGGCCTTGTAGGCGTGGGCACGGTTGAGCAGGCCCTTGGCAGCAACGCAGGTCAACAACCAGGTCAGCTCGGGGATTTCCGGAATATCGGACTGCCGGTAGAAGGTCACTCGTTCCACGTCCAGGCCCGATGCCAGCCAGGTGGCGGCGATTTCCAGACGCGAGCGCTGAATGCGCAGCGGGTCATCGCATTTGATCAGGGCATGATAGTCGGCCAGGAAATAGAACGAGTCGGCGTCACTCTGCCGACTGGCAACGATCGCCGGGCGAATGGCCCCGGCGTAGTTGCCCAGGTGAGGCGTGCCAGTGGTGGTGATACCGGTCAGGATACGAGTGGTCATGGGTCGGTTCTTGTTCAGGGGCCGTGGACAGGCATCAGTTCGAAAGGCGCGGCAGCAGCAGATCCTTGAGGTCGGTCAGCTTGCCGTGAAAAAAGTGCCCGCATTCTGCCACTTTCAGCAGCTCATGGGGGCGATCGAGGTTGTCGGACCAGTCGTAGACCAGCTGCGGATCAACCACTTCGTCGGCGTCCGGCTGGATCACGGTCAACGTGGCCTGTTGCGGCAGGCTTTCAGTCATCCGCATCACCGCAGGAGCGACCATGAACAGATGCTTCACCGCCTCGCCCTGGGCTTCCAGACGACCTGCCAGGGTGGCTGCAACGAAACCGCCAAATGAAAAGCCCAGAATCGTCAGCGGCAGCTCGGGGTGTTTCGCTCGCAGCCAGGCAGCCACGGCCTGGGCATCGTCGACCTCCCCCGTGCCCATGTCATGGCTGCCTGCGCTGGCGCCCACGCCCCGGTAGTTGAAGCGCAGGGTCGACAGGCCGACGTCGCGCGCGCTGCGTTGCAAGGTGGACACCACCTTGTTGAGCATGGTCCCGCCTTGTACCGGATTGGGGTGGCAGATCAACGCGATGCCGGTGGCATCGGCGGTGTCGAGGTACAACGCTTCGAGTGAGCCCGAGGGGCCGTCGATGAAAACTGCGGTTTCGCGGATGAGCAAGTGATGAACTCCGTGACCTCAAGAAGGGTCGACTCGTCTAGCTGGAAAGATTGCGTCCTGCGAATTTGCGCAAGCGCGCGGTATACAGCGCAGGTCCGAGCCGTTAACGTAAAGCAAAGCCGTTTATAGAGGAAGGACTCGTGGAACTCTCGCTCTTAGTTTGGTTGTTGCCGACCCTGGCCCTGGTGGTCGGTGTGGTCATCGGTTTTGCCGTCGCACGCCTGGCGCCTCGCGCCGTACCCAATGGCACGCAGCGTCAGCTCGATGACATCCAGGAACGTTTCGACACCTATCAGAACGAAGTGGTCACCCACTTCAACAGCACCGCGATCCTGGTCAAGAAACTGACCCAGAGCTATCAGGAAGTGCAGGATCACCTGGCCGAAGGCGCCGACCGTCTGGCCCTGGACGAGCTTACCCGTCAGCGCCTGCTGGCCGCCCTGCACTCGGACGCCCCGCAGCCTCACCGCGAGCGCCTCACGCCACCACGCGACGCCGAGCCGCCTCGCGACTACGCACCCAAGGCAGCGAACTCGCCTGGCATGCTGGACGAGCAGTATGGGTTGAAGCGCAAGTAGGTTTCACTGGCGCCTATCAAGAAGCGGGCCCTGTTTTCAGGTCCCGCTTTTTTTATGCCTGCTGCAGGGCCTCGTGCTCCTACAGGCTCAGGTACACCTCGTCGCAAGGCGCCTTGATCTCCCGACGCAGAATGCCGATCACCTCGCGTCCGGCAGCTTCATCGGCCTTCTGCCGTTCCACGCCATCGAAGCGCTGCTCCACGGTTTTCAGATGCGCAGTGGTGTATTGATCGCGGGGCGTGCGGAGCTCTCGGTAGTGAAAATGCGCGTACCACAACGGCGTTCCCGTGGTGTCGGCAATCAGGTATTCCTCGAGGAAACCCGACGAGCGCTTGAGCTTGCTGCGCCCGCCCACGCGGCTGATGCGCACGGCCTGCTCGCGGTAGAGGTAGTCGACCCGCGCAGCCGTGGGCGCCTGGCGCTTGATCATGTGGATACGAATCAGCCTGCCGTCCTTGACGAGTTGCCCGGCCTTGTCGCGGAACAACTGGGCGCGGCCATGGGCCGACGCGTGCTGGCTGGTGGCCTGGTCTACCGCATTGTGCCGGGTGAGCTGCTGCTCGACGGCGTCGGCGCTGTCGTCAAGCTGGCGAGCATAGAGGGTGAGTTGATCTTCGACCTCGCCCGGCAGGTAGTCTTTTTCGGCCTGTTTCCAGGCTTGCTTCAGCGCACTGTCGGCGCCCTGCAGCAACCGGTTGCCGCGACGAACCGCGGCATTGACCGACGTCGCCACTGCACGTGGCCGGGGCGCAGGCGCCACATCAAGCTGACGCCAGTTGCCTTCGGCCAGATCCTTGCCGAAGGAGGCGACGACCTTTTTCTCGATCGGATCGATGACATCGATGATGTCGCTGTCCGAGGGTTTGAGCTTGGGCCGTCGCTGGCCGACCACCAAGCCTCGACGGTGGGTCATGTACAGGTTTTTGTGGCGCACCTGCTGGCGCTGCTTGCGGGTCATCCTGAGCTGCTCGCGAACCAATGGCACCAGCGACGCCTGCGCATCGTCGCGCAGCTCGGCGATCAGCGCGGCCAGGCGGTCGAACGCCGGACGATGCAACTGCTCTCCCAGCAGCTCGCCATGCAGGGTCAGTGCCTGCTGGGCCGCTTCATACTGCAAGTCCAGGCTGTTGAGCACTTCGACGCGGTCATTGAGGTTGTAGCTGGCGCTCTCCTCGAGGGCTGCATGGGTTTGCGCGGCCAACCGCACGGGCCCGGCCACCGACTCCATGATCCGCTCGGCTTCCTGCAACGCAGGGATCTTGCGGATGCAGGTCAGTGCCAGACCGTCGACCAGCAGACCGATCCAGCGCTGTATCGACAACTCCTGTATCCAGTCCACCTTGAGCTTTTTCAGGGCGGCCTCGCCTTCGAGGGGCATACGCTGAAGCTGGCGTTTCCAATCGGCCAGCTCCTTGCTCAGCTGTATCTGTTTATCCATCACCTCGGTGCTGTCGGCCACGAAGTCGAAGAACGCGGCGGACTGTACGGTATCGAGATCCGAGGCGTCGAGTGTCGCCGGCAGCCGGTCGGCCTGGTCCCGATACGCGATGCTCTTGTAGCGCAGATTGACGATCTCCTCCTGGGCCAGTTCACACAGTTGGAACAGCGCCCCGGCCTGCTCCTTCGAACGATCGGCATAGGGGTCCAGTTCACTGAGTTTCTTGCTGGCACGCAGCACCGTGCGCAAGGCCCCGAGGTAGCTTTCGGTGGCCTCGCTCAGGGCCTCGCGCAGACCGGTCAGACGTTCGCTGTCCCCGGCCTGCATGGCACGTCCAAGCTTGCCGAGCACCCGGTCGACACGTTGGTGCAAGCCTGCACGCTGCTGGTTGAAAGCCACGACTTCAGCGTTGTAGGACACCATCAGCGCCTGGTTGCTGGCACGCAAGGCCGCGATGCGACGCTTGGGCCCGCCGCCGCGCAAACGCAAGCGCAGGTCCAGGCGCCAGCGTCCCACTTCGTCTCGCGCCAGCCAGGGCCCCGGGCGCTGCGGGCGTTTGCCGTCGACTATGCGCAACTGGTCTTCGTCGGCAGCCACCTCATAGAAGTGGCCGTCCAGGGCCAGCAACCAACGCTCGCCGTCCAACTGCAGGCCTTGATAGCGACCGTGCGCCAATGGCGGCGTCATGCTTGGCCCCGGTGTGGTGCGATAGGCCGCCAGAGCCTTGATCTGATCAGTGCCGAGCCGATGTTGCGCACTCGTCCAGGAAAAGCTCAGCGTGCCTTCGGAGTGGGCGATGGCATCGCGCGGTGCCGCCCAGGTACTGCGGACCGGCGCAGTGTTCTGCCGGCCTGCCGCAGGCTGGCCGAAACCTCGACCGGTCGGCGTCTGGCCAGCGTCATGGGCCAGCAGGACCAGGGCGATGTTGAACAGCAGGTCGAACATCTGATCATCGACCGCGGCAGAATCCCCCGCAGCCTGCGCAATCAGCGTGACGTTCGTCGCGGCCATCGCCTGCACCAGCCAGCCCGCCGTGGCCAGCGGTCCGGGGAGGACCGGCAACAAGGCGTTGAACAGCGTCCAGCCGAGCGCCTGAAACCCGATCCAGCGACTTTCCTCGCTGGATACCGATCGACGGTCCGCGACGTTGATCAAGGCCTGTACGTTGCTGCGGTACAGGTGCTCGAGCAACGGTGGGGAGATGTCTGTGAGTTGCAGCGCTGCGGGGACCGGCGTGCTGATCGGGGCGAAATCCGAACCCTGCGCGAAACGCAGCAGATGCGGCTCGCGAAAGCCGCCGCTGGCATAGCGCGCACGAGCGCCCTCGCCCAACCAGTCCAGTACGCTGCGCTGCAGATCGCCCGGTTCGCTGATCGCGGCCATGAGCGCGGCAGCGCTGGTGTATTGGCTCAAGCAAGGTTTGAACAAGGGTCGGTAGAGCACCTGCACCCCGCTGCCGTCCAATGCGCCGAATACATACATGTTGCACACGACATCGACGTTCATGCCCGGTGCCGGCAGGAAACCCAGGCTGCGAAGGCCGATACGATGCCCGTCGACATCCAGGTCACCCAAGCCATTCATGACCTGTTCGACATACAGCCATCCCCGTTCGGTAAAGCCGTGCTCACCGCGGATGGTGTTCTCCAACGCCAGCAACGGCAACTGATAGGCCAGTTGCCGGGTGAACAGCTCCTGGCGACGTGGGGCCTGCACGGGGTCTTCGAGCAGTTGCCGATTCAGCAGCTTCAGGTAACGCCCGCCTACATCGGCGCGAGTTACCAGGGCTTCGATGGCGGTGGTATCGACCCAGTCCGGCAGCAACGCACCCGCGCGAGGCCTGATCAGCAGGTGCCCGCGGGGGCGGCCCGACAGGTTGAACAGAGCCAGTTCGGCAAGGCTGATCTGTTGATCTTCCAGGGCCATGTCGCCGGCATTGATCAGACTCAATTGCGCATTGGGCACGGTGAGAATGTGCACTTGAACGTCGTCGAGGTCGGCCAGCGGCTGGCCGGGATGGTCGGCATCTATCTGTTCGACCAGGGTCGTCCGGGCAAAGGATTCAAGCGTGGGTATGGCATCGAGGAACGATGCGCCTTTCTGCTCATCGCGCACCATCGCCAACGCCGCCAGGTACAGGGAGAACGCGCGACGCTGGGTCAGACTGGCAGCTCGGAGCCACTGCGGCAGTGCGCTGTGAAGCGCCTGTAGCCGGGCGCGTTCCTGGGCAGTGTCGAGGTCGAACAGGCTGGTGATGCTTTCGCAGCCCTCCGTTAGCGCTCGAGTGCCCAGGCGTTGTTGCTGGCAATAGGCGCCCAGGGTCTGCAAGGCATTGAGTTGCTGCTCGAGAATCGCCTGTGCCTGCGCTTCGAAGATATCGCCGTTGGGTGTATACAGGGCCAATTCCAAGGCCGAGCCGGTGAATTCGCGGCCCATGTGACCGGCGAAGGCATCCGCCAGCGCCTGCAGGTTGGCAAAGCCCTCCAAGCCATTGACGGGGGTGTAGAGCAGCACGACCTCGCGCCCCTGCAGGCCGAGGCGACGGCGGATGACCAGCGCGTGGGTCAGCTCGGCTTCCCGCTGCAGGCCGGCACCCGTCGCATGCACGCGGATCAGGCTGGCCTGAATCGGGTCACCTTCATGCCTGGCGCGCAGGCTGGCGGTGGGCATCGCCGCCAGCAACGAGGCCGCCGCCAGTTGCTCGCTGTCCAGGCGTCCGGCAGCTTTGTCCCGCTCGATACTGGCCTTCAGACGCGACTGCAGCGCCAAGGCCAGCCAATGCCAGCGATCGCTGCCGTCTGCCTGGACCTGGTCCCAGTAATCGCACAGTGCCTGGCTGTAGGTGGTAATGATCTGCGGGCCCCACTCGTTGACGATGCCCTGCACCTGCACCAGGGCCACCGGCAGGGCCGACGGGGGCGAGCCCAGCGGCTCATGTGCGAGCAGGTGATAGCCTTGAATCAGCCGGAGCTGCTGGGTATGGATGTAACGGTCGATCAGCACATCAATCAGCGCCAGCCGACGGTAGCGCTGGGCCTCATGCACAGCGGGGGCATTGGGCCTGGCCTGGGTGGCCAGCGGTTCGAGCAGCTGCAGGCGGTCGACGTCCAGTGCCAGGTCGGGGTATCGCGCCGACAGCTCGCTGGCGAGGATATTGCTGGCGACCTGGCGCAGGGTGGGCCGAGAGCAGAAATGTTTGCTCACGCTGCTGGCCAGTGGCGCAGCCTTGGCCACTTCGCCACTCAGGGAAAGGAGTTCAAGCATGGGTCGGTCCTTCGAGACAAATGAGCGCCTAGCAGGCGCTACCCTTGGCCTCGAAGGGTGGTAGACAGATAAGGCAGGCTGAAAAGACCGGAACCCGGATGCAGGAGCGGACGCTGTCCGCTCCTGCGGTTCCAGAAGGCCGAGGGCTTAGATCGCGCCGCGGCTGCGCAGCAGCTCCAGCACCTGCTTGACCCCTTCATCCACCGACGAGGCCTGGGTGTCGATCACCAGATCGGCATTCAGCGGCACGTCATACGGGAAGGACTCGCCGGGGATGTTGTCCTGGTCGGCGGCGTACAGGCCCTGTGGATCGCGTTCGCGGCAGACCAGAGGCGAGGCCTGGACGTAGACGGTCACCAGCCGATCGGCACCGATCAGGTCGCGTGCCTGCTCGCGGCCGGCGGCGTCCGGCGCAACGAAGGCGGCCAGAGTCACCAGGCCCGCTTCGTTGAACTGCCGCGCCACGTGAGCGGCACGGCGCCAGTTCTCGGTGCGCCCGGCGCGGTCCTGTGGCAGGCCCTTGTTCAGGTCATGTCGCAGGTTCTGCCCATCGAGCACGAATACCGCACGGCCCATGTCGAACAGTCTGCGTTCCACGGCGTAGGCCAAGGTGCTCTTGCCCGCACCCGAAAGACCGCTGAACAGCACGGTCGCCGGTTGCTGGCCGAAGCGCTGGGCGCGCTCGTCGGTGGTCACATGGGCGGAGCGACCATGAACCTTGCCACCCTGGCTGACGGCGGCCGGCGCGATGATCATGCCGGCGCCGACGGTGCCGTTGGTGAGACGGTCGATGATGATGAACGCACCGGTGGTGCGGTTGCTGTCGTAACCGTCCAGAGCGATGGCGCTGTCCAGCGACACCTTCACCTTGCCGATTTCGTTGAGCTGCAGCGCGCTGCCCGGCCCTTCGGCCAGGGTGTTCACGTCGACCTTGTGGACGATGCTGGCGATCGAGCCCGGCACGTAGCTGGTGGCCCGCTTGATGTCGTATTTCTTGCCGGGCAGCATCGGCTCTTCGGCCATCCACACCAGCATGGCTTCGAAGCTGTCGGAGACGGTCGGCACGTTGGCAGCATGCACCAGCAGATCGCCGCGAGAGATGTCGATCTCGTCTTCCATGGTCAGGGTGACCGCCTGGCCAGGGCCGGCGTGTTCCAGCTCACCTTCGAAGGTGACGATGGACTTGACCCGGCTGCTCTTGCCCGATGGCAGGACGACCACTTCATCACCCTTGTGCACGATACCGCTGGCCAGGGTACCGGCGAAGCCGCGGAAGTTCAGGTTCGGCCGATTGACGTACTGCACCGGGAAGCGCAGGTCGTTGAAGTTGCGATCGGCTGCCACCTCCACGGTTTCGAGGATTTCCATCAGGGTCTGGCCGCTGTACCACGGCGACTGTTCGCTGCGGTTGACCACGTTGTCGCCCTTGAGCGCCGACATCGGCACGAAGGCCAAGGTGGTCGGCTGCAGGCTGATGGCCTCGGCGAACTTCAGGTAGTCGGCCTTGATCTGCTCGAACACGCCCTCATCGAAGCCCTTGAGGTCCATCTTGTTGATGGCCACGACGATGTGCTTGATGCCCAGCAGGGACGCGATGTAGCTGTGTCGACGGGTCTGGGTCTGCACACCGTAGCGGGCATCGACCAGGATGATCGCCAGGTCGCAGGTGGACGCGCCGGTGGCCATGTTGCGCGTGTACTGCTCGTGGCCCGGGGTGTCGGCAATGATGAACTTGCGCTTGGCCGTGGAAAAGTAACGGTAGGCGACATCGATGGTGATGCCCTGCTCGCGCTCGGCCTGCAGGCCGTCGACCAGCAACGCCAGGTCGACTTCCTCACCCGTGGTGCCGGATTTCTTCGAGTCGCGGGTGATGGCTTCCAGATGATCTTCGTAGATCATCTTGGAGTCGTGCAGCAGGCGCCCGATCAGGGTGCTCTTGCCGTCGTCGACGTTGCCGCAGGTGAGGAAGCGCAGCAGTTCCTTGCGTTCGTGCTGAGCAAGGTAGGCGAGGATGTCCTCGCTGATCAATTCGGATTGGTGCGACATGTTCTGACCCTGCTCTAGAAATAGCCCTGACGTTTCTTGTCTTCCATGGAACCGGCGCCATCATGATCGATGACACGGCCCTGGCGCTCGGACGTTCGCGTCAGGAGCATTTCCTGAATGATGTCGGTGAGGCTCTGCGCCTCGGACTCCACCGCGCCCGTCAATGGGTAGCAGCCAAGGGTACGGAAACGCACTTTCTTCTTGACGATGCTGGCCTTCTCTTCCTCGCTGAGGTGCTCGAGAATGCGCTCGTCGTCGATCATGATCAGCGTGCCGTTCTTCTCGATCACTTCGCGTTCGGCGGCGAAGTACAGCGGCACGATCGGGATGCCTTCCAGGTAGATGTACTGCCAGATGTCGAGCTCGGTCCAGTTCGACAAGGGGAATACGCGGATCGATTCGCCCTTGTTGACCTTGCCGTTGTAGACGTTCCACAACTCCGGACGCTGGTTCTTCGGGTCCCAGCGATGCTTGCTGTCACGGAACGAGTAGACCCGCTCCTTGGCCCGCGACTTCTCTTCGTCGCGGCGAGCGCCACCGAAGGCGGCGTCGAAGCCATACTTGTCCAGCGCCTGCTTGAGGCCCTGGGTCTTCATGATGTCGGTGTGCTTGGAACTGCCGTGGGTGAAGGGGTTGATGCCCTGCGCCACGCCTTCGGGATTGACGTGTACCAGCAGGTCCAGGCCCAGCTCCTCGACCATGCGGTCGCGGAACTTGTACATCTCCTGGAACTTCCACTGGGTGTCGACGTGCATCACCGGGAACGGCAGCTTGCCGGGGAAGAAGGCCTTGCGCGCCAGATGCAGCATCACGGCCGAGTCCTTGCCGATGGAATACAACATCACCGGGTTATCGAACTCAGCGGCCACCTCACGAATGATGTGGATGCTTTCCGCCTCCAGCTGTTTCAGATGCGTCAGTTTGTCGACCATGGCTACTCACGGAATACAGTCTTTATGGACGGCCTGCGGGCCGTGTTCGAGCCGGGCACTTTAACACGGCGTCCGGTTTGGTCATCGGGAGTGGTTAGATCGAAGGGGTATATCAATATACCTCGTGGTTTGGAGGGTTTCGTGTTTGGCGGGCAGAGGCTTGCCAGCCGACTCGATCCCACCGGCCCAGCTCCCACAAGATCACTATGAGCACTGTGGGAGCGGGCTCTGCCCGCGAATCAGGCACCTCCGTCCACCGATCAGACAGGATTGGGGCAGTCGATGAACACATGCTCGAGCGCGAAGCGCCGCGCCAGGTACTCACCCAGCGCCTGCACACCGTAGCGTTCGGTGGCGTGATGGCCGGCGGCGATGAAGCTGATGTCGTTCTCGCGGGCACTGTGAACGGTCTGTTCGGAAGCCTCGCCGCTGATGAACAGGTCCACACCGGCCGCGATCGCCCGGTCGATGTAACCCTGGCCGCCGCCGGTGCACCAGCCGACGCGGCGAATCTTTTCGCTGCCTTCGATCAGCAACGGTTCGCGGCCCAGCACTTCCTGCACGCGACGGGCGAAGTCGCGCGGATGCATGGGCTCGGGCAATGAACCGATCAGCCCCACGACCCGGCTGTCCGCCGGATCCAGCGGCCCTTCCACGGTGATTTCCAACTGCCGCGCCAGCTGCACGTTGTTGCCCACTTCGGCGTGCAGATCCAGCGGCAGGTGGTAGGCCAGCAAGCTGATATCGTGTTTGAGCAAGGTCTTCAGCCGCCGCTGTTTCATGCCGACCACGCAGGGGTTTTCGCCCTTCCAGAAATAACCATGGTGCACCAGCACCAGATCGGCCCTGGCATCCACCGCGGCATCGAGCAACGCCTGGCTAGCCGTCACGCCACTGACGATGCGCATGACCTGCGGGCGACCTTCCACCTGCAAGCCATTGGGGCAGTAATCCTGGATCTTCGTGCTGCTCAGGTAACGGTCGGCTTCTTCGACCAACGTGTTCAGTGCCACAGCCATGAAAGTCTCCACAAAGGCAGTTCAGCGCGGCGCGAGCGCCCGTATAATGCCGGCCATTATGGCGCCCCTGCGCGCCTAAGAAACAGCCCCCCGCTACCCTTCAGGATCGTTCCCATGTTCAAGGCCTTGCGCTTCTTCGGTTGGCCACTGTTGACCGGCATATTGATCGCCCTGCTGGTGATCCTGCGCTTTCCGCAATGGGTCGGCCTGCCCAGCCAGGACGTCAACCTGCAGCAGGCGCCGCAAAGCGCCAGCGTCATCCAGGGTCCGGTGTCCTACGCCGACGCCGTAGCCATCGCAGCGCCCGCCGTGGCCAACCTGTACACCACCAAGGCGGTCAACAAAGGTGCCCACCCGCTGTTCGAAGATCCACAGTTCCGGCGTTTCTTCGGCGACAACCTGCCCAAGCAGCGGCGCTGGGAGTCGAGTCTGGGCTCGGCGGTGATCATGAGCCCCGAAGGCTACCTGCTCACCAACAACCATGTGACAGCTGGCGCCGACCAGATCGTGGTGGCCCTGAAAGACGGCCGGGAGACCCTGGCTCGGGTAATCGGCAGCGATCCGGAGACCGACCTGGCGGTGCTCAAGATCGATCTGAAGAACGTTCCAGCAATCACCATCGGCCGCTCCGACGGCATCCGTATCGGCGACGTCGCGCTGGCCATCGGTAACCCGTTCGGCGTCGGCCAGACCGTGACCATGGGCATCATCAGTGCCACCGGCCGCAACCAGCTGGGCCTCAATACCTACGAAGACTTCATCCAGACCGATGCGGCGATCAACCCCGGCAACTCCGGCGGCGCGCTGGTGGATGCCAACGGCAACCTGACCGGTATCAACACGGCCATCTTCTCCAAGTCCGGCGGCTCGCAAGGCATCGGCTTCGCAATCCCGACCAAGCTGGCGCTGGAGGTGATGAAGTCGATCATCGAACATGGCCAGGTGATCCGCGGCTGGTTGGGCATCGAAGTACAACCGATGACCGAGGAGCTGGCGGAGTCGTTCGGCATCAAGGATCGGCCAGGCATCGTCGTCGCCGGAGTGTTTCAAGGCGGCCCGGCCCACAAGGCCGGCCTGCAGTTGGGCGATGTCATCCTCAGCATCAATGGCGAGCCGGCCGGCGATGGTCGCCGCTCGATGAACCAGGTCGCCCGCACCAAGCCCGGCGACCGGATCGCCATCCAGGTGATGCGCAAGGGCAAGGAACTCACCCTCAACGCCGAAGTGGGCCTGCGCCCCCCACCAGCGCCGGCGGCGGTGAAGAAGGAGGAGAAGTAGGGATGCAGTGAAAAACGGATGGCGGTTGGCTATCGCATGCAAGCTCGGTCACGTCATTTCTATCAGATGTAACACACCTATACACGCTCGAAGTTTTTATTCGCGCAGAAGTATCGAACGTCATACTCATGATTATTACGCTCACCTGATAATTATCTTGGCCGCCCGGCGTTTAGCGAAAAGCCCACTGCGGTCTGAAAATACAAGATCACTCCTGTTTTGCTTGTAAAAAGATAGTTACCCAGGAACATACAATCGTAGCTAGCCTGTTTTCTTGCCACACACACGGAGAAAATGGATCATGACTAACATAACGCCTACGACCACACCTCTGGCGCTGCCAGGAAATCTGTTACAGAACGCAGAGTTCGAACAAGGTTTCACCCACTGGATCACGGACGACAAAGGGGACCCCGCCAACTGCACCTCTTCACCGCCTGGCGCGATTCTGGTCAATCAGGCCAGCATCAGGCAGGGAGTGACCATAGAAGCGAGAGCCAAACAGTACACGTTCAGAATGATTGCCTTGGCGTTAAATAGCTCATCAAAGGCTACCCAAGCAGTGGCTGAAGTCGGCCGTGTCGTCATCAAGGAAAACGATATAGAGGTGGCAAGCTTCTACCTGAGGACAGGCGCGTTCGTATACGAGCTCGAACATGTAACCCAACCGGCGACGACTCATCTGGAAGTCGTAATCAGCTCTGAAGCAAGCACCCCTGTACAGTTCTGGAGTCCCAGCCTCGTCGATGACTTTCCCAATCCCGACGAACTCATCAAGGATAGCCACTTCGAGCGTCCGAATACGGACTGGAGAGGAGGGGGCGAGTGGCAGCACGGCGGCGTGCAACTGGCCAACGGCCAACGCGTCAGCCAGTTGGTCACTCGCATCGAACCTGGCAGTCATTACGTGATTACCTATACGGTGATGCCCTTCATCAATCCTATAGGCGAGGAGGAAAACTTCGCCTTCGGCGCGATATCGGGCAGTGGTGGGGTCCCCAACACAGATATCACGTCCAGTGAGTCGATAGCGCCAATACCCTTCACGGCTACTCAGAACACCTTGTCAATCACACTTACGGGGCCTCGTATCCGTTTCGGGTCATTCTCCTTGAAAAAACGCTAGGCGATGAACACACTGCCGGCAGCACTCAGGTCTTGTGCGAAGCATTAGCCGGCTGACAACTTATCCTGCTGTCCCGCGCCCTATACCGGCAGTCTAACCGACCAGGGAAGTCTGCCGGTCAAGCGGCTTGTTCAGCCCAGCCGCTTTTATCTTCTTGCTCACAGGGCATCCAGCAACGCCTGGTTCTGTTCCGAAGTACCGATGCTGATGCGCAGGAATTGCGCGATGCGTTCCTGCTTGAAATGGCGCACGATCACGCCCTTTTCGCGCAAGCGGGCGGCAATGGCTGCAGCGTCCTGTTCGGGGTGGCGGGCGAAGATGAAGTTGGCTGCCGAGGGCAGTACCTCGAATCCATGTTCATTCAGCCCTTGCACCAGTTTTTCGCGACTGGCGATCACCTTGGCGCAGGTGTCTTCGAAGTAGGCCTTGTCGGCAAACGCTGCGGCGGCGCCGGCGACCGCCACTCGGTCGATCGGATAGGAGTTGAAGCTGTTCTTGATGCGCTCCAACGCTTCGATCAGGTCCGGGTGGCCGACCGCGAGCCCTACCCGCAGGCCGGCCAGCGAACGGGATTTGGAGACAGTCTGGGTGACGAGCAGGTTCGGATAGCGATCGACCAGGGTGATCGCGGTTTCACCGCCGAAATCGACGTAGGCTTCATCCACCACCACCACCGAGTCCGGGCTGGCCTGAACAATCTGCTCGACCGCGTCGAGCGGCAACAGGCAGCCAGTGGGTGCGTTCGGGTTGGGGAAGATGATCCCGGCGTTGGGCCTGGCGTAGTCTTGTGGCCGGATCTGGAATTGCTCGTCCAGCGGCACCGCCTCGAAGGCAATACCGTACAAGCCGCAATAGACCGGATAGAAGCTGTAGCTGATGTCCGGGAACAACAGCGGCTGGTCATGCTGGAACAGGCCGTGGAAGATGTGCGCCAGCACTTCGTCCGAGCCGTTGCCCAGGAACACCTGGTTGGTTTGCACCCCGTAATAGTCCGCCACGGCTTGCTTGAGCAGGTCGCTGTTGGGATCCGGGTACAAACGCAGGGCGTCACCCAGCTCGGCGCGCATGGCCTCGATCGCCTTGGGCGATGGGCCGTAGGGGTTCTCGTTGGTGTTGAGCTTGACCAGGTTGGCAACCTTGGGCTGCTCGCCGGGCACATAGGGCACCAGGTTCTTGACGAAGGGACTCCAGAATCTGCTCATGCTCATTCCCCTTTTGCCAGATCGGGTTGGATACGGTATTCGGCGCTGCGGGCGTGTGCGCTCAGGGACTCGCCGCGAGCCAGCACGGAAGCGGTCTTGCCCAGCTCGGAAGCGCCCTGCTCCGAGCAGAAGATGATCGACGAACGCTTCTGGAAATCGTAGACACCCAAAGGCGACGAAAAACGCGCGGTGCCCGAAGTCGGCAGCACGTGGTTGGGGCCGGCGCAGTAGTCGCCCAGCGCTTCGCTGGTGTGACGCCCCATGAAGATGGCACCCGCATGGCGGATCTGCGGCAGCCAGGCCTGCGGGTCTTCGACCGACAACTCCAGGTGTTCCGGGGCAATTCGGTTGGCCACCTCGATCGCCTGCTGCATGTCCCGGACCTTGATCAGCGCGCCCCGGCCATTGATCGAGGTACTGATGATCTCGGCGCGTTCCATGGTCGGTAGCAACTTGTCGATACTGGCCGCGACCTTGTCGAGGAACTCGGCATCGGGGCTGACCAGAATGGCCTGGGCGTCTTCGTCATGTTCGGCCTGGGAGAACAAGTCCATGGCGATCCAGTCCGGATCGGTGCCGCCGTCGCAGACCACCAGAATTTCCGAGGGGCCAGCGATCATGTCGATACCGACCTGGCCGAACACATGGCGCTTGGCAGTCGCCACGTAGATATTGCCGGGGCCCACGACCTTGTCCACGCGCGGCACGCTTTCGGTGCCATAGGCCAGGGCCGCAACGGCCTGGGCGCCGCCGATAGTGAACACTCGGTCGACGCCGGCAATGCAGGCCGCTGCCAACACCAGCTCGTTGACCTCGCCTCGGGGCGTGGGCACGACCATGACCACCTCGGTAACGCCCGCCACTTTTGCCGGAATGGCGTTCATCAATACCGATGACGGGTAGGAGGCCTTGCCGCCGGGCACGTACAGGCCGGCGCGGTCCAGTGGTGTGACCTTCTGGCCGAGCACCGTGCCGTCGGCTTCGGTGTAGCTCCAGGAATCCTGCTTCTGCTTCTCATGGTAGAGACGCACCCGCTCGGCGGCGGTTTCCAGAGCGTTGCGCTGCACATCGGTAATGCGTGTGAGGGCCAGTTCGAGACGCTCGCGCGGCAGGATCAGGTCGGCCATCGAGGCGACCTGCAGGCCATCGAAGCGCTCGGTGAATTCGACCAGCGCGGCGTCGCCCCGCTCGCGCACGGCCTTGATGATGTCCAGCACGCGCTGATTGACCGAGTCATCTGACACACTTTCCCAGCTCAACAGATGGTCCAGATGGCGGGCGAAGTCCGGATCAGTGGCATCGAGTCGGCGAATAGCAGTGGAAACGGTCATGGCGGGCCTCAAATAATGGCAATTGCTCAAGCGCCGATAGATTACCAATCGATCCACATGGGCACTTGAGTTATTTGGCTATGATGCGGATAGACGGGCGCAGGTTGCAGACCTGCGCAGGTGCATCAGTCGCGGTGTCGCGACTCCACTGCCTTGCGCAGGGTGTCGATCAACGCCTGGATGCGGGCGTGCTGCATCTTCATGGAGGCTTTGTTCACCACCAGCCGGGAGCTGATGTGGGCGATCAGTTCCTGGGGCTCCAGGCCGTTGGCACGCAGGGTATTGCCGGTGTCGACCACGTCGATGATCTTGTCGGCCAGGCCCACCAGTGGCGCCAGTTCCATGGAACCGTAGAGCTTGATGATATCGACCTGGCGGCCCTGCTCGGCATAGTAGCGCTTGGCAACGTTGACGAACTTGGTGGCCACACGCAGCCGACCGGTTGGCTCGGCCGCGCCGATGGCGCCGGCCGTCATGAGCTTGCACTGGGCGATCTGCAGATCGAGGGGCTCGTACAGGCCCTGGCCGCTGTATTCGAGCAGGACGTCCTTGCCGGCGACACCCAGGTCGGCGGCACCATGCTCGACGTAGGTCGGCACGTCGGTGGCGCGCACGATCAGCAGGCGTACATCGTCCTGGGTCGTGGGAATGATCAGCTTGCGGCTCTTGTCCGGGTTCTCGGTGGGCACGATGCCCGCCTCGGCCAGGAGCGGCAATGTATCGTCAAGAATGCGGCCTTTGGACAGCGCAATGGTCAACATGGGAAACGTCAGTCCTTACAGGAAAGTTTCTGGCAACGACCGGGCGCATCCCTGCGCCCTGCACGCACATCAGCCCGGTACGCGACGGATCTTGGCGCCCAGCATCTGCAGTTTTTCTTCGATGCACTCGTAGCCACGGTCGATGTGGTAGATGCGGTCGATCAAGGTGTCGCCTTCGGCGGTAAGCGCCGAAATCACCAGGCTCGCCGACGCCCGCAGGTCGGTCGCCATGACCGGTGCGCCCTTGAGCTTCTCGGTGCCGGTGACGATGGCCGTGTTGCCCTCGACCTGAATCTGCGCGCCCATGCGATGCATCTCGTAGACGTGCATGAAACGGTTTTCGAAGATCGTCTCGATGACCGCGCCAGTGCCTTCGGCAATGGCATTGAGCGAAATGAACTGCGCCTGCATGTCGGTGGGGAACGCCGGGTACGGCGCGGTCCGCACGTTGACCGCCTTGGGCCGCTTGCCATGCATGTTCAGTTCGATCCAGTCGGCGCCGGTGGTGATCTCGGCGCCCGCCTCGCGAAGCTTTTCCAGCACGGCTTCGAGAATGGTCGGATCGGTGTCCTTGACCTTGACCCGGCCGCCTGTGCAGGCGGCGGCCACCAGGTAGGTACCGGTCTCGATGCGATCGGGCATGACCTTGTAGGTCGCCGAGTGCAGGCGCTTCACACCATCGATGGTGATGGTGTCGGTGCCGGCGCCTTGGACGTTGCCGCCCATGGCATTGATGAAGTTGGCCAGATCGACCACTTCCGGCTCGCGCGCGGCGTTCTGCAGGACGCTGCGGCCATTGGCCAAGGCTGCGGCCATCATGATGTTCTCGGTACCGGTCACACTGACCGTGTCGAAGAAGAAGTTGGCGCCGCGCAGGCCACCTTCCGGCGCCTTGGCCTTGATGTAGCCGGCTTCCACGTCGATGACCGCACCCATGGCTTCGAGGCCGCGGATGTGCAGGTCGACCGGACGCGAGCCGATCGCGCAACCACCGGGCAGCGCCACTTCCGCTTCGCCGAAGCGAGCGACCATCGGGCCCAGCACCAGGATCGAGGCGCGCATGGTCTTGACCAGCTCGTACGGTGCAACCAGTGTCTTGATGGTGCGCGGATCGATCTCGACCGCCAGCTTCTCGTCGATCACCGGCTCGATGCCCATGCGACCGAACAGCTCGATCATGGTGGTGATGTCGTGCAGGTGCGGCAGGTTGGCAACCGTTACCGGCCCATCGGCCAGCAGGGTGGCAGCCAGAATCGGCAGAGCGGAGTTTTTCGCTCCGGAAATGCGAATTTCGCCATCAAGGCGAACGCCGCCAGTAATAATCAGTTTGTCCATTGGAGTCTCGACGCGGAATGGCTCAGGAACGCTCAGCCCAGGCTGCGCTGCTGAAGAATTTCATGGTGATCGCATGGATGCTGCCATCGGCGATCCATGGGTTCAAATGAGCATAGATCTGTTGCTGGCGCTTGACCGGGCTAAGCGCGGTCAGCTCGTCACTGATCACGTTCAGCTGGAAATTGCAGCCTTCGCCCTCGACTTCCACCTGCACTCCCGGCAGCTTGGATTCAAGGAAACCCTTCACTTCTACAGCCTGCATGCTCAACCTCGATCGGCGCCCTGTGCGCGCGGGTCGGCCATCATACAAAAAAGCCCCCCGACTGCGAACCCCGTATCGACGGGATCAGGCCAGAGGACCTCGATGAGGGCCGCTCAAATCTGTGAAAAGAATTCGCTCATGCCGGTGACCTGAGCGATCTGACGCATATCGTGGGGCAGTGCCTGGACCCGCACGGTCTTGCCGGCCGCCTCGGCATCGCGCATGAAGCCCAGCAGCAGGGACAAGCCGACGCTGCTGGATTTCTCGACCGCAGTGCAGTCAATGACCAGCGCCGTGGCCGGGCTGGACTGGATCAATGCCTGCCCCTGCTTGCGCAGGGCGGCGCCGGAGCGGTAGTCCAGCACGCCGGCCAGACTGAGCTGATCGCCGGCCAGTTCGACGCGAGCCTGATCCATCACTGGGCGCTCGTCGGGGCAGCTTTGTCGGTGACTTCCTTGGCCTTGGCGACTTCGCCCGCCCAACCGTCGATGGTCTTGTCCAGGTCGTTGCCGTTGCGCTGCATGCTGTCGGCGAACTGGTCGCGGAACAGCTTGCCGATGTTGATGCCATTGATGATGACGTTACGCACCTTCCACTCGTTGTTCAGGTTTTCCAGGGTGTAGGAAACCGGATACACCGCTCCGCCAGTGCCCTTGACCTGCATGTCGACGCTGGTACGAGTGCCACTTTCATCCTTGGCCGGGCCAACGGTGATGCCCTGGTTGTTGTATTCGAGCAACGCGTTGCCATAGAACTGCATCAGGCTGCGCTTGAAATTTTCCTGGAAACGCGTTTTCTGCGCCGGTGTTGCCCGGTTCGCGTACTTCACGGTCATGATGCTGCGCGATATGCCTTCGGCATCGACGACTGGACCGACGATGGAATTCAACGCGTCGTAGAAAGCCTGAGGGTTGCTGCGGTAGGTTTCGCGGTTCTTTTCCAGATCCGACAGCAGCCGGTCGGTGACGCCCTGTACCACCTGATGTGCGGATACCGCAGGGGCTGCGTTGGCCCACATCGGTAGCAGAGCCACCAGAACCAGCAGGCTGCGTCGCATGATCGAAAACATGGATAACTCCTTATTTGGCATCTTTGCTGACTGTGTTGAGCAGGAACTTGCCGATCAGGTCTTCGAGCACCAGGGACGACTGGGTGTCGTGGATGGTACCGCCGTCGGTGAGCAAGGCTTCCTCGCCACCCACGCTGATACCAATGTACTTCTCGCCCAGCAGGCCCGCGGTCAGGATGGAAGCAGTGGAGTCAGTGGGCAGATTGTCCACTTTCTTGTCCAGCTGCAGGGTCACCCGGCCAGTGAAGGTGTCGCGATCCAGATCGATAGCCGTGACCTTGCCGATGGTCACACCGGCCATGGTCACCTTCGCTCTGACAGTCAAACCGGCGATATTGTCGAAATAGGCATAAAGTTTGTAGCTCTCGGTGTTCGCGCTGGTGGACAGACCACTGACACGCAAGGCCAACAGCAGCAAAGCCAGGATGCCGGCCAGAAGGAACAGGCCGACTCCGACTTCCATTGATCGGTTTTGCATCAGAAATCTCCAAACATCAGGGCGGTCAGAATAAAGTCCAGGCCCAGAACGGCCAGCGACGCGTAGACCACGGTCTTGGTGGTAGCGCGACTGATGCCCTCGGACGTGGGTTCACAGTCATAACCCTGGAACACGGCGATCCAGGTGACGACGAAAGCGAATACCAGGCTCTTGATCACACCGTTGAGCACGTCATCGGTGAAGCTCACGCTGTTCTGCATGTTGGCCCAGAACGATCCTTCATAGACGCCCAGCCAATCGACGGCGACCCAGGATCCACCCCAGATACCGACGACGCTGAAAATCATCGCCAGCAACGGCAGGGAAATGAAACCGGCCCACAGCCTTGGCGCAACGATGTACTTGAGCGGGTCGACGCCGATCATCTCCAGGCTCGACAACTGCTCGGTCGACTTCATGTTGCCGATCTCGGCCGTCAATGCAGAACCTGCACGACCGGCGAACAATAGAGCGGTGACCACAGGTCCGAGTTCACGCAGCAATGTCAGCGCGACCATTTGCCCGACCGCCTGCTCCGACCCGTACTTGGCCAGAATGCTGAAGCCCTGCAGCGCCAGCACCATGCCGATGAACACGCCGGACACGACGATGATCAGCAGGGACATGACGCCCACTGAATACAATTGCTTGATCAGCAGCTGGAAGCCGCCACCGATGCCGCCGCGGCCCACCAGCGCGTGGCCGAGGAACAGCCCGGAACGACCCAGGATGCCGACCATGTCGATGGCCGAGCGGCCAAACAGGCGCACGCGCTCCATGATTGATTTCTTGCGCATCAACGCTTCCCCAGCAGATCGGCGCGGTAGTCGGGCGCGGAAAAATGAAAAGGCACGGGGCCGTCGGGATCGCCCTTCATGAATTGGCGGACGCGCGGATTGTCCGACCCCATCAAGGCTTCTGGCGTGCCATGACCAAGCACCTGGCCATCACCTACGACATAGATGTAGTCGGCGATGCTCGCGGTTTCCGCCAGGTCGTGGGACACCACGATGCTGGTGATACCCAGGGCGTCGTTGAGCAGGCGGATCAGCCGCACCAGTACGCCCATGGCGATCGGGTCCTGACCGACGAACGGCTCGTCGTACATCAATATCTGCGGGTCCATGGCGATGGCGCGGGCCAGCGCGACCCGGCGCTTCATGCCGCCGGACAGTTCGTCCGGCATCAGTTCGATGGCACCGCGCAGGCCAACGGCCTGCAACTTCATCAGAACGATGTCGCGGATCATGTCTTCGGGCAGGTCGGTGTGCACGCGCAGCGGGAAGGCCACGTTTTCGAACACGTCCAGGTCGGTGAACAGCGCGCCGCTCTGGAACAGCACGCCCATGTGCTTGCGCGCATCGAACAGATCGCTGCGCGAGAGTTTGGGCAGGTTCTGGCCATTGACCCACACTTCGCCGCCGCTGGGCCGCAGTTGCGCGCCCATCAAACGCAGGAGCGTGGTCTTGCCGCTACCTGAAGGCCCCATGATACCGGTGACCTTGCCGCGAGGAATGCGGATATCGACGTCGTTGAAAATGCTCCGCGCACCGCGCTTGAAGGAAACCCCTTTCAGCTCGACCGCGTAGGCGCTATCGGCACTCATTTAAACTCCTTGCAGTGCAACCTTACCCTCGGACGCTCATCTTCTGACCGAAGACACTTGGCGCGGACAGGCCGAACAAGCGGCGAACTATAGCATTGCAGACACGTGCCGCCCAAGATTGATCCATTGGCGAAACGTACCATCGATTTACCGGGGCCGCGAAATAGGCAGGTGAGTCGCACGTCCATTCCCGCTATAATCGCCGCCTTTTCACCGGGCCTACCGATTTTCGCCATGAGCCAGACCAGCGACCTGATCCAATCCGCGCACCGCACCATACGTCTCGAAATCGAAGCGGTAGAGGGCCTGCTTGCCCACATCGACGCCGATTTCGTGCGCGCCTGCGAATTGATCCTCGAAAGCAACGGCCGCGTGATCGTGCTGGGCATGGGCAAGTCCGGCCATATCGGCAACAAGATCGCCGCGACCCTGGCCAGCACCGGCACCCCGGCGTTTTTCGTGCATCCTGCCGAGGCCAGCCATGGCGACATGGGCATGATCACTCGCCAGGACATCATCCTGGCCCTGTCCAACTCCGGTTCGACAGCGGAGATCGTCACTTTGCTGCCTTTGATAAAACGCATGGGCATTCCGCTGATCAGCATGACCGGCAACCCCGACTCACCCCTGGCCCAGGCTGCCGAGGTCAATCTCGACGCGCGCGTCGCTCAGGAGGCCTGCCCGCTGAACCTGGCGCCGACCTCCTCCACCACCGCTACCCTGGTGCTGGGCGATGCGCTGGCCATCGCCCTGCTCGAGGCGCGCGGCTTCACGGCCGAAGACTTCGCCTTCTCCCATCCCGGCGGAGCACTGGGCCGACGCCTGCTGCTCAAGGTGGAGCACGTGATGCACACCGGCACTGCGCTGCCACAGGTGGCGCGCGGTACACTGCTGCGCGATGCGCTGATGGAAATGACCCGCAAGGGCCTGGGCATGACCGCCATCCTGGAAGCCGATGGCCGCCTGGCCGGGATCTTCACCGACGGCGATCTGCGGCGCACATTGGATCGCACCATCGATGTCCACAGCACTCGAATCGAAGACGTCATGACTTCCCACGGCAAGACGGCTCGCGCCGACATGCTGGCTGCCGAGGCGCTGAAGATCATGGAAGACAACAAGATCAACTCACTGATCGTGGTTGACGATCAAGACTGTCCGGTAGGCGCCTTCAACCTTGGCGATCTGCTGCGCGCGGGAGTCATGTAATGACCGAGAATGGTGCAATGCCCGAGACTGGCAGCAACGACCTCCTGCAGCGAGGCAAGGCCATCAAGCTGGCCGTATTCGACGTCGACGGCGTACTGACCGATGGCCGCCTGTATTTCCTCGAAGACGGCAGCGAGTTCAAAAGCTTCAGCACGCTGGATGGTCAGGGCATCAAGATGCTCATCAATAGTGGCGTGACCACGGCCATCATCACCGGTCGCAAGAGCCCGGTGGTGGAGCGGCGTGCCAGAAACCTGGGCATCGCCCACCTCTTTCAGGGCCGTGAAGACAAACTCGTGGTGCTCGACGGACTGCTCGCCGAACTCGGCCTGAGCTATGAACACGTGGCCTACCTGGGCGACGACCTGCCCGACCTGCCGGTGATTCGCCGGGTGGGCCTGGGTATGGCAGTGGCCAATGCCAATGCCTTCGTGCGCCAGCATGCCGACGGTGTGACCCAGGCCAGTGGCGGCTTCGGGGCGGCACGCGAGTTCTGCGAGCTGATCCTCGATGCCCAAGGCAATCTCGAAGCGGCCCGCGCCGCCTACCTGTAGGGCCTGACATGCTGAACAAGAAAATCCGCAATATCGTCATCCTGGGTGTGCTGGGGCTGCTGTTCGCCGCCATCGGCTACTGGGACATCAGCCCGGAGCGCTTCCTCGACCAGCCCACGGCAGCCGTCGACGAAAGCCAGATCGATTACTACGCTATCAACGCGAAGGCTCGGCAATACCTGCCCGATGGCGGCGTGCAGTACGACATGACTGCCAACAAGGTCGAGCACGTGAAGACGTCGCAGGTCACCTTGCTGACCAAGCCGGACATGCAGCTGTACCGCGGAACCGTCTATCCGTGGCACGTGACGAGCGATCGCGGCGAAGTGAATCCCGATGGCAGCGAAGTCGAGCTGATCGATTCGGTGCGCATCGCGCGTACCGATCAGAAAAGCCGCGCTACGCTGATCACCAGCTCGCGCATGACCGTTTTCCCACAGAAGCAATATGCGCAGACCGACCAAGACGTTAGAATCGACGGCGCCGGTGGCGTGTCGACGGCCAAGGGCATGAAAGCGTATCTGAATGACAGCAAGATCAACTTGCTGTCCAACGTAAGAGGACAGTATGAGGCTCGTTAAAACCCTCCCCTTTTTGCTCAGCCTGAGCGCAGCACTGGGAAGCGCGAGCGCCTGGGCACTGCCCACTGACCGCGATCAGCCCATTCATATCCAGTCCGACGATGCCCAGCTCGACGACAAACAGGGTGTGGCGACCTACAAGGGCAATGTGATCATTACCCAAGGGTCGATGAAGATCACCGGCAATACCGTGACCATCACCCGCAATGCCACGGGCGACGTGGACGTGTTCACTGCTGTCGGCAACCTGGCCTACTACGAGCAGAAACCCGCCGCCGACAAGCCCATCGTGCAGGCCTACGGCATGACCATCCAGTACTTCGCGGCGCAGAACCGCATCGTGCTGATCGACAAGGCCAAGGTCATCAACGACGGCAACACGTCCGAAGGCGAGAAGATCGTCTACGACACCGTGCGCCAGGTGGTCAACGCCGGCCGTGCCACGGGCAGCAAGGTCACCACGCCTCGTCCGCGCATCGACATGGTGATCCAGCCGAAGAAGAAATCCGACGCACCGCAGAAGGCCCAGTAATGGCAGTTCTGAAAGCGCAGCACCTGGCCAAGAGCTACAAGAGCCGGCAAGTCGTACGCGACGTCAGCCTGTCCATCGAAAGCGGGCAGATCGTCGGCCTGCTGGGCCCCAACGGGGCCGGCAAGACCACCTGTTTCTACATGATCGTCGGCCTGGTGCAGGCCGATCAGGGCCGTGTGCTCATCGACGACCTGGACGTCAGTCACCAGCCGATGCATGGCCGCGCCCGCTCCGGCATCGGTTACCTGCCGCAGGAGGCCTCGATCTTCCGCAAGCTGTCGGTGGCCGACAACATCATGGCCATTCTGGAAACCCGCAAGGAACTCGATGCCACGGCTCGGCTGGCAGAGCTCGAAGGCCTGCTGCAGGAATTCCACATCACGCACATCCGCGACAACCTGGGCATGAGCCTTTCGGGGGGTGAACGTCGCCGCGTGGAGATCGCCCGCGCCCTGGCCACCGCACCCAAGTTCATCCTGCTCGACGAACCCTTCGCCGGTGTCGATCCGATTTCGGTCGGCGACATCAAGCAGATCATCCACCACCTCAAGACCAAGGGCATCGGCGTATTGATCACCGACCACAACGTCCGCGAGACCCTGGATATCTGCGAAACGGCCTACATCGTCAACGACGGCCAGCTGATTGCCGAAGGCGATGCCCAGACCATTCTGGCCAATGATCTGGTGCGCGAAGTCTACCTGGGCCACGAGTTCCGCTTGTAAGGCCCGAGGGCGCCAGCGCCCTCCCACGGGCATTAATTTTCATGGCGCCCTAGGCAAACACTCAGGTTTCAGGCATATAATTTGCTTACGACATAAGCCGGGTGCTTCGGTACCCGTAGTAGAAGGCGCTTCGCGCCGGCGACCAAGGTGTTAAGTTCCTGCCATGAAACCATCGCTCGTCCTACGTATGGGCCAGCAACTGACGATGACACCGCAGTTGCAACAGGCCATCCGCCTTCTCCAGCTATCGACCCTGGACCTCCAACAGGAGATTCAGGAAGCGCTGGAATCCAATCCCATGCTCGAACGCCAGGAAGAAGGCGACGACTTCGACAACAGCGACCCGCTGGCCGACAAGGTCGAGCAGACACCGCCCCAGGAAGTCCAGGAGCCGAGCTTCCAGGAATCCGCGCCTACGGTCGACAACCTCGAGGAAGGCGACTGGAACGAACGCATCCCAAGCGAACTGCCTGTGGACACCGCCTGGGAAGACATCTACCAGACCAGCGCCAGCAGCCTGCCGAGCAACGATGACGACGAGTGGGACTTCACCACGCGCACATCGGTCGGCGAAAGCCTGCAGACGCATCTGTTGTGGCAGCTGAACCTGGCGCCCATGTCCGACACCGATCGGCTGATCGCCGTGACCATCATCGACTGCATCAACAACCAGGGTTACCTGGACGAGACGCTGCAGGAAATCTGCGAGTCTTTCGATCCTG
This sequence comes from Pseudomonas sp. CFBP 13710, assembly GCF_014842235.1. NCBI lineage: Bacteria > Pseudomonadati > Pseudomonadota > Gammaproteobacteria > Pseudomonadales > Pseudomonadaceae > Pseudomonas > Pseudomonas sp. CFBP 13710. The sequence goes on along the minus strand of NZ_JACYVJ010000002.1, from coordinate 195,372 downwards.
AACTGGACATCGAGCTGGATGAAATCGAAGCGGTGCTGCACCGCATCCAGCAGTTCGAGCCCGCTGGCATTGGCGCCCGCAACCTGAGCGAATGCCTGATGCTGCAGCTGCGCCAGCTGCCGCCCAAGACCCGTTGGCTGGCCGAAGCCCAGCGCCTGGTCAGCGACTTCATCGACATGCTCGGCTCGCGCGACTACAGCCAGCTGATGCGCCGCATGAAGCTCAAGGAAGACGAGCTGCGCCAGGTCATCGAGCTGGTGCAGAGCCTCAATCCGCGGCCCGGCTCGCAGATCGAATCCAGCGAGCCGGAATACGTCGTGCCCGATGTCATCGTGCGCAAGGACAGCGACCGCTGGCTGGTCGAGCTCAATCAGGAGTCCGTGCCACGCCTGCGGGTCAATCCGCAGTACGCGGGCTTCGTGCGGCGCGCCGACACCAGCGCCGACAACACCTTCATGCGCAACCAGCTGCAGGAAGCGCGCTGGTTCATCAAGAGCCTGCAGAGCCGCAACGAGACCCTGATGAAGGTGGCGACGCAGATCGTCGAGCATCAGCGCGGCTTCCTCGACTATGGCGACGAGGCCATGAAGCCTCTGGTGCTGCACGACATCGCCGAGGCGGTGGGCATGCACGAATCGACCATTTCACGGGTGACCACGCAGAAATACATGCATACACCCCGTGGCATATACGAGCTGAAATACTTTTTTTCGAGCCATGTCAGTACCTCGGAAGGTGGCGAATGCTCCTCCACGGCGATCCGCGCGATCATCAAGAAACTGGTCGCGGCCGAAAATCAGAAAAAGCCGTTGAGTGACAGCAAGATCGCTGGTTTACTGGAGGCACAAGGCATCCAGGTAGCCCGCCGAACGGTCGCCAAGTATCGCGAATCCCTCGGGATTGCGCCGTCCAGCGAACGCAAGCGGTTGATGTAGCCCTGCGATGTGCCACAGCGTTCCAGTGGCAGGCACCCAAGCCTGCTTCTTTATGCAATGGCAATAAGGAGAAGCGGTATGCAAGTCAACATCAGTGGACACCAACTGGATGTGACCGAACCCCTGCGAACCTACATCGGGGAAAAACTCGAGCGGCTCGAACGTCATTTCGACAAGATCACCAACGTTCAGGTGATCATGGAGGTCGAGAAGCTCAAACAGAAAATCGAAGCCACCCTGCGCATACCCGGTGGTGAGGTGGTTGCCAACGCCGAACATGACGACATGTACGCGGCCATCGACCTGCTTACCGACAAGCTGGATCGCCAACTCAAAAAGCATAAGGAAAAACAGCAAAGTCTGCTGCAAGGCGCGACTGCTCGCTGACACTCCCCACTCATGATCCGACTAGAAACCATCCTGACCCCCGGCCGTTCATGCGTGAACGTGCCGGGCGGCAGCAAGAAGAAAGCACTCGAAAACATCGCCGAGCTGATCGGTCGCGAAGTGCCCACGCTGGATACCCAAACGGTATTCGAAGCGCTCGTTGCCCGTGAAAAACTGGGCTCGACCGGATTCGGCAACGGCATTGCCATCCCGCATTGTCGCCTGAAGGGCTGCGATACACCCGTCAGCGCCCTCATCCACCTGAGCGCCCCGATCGACTACGACGCCATCGACGGTGCTCCCGTGGATCTGCTGTTCGTGCTTCTGGTACCCGAAGCGGCCACCGATGCCCACCTGGAGTTGCTCCGCCAGATCGCCAGCATGCTCGATCGCAAGGAAGTGCGTGAGAAACTGCGTTCGGCGCCCAGCAATCAAGCCTTGTACCAAGTGGTACTGGACGAACAGAGCGGTCATTAACCATGCGTTTGATCATCGTCAGTGGCCGCTCAGGCTCAGGCAAGAGCACTGCCCTGGATGTTCTCGAAGACAACGGTTTCTATTGCATCGACAACCTGCCGGCCGGGTTGCTGCCCGAACTGGCAGAGCGTGCCCTGATCCACACCGAGCTGGCACAGCCGCAGGTAGCGGTGTCGATCGATGCGCGCAACCTGCCCAGCCATTTATCACGTTTTCCCCAACTGCTGGCCGAAGTACGGGCCAAGCACATCAATTGCGATGTGCTGTACCTGGACGCCGACGAAGAAACGCTGCTCAAGCGTTTTTCCGAAACCCGTCGCCGCCACCCGCTGAGCAACGAGAGCCGCTCGCTGGCCGAGGCCATTCGCGTCGAAAGCGACCTGCTCGGGCCCATCGTCGATCTGGCCGACCTCAAGATCAACACGACCAACCTGAACCTCTACCAGCTGCGCGATGCCATCAAGGTCCGGCTGCTGAACAAGCCAGAGCCTGGTACGGCCTTTCTGGTGGAGTCATTCGGATTCAAGCGCGGCATGCCCATAGACGCCGACCTTGTGTTCGACGTGCGCTGCCTGCCCAACCCCTACTGGAAGCCGGAGCTGCGAGAACAGTCCGGGCTCGACGCCCCGGTCGCCGAATACCTGGCGGCCCAGCCGGACGTCGAAGAGATGTATCAGGACATCTCCTCCTACCTGCTCAAATGGCTGCCGCGCTTCGCTGCCAGCAGCCGTGCCTATGTCACCATCGCCATCGGCTGTACAGGCGGGCATCATCGCTCGGTATACTTGACCGAGCGCCTGGGCCGATTGCTGCAGCAGTCGCTCAAGAACGTCCAGGTTCGCCATCGCGACCTCAGCTGAAAGGATCCCCCGCGCAATGCCCGCCCTCCAAGTAGAAATCATCAACAAGCTCGGCCTGCACGCCCGCGCCGCAGCGAAATTTGTCGGCGTGGCGGGACGCTTTCCCTGCCAGGTACGTGTTGGCCGTACGCCGGAAGCTTTGGTCGACGGCAAGAGCATCATGGGTGTAATGATGTTGGCTGCCGGAAAAGGCACCACCATTCACCTGCACACCGAAGGCGAGCAGGATCAGCAGGCGCTCGATGCCATCGTCAAACTGATCAACGACAAGTTCGACGAAGGCGAGTAAAGCCAGCCAACGGCCGAGAAGCAGAACCCGGTAGCGGCAGTCGAGTACTGCGCTACGTCAGGTTCTGAGCTCTGGGTTCAAGGGTCAGGGGTCAAGACAGCGCAGTGTCCATGACCATCATCAGGCAGAACCCTACACACAGACCCAGGCTCGCCAACTTGTGATGACCATTGCTGCGTGACTCGGGAATGATCTCATGGGTCACTACCAGCAGCATCGCGCCGGCCGCGAAGGCCAGGCCCAGGGGCAGTAACAGCTCGCCCATACGCACCAGCCAGGCACAGAGCACGGCGAATACCGGCTCGACCAGCCCAGACGCGGCGCCAATCAGGAAAGCTTTGTAGCGCGCCATTCCGGCACCTGCCAGTACCAGCGCAATCACCAGGCCCTCGGGGACGTCCTGCAGGGCAATGCCCATCGCCAGGCTGTCGGCATCGTGCATGCCGCCGCCAGCCGACACGCCGATGGCCATGCCCTCCGGGATGTTGTGAGCGATGATGGCGATCACGAAGATCCAGATACGTGCAGGGATCACAGGCTGCTGCGTGCTGCCCACCAGATAGTCCGGTGTGACTCCGGAAACCCTCCGGTCCACTAGATAAAGACAGAACGCTCCAGACATGATGCCCAGGCTCATCAGGCCACCAGCGCCCCAGCGCGAGAAGCCGATGGCCGCTGCCGCATCCAGCCCGGGAATGATCAGCGAGAACGCAGTGGCCGCAAGCATCACGCCCGCGCCGAAGCCCAGCAATGTATCAGCCACGGCGACTGGCATGCTGCGGATGACCAGTACGGGAACTGCGCCCAGAGCCGTGCCCAGGGCGCAGATGGCACCGCCTTCGAGCGCGCGCAGGATGCGCGGCTCAAGGTCGAGCCAGGCTAGCAGCTCGCCTACCAGCAGGGCCGCGCCTGCCAATAACAGCAACGTGCCCAGCGCCAGGCGAAAGCGGCGAACACTGACCAGCGCAAAGGCCTGCGATCCCATGGCGCGGGGCTCAGTTCACGGCGGCTTGGTAGCGCTTCTCGACATTGGCCCAGTCGACCACGTTGTAGAACGCGTTGATGTATTCAGGCCGACGGTTCTGGTACTTGAGGTAGTAGGCGTGCTCCCAGACGTCCAGGCCCAGAATCGGCGTGTTGCCATTCATCAATGGGCTGTCCTGGTTGCCGCTGCTCTCCACCACCAGCTTCTTTTCCGGGGTGACGCTGAGCCAGGCCCAGCCACTGCCGAAGCGGCTCAGCGCGGCTTTGGTGAACGCTTCCTTGAAGGCATCGAACCCACCCAGCTCGGTTTCGATGGCCTGAGCCACGCCGCCCTGCGGCTGGCCGCCGCCGTTGGGCGACATGACTTCCCAGAACAGGCTGTGGTTGGCATGGCCACCACCGTGGTTGGTGACGGCGCCGCGCAGGTTTTCCGGCAGCTGCTTGACCGAGGCGACCAACTTTTCAACGGGCCACTCGGCGTATTCGGTACCCTCGATGGCGGCATTGACGTTGGTAATGTAGGTCTGGTGGTGCTTGGTGTGGTGGATTTCCATGGTCGCAGCATCGATGTGCGGCTCCAGGGCATCGTAGGCATACGACAAGGCAGGCAAGGTATAAGGCATTTTCAGTGAACTCCGTAGTGAAGGTTATCGGGTTGCGTGACGACTGGCGCAACGTCGGTGTCGGCGGCACCACACAGCAACCGGTGGGTACGGGGGTATTCGCCATGCTGGCGAGTGAAGCCGAGCAGTTCGGCGTAGGTCTTGCTGGCATGGCGCAGGGCCGCATCGCGCAGCGCAGGCTGCAGTCTGGAATCCTGGGCGGCGTGCAACAGGCGTTCATGAATGGCGCACAGGTACTCTGCGCTTTCTTCGGGTTGATGCAACTGCAGGTGCAGGTCGGCAAGGTTGTGGTGGGAGATGACGCATGCGGCCACTGCTTCGTCGACATCCGCCCAGCGCTCGAACAGCACCTGGGCCCATGCCAGGGCCTGCAGGTAATGCTCGCGCGCCTCGATCAGCTCGCCCCGGACAAAGCTGGCATTGGCCGTCTCCGTGATTCGTTTCCAGTGCTGCATGGCGGATGTCTCCCAGCGGTTGCCCAGCGGTCCGATACCGCCAGCGGTGAGCTTTTCCGGGTCGAGCACGTCGCCGAGCTGTTCGCGACGCAAGTCCATGTGTTCCAGCGCCACATCAATCACCGGCCGACCTTCCCTGTAGGCTAGCTCGGCAATCTGGACAGCTTGCCGATATCCGATGATCGGGTTGGCCGCGGCCACCTCGATCGGCTGGCGGGCCAGCGCCCTTCAGCCTGGCCTCGTTCAACTTGCCGAGCATGATCGACACTCATCAGCGGTAATGAGTTTTATTATTGATTGATATTGAGAATCAAAACAAGCATCGCAGCACAGATTGCCCGACCTGAAGGGCCGGGCAACGGGATCAGCTCCCGGCGACCGTCATGCGCTCGATCAGCACCGAGCCGGTGCGGATGTTGCTGCGCAGTTCCAGATCGTTGCCCACGGCGACGATCTGCTTGAACATGTCACGCATGTTGCCGGCGATGGTCACTTCCTGGACCGGAAACTGGATCTCGCCATTCTCGACCCAGAACCCGGCCGCACCGCGCGAGTAGTCGCCGGTCACCATGTTCAGGCCATGGCCCATCAGTTCGGTCACCAGCAAGCCGCGGCCCATGCGGCGCAGCAGCGCTTTCTGGTCTTCGTCGCCATGGGTTACGAACAGGTTGTGCACGCCACCGGAGTTGGCCGTACTGGGCAAGCCGAGTTTGCGGCCCGAATAGGTACTCAACACATAGGACACCAGCTCGCCATTCTCTACGAACGGCTTGGCGTAGGTTGCCAAGCCGTCGCCGTCGAATGCCGCGCTGCCCATGGCGCGCATCAGGTGCGGACGCTCGTCCAGGGTCAGCCACTCGGGGAACAGCCGCTGGCCCATCGCCCCTTCCAGGAACGAGGATTTGCGGTACAGGTTGCCACCGGAGATCGCCGCGAGGAAATTTCCGAACAGCCCCCCGGCCAGTTCGGCCGAAAACAATACCGGCACCTCGCACGTCGGCACCGGCCGTGCACCGAGACGGGCGGCAGCGCGTTGCGCGGCGCGCTGACCGATGGAAGCGGCATCGGCCAGCAACTCGCCCTGCCGACTTACGTCGTACCAGTAGTCGCGCTGCATCTGCCCGTTGGCTTCGGCGATCATCACGCAGCTCAAGCTGTGTCGCGTCGATGCATAGCCACCGATGAAGCCGTGGCTGTTGCCATACACGCGGCAGCCCTGGTGAGTGTTGAGCGTGGTGCCGTCGGCATTCTTGATCAAGGGCTCGGCGTCGAAGGCTGCGGCTTCGCAGGCCAGGGCTTTCTCGATGGCCTGCTCGGGCGTGATGTCCCAGGCGTGGTAAAGGTCGAAATCGGGCTGCTCGCGGGCCATCAGAGCGGCGTCGGCCAGGCCCGAGCTTTCATCCTCGGAGGTGTGCTTGGCGATCGCCAGGGCTGCAGCGACGGTTTCACGAATGGCCTGCGGACCGCTCGCCGAGGTGCTGGCCGAGCCCTTCCGCTGGCCGACGTACAGGGTGATGCCGAAACCCTGGTCGCGGTTGAATTCGACGGTCTCGACTTCGCGCTGGCGCACCGATGTGGACAAGCCCTGCTCCAGCGACACGGCCACCTCACAGGCGCTGGCCCCCTGACGCTTGGCTTCATCGATGATCTGCTGCACTTGCTCCTGCAGGACTGGCAATGCCTGCGGGCCGACGCTCTGGGGTGCGTTCATGGTGTTCTCCAATCAAATTCGGGTTCGGGGCGGGCCGATCTACGGCCGGGCCAGACAAGCGGCCCCCGACTGGTTATCATGGCGGCGTTTATTTGCGGACGGCCCCCATGGTTGATTCTTACGACGACTCCCTCGACGAGGGAAAAAGCAAAACTCAGGTCAAGCGCGAGCTGCATGCGCTGACCGATCTGGGCGAGCGCCTCATCACGCTCAAGCCGGACATGCTCGATCGCCTGCCCTTGACCGATGGCCTGCGCCGGGCGTTGGCCGATGCCTCCAAGCACACGGCGAACATCGCGCGCAAACGCCACATCCAGTTCATCGGCAAACTGATGCGCGACCAGGACATCGAAGCCATTCTGGTGCTGCTCGACCAAGTGGACGCCTCCACCCGGCAATACAACGAGCGCTTTCACAACCTGGAGCGCTGGCGTGATCGGCTGGTAGCCGGCCCGGACCAGGTGCTCGAGGCGTTTTTCGCCGAGTACCCGGAAACCGATCGCCAGCACCTGCGCAACCTGGTTCGCCAGGCCCAGCACGAGACGGCGCACAACAAACCGCCTGCCACTACGCGCAAGATCTTCAAGTACATCCGCGAGCTGGACGAAACTCAACGCGGCTTGCGCTGATACGCCTGAAGGCAGGCCGCCCGGCCTGCCTGTCATCCGCTTCAGGCGCCGGTACCGCCCACGGTGATCGCGTCGATCTTCAAGGTCGGCTGGCCCACGCCCACGGGCAGCGACTGCCCATCCTTGCCGCAGGTACCCACGCCACTGTCGAGCGACAGGTCGTTGCCGACCATCGAGACCCTGCTCATCGCTTCCGGGCCATTGCCGATCAGCGTGGCGCCCTTGACCGGCGTGGTGATCTTGCCGTCTTCGATAAGGTAGGCTTCGCTGGTCGAGAAGACGAACTTGCCGCTGGTGATATCCACCTGCCCGCCACCCAGGTTGGCGCAATAGATGCCCTTCTTCACCGAGGCGATGATTTCGGCCGGGTCGCTTTCGCCCGCCAGCATGTAGGTGTTGGTCATCCGCGGCATGGGCAGGTGCGCATAGGATTCGCGACGACCGTTGCCTGTGGCGGCCACGCCCATCAGACGCGCATTGAGCTTGTCCTGCATGTAGCCCTTGAGCACGCCGTTTTCGATCAGGGTGGTGCACTGCGTAGGCGTGCCTTCGTCATCGACGCTCAGTGAACCGCGACGCCCGGCCAGGGTGCCATCGTCGACGATGGTGCACAGGCTGGAGGCGACCTTCTCGCCCACGCGGCCGCTGTAGGCCGAGCTGCCCTTGCGGTTGAAATCGCCTTCCAGGCCGTGCCCGACCGCTTCGTGCAAGAGCACGCCGGACCAGCCCGCGCCCATCACCACGGGCATGGTACCGGCCGGCGCCGCCACCGCCTCGACGTTGACCAGCGCCTGGCGCAGCGCTTCGCGGGCGTAGCCCATGGCGCGGTCTTCGGCCAGGAAGTAACGGTAATCGGTGCGGCCACCGCCACCGTGGCCACCGCGCTCGCGACGCCCATTGTGCTCGACGATCACACTGACGTTGAAGCGCACCAGCGGACGCACGTCGGCGGCCAGGCTGCCATCGGCTGCAGCGACGAGAATTCTTTCCCATACACCGGCCATGCTGACGGTGACTTGCTGGATACGCGGGTCCAGCGCGCGTGTAGCGGCGTCGACACGCTTGAGCAGGTCGACTTTCTCGGCGCGGGTCAGGACCTCCAGTGGGTTGTCGGGACCGTACAACTGGCTTACCACCGGACTGCTGAACGCCTGCACGCGGCCGTTCTGGCCAGCGCGGGAAATCGAGCGGGCCGCACGCGCGGCCTGCACCAGGGCGTCCTGAGTAATGGCGTTGCTGTAGGCGAACCCGGTCTTCTCACCGGACTGAGCGCGCACGCCCACGCCCTGATCGAGGTTGAAGCTGCCTTCCTTGACGATGCCGTCTTCCAGCGCCCAGGACTCGGAAATCTGACCCTGGAAATACAGGTCGGCGGCGTCTATACCGGGGCCGGCCAACTCGCCCAACACCGACTGCAGGCTGTCCAGCGTGAGGCCGCCGGGTGCCAGCAGGTGTTCGCTGACGGTGGATAACATCTGGCTCATATTTACTCCGCGCTGTTCGCAGGACGCTCGACGTACTGCGTAGAAAAAGCTCGCAGGACGCTCGACGTACTGCGTAGAAAAAGCTCGCAGGACGCTTCGCGTGCTGCGTGGGAAAGTGCTCGCAGGACGCGTGGCGTCCTGCGCAAATGACTGCGCGCGGGTGGCCGGAAGCGGCCCGCGCAATTCGGGTGTCGGTGACGGATGCTCAATACATGCGTCCGCCCGGACACTTTTTCAATACCGGAGCCCGGCCGACAGTCCGATACCGGGCGACGGCCACCGCGCCATCAGCCGCCGAAAGGCTTGACCAGGGTCATCTGCGGATCCTTCCAGGAACCCTCGATGCGGTATTGCACGCTGGCGAAGCGCGCCACGCGGTCGCCCAGCAGCTTGTTCACCACGAACAAGGCGCCGCCCACCACCGGCGCGCCGACCAGCACCGCTGCCAGCGGCAGGCTGTTGGTGATCGGCAGGGCAACCTGCACTTTGGCGTTGACGCCGTCGCGGACCATGTCCAGGGTACCGTCCAGATCGATGTCGGTGGTGGGACCGCGCAGGGTGATCGGGGTACGCGTCACATAGACCCCTTCGCTGGCCACCAGCAGGCCTTTGACTCGATCGTAGCTCAAACCCTTGCCCAGCACATCGGAGAAATCCAGGCGCAGGCGACGGCCGATGGCATTGAAGTTGAGCAGGCCGAACACGCGTAGAGCCTGGGCGCCGCCCTCGACCTCGACGAACTGGCCATCACGCAAAGTAGCGTCCAGGTTGCCGGAAAAACGCTTGAGCCCGACCCAGGCCGGCGAACCCGGCCAGCGACCATCGGCGTCGAGGTGGAACGACTCGCTGGTCACGGTCGGGGCAAATTTCCACGCCTGCAGCACATCGGCCAGGTTCTTGCCTTGCAAGCGCCCGCGGAACCACGTGCTGGAGGCTCCCGGCGCGCCTTCCCATGTGCCCGCGCCGTGCAGCATCAAGCCCTTGAGACCCAGGTCGAGATCGTTGAGGGCGACACCCTTGGAAGTTGGGCGCAGCTTCAACGACCAGCTGCCGATCAACTCTTCGCCCTGCAACAGCTGGCGGATCCTGACATTCACCGCGGGTATCTTGCGTGGGTCGACATTGGCCAAAGGGTCCGGTGCTTCCACCGGGTTGTCGGCCTTGACCGCGTTCGGATCGACCGGCGGCAGGCGCACGGTATCGAGGTCGACGTTGATCGGGGTCGCCTTGCCATCGGGCACATCGACCTTGCCGGTGATCTGTTGGCTGGCCAGGGCAAGGTGCCAGGCGCTGGGGCTGCGGTTGAGTTGCACGTGCGCCTGGTCGAGTTGCTGACCGAAGCCCTTGAGCGTGCCGACCTGCAGGTCGACCGCATTGATCAACTGGCTGGCAGTGCCACCCGGATCGCCACCGGTGTATTGCTCGGCCTGCTGCTGCCAAGGCTCCAGATCCAGGGTCGGCAACGCGCCACGGACTCGCAGCCCCTGGGTTGTGGGCATCTGCGGCGTACCAGAGCCGACCAGCAACTCGCCCCGACCATTGGCCAGGTCGGCGGGCGGAGCTGCATAGGCAAAACCGGCCAGATCGGCATAGGTGACGTCGAAGCGGCGTTCCCGGTCCTGCAGGTTCATCACGAATACGGTCGGGCGCGCCACAGGGCGTGTTTTGCCAAAGGGCGCAGGCAGGTCGATGTCGACACCCTTGAGGTCGGAGTCGACGCGAAGCTGGCTGTCGGCACCCAACTTGAGCTGCAGCTGGTAGGCAATATCACCGGAAGCCGGCACGGCCTGCTTGACCTGCAACCAGTCGACCAGGCGCTTCACGGTGATCTGGCTGTGGGCGACGATGCGGGTCAACGGCTCGCCTGGCTTGCCTTCGGCAGAAATCTGCGCCTTCACCGGCTGATCGAACGCCTGGGCAGTGATGCCCTCGCCGCTCAACCCCTTGTCGAAGTCGAAACGAAACGCCCCGCCCAGCTGGCTGAGCGCAAGCTCCGGAGACTTGATCTTCAGGCGGGCCGCGTGGGTGCTGAAATCCACCACGACTTTGGGCTCATGGCCCTTGACCAGCGGAATGTCGAGGTCGAGCCTGCCCTTGAGCGGGCCTTCACCCTGCCAGCCGGCGAAAATGTCGGCGGTGCCGATGGGCGCGGTCTGCAGAATTTTCAAACCGTCGGCCAGCCCCCCGTCGAAGCTGCCTTTGACATACAGGTGGCTGTCCTCGCCAAGGGGTACATGGGGCACAGTGACGGAAACGTCGCTGACCTTGGTGTCGAGGATCTGCCCGCGGTCGGCCAGGATGCGCACGTCACCGTCCTGGATATAGACATTGCCGGCGACCTTGCGCGCCTCCGGCCAACCGGGCTGGAACGCCAGGGTCACGTCGTGGACCTTGAAGAACAGCGTGATACTGCGCGAATGCGCCTCGGCCGCGCTGGCCAGCGAACCCTGGTACTGGAAGTAACCTTGGTCGACCGCGCCGCGCTTGATCGCCGTACGCAGCCACTGGTCGACCGCTGGGCTGAGTACCTTGGGCAGATATTTGCTGGTGTAGGCGCCATCACCATCGACCAGGCCGACGCGCAGGTCCATGTAGGGCTCGGCCTCATGGTGCAATGGCAGACGAATGAGAAAGTCCGCTGCAATGTTGCCTTCTTCGCCCAGCACCTTGATGGCCGGTGCGATCAGGGTGAACGCGTGTTCATCGAGCTTGAAATTCAGGCGAGCGTTGGCCTTGAGGTAATACCAGGGCTTTTCGAAGATCGGGCTCAGGTGCAGCATGAACTTTTCACTGTCCAGGCGCAGCTCGCCCTGGCCGATATCGCCGATCAGGCTACCGCTGACATTGTCCGCCGCCGGGGCGCCGGAATAGGCGTCGAAGCCGACGTTCTCGAGGTTGGCCGCGTAGCTCAGGCGCTCGGCCCCGGTGGCCTTGGGGCGGATGTCGAGCGAGACGTTGCGCAGCACACCGGTGAGGTTCAGGCCGTTGGCGATGGCTGCCACCTGCTTGGGCAGGGGCACCAGCGCGTCCAGCAACGGCGTGATCGGTGTCAGGTCGAGACGATCGGCCTGGATGCGCCACTGCTCCTCGGCCGCGGACGTCGCGGCGCGCTGCTGCAGAGCCACGTGGGTCTGCCAGGGCTTGCCATCCAGGGTCATGGCCAAGGTGCCCAGGTTCAGGTCGAAGCCTTCGGCGCTGCGTTGCGCCCAGGCCTGCAGCTTGAGATCGGCGATGGCGTAGGGCTTGTGCTCGGCGCGGGCACCTTTGAACGTCGGCACATCGAGCTTGACCACGGCTCGCTGGACGTTGGCATCCGCCCAGTCCAGCCAGAACTCGCCGCCCGCCTTGAACTGTTCGAGTTTCCAGGCCTGGGTGTAGCGGCTCGGCAACCATTGCGCCCAGTCGCTCTGCGGCAGGTTCAGATAGACCTGGGCACGGCCCTGGCGCCACCGTTCGGCACGCAGCTGTGCCTCCACGTTCAGCGCCAGCGGCTGGCCATCAGGCAAATGCAGGCGCAGATCCAGGCGCTGGCGCTCTTCGCTGGTGCGCAGGCTCAGACCCACATAGGTCAAGGTCAGCGGGTCGTGCTCGAACGGTTGCAGGGTCAGTTGGCTGTCGAGCACCGACAGCCGCTCGACCTGTTGCATCTGCTGCAGCGTGCGCTGCATGTCGAAGGCCTGGTCCTGCTGCTGCGGCAGCCCCTTGAGCGACCACTTGCCGGCAGCATCCTCGACGGCGCTGAGCTGTACGCCGCCCAGTTCGAGATGGGCAATGCGCACCGACCGCGCCAACAGGCTGCCCCACAGGTCCGGCACCACCCTGACTCGATCCAGACGCAGCGCATTGCTGCCCTCGCCCACTTGCACATCGTGAACCAGCAGTATCGGTGCCAGACGGCTCCAGCGTCCTTCCAGGCTGCCGATGCGCACCGGCATGCCCAGCGCTTCGCTGGCACGTGCCTCGATCTGCGCGTCGTATTCGGCCACCAGGGGCACCAGCTGCCGGCCCAGGCTGACGTACAGCGCCAGCAACACCAGCAGCACCGCACACAGCGTCAGCGCCCAACGCGTCAGGCCAGCGAGCACGGCATTCAAGCGGACCATGCAGGCATGCTCCCGCCACAGGCCGCGTCAGCCTGAAAGCCCGAAGCTTGAAGACTGGAAGCCTGAAGACTGGAAAATCGTTTCACTGGCCGTTTCAGAGCAGCACCACATCATATTGTTCCTGGGAATACATGGACTCGACCTGGAAGCGAATGGTTCGTCCGATGAAGGCTTCCAGTTCAGCCACATTGCCTGATTCTTCATCGAGCAGCCGGTCGACCACTTTTTGATTGGCCAGCACGCGGTAGCCCACGGCCTGATAGGCCCGAGCCTCGCGCAGGATCTCGCGGAAGATCTCGTAGCACACCGTTTCCGGGGTTTTCAGCTTGCCGCGGCCCTGGCAACAGATGCAGGGCTCGCACAGGACCTGTTCAAGGCTTTCGCGAGTGCGCTTGCGGGTCATCTGCACCAGGCCCAGCTCGGTGATGCCGATGATGTTGGTCTTGGCGTGATCGCGTTCGAGCTGCTTCTCCAGGGTGCGCAGAACCTGGCGCTGGTGTTCTTCATCTTCCATGTCGATGAAGTCGATGATGATGATTCCGCCGATGTTGCGCAGACGCAGCTGCCGGGCAATGGCGGTGGCCGCTTCCAGGTTGGTCTTGAAGATGGTCTCTTCGAGGTTGCGGTGGCCGACGAAGGCCCCGGTGTTGACGTCGATGGTGGTCATCGCCTCGGCCGGATCGACCACCAGATAGCCGCCGGACTTGAGTGGCACCTTGCGGTCCAGCGCCCGCTGGATCTCGTCTTCCACACCGTACAGATCGAAAATGGGCCGCTCGCCCGGGTAGTGCTCCAGGCGGTCGGCAATTTCGGGCATCAATTCGGCCACGAACTGCGTGGTCTTCTGGAAGGTCTCCCGCGAGTCGATGCGGATCTTCTCGATCTTCGGGTTGACCAGATCGCGCAGGGTCCGCAGCGCCAGGTCCAGGTCCTCGTAGATCTCGGTCGGCGCCCCGACGGTCTGGATCTGCGCGTTGATCTGGTCCCACAGCCGGCGCAGGTAGCGGATGTCCATGAGGATTTCCTCGGCGCCCGCCCCCTCGGCGGCGGTGCGCAGGATGAACCCGCCAACCTCCTGGATACCCTCTTTCTCGACGCAGTCTGCCACCACCTTCTTCAAGCGTTCACGCTCGCCTTCATCCTCGATCTTCAGGGAAATGCCGACGTGCCGGGTGCGCGGCATGTATACCAGGTAGCGTGAGGGAATCGACAGCTGGGTGGTCAGGCGCGCGCCTTTGGAGCCGATCGGGTCCTTGGTGACCTGTACCACCAGGCTCTGCCCCTCATGGACCAGGGCGCTGATGGTTTCCAGGGTCGAGCCTTCGCGCAGGGAGATTTCCGAAGCATGGATGAACGCGGCGCGGTCCAGGCCGATGTCGATGAAGGCGGCCTGCATGCCGGGCAGCACGCGCACCACCTTGCCTTTATAGATATTGCCGACGATCCCGCGCCGCTGGGTGCGCTCGACGTGGACCTCTTGCAGGACACCGTTTTCCACCACGGCCACGCGCGATTCCATCGGCGTGATGTTGATCAGAATCTCTTCGCTCATGGCTGGGTCTCGTTCCTGGTGTCTTTTGTTGTAATGGCGATGGCGCTGCCGGCCGGGCCCTCTCAGGACACTTGCCAGCAGGCGATGCCATTGCGTTGCAGCAGCGCCGCGGTTTCGTACAAACCCAGGCCGACGACGGCAGAATAACTGCCTTCGAGCTTTTCTACGAATATTGCGCCCAGCCCCTGGATGCCATAGCCGCCCGCCTTGTCCGCCGGTTCGCCGGAGGCCCAGTAGGCACGGGCCTCGGCTTCGTCGATCGGGCGGAACGTGACCCGTGCCGAGGCCGTGCCGATGTCCATCTGCGTGCCATCGAACAGCGCCGCAGTGGTGATCACTTCATGGGTGCTGCCGGATAACAGAGCCAGCATTGCCAAGGCATCGGCTTGGTCGCGCGGCTTGCCGAGAATGCGTCCGTGCGCGATCACTGCCGTGTCCGCGCCCAGCACGTGAGCGGCCCCCGGCTGCGAACGCGACTGCCAGCCGGCGCGGGCTTTTTCTTCGGCCATGCGCTGCACGTATGCACGGCTTTCTTCGCCGGGCCTGGGCGTTTCGTCGATGGCAGCAGTGATCACGGTGAAGGGTACGCCGATCTGCGTCAGCAGTTCACGACGCCTGGGCGAGCTGGAAGCCAGGTACAGGGTAGACATGCAAGGCGTCTCCGCGTCGGGCCGCGCGGGCCCGTCAGTTGATGCCCAGGCGCTTGCGCAAGCCACGCAGCAGATAGCTGACCCACGGCCAGAGCAAGGCGCTCATCAGGGCGGGCAACAGCAGGGCCAGGGTAGGTTGGCGGTTGCCGGTCAGCGCGCTCAGCCACAGCTGAACCAGCTGCGCCAGACCGAAGACCACGAGGATGACCAGGCTCTGCTGCCACATTGGAAAGATGCGCATGCGCTGGGCCAGGGACAGGATGAGAAAAGTGATGAGGCTAAGGATGAGTGCGTTCTGCCCAAGCAGGGTGCCGAACAGCACGTCTTGCGCCAGGCCGAGGATCCAGGCAGTGGTCATGCCCACCTTGTGCGGCACCGAGAGCGTCCAGTAGGCCAGCAGCAGGGCCAGCCACAGCGGCCGCAACACTTCCATGAACTGCGGCATGGGCGACACGCACAGCAACAGGCCGACGACGAAGGTCAGCCAGATCACCCAGCCATTGCGCGAGCGCGTACCAACCATTATTGCCTCTCCCGTGTGGTGGCCGGCGCAGAGCGCGAAGGTGTCGCCGGCGGGGTGCGCTCAGGGGTGGCGGCCGGGGCCGAGCTGGCACGCGCCGGTGCGGTGGCTGCCGGCGTCGTGGTGTGGGCAGGCGCTGCCGGTGCCGCAGCGGGCGCAGCAGTGGCTGGCGCGGAGGTTGCTGCAGGGACCGGCGTCGCCGGGGTACCGTCCTGTGGCGCGGCACCCTGGCGGTCGGCCGCCTCTTGCGCCTGCGCCGCTTCGGTAGCCCGCTGCTCCGGCGAGCGACTGTCGCTGAACACCAGCAGCAGATAGCGGCTGCGGTTCAGGGCGGCGGTCGGCACGGCGCGGACGATGGCGAAGGGTTGACCGGAGTCGTGGATGACTTCCTTGACCGTGGCCACCGGGTAACCCGCCGGGAATCGCTGGCCCAGGCCAGAGCTGACCAGCAGGTCGCCTTCCTTGATGTCGGCAGTGTCGGCCACGTGGCGCAGCTCGAGCCGCTCGGGATTGCCCGTGCCGCTGGCGATGGCGCGCAGCCCGTTGCGGTTGACCTGCACTGGAATGCTGTGGGTGGTGTCGGTGAGCAGCAGCACACGCGAGGTGTAGGGCATCAATTCGACCACCTGCCCCATAAGGCCACGCGCGTCGAGCACCGGCTGGCCGAGTACCACGCCATCGCGCTCGCCCTTGTTGATCAGGATGCGATGGGTGAACGGGTTCGGGTCCATGCCGATCAGCTCGGCAACCTCGACCTTTTCGTTCACCAGCGCCGAAGAATTGAGCAACTCGCGCAGGCGCACGTTCTGCTCGGTCAGCGCCGCCAGCTTCTGCAGGCGCCCCTGCAGCAACAGGCCTTCGGTCTTGAGTTTCTCGTTTTCGGCCAGCAGCTCGGTGCGGCTGCCGAACTGGCTGGCAACGCCTTCGTACAGGCGCTGCGGCAGGTCGGTGACCCAATAGGCACGCATCAGCACCAGCGACATTTCGCTGCGCACGGGTTTGAGCAGGGTGAAGCGCGCGTCGACGACCATCAGCGCGACCGACAGCACGACCAGCACCAACAGGCGCACGCCCAGTGAGGGGCCCTTGGTGAAAAGCGGTTTAATAGGCCGCTCCTCCCAGGCAAATGTTCATGTGGTCATTCATGTGACGGCAAACCGGCCCGGATCGAAAGTACAGGACGCATACAGGTAGCATCGAAGACGCTACCTGTAAACGACCCCAGGAATCTTTCCCGCGAAGTTATTCGCTGGAGAGCAGATCCATGGTGTGCTTGTCCATCATTTCCAGGGCGCGACCGCCACCCCGAGCCACGCACGTCAGCGGGTCTTCGGCGACGATCACCGGCAGGCCGGTTTCCTGGGCCAGCAGCTTGTCGAGGTCGCGCAGCAGCGCGCCACCGCCAGTCAGCACCAGGCCGCGCTCGGCGATGTCCGACGCAAGCTCGGGAGGCGACTGTTCCAGCGCGCTCTTGACGGCCTGCACGATGGTCGCGAGCGACTCCTGCAGGGCTTCGAGCACTTCGTTGGAATTCAAGGTGAAGGCGCGTGGAACGCCTTCGGCCAGGTTGCGGCCACGCACGTCGACTTCACGCACTTCGCCGCCTGGGTAAGCGGTGCCGATTTCCTGCTTGATGCGTTCGGCGGTGGATTCGCCGATCAGGCTGCCGTAGTTGCGACGCACGTAGGTGACGATGGCTTCGTCGAAGCGGTCGCCGCCCACACGCACGGATTCGGCATAGACCACGCCATTGAGCGAGATCAGGGCGATTTCGGTGGTACCACCGCCGATGTCGACGACCATCGAACCGCGGGCTTCCTCGACCGGCAGGCCGGCGCCGATGGCGGCCGCCATGGGCTCTTCGATCAGGAACACTTCGCGGGCACCGGCGCCCAGCGCCGATTCACGGATGGCACGGCGTTCCACCTGGGTGGATTTGCAAGGCACGCAGATCAGCACGCGCGGGCTGGGCTGCAGGAAGCTGTTCTCGTGCACCTTGTTGATGAAATATTGCAGCATCTTTTCGCAGACGCTGAAGTCGGCGATCACGCCGTCCTTCATCGGGCGAATGGCGGCGATGTTGCCGGGAGTACGGCCGAGCATGCGCTTGGCTTCGGTACCGACCGCAACGACACTTTTCTGATTACCGTGGGTCCGAATGGCCACAACTGATGGCTCATTCAGGACAATACCGCGCTCACGCACGTAAATAAGGGTGTTGGCAGTGCCCAGGTCAATGGAAAGATCGCTGGAAAACATGCCACGCAGTTTCTTGAACATGGGAAAAGGACCCTAGGCAACGCGTGGGTAAAAAAGTGCGGCAAACTCTAACAACGGCGGGGATTTTGGGCAAGGCGCCAATATGTTAAATTGGCTGTTTTTCCGGGCACGCCTGCACTCGATCGCGGCCATATGACCACAGAAGTGCGATAGTGTTCCCCAAAACCACGGCTTTGCCGTATTTCATTTTCCACTGGAGATCCCCATGGCGCTTGAACGCTGCGACGTGGAAAAAATCGCTCACCTGGCCCGCCTGGGCCTGAATGAAGCCGATATGCCACGCACCATCGAAGCACTGAACAGCATTCTGGGCCTCGTCGACCAGATGCAAGCGGTCGACACCAGCGGCATCGAACCCCTGGCCCACCCACTGGAAGCCAGCCAGCGGCTGCGCGCCGACCAGGTGACCGAACGCAACCAGCGCGAGGCTTACCAGGCCATCGCACCGGCGGTCGAGAACGGCCTGTATCTGGTTCCGAAAGTCATCGAGTAAAGGGAAAGAGCCTGCCATGCATCAACTGACACTGGCCGAGATCGCCCGCGGACTCGCCGACAAGAAATTTTCCGCCGAAGAGCTGACCCGTACCCTGCTGGCGCGTATCGCCGAGCTGGACCCGCAGCTCAACAGCTTCATCACCGTCACCCCCGAGCATGCCATCGCCCAGGCGCAAGCGGCCGATGCGCGCCGCGCCAATGGCGAGGGCGGCGCCCTGCTGGGCGCGCCGCTGGCCCACAAGGACCTGTTCTGCACCCAGGGCATCCGCACCAGTTGCGGGTCGAAGATGCTCGATAACTTCCAGGCGCCCTATGACGCCACCGTGGTGGCCAGGCTCAATGCAGCGGGCGCGGTGACCCTGGGCAAGCTGAACATGGACGAATTCGCCATGGGTTCGGCCAACGAGAACAGCCACTACGGCCCGGTGAAAAACCCCTGGAACCTGGCCCACGTGCCCGGCGGCTCCTCGGGTGGCTCGGCGGCAGCCGTGGCGGCGCGCTTGTTGCCGGTGGCAACGGGCACCGACACCGGCGGTTCGATCCGTCAGCCGGCGGCCTTCACCAACCTCACCGGTATCAAGCCGACCTACGGCCGCGTGTCTCGCTGGGGCATGATCGCCTACGCTTCCAGCCTCGACCAGGCAGGGGTGCTGGCGCGCAACGCAGAGGACTGTGCCCTGTTGCTGCAAGGCATGGCGGGCTTCGACCCGCAGGACTCCACCAGCATCGATGAGCCCGTGCCCGACTACAGCGCCACCCTGGGCGGCTCGCTGCAAGGCCTGCGCATCGGCGTACCGAAGGAATACTTCGGTGCCGGCCTCGATCCGCGCATCGCCGACCTGATTCACGCCAGCATCGAGCAACTGCAGAAGCTGGGCGCAACCATCAAGGACATCAGCCTGCCGAACATGCAGCAGGCAATTGCCGCCTACTATGTGATCGCGCCGGCCGAGGCCTCTTCGAACCTGTCGCGCTTCGACGGCGTACGCTTCGGCTATCGCTGCGAACACCCCAAGGATCTCACCGACCTGTACAAGCGTTCGCGCGCCGAAGGCTTCGGCCCGGAAGTGCAGCGCCGCATCATGGTCGGGGCCTATGCACTTTCGGCGGGCTACTACGACGCCTATTACCTGCAGGCGCAGAAGATCCGCCGCTTGATCAAGAACGATTTCATGGCCGCCTTCGAAGACGTCGACATGATCCTCAGCCCGACCACGCCAAACCCGGCCTGGAAGCTGGGCGCCAAGAATGCCGACCCGGTTGCTGCCTACCTCGAAGACATCTACACGATCACCGCCAACCTGGCCGGCCTGCCGGGCCTGTCGATGCCGGCCGGTTTCGTCGATGGCCTGCCAGTCGGCGTGCAGCTGCTGGCCCCCTATTTCCAGGAAGGCCGCCTGCTCAATGCGGCGCACCAGTACCAGCAAGTCACCGACTGGCACACTCGCGCGCCTGAAGGCTTCTAAGGAGAAACATCATGCAATGGGAAGTCGTGATCGGGCTGGAGATTCATACCCAGCTCGCCACCCAGTCGAAGATTTTCTCCGGCAGCTCCACCACCTTCGGCTCCGAGCCGAACACCCAGGCCAGCCTGGTCGACCTGGGCATGCCCGGCGTACTCCCGGTGCTGAACCAGGAAGCCGTGCGCATGGCCGTGATGTTCGGCCTGGCAATCGACGCCGAAATCGGCCAGCACAACGTGTTCGCGCGCAAGAACTACTTCTATCCCGACCTGCCCAAGGGCTACCAGATCAGCCAGATGGAGCTGCCGATCGTCGGCAAGGGCCATCTGGACATCACCCTGGAAGACGGCACGGTCAAGCGTATCGGCGTGACACGCGCGCACCTGGAAGAAGACGCCGGCAAGAGCCTGCACGAGGACTTCAGCGGCAGCACCGGCATCGACCTCAACCGTGCCGGCACACCGCTGCTGGAAATCGTTTCCGAGCCCGACATGCGCAGTGCCAAGGAAGCCGTGGCGTACGTCAAGGCCATGCATTCGCTGGTCCGTTACCTGGGCATCTGTGACGGCAACATGGCCGAAGGCTCGTTGCGCTGTGACTGCAACGTGTCGATCCGGCCCAAGGGCCAGGTCGAGTTCGGCACCCGCTGCGAGATCAAGAACGTCAACTCGTTCCGCTTCATCGAGCGCGCCATCAACAGCGAGATCGCGCGCCAGATCGAACTGATCGAAGACGGCGGCAAGGTCATCCAGCAGACCCGCCTGTACGATCCGAACAAGGACGAGACACGCGCCATGCGCAGCAAGGAGGAAGCCAACGACTACCGTTACTTCCCCGACCCCGATCTGCTGCCGGTGGTGATCGAGGATTCGCTCCTGGAAACCACCCGGGCCACCCTGCCCGAGTTGCCGCCCGCCAAGCGCGAGCGCTTCAAGAACGAGTTCGGCCTGTCTGCCTACGATGCCAGCGTCCTCGCTTCGAGCCGTGAGCAGGCGGACTTCTTCGAGCAGGTGGTGGCCAGCTGCGCCGATGCCAAGCTTGCCGCCAACTGGGTCATGGTCGAGCTGGGCAGCCTGTTGAACAAGCAGGGTGTGGAAATCGAGGAGTCGCCGGTCAGTGCCGCACAACTGGGTGGCATGCTGCAGCGCATCAAGGACAACACCATCTCCGGCAAGATCGCCAAGATGGTTTTCGAAGCCATGGCCAACGGTGAAGGCGATGCCGACCAGATCATCGAGGCGCGTGGCCTGAAACAGGTCACCGACAGCGGGGCAATCGAGAAGGTGCTCGACGAAGTGCTGGCTGCCAATGCCGAGCAGGTCGAACAGTACCGCGCGGCAGACGAAGCCAAGCGCGGCAAGATGTTCGGCTTCTTCGTCGGCCAGGCAATGAAAGCCTCGAAGGGCAAGGCCAATCCGCAGCAGGTCAACGAGCTGCTCAAGAGCAAGCTGGCCGGTTGATGCGCCGACGCCTTTTCTGTAGCAGCGGCGCGAGCCGCGTCCGGCGCAGTTGTAGCAGCGGCGCGAGCCGCGTCCGGCTTCAACGCGGTGAAGCAAACGGACCGCGAATACCGCCAACGCGGTTTGCGCCGCTGCTACAGGCGCTGCGTGTGTGCTGTGTCGGTGCAATTGCCGTGCTGGCGGGCTGCGCCGGCCAGAACGACCTCATCGACCCGCGCGGCTACAACCGCGAGGGGGTCGCTTCCTACTACGGCGCACGCCATCATGGTGCTCGCACCGCCAGTGGCGAACGCTTCGATCAACACGGTCTCACCGCTGCCCACCGCCAGCTTCCATTCGGTACCCGGGTAGTGGTGACCAATCTGTCCAACAAGCGCAATGTAGTGGTGCGGATCAACGATCGCGGCCCACATTCGCGCGGGCGCCTGATCGATGTGTCAAAAGGCGCTGCCGAAGAATTGGGCATGCTGCGCAGCGGCACGGCCCGAGTGCGCGTGCAGACCTTGCAAGACTGACCTGGAGCGACCCTTATCCCCGATCTTGCCACCCTGCCCGGCCCGACCTTGCTGCAACTGTTCGCAGGGCTGCTGCTGCTGATTGCCGGCGCCGAGTGCCTGGTGCGCGGCGCCGTGCGCCTGGCGGCCGCGCTCAAGATCAGGCCGCTGGTAGTGGGCCTGGGCGTGGTTGCGCTGGGCAGCAGTGTGCCGCAGCTGGCCGTCAGCCTGCAGGCGACGTTCGTCGGTACGCCGGACATCGCCGTCGGCAGCCTGGTGGGCAGCAATATCTTCAGTTTGCTGGTGACCCTGGGGCTGTCCGCGCTGATCATTCCGCTACGGGTTTCGCGGCAACTGCTGCGGCTCGATATTCCTCTGTTGATCGCAGCCAGTGCGCTGGTGTTCGGGCTGGCCCTGAACGAACAGTTGGGGCGCCTGGAAGGCGGCGTCCTGCTTCTGGCCCTGGTCGGCTATCTGGGCGTGCTGTGGCGCCAGTCTCGGCATCCGGGCCGGGTGGCGACAGCCCAGGGCACAGCGCCCTGGCTCAAGTGCCTGGGCATGATGCTCGGCGGCTTGCTGCTGCTGGGCGCGGGCAGCCACTGGCTGCTGGAAGCGGCGCTGGAGCTGGCCACCGATTTCGGCTTGTCGGACCGGGTGATCGGGTTGACCATCGTGGCCGTCGGCACCTCACTGCCGGAACTGGCGACGTCGTTGGTCGCCGCCTTTCGCGGTCACCGCGAGATCGCAGTGGGCAACGTCATCGGCAGCAACCTGTTCAACCTGCTCGGTGTGCTCGGCCTGACCGCAGTGCTGGCACCTGCGCCCCTGAGCGTGTCACCCAACGCGCTGGACTTCGACCTGCCGGTGATGCTCGGCGTCACCCTGCTGTGCCTGCCGCTGTTCTATTCCGGATACCGGGTCACGCGGATCGAAGGGCTGGTGCTGCTGGGGTTGTACGTCGCGTATGGCCTGCACGTGGTGGCGTTCACCACGGGCATGCCATTGGCGGCCAGGCTGGAAGAGCTGATGCTGTTCTACGTGCTGCCGTTGCTGGCGGCGGTGGTGCTGTGGGGCACCCTGCGCGCCTGGCGCCGACAGCACTGAGCCAGGCGGCCTCCTACCCTGCCCGACGCTTCTTGACCATCCAGGCCACGGCCAGCACCCCAAGCCACAAGGGAATCAACAGCACCGAAATGCGGATTCCCGGCGTCATGTACATGATCACCAGAATGCCCGCCAGGAACAGCAGGCATACCCAGTTGGTGATCGGGTAGCCCCAGCTGGGGAAGAACGTCGCCTGACCGTTGGCGCGCATGGCCTTGCGAAACTTCAGGTGAGTGATGCTGATGATGCCCCAGTTGATGACCAGTGCGGACACGGCCAACGCCATCAACAAGCCGAAGGCCTCGCCCGGCATCAGGTAGTTGATGACCACGCTCAACCCGGTCGCCATGGCGGAAATACCCAGCGCTTTCATGGGCACGCCACGGCGGTTGACCTTGAGCAGGGTCTTGGGCGCATCGCCCTGCACCGCCAGGCCGAACAGCATGCGGCTGTTGCAATAGACGCAGCTGTTGTACACCGACAGCGCCGCGGTCAGCACTACCACGTTGAGCACGGTTGCCACTACGTTGCTGTCCAGCGCATGGAAGATCATCACGAACGGGCTGCCACCTTCGACCACTTTCTGCCACGGATACAGCGACAACAAGATGGTCAGGGCGCCCACGTAGAACAGCAGGATCCGGTAGATCACCTGGTTGGTGGCCTTGGGGATGCTGCGCTTGGGATCATCGGCTTCGGCGGCGGTGATGCCGACCAGCTCCAGGCCACCGAAGGAAAACATGATGACCGCCATGGCCAGGGTCAATCCACCGATGCCGTTGGGGAAGAAGCCGCCGTATTGCCACAGGTTGGCGATGCTGGCGTCCGGCCCACCGCTGCCGGTGGCCAGCATCCAGGCGCCGAAGCCGATCATGCTGACGATGGCGGCCACCTTGATCAGCGAAAACCAGAACTCCATCTCGCCATAGATCTTCACCTGGAACATGTTGATCGCGTTGATCAGCACGAAGAACACCGCGGCCGAGGCCCAGGTCGGCACGTCCGGCCACCAGTACTTGATGTAGATGCCCACGGCGGTCAACTCGGCCATGCCTACCAGCACATACAGCACCCAATAGTTCCAACCGGACATGAAGCCAGCCAGGCCGCTCCAGTAGCGGTTGGCGAAATGGCTGAAGGTACCGGTGACCGGCTCTTCAACGACCATTTCGCCCAGCTGGCGCATGATGAAGAAGGCAATCAGGCCGCCGATCGCGTAACCCAGGATGACCGACGGGCCGGCCATGCCGATGGTCTGGGCGATGCCCAGGAACAGGCCGGTGCCGATCGCCCCGCCCAGGGCAATGAGCTGGATATGCCTGTTTTTCAGACCCCGATGCAGACCTTCGGGGGTGGATTGATCATCCATTGCGGTTCCTTAGCGGGTGAATGCTTGCGGGTGTGCAAGCAGCGTCTAGATCCAGCCGCCCCACTGCAACAGGAATATTCCGATATTGGTGGTGATGGCTGCCGCCAGGGTGGTGATGACGATGATGGCGGCGGCGAGCGAATAGTTGCCGCCGCTGGCCCGCACCATGACATAACCGACCGAGGCCGAAGGAGCGCCAATATACAGGAACAGAATGCCCAGTTCCGCCCCGCGAAAGCCCAACAGCCAGGCACCGAAGGTACCGACGATCGGCAGCAGGATCATTTTCACCGCGCTGGCACTCAGCGCCACCGAACCACTGCTGCGCAATGCGGCCAGCGACAGGGTCCCGCCGATGCAGATCAGCGCCAGCGGCAGGCTCATTTGCGCGACGTAGTCAGCGGAGGTCAGGATCCAGTTGGGAATGGGCACCTGCAACCAGGCGAAGGGCACGGCCAATACCACGCTGATGATCAACGGGTTGACCAGGATGCTTTTGCAGATGCTGAGCGGATCGGACTTGATGTTCGGGCTGTAGATCGCCAGCACCACTACCGACAGCGAGTTGTAGAGCACGATCACCAAACCGGCGAGGATCGAGCCCAGGGAGATGCCGTAGTCGCCATACATGCTGCCCGCCAGGGCCAGGCCGATGACACCGTTGTTGCCGCGAAAGGCGCCCTGGGTGAACACCCCACGGTCGACTTGCGGGCATCGCTTGGTGGCGATCCACCAGGCGATGGCGAAGCTGCCCACCGTGGCCACCACGAAATACACCAGCAGGCCCGGCTTGAGTGCAGAGCGCAGGTCGGCATGGTAGATGCCCAGAAACAGCAGCGACGGCATGCAGACGTTGAACACCAGGGCCGAGGCGGTCTTGATGAAGTTGTCGTTGATCCACTCGATCCGCTTCAGCCCGTAGCCGAGAAACAGCATGGCGAACACCGGAGCGGTCACGTTCAGGGTCTGCAGAAATAGGGCGAGCATGCCGGGGAACCTGTTGCCTGGGGTCAGGCGACAATGATAGCGAGGATGTGGGGGTCAGGCGGGGAAATTCTGGAAAGGTATGGCAGGCAGGGCCGCTTCGCGGGCAGAGGGCTGGCCCCCCGCCCCGCTCCCACAGAGATCCTCAGTGTCTGCAGGATTCCCATAGGAGCGGTCAGCGGCCGCGAAAGCCGCACTGCAGTTTCGAGGCTTACTGCGGACCCATCTTGTCCATCAGGGCAGCGAGCATTTCGTACTCTTCGCCGGTCAGGTCGGTCAGCGGGGTGCGCACCGGGCCTGCGTCGTAGCCGGCAATCTTCGCGCCTGCCTTGACGATGCTGACTGCGTAGCCGGATTTACGATTGCGAATGTCCAGGTAAGGCAGGAAGAAGTCGTCGATCAACTTGCCCACGGTGACATGATCTTCAGCGGCGATTGCGCGGTAGAAGTCCATGGCGGTCTTCGGGATGAAGTTGAACACGGCGGACGAATACACCGGCACACCCAGAGCCTTGTAGGCCGCTGCATAGACTTCGGCGGTCGGCAGGCCACCCAGGTAGCTGAAGCGATCGCCCAGGCGACGGCGGATCGACACCATCAGTTCGATGTCGCCCAGGCCGTCCTTGTAGCCGATCAGGTTCGGGCAGCTTTCGGCCAGGCGTTCCAGCAATGGCGCGTTCAAACGGCAGACATTGCGGTTGTAGACGATGACGCCGATGTTGACCGATTTGCACACGGCCTCGACGTGGGCGGCTACGCCGTCCTGGCTCGCTTCGGTCAGGTAGTGCGGCAGCAGCAGCAGACCCTTCGCGCCCAGGCGCTCGGCTTCCTGTGCATACTCGATGGCCTGGCGAGTGGAACCACCAACGCCGGCGAGGATAGGCACGCTGGTGGCGCAGGTGTCGACGGCAGTCTTGATCACTTGCGAGTATTCGCTGGCAGCCAGGGAGAAGAACTCACCGGTGCCGCCGGCGGCGAACAGGGCGCTGGCGCCGTAGGGGGCAAGCCATTCCAGGCGCTTGATGTAGCCTTCGCGATGGAAGTCGCCCTGGGCAGTGAAGTCGGTTACTGGAAAAGACAGCAGGCCGTGATTGAGGATGGACTTTAGTTCTTGTGGATTCATTGTTTGAACACCCTGAGTCGCATGGAAAATTGAACAACCAAGCAGCCATGGCTGGCTGATGTCGTACGTCATCGTACAACTACTTATGCAGTTCCTCAATAGGTTGAACGAAGTATTTTCAGATTGTCCCTGATGGGCTTCACCGAACGCCGAGACGACACAAGGGATCCCTGTAGCAGCGGCGCGAGCCGCGTCCGGTGGCACCGCGTTCTGCCAGATACACCGCGGCACCCGCCGACGCGGCTTGCGCCGCTGCTACAAGGGTTGCGGTGTTTCTGTAGCAGCGGCGCGAGCCGCGTCCGGTGGCACCGCGCTCTGCCAGATACACCGCGCCAGCCGCCGACGCGGCTTGCGCCGCTGCTACAAGGATTGCGGTGTTCTGTAGCAGCGGCGCAAGCCGCGTCCGGCCGCACCGCGTTCTGCCAGGTACACCGCGGCAACCGCCGACGCGGCTTGCGCCGCTGCTACAAGGGTTGCGGTGTTTCTGTAGCAGCGGCGCGAGCCGCGTCCGGTGGCACCGCGTTCTGCCAGATACACCGCGGCACCCGCCGACGCGGCTTGCGCCGCTGCTACAAGGGTTGCGGTGTTTCTGTAGCAGCGGCGCGAGCCGCGTCCGGTGGCACCGCGTTCTGCCAGATACACCGCGGCAACCGCCGACGCGGCTTTCGCCGCTGCTACAAGGGTTGCGGTGTTTCTGTAGCAGCGGCGCAAGCCGCGTCCGGCCTCGCTGCGGTCTGCCAGATCACCGCGCCGACCGCCGACGCGGCGTTCAGCCCCTGCCCGCTTCGGCTTCCTGGTGCGCCTGGCGCAAACGCTCGCGGCTGTTGGTCAGGTGCAGGCGCATGGCTGCGCGTGCGGCATCGGAATCCTGGCGGGCGATGGCGTCGTAGATTTCCTCGTGCTCGCGACTGAGTCGGGTCATGTAGTGCTGCTGGTCGTCATGTGCCAGACGTGCCGAATTCAGGCGGGTGCGGGGAATGATGCTGGTGCCCAGGTGCGTCATGATGTCGGTGAAATAGCGGTTGCCGGTGGACAAGGCAATCTGCAGATGGAACTGGAAATCGGACGCCACTGCATCGCTGGCATGGGCCGCGCTTTCGTTCAGCGCATCGAGGGCCGCGCGCATCGCCGCCAGTTGCTCGGGCGAGCGACGGCTGGCGGCCAGCCCGGCGGACTCCACTTCCAGGCTGATACGCAGCTCGAGCACGGCGAGCACATCGCGCAAGGTCACGATGGTCGCCGGATCGATGCGAAAACCACTCGGGCTGGGCGTATCCAGCACGAAGGTGCCGATGCCGTGGCGGGTTTCGACCTGACCTGCCGCCTGCAGCCGGGAAATGGCTTCACGCACCACGGTCCGGCTGACGCCCTGCTCTTCCATGATGGCCGACTCGGTAGGCAGCTTGTCGCCACGCTTGAGGTCACCATCGAGGATGCGCTGGGTCAGCACGGCCACCAGTTCCTGGGCCAGGCTGCGCGGTTTGCGACGGGCGCGTGGGGCGGCGCTCTGAGTATCCATAGTGAAAGTCATTCTCGAAACGGTCGGTGATTGGAGCAATCATAGCCTAAAGCGGGTTGTACGATCATGGCATGAGCCGCCGCAGGGCCCGGCGGGCGGGCGAATGCCGCCTACCCGGGCGCGCAGGGCGCCAGCCAGAGCGCTCCACGCGAATTTACCGACGCACGGGGCGTTTCTGCAATTTGCGTTGCAGGGTACGCCGGTGCATACCCAGCGCTCGCGCCGTGGCGGAAATGTTGCCGGCGTGCTCGGTGAGCACTCGCTGGATGTGCTCCCATTGCAGGCGGTCGACCGACATCGGGTTTTCCGGCACCAGCGTGTCGAGGTCAGCGTGTTCGGCCGACAGCGCCGCCAGTACGTCATCGGCGTCGGCGGGCTTGCACAGGTAGTTGCAGGCGCCACGCTTGATCGCCTCCACCGCAGTGGCGATGCTCGAATAGCCGGTGAGAATCACCACGCGCATTTCCGGATCCAGCTCCAGCAGCTTGGGCAGCAGCACCAGGCCCGAATCGCCTTCCATCTTCAGGTCCAGCGCGGCGTAGTCGGGTACATCGTCCTGGGCCAGCTTCAAGCCTTCCTCGGCGCTGCCTGCGGTGCTTACGCGAAAGCCTCGGCGGGTCATGGCACGGGCCATCACACGGGTAAACGTGGCGTCGTCGTCCACCAGCAACAGGTGCGGCAGCTCTTCGCCTTCGACTTGGTTTTCGTCAGTCATCGATCATCTCCTGGGACGCCACGGGGCAGGCGCAGCTCGGTGAGCGTGCCGCCCTCTTCATGACTATAGAGTTTTACCGAGCCGCCGGCGCGAGTCACGCTGGCCTTGCTCAAGAACAGGCCAAGGCCGAAGCCCTTGCCCTTGGTAGTGAAGAACGGTTTGCCGATCTGCTCGGCAATGGCCAGGGGAACACCCGCGCCGTGGTCGCGGATCACGATGAAGATGTCTTCACTGTCCCAGTCCAGCTTGACCTCGAGGTTGTCGGGGCAGGCATCGGCGGCGTTGTTGAGCAGGTTGAGCAGCGCCTGGGTGAGGTCCGGAGGCGGCGACAGGTGCGGCACCTCGCCTTGGCCCAGGCGGTGGAAACGGTAGCTGGACTCGGGGCGCATCAGATGCCAGCGATTGAGGGCTTCGTCGAGCCAGGCGGTGACCGGCTGATCGACCACGGCCATGCGTCGGTTGGCTTCGGCAGCCCGCACCAGTTGCTGGAGGGTTTCCTTGCACAGCTTGACCTGATCCTGCAGCACCTGCAGGTCTTCCTGCAGTTCAGGCTGGGGATGGTCCTGGCGCATTTCCTTGAGCAGCACGCTCATGGTGGCGAGCGGCGTACCCAGCTCATGGGCAGCGCCCGCAGCCTCGGTGGCCACGGCCAGCAGTTGCTGGTCACGCAGGCCCTCTTCGCGGCGCTGGGCACGCAGCTGTTCCTGGCGCCGCAGCTCCTCGGCCATCTTGGCAGCGAAGAAGGTAATCACCGAAGCAGCCAGGGCGAAGCTCAGCCACATGCCGTAGATCTGCAGGTTTTCACGGCCGATCGGCAGCGTGTCGAGGGGGTAGAAGTGCGCCAGCATGAAGGTGTAGCAGGCCAGCGCGATGCCTGAGAGCACCAGGGAGTAGACCCACGGCAGGGTCACGGCGGCAATGGTCAGGGGCACCAGGTAGTAGGACACGAACGGGTTGGCGCCGCCGCCCGAATAGTAGAGCAGGACACTGTGGATCAGCAGGTCGCAGGCCAGTTGCAGGGCGTACTCGAGCTCGGTGACCGGCAACGAGAAGCGCAGGCGCAGGACGGTCAGCGCGCAGAGTATGGCGGACACCGCCAGGGTGGTGCTCAGCGCCAGCCAGGGCAACGGCAGCAGGTGCGTCAGGTAGGCGAAACCAACCGAGCCGGCCTGAGCGGCCAGTACCAGGGTGCGGATGAAGGTCAGGCGCCAGAGGTTCTGGCGTGAAGCGGAAAGAGGCATAGGATGGGCGAGCATTTGCTCTCCAGTGAGCGCTGCAGGCGGATCGGTGCAAGTATAACCAACTCGACACGCCGACAGCGGAAACTGCGGCAAATGACCGCGCGAAACGCATGAACCAGGCATCGTTCAGGAACCGCATCCGGCCTGGCCAGTCTTACCCAGCACCTACAACAAGGAGTTTTCCATGCCCGTCATCACCCGCAGCGCCGCTTTGGTCCTTGGCGCGAGCCTGCTGGCCAGCCTTCCCGCGCTGGCCGACGAAGCCCGCTACAACCAGATTTCCCTGCGCGCCGAGGTCAGCCAGGAAGTGCCCCGCGACCTGATGCTCGTGACCCTCTACAGCGAAGAGCAGAACGCCGACCCGGCCAAGCTCGCCGCCGGAATTACCGACACCTTGAACAAAGCCCTCGCCCAGGCGCGCGAAGTCAAGGGCGTGATCGTGCGCCAGGGCAGCCGCAACAGCTACCCGATCTATGACGACAAAGGCCAGGCCATCACCGGCTGGCGCGAGCGCGCGGAAGTGCGCCTGGAAAGCGCCGATTTCCCCGCGCTGTCCAAACTCACCGGCGAACTGCTGCAGAGCCTGAAAATGGGCGCCATGGACTTCTCGATCGCCGACAAGACCCGCAAGCAGAGCGAAGACGCCCTGCTCAAGGAAGCCGTCGCTGCGTTCAAGGCCCGTGCTCAACTGGCCACCGACGCCTTGGGTGGCAAGAGCTACAAGGTGGTCAATCTCAACCTCAACAGCGCGGGCTATCCGCGGCCCTACGCGTCCGCCCCGATGATGATGAAAGCCGCCCGTTCCGACGCTGCCCCGGTAACCCCGGACGTGGAAGCCGGCACCAGCGAGGTCAGCATCAACGCTGATGGCGTCATCGAAGTCGTGATGCCTTGATGCGCTGCCGCCCTTGATCGGGCGGCCCTATCCCCTATTGCCATTCATCTGCCGAGGCCCCCATGCACATCCCCGCCTTCAAGCCACTGCTCCTGACCGCTGCCCTGTGTGCCGGGATGCCCATGGCCCAGGCCGCGAGCACCCTGGTGTACTGCTCCGAAGCCAGCCCCGCCGGCTTCGACCCCAGCCAATACACCAGCGGCACCGATTTCGACGCTTCAGCGGAAACCGTCTTCAATCGCCTGACCCAGTTCAAGCGCGGCGGCACCGAAGTCGAGCCTGGCCTGGCCACCTCCTGGGACGTATCGGCCGACGGTTTGAGCTACACCTTTCACTTGCGCGAAGGGGTCAAGTTCCACAGCACCGACTACTTCACGCCCAGCCGCGATTTCAACGCCGACGACGTGCTGTTCACCTTCCAGCGCCTGCTCGATCCCGAGCACCCCTTTCGCAAGGCCTACCCTTCGGAATCGCCCTACTTCACCGACATGGGCCTGAACACCAACATCAAGTCGGTCAGCAAACAGGACGAGCACACCGTCGTCTTCACCCTCGCCACGGTCGATGCCGCGTTCGTGCAGAACCTGGCCATGAGCTTCGCCTCGGTGCAATCCGCCGAATATGCCGCGCAGCTGCTCAAGCAGGGCAAGGCTGCCGACATCAATCAGAAACCGATCGGCACCGGCCCGTTCGTCTTCAAGCGCTATCAGAAGGATTCGCAGATCCGCTACGTTGCCAACAAGGCGTACTGGAAGCCTGAAGACGTCAAGCTCGACAACCTGATCTTCGCGATCAATACCGATGCTGCCGTGCGCCTGCAGAAACTCAAGGCCGGCGAATGCCAGGTCAGCGGCTATCCGCGTCCCGCCGACATCGAGGTGATGAAACAGGATCCCAACCTGCGTGTGCTCAGCCAGCCCGGCTTCAACCTGGGCTTCCTTGCCTACAACGTGACCCATCCGCCGCTCGATCAACTCAAGGTGCGTCAGGCACTGGACATGGCGATCGACAAGCCCGCCATCATCAAGGCGGTGTACCAGAGCGCCGGCCAACTGGCACAGAACGCCCTGCCCCCCGCGCAATGGTCTTACGACACGGGCATCAAGGACGCGCCCCACGACATCACCAAGGCCCGCGCGCTGCTCAAGGAAGCCGGGATCAAGGAAGGCACGACCATCGACCTGTGGGCCATGACGGTGCAGCGCGCTTCCAACCCCAACGCGCGCATGTCGGCGCAGATGATCCAGAGCGATTGGGCCAAGGTCGGCATCAAGGCCAACATCGTCAGCTACGAATGGGGCGAGTACATCAAGCGCGCCAAGAACGGCGAGCACGACACCATGATCTACGGCTGGACCGGCGACAACGGCGACCCCGACAACTGGCTCGGCGTGCTCTACAGCTGTGCGGCGGTCAAGGGCAGCAACTACGCCAAATGGTGCGACCCGGCCTACGACAAGCTGATCCAGCAGGCCAAGCTGAGCAGCGATCGCGACGAGCGTGTGAAGCTGTACCAGCAGGCGCAGCGTATCCTCAAGCAACAGGTGCCGATCACGCCCATCGCCAACTCCACGGTGTTCCAGCCCATGCGCAAGGAAGTTCAGGACTTCCGCATCAGCCCCTTCGGCCTGACCCCTTTCTACGGTGTCAGCCTCTCGCAGTGATACCTAACGCCCCATTGCAGTGCGCCAGCGTGGTGCAGTGGGGTCGATAAGCGTGCGTTCTGCTGCAAAACGTTATTGATCGTGCGTTCAACTATCGAAAAAATTATATCGATGCGACATTCGTGTACGCCCGTCCCACCGTTTCAACCCCGATTCGATGCAAACAGTTGATTTGGGTATGCCGCCTGCATAAGTATCGGCCGGGTCGGCCCACAAGGTCGCCCTCATTCTTAAAATGACAACAACTGAGGCCACCATGCTCAAAACCGCGGTCATTCCGTTCATCGTCGGGGCCGGCCTGCTTGCCAGCGCCCCTTTCGCCCATGCTGCGAGCAACCTTGTATTCTGCTCCGAAGGCAGTCCGGCGGGTTTTGACCCGGCGCTGTATACCAGTGGCACGGATTTCGACGCTTCTGCAGAAACCGTCTTCAACCGTCTGAGCCAGTTCGAGCGTGGCGGCACTGCGGTCATTCCAGGCCTGGCCACGAGCTGGGACATCTCCGAAGACGCACTGACCTACACCTTCCACCTGCGCGAAGGGGTCAAGTTCCACACCACCGACTACTTCAAGCCGTCCCGCGAATTCAACGCCGACGACGTGCTGTTCACGTTCAACCGCATGATCGACAAGAACATGCCGTTCCGCAAAGCCTATCCGACCGAGTTCCCGTACTTCACCGACATGGGCATGGACGAGAACATCACCAACATCGAGAAGCTCGACGACCACACCGTTCGCTTCACCCTGAAGACCGTCGATGCCGCCTTCATCCAGAACATGGCGATGAGCTTCGCCTCGATCCAGTCCGCCGAATACGCCGCCCAACTGCTCAAGCAGGGCAAGGCCGCCGACATCAACCAGAAGCCGATCGGCACCGGCCCGTTCGTGTTCAACCGCTACCAGAAAGACGCGCAGATTCGCTACAAGGGCAACAAGGACTACTGGAATCCGGACGACGTGAAGATCGACAACCTGATCTTCGCCATCACCACCGATGCATCGGTGCGCATGCAGAAACTCAAGAAGAACGAATGCCAGGTCAGCGTGTACCCGCGCCCGGCCGACCTCAAGCCGCTCAAGGAAGACAACAAGCTGCAGATGCCTGACCAGGCCGGCTTCAACCTGGGCTACATCGCCTACAACGTCACCCATGAACCGCTGGGCAACCTCAAGGTCCGCCAGGCGCTGGACATGGCCGTGAACAAGAAAAGCATCATCGAAGCCGTGTACCAGGGCGCTGGCCAGCTGGCCGTGAACGCCATGCCGCCGACCCAGTGGTCCTACGACGAAAGCATCAAGGACGCCGGCTACAACGTGGAAGAGGCCAAGAAGCTGCTCAAGGAGGCCGGCGTCAAGGAAGGTACCGAGATCACCCTGTGGGCGATGCCGGTGCAGCGTCCCTACAACCCTAACGCCAAGCTGATGGCCGAGATGCTGCAATCGGACTGGGCCAAGGTGGGTATCAAGGCCAAGATCGTCAGTTACGAATGGGGTGAGTACCTCAAGCGAGCCAAGGCCGGCGAGACCGATGCCATGCTGATCGGCTGGAGCGGCGACAACGGTGACCCGGACAACTGGCTCGGCACCCTGTACGGCTGCGACGCGGTGAACGGCAACAACTTCTCGAAGTGGTGCGACAAGGACTACGACCAGTTGATCAAGACCGCCAAGGCCACGCCTGACCAGGCCAAGCGCACCGAACTGTACAAGCAGGCTCAGGTGCGCCTCAAGGAACAGGTGCCGATCACCCCGATCGCGCACTCCACGGTCTACCAGCCCATGAGCGCCAAGGTCACCGACTTCAAGATCAGCCCCTTTGGCTTGAACTCGTTCTATGGCGTAGGCCTGAAGGACTGACA
The DNA here is from genome assembly GCF_014842235.1 of Pseudomonas sp. CFBP 13710. NCBI lineage: Bacteria > Pseudomonadati > Pseudomonadota > Gammaproteobacteria > Pseudomonadales > Pseudomonadaceae > Pseudomonas > Pseudomonas sp. CFBP 13710. The sequence goes on along the minus strand of NZ_JACYVJ010000002.1, from coordinate 161,047 downwards.
AAGGCGTCTCCCCCATGCAGGCGAGCGATGGACCGGCAGGTCCGTCGCTCACTTTGCCTGCACAAACGCCAGGATCTTTCCCACAGCACTACCGGAATACGCCGACATACACCTTAGTCAAATGGAACTAGCTTTCCTTGGCGACGGCCGTCCTATTCCTGCCAGGGGACTGGCGACCCACGATCGGAAAACAACAAGACAGGGACTATCATGCGACATACAAAGCTTTGCTCCGCCATGCTCGCTCTGGGCCTGCTCGGCCAGGTCGGCCTCAGCCAGGCCGCGAACAGCCTGGTGTACTGCTCCGAAGGCAGCCCCGCAGGTTTCGACATCGCCCAGTACACCAGCGGCACCGACAACGATGCTTCGCAACCGATCTACAACCGCCTGACCGAATTCGAAAAAGGCGGGACCAGTGTCATTCCCGCACTGGCCACCAAATGGGACATCTCGGAAGACGGCCTGACCTACACCTTCCACCTGCGCGAAGGGGTCAAGTTCCACAGCAACGAGGCGTTCAAGCCAACCCGTGACTTCAACGCCGACGACGTGCTGTTCACCTTCAACCGCATGCTCGACCCCAACCAGCCGTTCCGCAAGGCCTACCCCACCGAGTTTCCCTACTTCGTCAGCATGAGCCTGGACAAGAACATCGCCAAGGTCGAAAAAGCTGACGACCACACCGTGGTGTTCACCCTCAACGCCGTGGATGCCGCGTTCGTGCAGAACATCGCCATGAACTTTGCCTCCATCCTGTCCGCCGAGTACGCCGACCAGCTGCTCAAGAGCGGCAACATGCGCGACATCAACCAGAAGCCGATCGGCACCGGCCCGTTCGCCTTCCAGCGTTACCAGAAGGACTCGCAGATCCGCTACAAGGCCAACCCGCAGTACTGGGACATGAGCCAGGTAAAGGTCGACCAGCTGATTTTCGCCATCAACACCGATGCTTCGGTGCGCATGCAGAAGCTCAAGAAGAACGAATGCCAGGTGACGGCCTACCCACGCCCCGCCGACCTCGCGGGCCTCAAGGCAGACCCCAAGCTCAAGGTCATGGAGCAGGCCGGCTACAACCTGGGCTACATCACCTACAACGTGCGCCACAAGCCGTTCGACCAGCTGGAAGTGCGCCAGGCGATGGACATGGCGGTGAACAAGGACGCCATCCTCAAGGCCGTCTACCAGGGTGCCGGGCAAAAAGCAGTCAATGCCATGCCGCCGACCCAGTGGTCCTACGACGAGAGCATCAAGGACGCACCTTTCGACCCGGAGAAAGCCAAGCAGATGCTGCAGGCCGCCGGGGTCAAGGAAGGCACCGAGATCACCCTCTGGGCCATGCCCGTGCAGCGTCCGTACAACCCCAACGCCAAGCTGATGGCTGAAATGCTGCAGGCCGACTGGGGCAAGATCGGCCTCAAGGTCAAGATCGTCAGCTACGAATGGGGCGAGTACCTGGACCGCACCAAACGCGGCGAACACGACGTTTCGCTGATTGGCTGGACTGGCGACAACGGTGACCCGGACAACTGGTTGGGCACGCTGTACAGCTGCGATGCGATTGGCAGCAACAACTACTCGATGTGGTGCAACCAGGACTACGACAAGCTGGTGCAGCAGGCCAAGCGCGTGACCGATCGCGACGAGCGCAGCGTGCTCTATCGCCAGGCGCAGCAGTTGCTCAAGCAGCAGGTACCGATCACCCCGATCGCCCACTCCACCGTCAACCAGCCGGTCAGCGCCAAGGTCGACGGCTTCAAGGTCAGCCCGTTCGGGCGTAACGATTTCGGCGGCGTAAGCGTCCGCGACTAGATAAGCCCAGCCCTCCCAAACCCATGGTCGTGCCATGGGTTTGGGGAGCTTTTGGCAAAAAAGAGCAAGCAAACGTTTGCAACTGTCACCACCCGCCATGGATTGGGCACAAGCCGCACTCGATAAAGCGGCAATAAAACCAAAAAATGTAAGGAGCTTCAGTTGAAAATCACCAAGAGAGCAGTACTCACGTTGTCCTTGAGCGGTTTCACGCCCCTGGCCCTGGCCGAAGAAGTCAGCCAGGCTTTCGTCCCTCTCAGCGTCAAGACCAGCAGCGCCCAGGATGAAGCCCAGGGCTTCATCGAGGACTCGAGCCTGACCGGCTCGACGCGCAACTGGTTCGCCAAGGAAAAAGGCAAGCGCGGCCTGACCTGGGGCATCAACAAAGGCAACGGCGCCACCGAACGCACCGGCAGCCGCGACACCTGGGTACAGGGCACCATCGTCAACTACACCTCGGGCTTTACCCAAGGCACGGTAGGTTTCAGTACCGAAGTGGCGGCCTACAACACCGTCGCTCTGGAGCAAGGCAAAGGCCGCGTGGCTGGCGGCGGCAACCGCACCCTGACCGACCACGACGGCGAAGTGGTCGACCAGTGGACCAAGGCAGGCCTGGCCAACCTCAAGGCACGGGTTTCAAACACGGTGGTGACCGCCGGGCGGCAATCGCTGAACACACCGGTGCTGGCCTTCATCGGCAACCGTGCCCTGCCCTCCAGCTTCGAGGGTGTCAGCGTGCACAGCGCCGAGTTCGACAACCTCGATTTCGACCTCGGTACGTTCAGCCGGGTGTCGCCGCGCACCGAGCAGGGCCTGAGCAAATTCAGGACCGAGTACGGCAACGGCACCACTACCGATCAGGTCAACATCTTCGGCCTCAACTACCAGCCGCTGAAAAGCCTGACCACCAGCCTGTACGCGTCCAACGTCAAGGATCTCTGGAACCAGTACTATTTCGGCGCAGCCCATGAATTGGGGGATGCCTCGGTACTGAGCCTGAGCACCGGGTTCAACTATTACAAGACCAAGGATGCGGGCAGCGCCAAGATGGGTGCCATCGACAACGACACCTACAGCCTGTCGTTGACCGCGACGCACAAGGCGCACAGCCTGACCCTGGCCTTCCAGGAAGTGAACGGCGACGAATACTTCGACTATTTGCACGAGACCAACGCCATCTTCCTGGCCAACTCGCTGTTCTCCGACTACAACGGCCCGAACGAAAAATCGTTCCAGGTCGGCTACGGGCTGGACATGGCCAGCTATGGCGTACCGGGGCTCAAGTTCAGCGTCTACACCGCGCGCGGCTGGGGCATCGATGGCACGCGCTACAGGGGTGGCGGCTATGACGGCATTCAGGCTCAGGACGGCGAAAGCCATTACGAGTACGGCTTCGGCACCTCATACGCCGTGCAGGGCGGGCCATTGAAGGCCAGCACCATTCGCGCGACCTACAGTGCCCACCGCGCCAGCGCCAATCAGGTCGATGGCAGCCTCAACGAGCTGCGCATCGTCACTACCATTCCGTTCCAGATTCTTTGATCGGCGAGCGCTGCCCGTGGTTCGCCGAATCACGGGCAGCGACTACGCTTACGTGCGATTGCGAGGGCAACGATGAAAACGCTATCACTCAAGGCTGCCGTAGCCGCCGCCCTGCTCGGCATGAGCCTGGGCGCCAGTGCCAAACCGCTGGTGGTCTGCACCGAAGCCAGTCCCGAAGGTTTCGATATCGTTCAGTACACCGGTGCGGTGACGGCCGACGCCTCAGCCGAAACGGTGTTCAACCGCCTCGTCGACTTCACGCCGGGCAGCACCGATATCCAGCCCGGCCTGGCACGAAGCTGGGACATCAGCGAAGACGGCAAGACCTACACTTTCCACCTGCGCGAGGGCGTGAAGTTCCATACCACGGACTACTTCAAGCCGACCCGCAACCTCACTGCCGACGACGTGCTGTGGAGCTTCATGCGCCAGTTCGATGCCAACCACCCCTGGCATGACAAGTCGACCATGGGCTATCCGTACTTCGAATCAATGGGCATGGGTGAGTTGATCCAGAGCATCGACAAGCTTGATGAGCTGACCGTGCGTTTCGTGCTCAAGCGCCCAGAGGCGCCCTTCCTGCGCGACATGGCAATGGGCTTCACCTCGATCTATTCCGCCGAATATGCCGACCAGTTGCTCAAGGCCGGCAAGACCGCCGAGCTGAACAGCAAGCCGATCGGCACCGGCCCCTTCGTGTTCGTGCGCTACAGCAAGGACGCTCAGGTTCGCTACAAGGCCAACCCCGACTATTACAACGGCAAGCCACCGGCCGACCCGCTGATCTTCGCCATCACCGTGGACAACAACGTGCGGGCGCAGAAGCTGCGCGCCAACGAATGCCAGGTCGCGGTGTACCCCAAGCCGGACGACGTGCCCGGCATCAAAGCCGACCCGCAGCTCAAGATCGCGGAAATGGACGCCCTGATGACCAGCTACGTGGCCATCAACACCACCCACAAGTACCTGAGCGACGTGCGCGTGCGCCAGGCCATCCAGATGGCCTTCGACAAGCAGACCTTCGTCCGTACGCTGTTCGGCGAAGGCAACGCAACGCCGGGCGTGGGCCCCTACCCGACCACCTTGCTGGGCTACAATCATTCCCTGAAGGACTTGCCCTACGATCCGGCCAAGGCCCGGGCGCTGCTCAAGGAAGCCGGCGTTCCGGAAGGTACGTCGTTCACCATTTTTGCGCGCAATGGCAGCAGCCCGACGAACCCCAATTCCAGCCTGGCGGCGCAGCTGCTCCAGGCGGACCTGGCCAAGGTAGGCATCAAGCTGGATATTCGCGTGCTGGAGTGGGGCGAGTTGATCAAGCGCCTGAAACTGGGCGAACATGACCTGGCTTTCTACGGTTGGGCCGGCGACAACGGCGATCCGGACAACTTTCTCAGCCCGAACCTGACGTGTGAAGCGGCGAAGAACGGCGAAAACGCCGCTCGCTGGTGCAACCCGGAGTTCGATGCATTGGTGAACAAGGCCCGCGAAGCCACTGAACCGGCAGCGCGCGCGGCGTTCTACGAACAGGCACAGGTCATTTTTCTCAAAGAGCAACCCTGGTTGAGCCTGGCGTATCCACGCCTGTTCTCGGCCATGCGCAAGAACGTCGAAGGCTTCCACATAAGCCCGATGACCAATAATAACTTCGCCACCACCCAGGTGAAGTAGAAAAAGACGCCCCGCTTCGGCGCCCAACCGGGCGGACGCGGGGCATGCCTAACCGGCTGATGAGGTACTACGCACGATGTTTAGTTTTATTGCCCGACGTGTGGGATTGCTGATCCCCACTTTCTTCGGCATCACGCTATTGACCTTCGCGTTGATACGCCTGATTCCCGGTGACCCTGTCGAAGTGATGATGGGCGAGCGTCGGGTCGACCCCGAAATGCACGCACAGGCGATGGAACGCCTGGGTCTGAACAAGCCCCTGTATGCCCAGTACCTGGACTACATCGGCAACCTTGCCCAGGGCAACCTGGGCGAGTCGCTGCGGACCCGTGAAAGCGTGTGGACCGAGTTCACCGCACTGTTTCCGGCCACCCTGGAGCTGTCCATTGCCGCGCTGATCTTCGCCGGCATTCTGGGCCTGCTCGCCGGGGTAATCGCCGCACTCAAGCGAGGCTCCCTGTTCGATCACGGGGTCATGGGCATCTCCCTGGCCGGCTATTCCATGCCGATTTTCTGGTGGGGCCTGATCCTGATCATGTTCTTCTCGGTGACCCTGGGCTGGACGCCGGTCTCCGGGCGCATCGACCTGTTGTACGACATCGAGCCGAAAACCGGCTTCATGCTCATCGACACGCTGTTCAGCGAAGACGAAGGCGCCTGGTGGGATGCGCTGCATCACCTGATTCTGCCGGCCATCGTATTGGGCACCATCCCGCTTGCGGTGATCGCGCGCATGACCCGTTCCTCGATGCTCGAAGTACTGCGCGAGGACTACGTGCGCACCGCGCGCGCCAAGGGCCTGTCGCCGGCCCGCGTGGTCTTCGTGCACGGCCTGCGCAACGCGCTGATTCCGGTGCTGACGGTGTTCGGCCTGCAGGTCGGCACGCTGCTGGCCGGTGCGGTACTGACCGAAACCATTTTCTCCTGGCCGGGCATCGGCAAGTGGCTGATCGAGGCCATCGGCGCCCGTGACTACCCTGTCGTGCAGAACGGCATCCTGTTGATCGCCTGCCTGGTGATCCTGGTCAACTTCGTCGTGGATATCCTCTACGGCCTGGCCAACCCACGCATCCGTCATCAGCGCTGAGACCCTATCCATGACTACGAAAATCGAAACGGTAGCGGTGGATCAGAGCCTGCTCTATCCCTCCCCGTACAAAGAATTCTGGCAGGCTTTTGCCAAGAACAAGGGCGCCGTGGCCGGCCTGGTGTTCATGCTGATCATCGTCTTCTGCGCGCTGTTCGCGCCCTGGGTGGCACCGCACAACCCAAGCGAGCAGTACCGCGACTTTCTCCTGACCCCGCCGGTATGGCTGGAAGGCGGCCAGTGGCAGTTCATCCTGGGCACCGACGAACTGGGCCGCGACCTGCTTTCGCGCCTGATCCAGGGTTCGCGGCTGTCGCTGCTGATCGGCCTGTCGTCGGTGGTGATGTCACTGATCCCGGGCATCCTCATGGGTCTGCTGGCCGGCTTTTTCCCACGCATCCTCGGGCCGTCGATCATGCGCCTGATGGACGTCATGCTGGCGCTGCCGTCGCTGCTGCTGGCAGTGGCCATCGTCGCCATTCTCGGCCCTGGCCTGATCAACACCGTGATCGCCATTGCCGTGGTGTCGCTGCCATCCTACGTGCGCCTGACCCGCGCTGCGGTGATGGGTGAACTGAACCGCGACTACGTGACCGCCGCCCGGCTGGCCGGGGCAACGCTGCCACGCCTGATGTTCATTACCGTGCTGCCCAACTGCATGGCGCCGCTGATCGTGCAGGCCACCTTGAGTTTCTCCTCGGCGATTCTCGACGCCGCTGCGCTGGGCTTCCTGGGCCTGGGCGTGCAACCGCCGACGCCGGAATGGGGCACCATGCTGGCCTCGGCGCGGGACTACATCGAACGCGCCTGGTGGGTGGTGAGCCTGCCGGGTCTGACCATTCTGCTCAGCGTGCTGGCAATCAACCTGATGGGCGACGGGCTGCGCGATGCGCTGGACCCCAAACTCAAGAACGCCGCCTGAGGAGCCGACCATGTCACTTTTGAATATCAACAACCTGAACGTGCGCTTTGGCGACGCCAAGGCTGTGCCGGTCGTCGACGGGCTGGACCTCAGCGTGGACAAGGGCGAAGTGCTCGCCATCGTCGGCGAGTCGGGTTCGGGCAAGTCGGTGACCATGATGGCCCTGATGGGCCTGATCGACGCGCCCGGCATCGTCACGGCCGACTCGCTGCTGTTCGACGGCCACGACATGCTCAAGCTCAACGCACGGCAACGGCGCAAGGTGGTCGGCAAGGACCTGGCGATGATTTTCCAGGATCCGATGACCGCCCTGAACCCAAGCTACACCGTGGGCTTCCAGATCGAGGAGGTCTTGCGCCAGCATCTGGGCATGTCCGGCAAGGCCGCGCGCCAGCGGGCCCTGGAACTGCTCAAGAAGGTGGAAATTCCTGCGGCGGAAAGCCGTCTGGATGCCTACCCCCATCAACTGTCCGGTGGCATGAGCCAGCGCGTGGCAATCGCCATGGCGATTGCCGGCGAACCCAAGCTGCTGATCGCCGACGAACCCACCACTGCCCTGGACGTGACCATTCAGGCGCAGATCATGGATTTGCTGCTCAACCTGCAGCAAGAGCAGAACATGGGCTTGATCCTGATCACCCACGACCTTGCCGTGGTCGCCGAAACCGCCCAGCGCGTGTGCGTGATGTACGCCGGCCAGGCGGTGGAGGTGGGCCATGTGCCGCAACTGTTCGATATCCCTGCGCACCCCTACAGTGAAGCGCTGCTGATGGCCATCCCCGAGCACAGCGAGGGCGCGGAGCGACTGGCCACCCTGCCCGGTATCGTCCCGGGCCGCTACGACCGTCCGCAGGGCTGCCTGCTTTCGCCACGCTGCCCGTACGTGCGTGAAAACTGCCGTACCGAACGCCCTGCCCTGGATCAGAAAACCCAGAGCCTGGCGCGCTGTTTCTACCCACTCAATCAGGAGGTGGCGTAATGAGCGTCGTACTGACCGCCCGCGACCTTACTCGCCACTACAACGTCTCGGCCGGGCTGTTCAAGCCTGATGCCGTGGTGCGCGCCCTCAATGGCGTGTCCTTCGAGCTCGAAGCCGGCAAGACCCTTGCCGTGGTCGGTGAATCGGGCTGCGGCAAGTCGACCCTGGCTCGCGCGCTGACCTTGATCGAAGAGCCTTCGTCCGGGTCGCTGCAGATCGCCGGCCAGGAAGTCGCCGGCGCCAGCAAGGCCGAGCGCAAGCAATTGCGCAAGGACGTACAGATGGTCTTCCAGAGCCCCTATGCCTCGCTCAATCCGCGGCAGAAGATCGGCGATCAGCTGGGTGAGCCATTGCTCATCAACACCTCGCTGAGCAAGGCCGAGCGACGCGAGAAGGTCCAGGCCATGATGCAACAGGTCGGCCTGCGGCCCGAGCACTACCAGCGCTACCCGCACATGTTCTCCGGTGGTCAGCGCCAGCGTATTGCCCTGGCTCGTGCCATGATGCTGCAGCCAAAGGTGCTGGTCGCCGATGAGCCGACCTCGGCACTCGACGTGTCGATCCAGGCGCAGGTGCTGAACCTGTTCATGGACCTGCAGCAGGAGTTCAACACGGCCTACGTGTTCATCTCGCACAACCTGGCGGTGGTGCGTCACGTGGCCGATCAGGTGCTGGTGATGTACCTGGGCCGGCCGGCGGAAATGGGGCCCAAGGAGGACATCTACACCCGGCCTCTGCACCCGTACACCCAGGCGCTGCTGTCGGCAACGCCGACCATAAAGCCCGATCCGCTCAAGCCCAAGATCAAGATCGTCGGCGAATTGCCCAACCCGTTGAATCCGCCGTCGGGCTGTGCATTCCACAAGCGTTGCCCGTACGCCACCGAACGCTGCAGCACGGAAATACCGGCGTTCCGGCCGGTGGATACGCGGCAAGTGGCGTGTCATTACGCCGAACAGTTCCTGTAACGCTTCAAGGCCTCTTCGCTCACTGTCGAAGAGGCCTTTTCCCTCCCCCTCCTCCCAGTGCATCCGCAGATGAATGTCTCTATGATGCCGAACATGATCAAAGACCCCTTCGCCCGCCTCAACCTCGATCGCGAGGTCATCACCGTCAGCCAGCTCAATGGCCGCGCCCGTGTATTGCTCGAAGACGTCTTCAGCAACATCTGGGTCGAAGGTGAAATCTCCAACCTGGCGCGTCCGGCGTCCGGCCACGTCTATTTCACCCTGAAGGACAGTGGTGCGCAGGTACGCTGCGCCTTGTTCAGGCAGAACGCCCAACGCGTGCGCCAGGTCCTCAAGGACGGCGCGGCGGTGAAGGTGCGTGGCAAGGTCTCGCTGTTCGAAGGCCGTGGCGACTATCAGCTGATCCTCGACACCGTGGAGCCTGCCGGCGACGGCGCACTGCGCATGGCGTTCGATGCGCTTAAGGTCAAGCTCGATGCCGAAGGCCTGTTCAGCAGCGAACGCAAGGTCGCGCTGCCGGCTCACCCGCAACGCATCGGGATCGTCAGCTCGCCGACCGGTGCGGTGATCCGCGACATCATCAGTGTGTTCCGTCGCCGCGCCCCGCAGATCCAGTTGACCCTGATCCCGACCGCCGTGCAAGGCCGCGAAGCCACCGCTCAGATCGTCCGCGCCCTGCGCCTGGCCGATGCGCGCGGGTTCGACGCGATCATCCTCGCCCGTGGCGGCGGTTCGCTGGAGGATCTCTGGTGCTTCAACGAAGAAGCCGTGGCGCGCGCCGTCGATGCCTGCGTGACGCCGATCGTCAGCGCCGTAGGCCACGAGACCGACGTGTCCATCAGCGACTTCGTGGCCGACGTACGTGCCCCTACTCCTTCGGCAGCTGCCGAACTGCTGGCGCCGGATGCCGGCGACCTGCAGCGCCGACTCGACAGCCTGCAGCGGCGCCTGGTGTTGCGCATGCACAATCGCCTGGCCCACGAACGCCTGCGTGTGGAAGGGCTGACCCGCCGCCTGCGCCATCCCGGCGAACGTCTGCGCCAACAGGCACAGCGCCTGGACGACCTGGACATGCGCATGCGCCGTGCCTTCGAGCGGCAGATGACCGCGCGCGGGCACCGCCTGGCACAGTTGCAGACGCGGCTGGCCGGGCAGCACCCGGACCGAGTCCTGCGGCTGCTCAAACAGCGCCTGGATGGCCTGGCCGAGCGTTTGCCGCGGGCCATGCGCGACACCCTCAAGGCGCGTCGTCTGTTGCTGCAGAGCCAGGTGCAGACCCTGCACGTGGTCAGCCCATTGGCGACCCTCGGACGCGGCTACAGCATCCTGCTCGATGAGCGGGGCCAGGCCATCCGCAGCGCCGAACAGACCCAGCGCGGTCAATGCCTGATCGCAAGGCTCGGCGAAGGCGAGCTTGCAGTGCGCGTCGAGGACAATCACCTCACGCCCGTTACCCTTTCCCTACTGGACTGATCCATGCCGCGTTTTCTCGTTGTCGCCCTGCTGATATGCCTGTCTTCGTTCGCCCAGGCGGACAGCTACATCACCCGGCTGTTGAACAAACCGGTGCCCGGCGGCGTGGTGGTGGTCGATCTGGGCAGCGCCAGCCAGGCACCAAAGGCCACCTACGATGGCAGGCAGGTGCTGGTGGTCAACGAGCAAGGCACCTGGCGCGCCATCGTAGGTATTCCATTGACGGTCAAGCCGGGCCCGGCGCAGTTGAGCGTGGCCGGGCGCACCGTCGCTTTTCAGGTGGGCAGCAAACAGTACCCGGAACAGCGGATCACTTTGAAGAATACACGGCAGGTCAACCCCAACCCGGCCGACATCAAACGCATCGACGGCGAACTGGCCGAGCAGCTGCGCGCCTATCGCAGCTTCAGCGCTGGCACGCCGAGCAACCTGCTGCTGGACAAGCCTGTCAGCGGACCGCTGTCGAGCAAGTTCGGCGTGCGGCGTTTCTTCAACGGCGAGGAGCGCAATCCTCACTCGGGCCTGGATTTCGCGGTGCCGGCCGGCACGCCGATCAAGACCCCTGCCAATGGCAAGGTGATTCTGGTGGGTGATTACTTCTTCAATGGCAACACCGTGTTCGTCGACCATGGGCAGGGCTTCATCAGCATGTTCTGTCACATGTCCAAGATCGACGTGAAGGTCGGGCAAAGCCTGGTACGCGGTGCAGTGGTCGGCCGGGTCGGCTCCACCGGCCGCGCGACCGGACCGCACATGCACTGGAATGTCAGCCTCAACGATGCGCGGGTCGATCCGGCGATCTTCATCAACGCCTTTCAGCCTTGATCCACCGGAAATCCTCTCAGCACTGCTTGACCTGTGGGAGCGGGCTCTGCCCGCGAAGGCCGCACCGTCGACCCAGCGCATTGCGCCGCCCCTTAAAGCCACGCAATCTCTGGCACCTCTTTCCAAATATTCAGCAATAAAATCTCGCCTGCTCCGAGATACCCAACTCCCCTACCATTTTCCTCAATACCCTTGCCATTTTTCACCCCACTGGTTAGGGTTGAGGTCATGAACACTGCACACACCCTCATCCAGCTCCGCCAACACCGCAGCCTCTGCTTGGTCAGTGCACGACTGCCTGGCTGAAACGCGTCGCCTCGCCCCTTCACCTTTCGAATGACCGGCAGGCCCTTTCCCCAGGCTGCTCACCAAGGATTTTCACCATGTCCATGCTCAAAGACCCGTCGCAGAAGTACCGTGCGTTCCCGACGATCGACCTGCCCGACCGCACCTGGCCGTCGAAAGCCATCACCGCGGCCCCTATCTGGTGCAGCTCCGACCTGCGCGACGGCAATCAGTCGCTGATCGAGCCCATGGACGCAGCCAAGAAGCTGCGCTTCTGGAAAACCCTGGTCGCCGTTGGCGTGAAGGAAATCGAAGCCTCCTTCCCTTCCGCGTCGCAGACCGATTTCGACTTCGTGCGCACCCTGATCGAAGACGGCCATATCCCGGACGACACGACCATTCAGGTGTTGACCCAAGCCCGCGAAGACCTCATTGCGCGCACCTTCGAATCGCTCAAGGGCGCCAAGAAGGCCATCGTTCACCTGTACAACGCCACGTCGCCGTCCTTCCGCAAGATCGTGTTCAACCAGGACAAGCAGGGCGTCAAGGACATCGCGGTAAATGCCGCCAAGCTGTTCGTCAAATACGCAGCCCAGCAGCCTGAAACCCAGTGGACCTTCCAGTACTCCCCGGAAACTTTCAGCGCCACCGAGCTCGTGTTCGCCAAGGAAGTCTGCGATGCGGTGATCGAGGTGTGGAATCCCACCCCGCAGAACAAGGTCATCCTCAACCTGCCGGCCACCGTGGAGGTGTCCACGCCCAACATCTATGCCGACCAGATCGAATGGTTCGGCCGCCATATCAACCGTCGCGACAGCGTGCTGTTGAGCCTGCACACGCACAACGACCGTGGCACCGGCGTGGCTGCGACCGAGCTGGGTCTGATGGCCGGCGCGGATCGCGTCGAAGGCTGCCTGTTCGGCAACGGCGAACGTACCGGTAACGTCGACCTGGTGACCCTCGGCTTGAACCTGTACACCCAGGGCGTCGATCCCGAGCTGGATTTTTCCGATATCGACGGCATCCGCAAGGTGGTCGAAGAGTGCAACCAGTTGCCGGTGCACCCTCGTCATCCGTATGTGGGCGATCTGGTTCACACCGCGTTTTCCGGCTCGCACCAGGATGCCATCCGCAAGGGGTTTACCCAGCAGAAGGAAGGCACGTTGTGGGAGGTGCCATACCTGCCAATCGACCCGGCCGACATCGGTCGCAGCTACGAAGCAGTCATCCGCGTGAACAGTCAGTCGGGCAAGGGTGGCATCACCTACCTGCTGGAACAGGAATACGGCATCAGCCTGCCGCGCCGCATGCAGATCGAGTTCAGCCAGGTGGTACAGGGTGAAACCGACCGCCTGGGCCTCGAGATGACCGCCCAGCAGATCTACGCCTTGTTGCGTAAGGAGTATCTGCAGGCCAACACGCCTTACGCGCTGATCAGTCATCGGTTGCAGGAAGAAAACGGCAACAGTGCCGTGGACGTCGAAGTGCACAGTGACGGAGAAACCCAACACTGGCGTGGCAAGGGTAACGGCGCGCTGGAAGCGCTGGTCGCCTCCATGCCAATCGCCGTCGAGATCATGGACTACAACGAACACGCTATCGGCGCAGGCACGAACGCCAAGGCCGCAGCCTACATCGAGCTGCGGGTGGCCGGTGGCCGTCCCGTGCATGGCGTGGGTGTGGATGAAAACATCACCACGGCCAGCTTCAAGGCCCTGTTCAGCGCGCTGAACCGGTCGCTGAGCCAGCAGGAAGCCAAGGCGGCCTGACGCCTCAGGCCACACAAGAGCCGGCCCATCAGGGCCGGTTTTTTTATGCCTGCGCTACCCCGTAGGAGCGGTCATCGGCCACGAAAAACACACCGCAGTGTGTCAGGCATAACGCCATGAACCCTTCGCGGCCACAGACCGCTCCTACATACTATCGAATCATCGGCCGCGAAAAACGCACCGCGGCGTGTCAGGCATGAGCGTTCCTAGCGCAGCTCGTATTCGTCAGCGTCCAGATGGGCCGGGAACCTGCCGCGGTAGGCGCGCAACGCTTCGGTACTTAGGCTTGCGTGGAAGACCCCGTCGGCCTCGCCAGCGCTCAGCAGATTCTCGCCCTGAAAGTCCAACACCTGGCTGTCGCCTGTGTAGGCAAAGCCCTTGCCATCGGTGCCCACGCGGTTCACTGCGGCTACGTAACACAGGTTCTCGATTGCCCGGGCTGGCAGCAGGCGATTCCAGTGCATGCGTCGCGCGCCCGGCCAGTTGGCGGTGTACAGCAGCAGGTCAGTGCCTTGGGCATCGCGGCTCCACACTGGAAAACGCAGGTCGTAGCAGATCAACGGACGCACGCGCCAGCCCTTCACGGAAAACACCGCCTGGTGCTCCCCAGCACTGTAGTGCTCGTGCTCTGCAGCCATGCGAAACAGATGGCGCTTGTCGTAATGCAGCATCTGGCCGTCCGGGCACGCCCACAACAGGCGGTTGCGATAGCTGCCGTCTGCAGCCTGGACGATCACGCTGCCGGTCACTACCGCGTCGAGCTTGTCGGCCCACGCCAACAGCCAGCCGTGAGTCACCCCATTCTCCGGCTCGCACTGGCTTTCGGACTCCATCGAGAACCCTGTGGTGAACATCTCCGGCAGGACCACCAGATCTGCACCCCGCGCGTGCTCGAGCAAGGCATCGAAGTGCTCGAGATTGGCTTCGCGGTCGTGCCAGGCCAGCTGGGTCTGCACCAATGCGAGCTTGAGTTCCGGGGCATGCTCGACAACAGTCGCTTCACTCATATTCGGCATAATGTGCTCGCTGCCTCGCGCAGCGTCTCCTCACGTTTGGCGAAACACAACCGGATCAGGCGCTGATCCGCTACCGGGGTGCAATAGAACACCGACACCGGAATGCTCGCTACCCCATGCTCGCGCGTCAACCACAGCGCCATGTCGACATCGTTCAGGTCAGGCCGGATCGCCGAATAGTCGACCAGTTGGAAGTAGGTACCGGGCGTGGGTGTCAACGTGAAGCGGGAATCCGCCAGCAGGTCGCAGAGCAGATCACGCTTGCCTTGATAGAACGCCGGCAGCTCATCCACATGTCCAGGGTGTGCGGCCATGTAGTCGGCCAACGCGTACTGCAGCGGCGTGACCCCGCAGAAGCTGACGTACTGGTGCACCTTGCGCAGTTCCCGGCTCAGGGCCGGCGGTGCGATCACATAGCCGGTTTTCCAGCCCGTGACGTGGTAGGTCTTGCCGAACGAGCTGACCACGAACGCGCGCTCATACAAGCGTTCATGAGCGAGCACGCTGGCGTGAGCGACGCCGTCGAACACCAGATGCTCATAGACCTCGTCGCTGAGTATGTAGATGTCGCGGTCGGCGATCAGTGCCGCCAACCGGTCCAGTTCCGCGGCACTGATCAAGGCACCGCTGGGATTATGCGGCGTGTTGATGATGATCATGCGTGTGCGCGCGGTAATGGCATCGCTCAACCGCTGCCAGTCGATCGTGAAGTTCTCGGCATCCAGCTGCACGTGCACGCAGGTGCCGCCAGCCAGTTCGACCGAGGGTTCGTAGCTGTCGTAGCAGGGATCGAACACAATGACTTCATCGCCGGGGCGAATGACTGCCTGGATCGCGCAGAAAATTGCCTGGGTGGCGCCCGGTGTGATGGTGATCTCGGTTTCGGCGTTCACAGTGCGCCGGTACAGACGCTCGACCTTGATCGCCACCTGTTCGCGCAGGGCCGGTAGGCCGGTCATGGGCGAGTATTGGTTGTGGCCTGCCAGCACGTGGCGACCGACCGCCTCGAGCAAGGCAGGCGGACCGTCGAAATCCGGGAAACCCTGGGACAGGTTCAAGGCGCCGGTTTGTGCGGCAAGTTGCGACATGGTGGTGAAGATGGTGGTGCCGACATTCGGCAGCTTGCTGCTGATCATGAGCTGCTCCCTGGAAAACCGTTCTCCAGTGTAGCAGGCAGACCGCATCCACCGCCGACGCGGCTTGCGCCGCTGCTACGGGGGGCGTGGTGTGTCTGACGGACCGCATCCACCGCTGACGCGGCTTGCGCCGCTGCTACGGGGGGCGTGGTGTGTCTGACGGACCGCAACCACCGCTGACGCGGCTTGCGCCGCTGCTACGGGGGGCGTGGTGTGTCTGACGGACCGCATCCACCGCCGACGCGGCTTGCGCCGCTGCTACGGGTTACACATTTTCCTGTAGCAGCGGCGCGAGCCGCGTCCGGCGTCACCACGGTGTATCAACGCTTGTCGCGGCGCTTCTTGTCGGCCTTCTTGTGGTGCGACATCAGGCGGCGCTTCTTGTTGACCTGGCGATCGGTGAGGGTGTTCTTGTTGCCCTCGTACGGGTTCTCGCCACCCTTGAACTCGATACGGATCGGCGTACCGACCAGCTTGAGCACCCGGCGATAGGTGTTTTCCAGATAGCGCACATACGACTTGGGTACCCGCTCCACCTGGTTGCCGTGGATCACGATCAACGGCGGGTTGGCACCACCCAAGTGCGCGTAACGCAACTTGATGCGGCGGCTGTTGACCATCGGCGGCTGGTGCTCCTGCACCGCATCCTCGAGGATCTGCGTCAGGCGGCTGGTGGGCCAACGCGTGATCGCCGACTTGAACGAAGCCTGCACCGATGCATACAGGTTACCCACGCCGGTGCCGTGCAGCGCCGAGATGAAGTGGATGTCGGCAAAGTCGACGAAGAACAACCGCCGCTCCAGCTCGACCTTCACATAGTCGCGCTCGCTGGGCTGCATGCCATCCCACTTGTTCAGCGCGATGACGATGGCACGACCGGTTTCCAGGGCGAAGCCCAGCAGGTTCAAGTCGTGGTCGACCACGCCTTCGCGCGCGTCCATGACGAAGATCACCACGTTGGCGTCCTTGATCGCCTGCAGCGTCTTGACCACCGAGAACTTCTCGACTTCCTCGTGGATCTTGCCGCGCTTGCGCACACCGGCCGTGTCGATCAGCGTGTATTTCTCTTCGTTGCGCTCGAAGGGAATGTAGATGCTGTCGCGGGTAGTGCCCGGCTGGTCATAGACGATGACCCGGTCTTCACCGAGCATGCGGTTGACCAGGGTCGACTTGCCAACGTTGGGCCGACCGATGATGGCGATCTTGATGCCATCCTTCTCGCTCGGGCCCGGGATGCGCACGGCCTCCTCGCCTTCGGCCACATCGGCTTCGAGGTCGACTTCGTCATCGTCGCGCGGAAACTCGCCCAGGGCGGCTTCGAGCAACGTGTTGAGGCCGCGGCCCTGGGCACCGGCCACGGGAATCGCGTCGCCCATGCCCAACGGGGCAAATTCGGCCTTGGCCATTTCCGGGTCGACGTTGTCGACCTTGTTGGCCACCAGCAGCGAGCGCTTGTTACGCTTGCGCAGGTGTTCGGCAATCATCTGGTCCGCGGCGGTGAAACCGGCGCGCGCGTCGACCAGGAACATCACGACATCGGCTTCTTCGATGGCCAGCAGCGACTGCTCGGCCATCTTTTCGTCCATGCCGTGCTCGTCACCGGAAATACCACCGGTGTCGACCAGAATGTAGGAACGCCCTTGCCAGCGCGCCTCACCGTATTGGCGATCACGGGTAAGACCAGACAGGTCGCCGACAATGGCGTCACGGCTCTTGGTCAGGCGGTTGAACATGGTGGATTTACCGACGTTGGGTCGGCCCACCAGGGCGATTACGGGAACCATGCGGCTCTCCACTGCGTTGATTCAGAAAATACAAAGGCCGCTGCAGGCAGCGGCCGGAGTTCGAGGCGCTTCTAAGGAAGCGGCTTGCCGACACCCGCGGGTGTCAGCAAGCATAGTCAATCACTGCTTGACGGTCAGGGCTTCCAGCTTGCCACTGTTGCCGAAAATATAAAGCATGTCGCCGACGACCAGCGGGCGAGCCCGCACGCCATCGCTGTCGACCCGGGTGCGGCTGACGAAACGACCGTCGACCTGGCTCAACAGATGGACATAACCTTCCAGGTCGCCCACTGCGATGTAGCTGGAGAACACTTCGGGCGCCGACAACTGACGACGGGCCAGCTGGTCGTTGCTCCACAGGGCGGTGGTGGAACGCTCGTCGACGCCCTCCACGGTTCCCGAGGCCAGGCTGGTGTAGACGTTGCCGAAGCCCTGCGCGACACCCGCGTAGCTGGAGGCATCACGC
Source organism: Pseudomonas sp. CFBP 13710 (assembly GCF_014842235.1). Lineage (NCBI taxonomy): Bacteria > Pseudomonadati > Pseudomonadota > Gammaproteobacteria > Pseudomonadales > Pseudomonadaceae > Pseudomonas > Pseudomonas sp. CFBP 13710. The sequence continues at coordinate 143,318 of NZ_JACYVJ010000002.1, read as the reverse complement.
TGCCACAGCACGCGCCCGCTTTCCAGGTCCAGGCCGGCCATGCGGCCCTGATAGGTGGTCACATACAACGTGCCACCGGACAGCAGCAGGCCGCCGTCGATATCGACCACCCGATCCAGTTCGGAGCGGCCCTGGGGCACGGCAACCCGCGCTTCCCAGACCGGCACGCCGTTGGAAACGTCCAACGCCACGACCTTGCCGGTCGACAGCCCGGCAATCGCCAGCTGGTTGGTCACCAGCGGCGCGCCCGTACCGCGCAGGGTCAGCACCGCCGGGGTGCTGTCGTACAGCCAGCGCTGGTCGCCAGTGCTGGCATCCAGGCCGATCAGGCGATCATCCTGGGTCTGCACTACAACGACGTTGCCATTGTTGGCCGGTGGCGCCAGCACTTCACTGTTCACCCGCGCCTTCCAGCGCTGTTCGCCGGTATCGGCGTCCAGAGCGATCACGTCGCCACGCAGGGTCCCCAGGGTCACCATGCCGTAGCTCACACCGACGGCACCGGAAACCGGCTGGTCCAGATCCTTCTTCCACAACACGTCACCGGTCATGCGGTTCATCGCGACCACTTCACCGGTTACATCGGCGGCGTAGATACGGTCGTTCTCGACGGCCGGCACGAGCATGTTGTAGGTCTTGCCCTGGCCATCGCCGATACCGCGGCTCCAGACCTTCTGCAAGGACACTTCTTCCTTGAAGTCGGTCAGCTCGGCCGGTGGTAGTTCCTTCTTGCTGTTGCTGCTGCAACCCACGGCCATCAAGGCCAGGGCCAGCAATGCTGCATGTTTCCAACGGATCACGTCACGCATCCCCTTTGGCCAGGTCGTCGAGCTTGATTTGAAGGCCACCCACCGCCGCTTCATCGGACAGCGCAGCCTTGGCTTTTTGATAGGCGGCATAAGCGTCGTCGCTGCGGCCCAGTTGCACCAGCAGGTCACCCTTGAGCTCTTCGCGGGCCGCCAGGAAGGCCTTGTCGGTGTCGCCGTCGAGCAGCTTCAAGGCGTCTTCGGCCTTGTTCTGCGCGGCCATGACCTGTGCCAGGCGCTGACGCGCAACCTCACCCAAGGTGGTGTCGGCTGGCTTGTCGACCACCGTCTTGAGCTCGGCTGCAGCGTCATCGAGCTTGCCGGCATCGACGGCAGCCTTGGCCAGGAACAGGCTGGCGTACTGCGCGTAGGCAGTACCGCCGAACTCGTTCTTGAGCTTGCCGGCCAGATCCGCCACCTGGGCGGTATCGGGCTTGCCGGTCGGGGTCAGGCTGGCTTCCAGCAACTGCTGGTACAGGTTGGAAGCGCTCTGCGACTGGTTGCTCTGGTATCGGGTCCAGGCTTGCCAGCCGAACACGATGACCAGGGCCAGCAGGCCACCAGTCACCAAGGGCTTGCCGTTACGCTGCCACCAGTCCTTGAGTTCGCCCATTTGTTCGTCTTCGGTACTCGACACCCCAATGCTCCTATTCGCGCAAATGCTTGATGCTTGCTTGATTCAGCCCTGCACAACGCAGGTCGCCAGATGATCGGCCAATGCCGACCAGGCAATGTTCTGTTGTTCGCCCTGGCCGCGCAGGGGTTTGAAACCTACCACTTGTTGGGCCAGTTCGTCGTCCCCCAGGATCAAGGCATGCAACGCACCGCTCTTGTCGGCTTTCTTGAACTGACTCTTGAAGCTGCCGGCACCGGCATTGACCATCAAGCGCAGCCCAGGCACTTCGTCGCGCAGCCGCTCGGCCAGGGTCAGACCTGCCAGCTCGGCCTGCTCGCCAAATGCACACAGGTACACATCGACCTGTCGGGAAATCGACTCGGGCACCTGCTCCAGGGTTTCGAGCAGCAGGATCAGACGCTCGATGCCCATGGCAAAGCCCACGCCCGGTGTCGGCTTGCCGCCCATCTGCTCGACCAGGCCATCATAGCGGCCACCGGCACAGACGGTGCCCTGGGCGCCCAGCTTGTCGGTGACCCATTCGAAGACGGTCTTGCTGTAGTAGTCCAGGCCACGCACCAGCTTGGGGTTGATCACGTAGGGAATGCCGGCGGCGTCCAGACGTGCCTTCAAACCTTCGAAATGCACGCGCGACTCGTCGTCGAGATAATCCGCCAGCTTCGGTGCGTTGACCAACACCGCCTGGGTTTCCGGGTGCTTGGTATCGAGCACGCGCAGCGGGTTGGTTTTCAGGCGGCGCTGACTGTCCTCGTCGATCTGGTCCAGGTGCGCGGTGAGAAACTCCACCAACGCCTCGCGATAGCGACCGCGCGCTTCGCTGGTACCCAGGCTGTTGAGTTCCAGGGTGACCGCGTCACGAATACCCAGCAGCTTCCACAGCCGCCAGGTCAGCACGATCAGCTCGGCATCGATGTCCGGGCCGTCGAGGTTGAACACCTCCAGGCCAATCTGGTGAAACTGGCGATAGCGCCCTTTCTGCGGCCGCTCATGACGAAACATCGGCCCCATGTACCAGAGCTTCTGCACCTGGCCACCACCGCTCAAGCCATGTTCGAGCACTGCCCGAACACAGGCTGCAGTGCCTTCGGGGCGCAGCGTGAGGGAATCGCCGTTGCGATCCTCGAAGGTGTACATCTCTTTTTCGACGATATCGGTGACTTCGCCGATGGAGCGCTTGAACAGGTCGGTGAACTCGACGATGGGCATGCGGATCTGGCGGTAGCCGTAGCCGTCCAGCAAACCGGCCACGGTGCCTTCGAAGTAGCGCCACAGCGGCGTCTGCTCGGGCAGGATGTCGTTCATGCCACGAATGGCTTGCAGAGTCTTGCTCACAAAATATCCTTAGAAATCCCGGTTAGCCGCGAATGATCAACGCCGCGTCGGCTTCGACCTTTTCCGCTGCCTTCTGCCGGATCAGCCTTTCGAGCTCATCCACCAGATTGTCGTTGGTCAGTTTCTGTGACGGCTTGCCGTCGATGTAGATCAGGTTTGGCGTACCGCCAGTCAGACCGACATGGGCCTCCTTGGCCTCGCCCGGTCCGTTGACCACGCAACCGATGACCGCGACGTCCAGCGGCACCAGCAGGTCTTCGAGACGCCCTTCCAGTTCGTTCATGGTCTTGACCACGTCGAAGTTCTGTCGCGAACAGCTGGGGCAGGCAATGAAGTTGATGCCACGCGAACGCAGGCGCAACGACTTGAGGATGTCGTAACCAACCTTGACCTCCTCCACCGGATCGGCTGCCAGCGAAATGCGAATGGTGTCGCCGATACCGTCGGCCAGCAGCATGCCCAGACCGACCGCCGACTTGACCGTGCCGGAGCGCAGGCCACCGGCCTCGGTGATGCCCAGGTGCAAGGGCTGGATGATCTGCTTGGCGAGCAGGCGATAGGCGTCGACGGCCATGAACACGTCGGACGCTTTCACGCTGACCTTGAAATCGTGGAAATCCAGGCGCACCAGATGCTCGACGTGACGCAGCGCCGACTCGACCAGCGCTTCGGGCGTCGGCTCGCCGTACTTCTTCTGCAGATCCTTTTCCAGCGAGCCTGCGTTGACGCCGATCCGGATCGGGATACCGCGATCGCGAGCGGCATCGACCACGGCACGCACGCGGTCTTCGCGACCGATGTTGCCGGGGTTGATGCGCAGGCAGTCCACGCCCAGTTCGGCCACACGCAAGGCGATCTTGTAGTCGAAGTGGATGTCTGCCACCAGCGGCACGCTGACGCGCTGCTTGATGCGACCGAACGCCTCGGCGGCGTCCATGTCGGGCACGGACACGCGCACGATGTCGGCACCGGCATCGACCAGACGCTGGATCTGCCCCACGGTGGCATCGACGTCATTGGTATCGGTATTGGTCATGCTTTGCACGGCAATGGGCGCATCGCCCCCCACCGGTACCGAGCCAACCCATATTTTGCGCGATTCGCGGCGCTTGATCGGAGATTCACCGTGCATGTTATTGCCCCAGCTTCATGCGAGCAGTATTGCCCTTGGTAAAGGGCGCGACATCCACCGCTTGACCGTTGTAAGTCACCTGGGCGGCATTGGCCACGCCCAGGCGTATGGCGAACGGCGGCTTGCCGCCGACCTGAAGATTCTCGCCGGAACGCTTGAGACCGCTGTACAGGACCTTGCCGGTGGCATCACTGACCTGAGTCCAGCAATCGGCGACGAAGTTGATCCCGACCTGGCCTTGCCCGGCCACTGGAGCCTCAATGGGCGCAGGGACGGCAGCCGGGGCGGCAGCACTGCTAGTCGGGGCGCTGCTCGGGCTCGGCGCGGCAACGGTCGCTGGTGTCTGCGCCGCAACCGGCGGCTGCGGCGCCGTGGCGGCAGGCGTACCGGTGGTGGCCGGGTCGACCGGGGCCTGGCCCTGGTTCAGGCTCAAGGCCGTCGGCTCGCCTTCGCGCGCAGCCACGACCGCCTGGTCTTCAGGCTCGTCGAGCGGATGGATCTGGGTGGTGCCATCGGCGCTTTCGACTTCGACGTGCTCCAGCGCGACGTTGGTCGGATCGGTGCCCCGCGCGGTGGTCTTGTCCTGCCACCAGAGGAAACCGCCACCCACCAGCGCCAGTACCAGCATCAGGCTGACGATGCGCAGCAGGTTGTGAGCCAGGCGCGATGGTTCTTCGATGCGACCCAGGCCATGCACGTTGCTGCCCTGCGCATTGGTGCCCGTGTACTGGTCGAACGCCTGCACCAGTACTGCCTGATCCAGACCCAGCAACTTGGCATAGGCGCGGATGTAGCCACGGGAAAAGGTGTGCCCGGGCAGCTTGTCGAACGCGCCCGCTTCCAAGTTGGCCAGCGAGGTGGGCGTGAGATTGAGCCGGGCGGCCACCTCAGGCAACGACCACTCTTTGCTTTCGCGGGCCTGACGCAAGGTATCGCCGGGGTTTACACGAGAGCCTGCTGCTACTTCGGGATGCGCCGCTTTCATCTTTGCTCCGACAGGTATTGCTGATATTCCGGCGTACCGGGATAAAGCCGTTTGAGTTGCAGGCCATAACTGGCGGCCTTGTTCTTGTCTTCGTAGACTTTCGCCAGACGCGTGCCAAGCAGCAGGCTGCGCGCGGTGTGCTCGCTCAGCTGGGTGAACCGGTCGAAATACTCCTTGGCCGGCACATAATGCATGTCCTGGTATGACATCTCGGCCATTTCCAGCAATGCACGGGGCTGCTGCCGATTGAGCCGCAGGGCCTTCTCCAGGTTCTGCTGTGCCACCTCGCGTTGCCCAAGGGCCACTGCGGTCATGCCGAGGTTCTCGAAGACCCGTGAACGCTCCGGGTAAAGCGTATCGGCGGCGGCCTTCTCGAACAGTTCATAGGCTTCCTTGTAGCGTTTCTGCTCGTACAGGAAACTGCCGTAGTTGTTCAGGATACGGGCATCGCTGCGAGCGTTCAAAGCCTTGCGAAAATGCTGCTCGGCGAGCTCCGGTTCCATCTCCGCCTGGAACACCAGGGCCAGTGCGGCATTGGCGTCGGCGTCGGAGCTGTTCAGCTCCAGGGCCTTTTTCAAGGGAATCTTCGCCCGTTCGGTACTGCCTTCCTGCAGGTAGCCCAGGCCCAGTTGCACATAGGCCTGACGTGCCTCGTCCCGCCCCTTGCTGGTGTCCATCGGATTGACCTTGCCCGTGGTGACGCAGCCGGTCAGCAAGGCGAATACGATCAGCAGCGCAGCGCGCAGGGTCATGGGGTTCCTCTCGTTCAGTTCCGATTCGCGGCAGTTTGCGGCATATCGGCCTCAGCGCCTAATTGGCGTACGGCGATGTAGCGTTCACTGCGGCGCGTGCGGTCCATGACCTGACCCACCAACTGGCCACAGGCCGCGTCGATGTCCTCGCCGCGGGTGGTGCGTACGGTGACGTTGAAGCCAGCCTGATGCAGGTGATCCTGGAAACGACGGATCGCATTGTTGCTCGGGCGCTCGTAGCCGGAATGCGGGAACGGGTTGAACGGAATGAGGTTGACCTTGCAGGGCACGTTCTTGAGCAACTCGACCATTTCCACGGCATGCTCGAGCTGGTCGTTGACGTCCTTGAGCAGGGTGTACTCGATAGTCAGCACGCGCTTCTCGCCCAGCTGCGACATGTAGCGCTGGCACGACTCGAGCAGCATCTTGAGCGGGTACTTCTTGTTGATCGGCACCAACTGGTTGCGCAACGCGTCGTTGGGCGCGTGCAGCGACAGGGCCAGGGAGACGTCGATGTGATCGGCGAGCACGTCGATCATGGGCACGACACCCGAGGTCGACAGGGTGACCCGGCGTTTGGAGATGCCATAGCCCAGGTCATCCATCATCAGGCGCATGGCCGCGATGACGTTGTCGAAGTTCAGCAGCGGCTCGCCCATGCCCATCATCACCACGTTGGTGATGGCACGGTCGACGGTCGCCGGGACGCTGCCGAAGGATTTGTTGGCAATCCACACCTGGCCAATGACTTCGGCGGCGGTGAGGTTGCTGTTGAAGCCTTGTTTGCCGGTGGAGCAGAAACTGCAATCCAGCGCACAGCCCGCCTGGGACGACACACACAAGGTGCCACGCTTGCCCTGGGGGATGTACACGGTCTCGACGCAGCTGCCGGACGCCACGCGCACCACCCACTTGCGGGTGCCGTCGGTGGAAATGTCCTCGCTGACCACTTCGGGGCCGCGGATCTCGGCACAGGCCTTGAGCTTTTCGCGCAGGGCCTTGCCGACGTTGGTCATGGCATCGAAATCGTCCACGCCAAAATGGTGAATCCACTTCATGACCTGACCGGCACGAAAGCGCTTCTCCCCGATCGAGTCGAAGAACTGTTCCATTTCCGGTTGAGTCAGACCCAACAGGTTCGTCTTGCCAGTCATATCAGTCATGGGTTCACCTTCACTCGTTGGCCGTGGCTTAGCGAGTGGTTACTTCGGTAGTAGCGAAGAAGTATGCGATTTCGCGGGCAGCAGCGGCTTCGGAGTCCGAACCGTGGACGGCGTTGGCGTCGATGGATTCGGCGAAGTCGGCACGGATGGTACCGGCAGCAGCTTCTTTAGGGTTGGTAGCACCCATCAGTTCGCGGTTCAGAGCGATGGCGTTTTCACCTTCCAGAACCTGGACGACGACCGGGCCGGAAGTCATGAAGGCAACCAGCTCACCGAAGAAGCCACGAGCGCTGTGTTCGGCGTAGAAGCCTTCGGCTTCGGCTTTGGACAGTTGCTTGAGTTTCGAGGCAACGACGCGCAGGCCGGCTTTTTCGAAACGAGTGGTGATCTCGCCGATGACGTTCTTGGCGACGGCGTCGGGCTTGATGATGGAGAAAGTACGTTGAACAGCCATGTGAAACTCCAGAAACAGTGATTGAAGCGAAAAATTAAACCCGCGAATTATACGCGGGTTCCGGGGTATTGCCTAACCTGCAAATCGATCAGTCCTTTTCGGCAGCCCAGAGGGTCTGCACCGCCTCGAGCACCTTCTCGCCGACGCGACCGGAGGCGTCGTCGAAATCGGGCAGCGCCTTGATCATCTGCTGCAGGCGGGTGAAGCCGATCGAATACGGATCGAGTTCCGGATGCCGTTCTTCCAGCTCCTCGGCGATCCGCTGTACATCATTCCAACCATAGCTCATGACGATTCCTCGGTCAGTGCGGCGCTTCGGCGGCGTGATTGAGCGAGTACTTGGGAATCTCGACGGTGATGTCCTGGGTGCCGACCTTGGCCTGGCAGCTCAGGCGCGACGTCGGCTCAAGGCCCCAAGCGCGATCGAGGAAATCCTCTTCCAGCTCGTCGGCTTCTTCCAGCGTGTCGAAACCGGCACGGATCACGCAATGGCAGGTGGTGCAGGCGCACACGCCGCCACAGGCACTCTCGATCTCGATGTGATGATCGTGGGCAACGTCGAGCAGCGACCGGCCAGTTTCAGCTTCGACCACCATGCCGTCCGGGCAATGCTCGGCGTGGGGCAGAAAAGTCACCTTCGGCATCAGTTATTCCTCAATTTCATTCAGGTTGCGCCCTGACAGGGCGTCTTTCACGGCATTGTTCATACGACGCGCGGCGAAGGCATCGGTCACCTGCGACAGCAGCTTGGTCTGCTGTTCGATGGCCGGACCGTCGTCGCCCTTGACCCGCGCGCGCAACTCGTCCATCTGCAGGCCGATCACCATGCGCTCTTCGTCGTCGAGCAAACGCTCGCCATCGGCGTCCAGCGCGGCCTGTACCGCTTCGAGCAGACGCTCGCCGTCGACCTGGTGCTCGCGCAGCTGGCGAGCAACCTTGTCGTCACCGGCGTACTGGAAGGAATCGGTGAGCATCCTGGCGACCTCGCCATCGGTCAGGCCATAGGAGGGCTTGACCTGAATGCTCGCTTCCACGCCAGAGCCCAGCTCGCGCGCGGACACACTGAGCAGGCCATCGGCATCGACCTGAAAGGTCACGCGGATCTTCGCCGCGCCGGCCACCATGGCTGGGATGCCACGCAGCTCGAAACGGGCCAGCGACCGGCAGTCGCTGATCAGCTCGCGCTCACCCTGCAGAACGTGCACGAGCAAGGCCGACTGGCCGTCCTTGTAGGTGGTGAAATCCTGGGCACGCGCAACGGGAATGGTGGTGTTGCGCGGAATCACCTTCTCCATCAGCCCGCCCATGGTTTCCAACCCCAGGGACAGCGGGATGACGTCCAGCAGCAACAGCTCGCCGCCGTCGCGCTTGTTGCCGGCCAGGGTATCGGCCTGGATGGCGGCACCGATCGCCACCACCTGATCGGGGTCGATGTCGGTCAGCGGCTGGCGCCCGAACAGCTCGCCGACCGCTTCACGTACCCGCGGCACGCGGGTAGAGCCACCGACCATGACCACAGCAAGGATCTCGTCGATCTCGATGCTGGCGTCACGCACGGCGCGTCGGCAGGCCTTGAGGCTGCGCGCGACCATGGGTTCGATCAGCGCCTGGAAGGCGTCGCGAGTGAGCTCCGCGCTCCAGCTGCCGTATTCGATGGTGGTGCTGTACGACTGACTCAGGGCTTCCTTGGCAGCGCAGGCCGCCTGCAGCAATTGGCGCTGCGCACCAGGGTCGAGGTTGGCGGATACGCCCGCCTGCTCGACGATCCAGCCTGCGATGGCATGATCGAAATCGTCGCCACCCAGCGCGCTGTCGCCGCCGGTGGCCAGCACTTCGAAGACCCCGCCGGTCAGGCGCAGGATGGAGATATCGAAAGTGCCACCGCCCAGGTCGTAGATCGCCACCAGCCCTTCGGCGTGCTGATCCAGGCCATAGGCGACGGCAGCGGCCGTCGGCTCGTTGAGCAGGCGCAGCACGTTCAGCCCGGCCAGGCGCGCGGCGTCCTTGGTGGCTTGACGCTGGGCGTCATCGAAATAGGCGGGAACGGTGATCACCGCCCCGACCAGGTCGCCGCCCAAGACGTCTTCGGCGCGCTGGCGCAGGGCCTTGAGAATATCGGCAGACACTTCCACCGGGCTTTTCGGCCCTTGGACGGTCTGGATGAACGGCATGTGCGACTCGCCACCGACGAAGCGGTAGGGCAATTGCTCGCCCAGCTGCTTGACGTCGGCCAGGCCACGGCCCATCAGGCGCTTGACCGAGAGCACGGTGTTGAAAGGGTCGCTGGCGGCGGCAGCCTTGGCAGCCGCTCCGACCTCGACACGATCGGCGTGATAGCGAACGGCAGACGGCAGGATGACCTGCCCGTCTGCGTCTGCCAGGGGTTCGGATAGACCGCTGCGCAGCGCAGCGACCAGCGAATTGGTAGTGCCCAGGTCGATCCCCACGGCCAGACGACGCTGGTGTGGTTGAGGACTCTGGCCAGGTTCGGCGATCTGCAGTAGGGCCATGCTTATCAGGTCAGGAATTCAGGCGTGTGGCCGTAGCGACACTGGGTTAATCGTCGAGGCGCTCTTCGAGCTGGCGCACTTCATAGGAAAGCTTGTCGAGAAACTGCATGCGCCGCATCAGGCGTTCGGCCTGTTCGCGTTGCGCCGCGTCATCCCAACAGGCAGCGAAGCTGTCTTCGAGTTCAGCCTGCGCGGCCTTGACCCGCCGCTTGAAGGCGGCCACACCGGGCAAGTCGGCGCTGTCCTGCAGGTCTTCGAGCTCTTCGCGCCACTGCATCTGCTGCAGAAGAAAGTCGGGGTCATGGACCGTGACTTCCTGCGGTACTTCCTGCCCACCGATGGACAGCAGGTAACGCGCACGCTTGGGCGCAGCCTTCAGGGTCTGGTAGGCATCGTTCAAACCCGCGGACTTTTCCAGCGCCTGGCGCTGCTCGCGCTCGGGAGCGTCGGCAAAGCGATCGGGGTGGACTTCACGGGCCAACTCGCGGTAGCGGGTAGCCAGCTGGTCGAGATCCAGGCGAAAGCCGGGCTTGAGGTCGAACAGGGCGAAATGACAAGGAGTACCCACGGTCAGCCTCAGATATTGAAGCTTTCGCCGCAGCCACATTCGCCGCGTACGTTGGGGTTGTTGAACTTGAAGCCTTCGTTCAACCCTTCCTTGACGAAATCGAGTTCGGTACCGTCCAGGTAGACCAGGCTCTTGGGATCGATGATCACCTTGACGCCATGGTTCTCGAAGACCTTGTCTTCGCTGCCGGCTTCATCGACGAACTCCAGCACGTAGGCCAACCCCGAGCAACCGGTGGTGCGTACGCCCAAACGAATGCCGTCACCCTTGCCACGCCCTGCCAGGGAGCGGCGAACGTGATTGGCGGCGGCTTCTGTCATGCTGATGGCCATCGTGACTCCTTACCTGCAAACGGTTGCGCGCGAGCGGTCACCCGCACCGCGCTGTATCGAACCTGCGACTATGTCCAGCTTCGCTCTGACTCAGAGCAGACCTTTCTTCTGCTTGTAGTCGCGTACGGCCGCCTTGATGGCGTCCTCGGCGAGCACCGAGCAGTGGATCTTCACCGGCGGCAACGCCAGTTCTTCGGCCAGCTGGGTGTTCTTGATGGTCTCGGCTTCGTCCAGGGTCTTGCCCTTCATCCACTCGGTGGCGAGGGAGCTGGAAGCGATGGCCGAACCGCAGCCGTAGGTCTTGAACTTGGCATCTTCGATGATGCCCTGCTCGTTGACGCGGATCTGCAGACGCATCACATCGCCGCACGCCGGAGCGCCGACCATGCCAGTGCCGACATCGGCATCTTCGGCGTCCATCTTGCCCACGTTACGTGGGTTTTCGTAGTGGTCGATGACCTTTTCACTGTAAGCCATGATATTGATCCTTACTGAAACTCATCAGGTAAGCCGCTCTTGCCGGCAGCTACTTAGTGCGCCGCCCACTCGATCTTCGAGATATCGACACCGTCTTTGTACATGTCCCACAGCGGCGACAACGCGCGCAGCTTGGTGACGGCCTCGCAGACTTTCTGCGCGGCGTAATCGACTTCTTCCTCGGTGGTGAAGCGACCGAAGGTGAAACGAATGGAGCTGTGTGCCAGCTCGTCGTTGCGGCCCAGGGCGCGCAGCACGTACGAGGGCTCGAGCGAGGCCGAGGTGCACGCGGAACCGGAAGACACTGCCAGGTCCTTGAGGGCCATGATCAGCGACTCGCCTTCGACATAGTTGAAGGACAGGTTCAGGTTGTGCGGTACGCGGGCAGTCAGGCTACCGTTGACGTACAGCTCTTCCAGGTTTTCGACCTGCTGGTAGAACCGGTCGCTGAGGGCCTTGATGCGTGCGTTCTCGTCCGCCATGGTTTCCTTGGCGATACGGAAGGCTTCACCCATGCCGACGATCTGGTGCGTGGCCAGGGTGCCCGAACGCATGCCGCGCTCGTGACCACCGCCGTGCATGGCAGCTTCCAGACGAACGCGCGGCTTGCGGCTGACGTACAGCGCGCCGATACCCTTGGGGCCGTAGGTCTTGTGTGCCGAGAACGACATCAGGTCGACCTTGAGCGCGGCCAGGTCGATGTCGACCTTGCCGGTGGACTGCGCAGCATCGACATGGAACAGCACGCCGCGCGAACGGGTCAGTTCGCCGATGGCCGCGATGTCGTTGATCACGCCGATCTCGTTGTTCACGTGGATGACCGAAACCAGGATGGTGTCGTCGCGCATCACCGCTTCGATCATGGCCGGGGTGACCAGGCCATCGGTGCCGGGCTCGAGGTAGGTGACGTCGAAGCCTTCACGCTCGAGCTGGCGGGTGGTGTCCAGCACCGCCTTGTGCTCGATCTTGGTGGTGATGATGTGCTTGCCCTTGGTCTGGTAGAAGTGCGCCACACCTTTGATCGCGAGGTTGTCGGACTCGGTGGCACCGCTGGTCCAGACGATTTCGCGCGGGTCGGCACCGACCAGGTCGGCCACTTGGCGACGGGCGTTTTCGACGGCTTCTTCGGCTTTCCAGCCGAACACGTGCGAACGGGAAGCCGGGTTACCGAAGTTCCCGTCCATCTGCAGGCATTCGATCATCTTCTGTGCAACGCGTGGATCCACTGGCGTGGTCGCGGAGTAATCGAGGTAAATCGGCAACTTCATTGGTATCTCCTATCAGGCGGCTAACCTGGCTTTCTCATTCGACGGCAGACGTTTCGATCTTGTCCAGGCGTTGCGTGCGGCCGTTGCTGTTGCAACGGCGCAGGTCCTGGCGCTGGGCGACTTCTTGCACTTCACGGCGAGTGACAAGGTCGGACAGACTGATGCCGCTCAAAAATTCATGGATCTGCTGGCTGAGGTCGCACCACAGGTGATGGGTCAGGCAGGTGTCTCCGGCGTGGCAATCACCCAGGCCCTGGCACTTGGTGGCGTCGACCGATTCGTTGACCGCGTCGATGACCTGTGCAACCTGGATGCCTTCCATTTCGCGGGAAAGCTGGTAACCACCGCCCGGGCCGCGCACGCTGGACACCAGGTTGCCCCGGCGCAGCTTGGCGAACAGTTGCTCCAGGTAGGACAGCGAAATGCCCTGGCGCTCGGAGATGTCGGCCAATGAGACCGGCCCACGCTGCGCGTGCAATGCCAGGTCAAGCATGGCAGTGACGGCGTATCGGCCTTTAGTTGTCAGTCGCATGGCTATTACCACGGGTTCTCGGAATAGGTTCGATCATCCTATTTCCGAGTAAATTTGTCAACTATAAGTCCTACTGAATTACTAGGACTTGAGTGCAAAAACGGCGGCGCAATGATAGCAGACTAATGATGCAGGAGGGAGAACCCCATCGTGCGCACTCCCCCCGCAGGAGCGGCCATCGGCCGCGAAATGGATGCCGCGGTGGATCTGCCAGACCGAGGTGCGCCTTTCGCGGCCATGGACCGCTCCTACGGGGGTGTCGAGGCACGCGTAGGAGCGGTCATCGGCCGCGAAATGGGCGCCGCGGTGGATCTGCTGGACCGCGGTGCGCCTTTCGCGGCCATGGACCGCTCCTACGGGGTATCGAGGCACGCGTAGGAGCGGTCATCGGCCGCGAAACGGACACCGCGGTGGATCTGATGGATCAGGGATTGGCCTTGCGCTCCGCACCCTGCACGCATTCGAAATCCTCGTCACGCAGGGGCGGCAGGTCCTTGGCACGGTAGTCGCTGCCCAACTGGTTGAGCGCGCCACACATGCCCTCGAGGCGCCCATCCACTGCATGCAGGTGATCGAGCAGTTGGCCGATGGCCCTGGCCACCGGGTCCGGCATATCTTCCCCACCGACACCGTAGGCATCGAAGCCGATCTTCTCGGCCATGGCCTTGCGCCGCGCATCGAGCTGGTCGTCGCTCTTGACGATGATCTTGCCCGGGATCCCCACCACGGTCGCGCCGGGCGGCACCTCCTTGGTCACCACCGCATTGGAGCCGACCTTGGCCCCGGCGCCCACGGTGAACGGCCCGAGCACCTTGGCGCCCGCCCCTACCACCACGCCGTCGGCCAGGGTTGGATGGCGCTTGCCTTTGTTCCAACTGGTACCGCCCAGGGTCACGCCCTGATAGATCGTCACATCGTCGCCGATCTCGGCCGTCTCGCCGATCACGATGCCCATGCCGTGATCGATGAAAAACCGCCGGCCCACCGTGGCGCCCGGATGAATTTCGATCCCGGTCATCCAGCGACCGAAATTCGACACCACCCGCGCCAGCCATTTCAGATCCCGCTTCCACAAGGCATGGGCCGCCCGATGCAGCCAGATGGCGTGCATGCCGGGGTAGCAGGTCAATACCTCGAACGCATTGCGCGCAGCCGGATCGCGATGAAAAACACTCTGGATATCTTCCCGCAGACGTTCGAACATTTACTGATCCTTGCGCTTATGCGGCTCGCCCCGAGCGACCTTCTGGGTCTCGGTGAGAATGCCGCGCAAAATACTCATTTCCGACTTGTTCACGGCGCTGCGGCCAAACAGCCGACGCAGGCGCGCCATCAAATGCCGCGGTTTTTCCGGGTCGAGAAAGGCGATATCGACCAGCGTGTCCTGCAGATGGCCATAGAAGCGCTCCATCTCGTCGCTGGTCGCCAGCTCTTCGGCCTTCTCCACGGCAGCCGCCGGCCGCTTGCCCGCCAGCCAGGCCATGCGCACCTCATAGCCGAGCACCTGCACAGCAGCCGCCAGGTTCAGCGAGCTGAAATCGGGGTTGGACGGGATGTGCACATGGAAATGACAGCGTTGCAGCTCGTCGTTGGTCAAGCCCGCATGCTCGCGGCCGAACACCAGCGCGATCTGCTTGCCCTGCCCCGCTTCGTCGATGACTTTTTCGCCGCATTCACGGGGATCCACCAAGGGCCAGGGCAGGCTGCGGTCGCGGGCGCTGGTACCCAACACCACCGTGCAGCCCACCAGTGCCTCTTCCAGCGTGGCGACCACCTGGGCGTTTTCCAGCACGTCGCTGGCACCCGAGGCGCGCGCCTCGGCTTCGGGCGACGGAAAATCGCGGGGCTCGACCAGCACCAGCCGCGACAGGCCCATGTTCTTCATGGCGCGCGCCGCTCCACCGATGTTGCCGGGATGGCTGGTATTGACCAGGACGACTCGGATGTTATCCAGCACGGCTAGGGCTCTGTGTCGGGGAAAGGGCGGCAAATATTACAGAAGGCCTATAACTAAGGCTATGTCCCTCTTCTTGTCCACGACTTTTCTGCTAGAATGCGCGGCTTTCTTTAACGACCTAGGTGAAACGTCCATGCAGCCCATGCTGAATATCGCGCTGCGCGCCGCCCGCAGCGCCAGTGAATTGATCTTCCGCTCCATCGAGCGCCTGGATACCATCAAGGTCGACGAGAAAGATGCCAAGGACTACGTGTCCGAAGTCGATCGCGCCGCCGAACAGAAAATCATCGACGCCCTGCGCAAGGCCTATCCAACCCACGGCATCCGTGGCGAAGAAACCGGCTTCCACGCCGGCAGCGGCGAAGGCGAAGACTACCTGTGGATCATCGACCCACTGGACGGCACCACCAACTTCCTGCGCGGCGTCCCGCATTTCGCCGTCAGCATCGCCTGCAAATACCGCGGTCGCCTGGAGCACGCGGTGGTTCTGGACCCGGTGCGCCAGGAAGAATTCACCGCCAGCCGTGGCCGTGGCGCCCAACTCAACGGTCGCCGCCTGCGTGTCAGCGGTCGCACCAGCCTGGACGGCGCCTTGCTGGGCACCGGCTTTCCGTTCCGTGACAACCAGATGGACAACCTCGACAACTACCTGGGCATGTTCCGCAGCCTGGTGGGCCAGACCGCCGGCATCCGCCGCGCCGGCTCCGCCAGCCTGGATCTGGCCTACGTCGCCGCGGGCCGCTTCGACGCATTCTGGGAGTCGGGTCTGTCGGAATGGGACATGGCTGCGGGCGTGCTGCTGATTCAGGAAGCAGGCGGTCTGGTGAGCGATTTCACCGGCGGCCACAACTTCCTCGAAAACGGCCACATCGTGGCCGGCAACACCAAGTGCTTCAAGGCGGTGCTGACCGCCATCCAGCCGCACCTGCCGGCTTCGCTCAAGCGCTGAGCGCCGAGCGCCGACGCGACAAGCGCCGCGACGAAAAAAGCACCCTGATGGGTGCTTTTTTCATGCCCGAGATTCACGCCAACACGGACTATTCTTCGCAGGCAAAGGCCAGTATTCGACCCAGCATCTCGTCGCAGCCAGCCAGTTGCGCGATGCTGACGAACTCATCGGGCTTGTGCCCCTGCGCCATGCTGCCCGGCCCGCACACCACCGTGGCGATACCTGCCTGATCGAACAGCCCGCCTTCGGTGCCGAACGCCACTGTGGAGAACGCCCGCGAACCGCTGAACCGTGCGATCCAGCCAGCGGCCTCGCTGGCATGGCTCACGTCCAGGCCCGGATAGCTGGACAACTCGCTGAAGCGAATGGCGCTCTGGCCACCGACCGCCTGCATGGCCGGCAGCAACGTGTGCTCAGCGTAACGTTGCAGGGCCTGGGTCAACTGTCGCGGATCCTCGGCGGGCAGCGAGCGCACCTCGAAATCGAAACGGCAATGCTGGGGTACGATGTTGAGCGCCGTACCGCCCGCGATCATCCCCACCTGCACCGTGGAAAACGGCGGATCGAAGCGCTCGTTGCGTGCATCCGGGGTTTGCAGCGCCTCACCCAGCCGTCCCAGTTCGGCAATCAGCCGCGCGGCGTACTCGATGGCATTGACCCCGCTCGGCGCATGGGCCGAGTGACAAGCCAACCCCTCTACCTCGCAACGCATCGCCAGCTTGCCCTTGTGGCCGAGCACGGGCGCCAGTTCGGTCGGTTCGCCGATCACGCACAACATCGGCTGCACCGGCCGGTGACGTAACGCTTCGAGCAGCGAGCGCACGCCCAGGCAGCCGACTTCCTCATCGTAGGACAGCGCAATGTGCAGCGGCCTGCGCAGGGGTGCCTCGACCCATGCCGGCACCTGCGCCAGTACGCAGGCGATGTAGCCTTTCATGTCGGCCGTGCCGCGGCCATACAGGCGCCCATCCGCCTCGCTCAGCTGGAACGGCGGATGGGTCCAAGCCTGGCCGTCTACCGGCACCACATCGGTATGGCTCGACAGGACGATGCCCGGCACATGGTCAGGGCCGATGCTGGCGAACAGATTGGCCTTGCTGCGAGCCTCGTTGTAGATCAGCTCGCTGCTCACGCCGTACTCTGCCAGGTAGCCCTGAACGAATTCGATCAGCGCCAGGTTCGACTCGCGACTGGTGGTGTCGAAGGCCACCAACTGCGCCAGCAGATCACGGCTGGCGCTCATCGGGCGTCTCCCGGCACGCCGTAACCCGGCGCCACCGCCGGATTCAAAGCGCGGTCGAGATAGTCCTGCATCTGCGGTCGATAGGCCTGCCACAGCTGCTGCAACTCACCCAAAGGATCATGCTCGGCCCAGTCCACTCGCAGGTCGACGACGGGCCACGGCAGCTCACCTACTACTTTCAGCGCCGCAGAGTGCACCGGCCCGGCTTCGCCACCGGCGGCCAGCCCGGCCAGCATGGCATGCAGCAAGCGCTCGGCCAGGTGCCCGGAGGCCTCTTGGAACGCCTCGACCAAAGCGTCGACCACCGCGGTGGCGGCCAGCATGTTGCCTGCCGCTACGCAGTGTTCACCGCTGCGCGCATGGTGAATGCCCAAGGTCTGGCTACCACTGACATGGGCGCTGCGCCCCTGCGCATCGATGGCGATGATCTGCCGGTACTCACCGAAACCGTCGCGGCCCAGCACCTGCTGCAACGCCTCGGCAGGCGACACCTGCTGTTCGAGCAGCACAAGCGTCTGCGGGCCGAGGGCTGGCAGGGTGATGTTCTGTGACGACACCGCCCCCACACCGGCCAGCAGCCACGGGCAGCGGGCGCCCACGGCAATGCTCGAAGAACTGATGGCGATGCCCAACTGGCCGGTTTCGGCGCAGCGTGCCGCAATGGAAAAGGTCATGGCAGGGAACTCCTCATTCCGGGATGACGGCGATCACGTCGATTTCCATCAACCACTGCGGTTGGCCGAGGGCCGACACCACCAGGCCAGTGGAAATCGGGAAGACTCCCTTGAGCCAGCGGCCGACGACGTGATAGACCGGCTCGCGATAGCGCGGATCGATGATGTAGGTCGTGGTCTTGACGATATGCGACAGGTCGCTGCCCGCCTCTTCCAGCAACTGCTTGACGTTTTTCATGGCCTGCTCGGCCTGCGCCGCCGGGTCACCAAGCCCCACCAGGTTGCCGTCGAAGTCGGTGCCCACCTGACCGCGCACATACACGGTATTGCCGGCCCGGACAGCTTGGCACAGGTCATTGTCCAGGCTCTGGTTGGGGTAGGTGTCCTTGGTGTTGAACATCCGAATGCGGGTATGGGTAACCATGAACGAAACTCCTTGGCGTAGGCGTCGAGGTGACGCCACACAGTAGTGATCAACAGCTGCGATCAAGCGTTGGCGCGCAACGCGGCGGGCAAGTCCGCGGCTGACCTGGACTCGTCGTAGGCGCGGTATTTGCGCTGGGTGGCGATCTGGTCGGCGACATGCCGGGCGTCGTGCCATACGCCCCAGATAAACGCCGAACCGCGCCGCGACAACCATGGCAGACCGACGAAATAGATGCCTTGTTCGCTGCTCACGCCGCGCTGGTGACGCGGCTTGCCGTTGGCGTGGAAGGCGTCCACCTGCAGCCAGCTGTAGTCTTGAGAATAACCGGTGGCCCAGATGATCGTGGCCACGCCCGCCTCGGCCAGGTCCAGCGCCTGCAGCGGCTGGGCGATGCACGCCGCGTCGGCTACGCGCTCGCGGGCAGTGGGTTCCAGGGGCAAGTCCAGGCCGTTGCGCTCGGCATAGGCATCGGCCGCATCGAGCAGGGCCAGATAGTTCTCGTCACCCCGGTCGAGGTTGTCGTTCAGGTCCTGGGCAAAGGTGACGGTGCCATCGGCAAAGCGCTCGGTCAGGCCGACCAGCACCATCCCGGCTTGCGCCAAGCGACGAAAGTCCACGGTATGCCCGCCGCGGGCGCCACTGACGGCAATGGTGACGTGCTCGCGGCCCGCTTGCACGGTTTCGCTGTCCCACAGCCCGAGCACACCCAGCCACCAGCAGAAATCCCGTCCGCGGTAAGCGCGCGGTGGCCGATCGTGCGGACCGACCGACAGGTAGACCTTGCGTCCTGCGCGCAGCAGCTCCTCGGCGATCTGCACCCCGGATGACCCCGCACCGACCACCAGCACCGCGCCTGCGGGCAATTGCTCGGGGTTGAAATAGTGCGCCGAATGGATCTGGTGAAGCGCTGAATCAGTGGGCGCGATGGCCGGGATGACCGGTTTCTGGAACGGCCCGGTGGCCGACACCAGGTGCTTGACCGAATAGGTGCCCGCGCTGGTTTCCACGGTGAAGCCGGCGCGACCGACGTTGCGCGTCACTCGCTTGACCTCCACACCGGTCTTGATCGGCGCGTCGAATGTGCGGGCATAGGCTTCGAAATAATCGGCCACCTGCTCCTTGCCGGCGAAGCCATCCGGGTCCATGTCGAATTCCAGGCCGGGGAACCGATCGTGCCAGGCCGGGCCGTTGGCCACCAATGAGTCCCAACGGCCCGAGCGCCAGGCTTCGGCGATGCGAGCCCGCTCCAGTACCAGGTGAGGGATGCCCAGACGGCTCAGGTGCTCGCTCATGGCCACCCCGGCCTGTCCAGCACCCACTACCAGGGTGTCTATTTCGGTGATCTGTTGGTTCATCTTGGCATCCTTCGGCAGGCCGTCAGGGCTTGCCGCTGTCTTCATGAAAATTCGAAAGCCGGGCACACGGCGTCCTGCGGCACCCGCGAGGCTGTGCAGAGCGCTCAGTGGATGTCGGGTGCTCAGTCCACCAGCGAGGGATCCGCCTGAATCATCAGGTACTTCATTTCTTCGAAATGGCGCTGGGAAAAATCGCTGATTTTCTCCCAGTCCCGCGCGGTCTTTTCCGCCACTTCATCAGCCAGCACCTTGAGCGGCTGGCCGGTCGACCAGGCGGTTACCAAAATCTGGCAGGCGCGCTCCAGGGTCCAGATGTCATCGAACGCCTCACCCACCGTGGGGGCAGTGACGATGACACCATGGTTGCCCATCAGCAGCCGGCTCTTGTCCTGCAGCAGGCTGGCCAGGCGCGCGCCCTCGGCGCTGGTATCGGCCATGCCGCCATACAGTTCATCCACCGCGACGCGGTTGAAATAGCGCGCCGTGTTCTGGTCGACCGGCACGATCCTGGGCTGCGCCAGGCAGGCCACGGCGGTGGTATAGACCGGATGCAGATGCAGCACCACACGGGCATCGGGCAGGCGTTGGTGAACCTGGCCGTGGATCGACCAGGCAGTGGCATCCACGTCCGGGCGCTGGGCGGCTTCGGCATCGTCGGCATCGAGCAGCAACAGATCGCTGGCCCGCAGGCGGGAAAAATGCACCCATTTGGGGTTGAGCAGAAACTGCTTGCCGTCGGCGCTGATGGCCGCACTGAAATGGTTGGCGACCGCCTCATGCATGCCCAGGTGGGCGATGATACGGAACGTCGCCGCCAGGTCGACGCGCGTCTGTTCTTCGAAACTCAGGGCCATGGCGCTGAACACTCCGTTGGCACGTACCCGCGACGATCCACGGGCACTGTTGGCTGATCTTGATGCGCGATATCAGGGCTTGGGCATCAATGTGGCGATGTCATCGGCAGTCGGCGCCTGGAACTTGTACTTGGCCAGCAAGGCGGCGTACTCAGGGGTCTTGCTGTACTTTTCCAGGCCTTCGACGAGCGCGTTTCTGACGGCATCGTTGCCCTTCTTCACGCCGAAGCCGTTGAGCACCGGGTAGATCAGGGTCTGCGAGGAAATCACCACGCGGTTGCCCAGCTTGTCGACCACACCACGGGCGACCGCCGCATCGGTGATCTGCGCCTCGACTGCGTGCGCCAGCATGGCCTGGGTTGCCTGTGGATCGGTGCCGTACTCGCTGATGGCAATCGGCTGCAGGCCATTCTTCACGCAATATTCGGCAGACAGCTTCTGCAACTGCTGCAGCCAGGACGTGGCACCCATGGAGCCGATCTTGTGGCCGCAGAACTCTTCGGGCGTCTTGGGCTGATAGTCACTGCCCTTCACTGCAAGTATCGACTCGCCACTTTTCAGGTAAGGGACCATGTCGATCACCTTCAGGCGGTCGGCGGTGATGTACATCGACGAGTTGGTGATATCGAACCGTCCGGCCTGCAGTCCGCTGATCAGGTTGGGAAAGCGCGTGTCGATGTTTTCCGCAGTCATGCCCATGACCTTGGCCAGACCGTCGAGAAATTCGATATCGAAGCCGGCGGGTTTGTTCTTCTCCATGTACTCGTAGGGGAAGAACGTCATATCGGAACCGGCGACGATCTTGCCGGGCTGCTGGAACGCCGAAGCGCTCAACGAGCTGGCAGCCAGGACGGCGCCGAACACGGCCATGGCAACGGGGCGGACGATCAGGCTTGGCAATTTCATGGGGTATTCCTCGCAGTCAATGGAGTCAGGCAGTCGTCAGGTCGGTACCGGCCTGCTGGACGAAAAACGATGCACCCTTGGGTTTCTGGGGCAGGCGAACGTGGTGATCGGTGCTGCGCACCAGGCCGCTCTCGCGCCCGGCCACCAGAAGCCCGGCGTGCTCGCTGGGCAGCGGGTTGTCGGCCAGCGGCAAAGCGTCCTCGGCGGCGTAGACGCTGATGAACAGGGTTCGCGGATCTTCGGTGTGGTTGGGGCTTGAGGCATGCAGCAGACGGGTGTGCATGAAGCACACCGAACCGGGCGGACCGAAGCAGGCCACCGGTGCCTGGCAGTGCTCATCGACCACGGCATCGGCCACCGCACCGGTAAAGCGCTCGTCGTGCCAGTGCGACCACAGCGGGCCCGTGTGGCTGCCGGGGATGACCTTGAGCGGGCCGTTCTGCGGGGTCACTTCGCTGATCATCAACAGCGCCGTCACCAGGTCATCGTTGCTGTGCGGGGTGAACAGGAAATCCTGGTGCCATTTCACCTGGGTGGCGGTGTGCGGCAGCTTGGAGTTGATCTTGCTGTGGTGGAAGCGCGTACCGGCGCCGCCGATCAACTGTCCGGCAATCTCGGCCATGCGCGAGGCGAAGGCGGCCTGGCGATACGCCGGCGAAATCTCGGTGGGCGAGGCCACGCGGCGCAGCGAAGGATGGTCCGCGCGGTGATCGCTTTCCACATCGAAGCGGGGGCGCCCATCCAGCGTTTCCCCCCACGCCTGGGACTGGCTGCGGCTGTCCTGAACCCACTGGTCGAAGTCCTGTTGCAGCGCGGCGACTTCAGGCGCAGCCAGCACGTCCTCCACGACCAGAAAGCCATCTTGATGAAACCGGTCTATCTGCCATTGCTCGATCATGTTTGCTACTCGCACCAGTTAGGTTGGATTCAGGCCAACGAGACATCTTTGAGGAACGCTTCCACCCGTGGGTTATGCCCGCTACGCAGCGCCTGCGGGCTGTCATCGCAGACCACGCGGCCCTTCTCCATGAAGACGATGCGATCGGAAACCTTGAAGGCGAAATTCATTTCGTGGGTCACGATGATCATGGTGATGCCTTCGCTGGCCAGCGCTTCGATGACCTGCAACACCTCGTTGACCTTCTCAGGGTCGAGCGCCGAGGTGGGTTCGTCGAACAGCATGATCTGTGGGCGCATCATCAGTGCGCGAGCAATCGCCACGCGTTGCTGTTGGCCACCGGACAACTGATGCGGGTACTTCCAGGCATGGTCGAGCATGCCGACCTTGTGCAGCAGGGCGTAGGCCTGCTGCCGGAGATCGGCCAGCGGCGCCAGGCGGTGATAACGCGGGGCCATGAGCAGGTTGTTGAGCACGGTCATGTGCGGGAACAGGTTGAAGCTCTGGAACACCATGCCGATGTTCAGGCGATGCTCGGCGTGTTCTACATAGCGCTGCGGCTGTGCGCCCTGTCGGTCCAGGTGAATGAACGGCTGGCCGTTGATCTTGATGTCACCGTTGTCGATCTGCTCCAGCCCGTTGAGCAGGCGAATCAGCGTGGTCTTGCCCGAACCCGAAGGGCCGATGACCGACACCACTTCACCCGGCTGGATCTGCAAGCTCACCGCGCCCAGTACTTCGACGTCGTTGTAGGCCTTGTGCAGCTTGGTCGCCTGGAGCGCGGGGCCAGTCGAATCGCTGTTGGGCCGCGCCACGGCAGCCTTGTGCTCGGTGGCCAGCCGCAGCACTTCGGCATCGGGCAGGCGCGCGGCCTTGGTCTGGGTCACGTCCAGATAGCGCTCCAGGCGCTTGAGCAGAAAGTCGAACACGGTCACGATCAGCACGTAGAAGAACGCCACTCCGGCCATGGTTTCCATGACCAGGAAGTTCTGCGAGTACAGGCGCTGACCCACCATGAGGATCTCGGTCAACGAGATCACCGACACCAGCGAGCTGAGCTTGACGATGGAGATGAATTCATTGGTGAGCGAAGGCAGCGCCACCCGCAATGCCTGGGGAATGACGATGCGCCATTGCGTGCCCGCAAACCGCAGGCCCAGGGCCCGGGCGGCCTCGCTCTGGCCCTTGGCGATGGACAGCAAGCCACCACGATGGATCTCTGCGACGTAGGCGGTTTCACTGAGCACCAGCGCGATCAGGCCAGCCCAGAACGGGTTGGCCAGTACGGCCGATGTGGACGGTATCGCCTGCGGCAGGTTGTAGACGAATATCAGCAGCACCAACAGCGGCAGACTGCGAAACAGCCAGATATAACCGCGCGCTGGCAGATTGATCAATGGACGGGTGGACTGCTTCGCCAGGGCCAGAACAAAGCCCAGCACGATACTGATGACCCAGGTCAATACACTGAGTTGAATCACGGTCCAGGCCGCCATCCAGAACTCGGTATCGCTGAGCAGACCAAACATGTATTTCCAGTCAAACGTCATCGTCGGCTCGCTCGGCAAGGTCAATAGTGATGGGTGACTTCCTGTCGGATCTGAACTTCGAACGTTGCCCGTTCTGCCCGTCTTGAAACCATCATGATTGATGCCAGGTCGTGCCGAAATTAGTAAATTCGAGCCCCTTGCATAGGAAAAATCTAAGCAGGAGCGGCTCGGGTAGTTCGCTACAGAAGACTTCGTGCGCTACGCAGTGAAACAACCACGACCTTCGAAAAGCCCGTGCACGGTATTGGCGCGGTGAACTTCCAGTCCGTGCGAACATGGGGCGTTTCGCTGCGCAAAGGCAAACCTGCCTGTATTTGCTGGATGTGCCGGAATGTCGCAGCCAGGAGCGCCCTGGTGAAGCAGGCTGCCGCGCCGTGCCACGGGAACATCCCGCAATGCTGGCGATATGGCCAGGCCAGTACTGGCATGGTCTTCGCACAGCCTTGGCAAAGATAGGTAAAACCTATTCAGCCAGCGCATCGCGGAACAGCGCTGCACAGGAGTCGAACGTGATGCACTTTACCCTGCGGCAACTTAAATACTTCGTGGCTGCCGTAGAACAGGACAGCATTGCCGAAGCGTCCAGACAACTGCATATATCCCAGCCGTCCATCTCGGTTGCCATCAGGAATCTGGAAGAAGCCTTCAACCAACCCTTGTTCGTTCGCCATCATGCCCAGGGTGTTTCACTTACCGCTGGGGGCGGCAGGATCTATGAGAAGGCCAAGGAGTTGTTGCGCCTGTCCCAGGAATTGGAACAGGACTCACGCGCCGAGAATGGCAATGTTTCCGGCACTATTGCCATTGGCTGTTTCGAATCGGCAGCGCCTTTGTACATGCCCAAGTTGGTGGCTGGATTCAAAAGCCTGTACCCGGAAGTTTCCATTCAGTTGTATGACGGCGAACAACATGAATTGATGCATGGCCTGCACCGGGGTCGCTTCGACCTGGCTTTTCTCTACGATCTGGAGCTGGGCACGACCATACACAAACAGGCCCTCAACGCACCGCACAAGCCCTACGCGCTGCTGCCTGTCGAGCATCCCCTGGCACAACAGCCGTCCGTGACCTTGCAGGCCCTGAGCCAGGAGCCGATGATCCTGCTCGACGCCGTCCCCAGTCGCAGCTACTTCATGGATATCTTCACCGAAAAGGGCTATGCGCCAGTGGTCGCCTACAGCTCCCCTTCCATTGAAATGGTGCGCTGCATGGTAGGGCAAGGTCTGGGGTTTTCGGTGCTGGTGACGCGGCCGTGTACGCAGATGACATACGACGGCAAGCTGCTGGCTCATCTGGAGATCGAAGACGATATGCCTGCCTCGACCTTGGTGATGGCGCACCTGCGCAACAACCAGCCAAGTCGGGCGACCCGGCTGTTCATGGAGTACTGTTCAAGTGTGGAGCTGACGCCACCTGGGGCGGCGGCGCCTGCGATCGAGGCAGAGCGAGAGGCTTACTGCCCGGCTTGATTTTCGCCCAAGATCAACTGACCCTGCTTGTTCACAGGGATCTGCGAACCGGGATCACGATCCATGCGCACCTGGCCAACCTTGCCATCGAGCTGGTACTTCACGTTGTAGCCAACGACCTTGTCGCTGATGTCATTGACGGTGTTGCAGCGCGTCTGGGTGGTGGTGTAGGTGTCACGGCCTTGCATGCCTTCCTGCACCTTGTTGCCTGCATAGCCACCGCCGACGGCACCGGCCACGGTCGCGATCTTCTTGCCATTGCCACCGCCGACCTGGTTGCCGAGCAAACCACCTGCCACTGCACCAAGGACGCTGCCAACGATCTGATGCTGGTCCTGAACGGCCTTCTGGCGAGTCACGGTGACGTCCTTGCACACTTCGCGAGGCGTCTTGATCTGCTGCTTGATCGGCTCTGCGGCCAATACGTCAGCGTACTCGGGGCCCTTGTTCACGAGGCTGTAGGTTGCAACGGCACCTCCGGCTGTAACACCGACTGCACCGAGCACTGCACCAATCAGCAACGATTTATTCACTTTGAACCTCCTGACTACAATCATGGCACGAAGCCACGCTTCCATGCCTTGGAGCATAAAAAAAGGCGCGAGTTCAATACTCGCGCCTTTCGGGCCTTGCCGCCGGGACAGTCGAACGTCTTATGGACGGTCGTCGACCTGGTCCTTGGCCACTGGAGGAATCAGATCCTCGCTGCTCAGGTTCAGCCAGATCAGTACCACGTTGGCGATGTAGATCGACGAGTAGGTGCCGGCCATCACGCCAATGAACAACGCCAGCGAGAAGCCCCACAGGTTGTCGCCACCGAAGAACATCAGTGCGGCGATGGCCAGCAAGGTCGACACCGAGGTCGCCACGGTTCGCAGCAGCGTCTGGGTGGTGGACACGTTGATGTTCTCGATCAAGGACGCCTTGCGCATCACCCGGAAGTTCTCGCGAACCCGGTCGAATACCACGATGGTGTCGTTGAGCGAGTAACCGATGATGGCCAGTACCGCCGCCAGCACCGTCAGGTCGAAGGTGATCTGGAAGAACGACAGCAGGCCGACGGTGACGATCACGTCGTGGATCAACGACAGGATCGCGCCGACTGCGAACTTCCACTGGAAGCGGAACGCCAGATAGATGAGCACGCCGCCCAGCGCCAGCAACATGCCGAGGCCGCCCTGGTCGCGCAGTTCTTCACCCACCTGCGGACCGACGAATTCGACGCGCTTGACCGTGGCAGGGTTGTCGCCACCGACCGTCTGCAGCGCCGCCGCGACCTGGTTGCCCAATTGCGGGTCTTCACCCGGCATGCGCACCAGCAGGTCGGTGGTAGCACCGAAGTTCTGCACCACGGCATCGTGATAACCGGCTTTCACCAGCTCTTCACGCACCAGGCCCAGGTCGGCCGGCTTTTCGTAGGTCAGCTCGATGAGCGTACCGCCGGTGAAGTCCAGCCCGTAGTTCATGCCCTTGTGAAACATGCTGAACAACGCCAGCACGGTAAGGAGCACGGTGATGGCGAACGCAATATTGCGAACGCCCATGAAGTTGATGGTACGTAACATGGCAGCCCCTTAAATCCACAACTTCTTGAAGTCCCGACCGCCGTAGATCAGGTTGACCATTGCGCGGGTCACCATGATGGCCGTGAACATCGAGGTAAAGATCCCGAGGGACATAGTGACGGCGAAGCCCTTGACCGGGCCGGTGCCCATGGCGAAGAGAATGCCGCCGACCAGCAGCGTCGTCAGGTTGGCATCGATGATCGCGGTGTAGGCGCGGTCGAAACCTTCGTGAATGGCGCGCTGGATGCTCATGCCATTGGCGATTTCCTCACGTATGCGCGAGAAGATCAGCACGTTGGCGTCCACCGCCATGCCCATCGTCAGCACGATACCGGCAATGCCCGGCAGCGTCAGGGTTGCCCCCAGCAGCGACATCAGCGCCAGCAGCATGACCATGTTCAAGGCCAGTGCCACGGTGGCGATCACACCGAAGAAGCGGTAGATGGCAATAATGAACAGCGAGACGAACAGCATGCCCCACAGCGATGCATCGACACCCTTGGTGATGTTGTCGGCACCCAGGCTCGGACCAATGGTACGTTCTTCGGCGAAGTACATCGGTGCCGCCAGACCACCGGCACGCAACAGCAGCGCCAGTTCGGATGACTCACCCTGGCCGTTGAGGCCGGTGATGCGGAACTGGCTGCCCAGCGGCGACTGGATGGTCGCCAGGCTGATGATCTTCTTCTCTTCGGTGAAGGTCTGTACCGCAACGTCCTTCTCGACCCCATTGACCGTCTGCTTGACGTAGCGCGTAGTCGGGCGCTGCTCGATGAAGATCACCGCCATGCTGCGGCCAACGTTGCTGCGCGTGGCGCGGCTCATGAGGTCGCCGCCGTGGCCATCGAGCTTGATGTTCACCTGTGGCTGGCCGTGTTCGTCGAAGCTGGCCTGGGCATCGGTAACCTGGTCACCGGTGATGATCAGGCCACGCTCGACTGCCGCGGGAGCACGGTTGCCCTCGCGGAACTCGAAGGTTTCGGTAGTCGCCTTGGAATCATCCGGACCGGCACCGAGACGGAACTCGAGGTTGGCGGTCTTGCCGAGGATACGCTTGGCTTCGGCAGTGTCCTGCACGCCCGGAAGCTCGACCACGATGCGGTTGGCACCCTGGCGCTGGACCAGCGGCTCGGCCACACCCAGCTCGTTGACCCGGTTACGCACCGTGGTCAGGTTCTGCTTGATGGAGTACTCGCGGATCTCCGCGACCTTGGCCTGGGTCATGGCCAGGCGCAGCACCGACAACTCGCTGCGCTCGCTGGCAGTCAGGTCGAAATCGGTGAAACTCTTGCGGATCAGGGCTTGTGCCTGGTCGCGGGTAGCGGTGTCGCTGAAGCCCAGCTGAATGGCGCCATCCTGCTGCGGCAGGCTGCGATAACGCACGCGCTCCTTGCGCAGCAGCGTCTTGACTTCGCCTTCGTAGACTTTCATGCGGGCGTCGAGCGCCTTGTCCATGTCGACTTCGAGCAGGAAGTGCACGCCACCGGACAGGTCGAGGCCCAGCTTCATCGGGCTTGCACCCAGGCTGCGCAACCAGGGCGGCGTGGTCGGAGCCAGGTTCAGGGCCACCACATAGTCATCGCCCAGCGCCTTGCGCACGACATCCTTGGCCGGCAACTGGTCTTCGGCCTTGGTCAGGCGCAGCAGACCACCCTTGCCGTTTTCGGCGAGGCTTGCGGATTTGACCTGGATGCCGGCGGCATTGAGTGCCGTGCCGACGCGATCCAGATCTGCCTGATTGACCTGCAGCGAAGTGCTCGCGCCGCTGACCTGGATGGCCGCGTCATCAGGATAGAGATTAGG
This sequence comes from Pseudomonas sp. CFBP 13710, assembly GCF_014842235.1. Lineage (NCBI taxonomy): Bacteria > Pseudomonadati > Pseudomonadota > Gammaproteobacteria > Pseudomonadales > Pseudomonadaceae > Pseudomonas > Pseudomonas sp. CFBP 13710. The sequence continues at coordinate 114,720 of NZ_JACYVJ010000002.1, read as the reverse complement.
TGCGGAATAGATAAAACCGATCGCCAGCACCGCCAGGATCAGTACATATTTCCACAGAGGGTATTTGTTCAGCATCACGCCGCCCGTTCAAGACGCGGGGCGCCTTGCGCGCCCCGACATGGGTAAAAGTCTGCAGCTTAGATCGCTTTGAGCGTGCCTTTGGGCAGGGTCGCGGCGATGGCGCCCTTCTGGATTTTCAGCTCGACGGTGTCGGACACTTCGATGACCACGAAGTCGTCGGTGACCTTGTTGATCTTGCCGGCGATGCCGCCACTGGTGACCACTTCGTCACCTTTCTGCAGGTTGCCCAACAGGTTTTTCTGTTCCTTGGCACGTTTGGCCTGCGGACGCCAGATCATCATGTAGAAGATGACCAGGAAACCGACCAGGAAAATCCACTCGAAGCCAGAGCCGGCAGGGCCAGCAGCCGGTGCAGCGGCGTCCGCGAAAGCGGCGGGGATCAAAAAGCTCATTCAACGCTCCAGTTACTTAGAAGTTATTGACTTAAAGTCTTTATAAAACGGTCAGTCCAAGGGCGGCACGGGCAGCCCGCGCTTGGCATAGAAGGCATCGACAAAGGCGGCCAATGTACCCTGTTGAATAGCCTCGCGCAAACCAGCCATCAGCAGCTGGTAATGACGCAAATTGTGGATGGTATTCAACATGCTACCGAGCATTTCGCCACACTTGTCCAGGTGATGCAGATAAGCGCGCGAGAAGTTGCGGCAGGTATAGCAATCGCAGGTAGGGTCCAGCGGCGAATCATCGTGGCGATGGAACGCGTTGCGGATCTTCAGCACGCCCGTGTCGATGAACAGATGCCCGTTGCGCGCATTGCGCGTCGGCATCACGCAGTCGAACATGTCGACGCCGCGGCGCACACCCTCGACCAAGTCTTCGGGTTTGCCTACCCCCATAAGGTAACGAGGTTTGTCAGCCGGCATCAGGCCCGGCAGGTAGTCGAGCACCTTGATCATTTCATGCTTGGGCTCGCCCACCGACAGGCCGCCGATGGCCAGGCCATCGAAACCGATCTTGTCCAGGCCTTCGAGCGAACGCATGCGCAGGTTCTCGTGCATGCCGCCCTGAACGATGCCGAACAGCGCCGCGGTGCTTTCGCCATGCGCGTCCTTGGACCGTTGCGCCCAGCGCAGCGACAGCTCCATGGAGGTGCGCGCGGTGTGCTCGTCGGCCGGGTAAGGCGTGCACTCGTCGAAAATCATCACCACGTCCGAGCCCAGGTCGCGCTGGACCTGCATCGATTCTTCCGGCCCCATGAACACCTTGGAACCGTCGACGGGAGACGCAAAATAAACCCCCTCCTCCTTGATCTTGCGCATGGCGCCAAGGCTGAACACCTGGAACCCACCGGAGTCGGTCAGAATCGGCCCTTTCCACTGCATGAAGTCGTGCAGGTCGCCGTGCGCCTTGATCACCGCAGTGCCCGGGCGCAACCACAGGTGGAAGGTGTTGCCCAGAATCATCTGCGCACCGATCGCCTCGATGTCGCGCGGCAACATGCCCTTGACCGTGCCATAGGTGCCCACCGGCATGAACGCCGGGGTCTCCACCACGCCACGCGGGAAGGTCAGGCGGCCACGACGGGCCTTGCCATCGGTGGCCAGCAATTCGAACGACATACGACAGGTGCGACTCATGCTTGATCCCCTGGCGCGGCTTCGCTGGGACCGCGAGGCGCCGGATTGCGGGTGATGAACATGGCATCACCGTAACTGAAGAAGCGGTACTCGTTGGCCACCGCTGCCGCATAGGCCGCCATGGCTTCGGGATAACCCGCGAACGCCGAGACCAGCATCAGCAGCGTGGACTCCGGCAAATGGAAATTGGTGACCAGGGCATCGACCACATGGAACGGTCGCCCCGGAAAGATGAAGATATCGGTATCGCCACTGAACGGCCTCAATACGCCGTCACGCGCCGCGCTTTCCAGCGAGCGCACGCTGGTGGTGCCTACCGCCACCACTCGACCACCGCGGGCCTTGCACGCCTGCACCGCGTCGACCACGTCCTGGCTGACCTCCAGCCACTCTTTATGCATGTGGTGGTCTTCAAGCTTCTCGACCCGCACCGGCTGGAAGGTACCGGCGCCGACATGCAGCGTCACGAAGGCGGTCTGGACCCCCATCGCCTCGATCTGCGCCAGCAGCGCCTTGTCGAAATGCAGCCCCGCCGTCGGCGCCGCCACCGCGCCAGCCTTCTCGGCGTACACGGTCTGATAGCGCTCGCGATCGGCGCTCTCGTCAGGCCGGTCGATGTAGGGCGGCAACGGCATGTGCCCGACCCGATCGAGCAGTGGCAACACCTCTTCATTGAAGCGCAGCTCGAACAGCGCATCATGCCGCGCGACCATCTCGGCCTCGCCGCCGCCGTCGAGCAAGATCTTCGAACCCGGCTTGGGCGACTTGCTGGAACGCACGTGGGCCAGCACGCGATGGCTGTCCAGCACGCGCTCGACCAGAATCTCCAGCTTGCCCCCCGACGCCTTCTGGCCAAACACCCGTGCCGGAATCACCCGGGTATTGTTGAACACCATCAGGTCCCCTGGCCTGAGAAAACCGGGCAGATCGGTGAATTGACGATGATCCAGCGCACCGGACGGCCCATCGAGGACCAACAGGCGGCTGCCATGGCGCTCCGCCAACGGATGGCGAGCGATCAGGGAATCAGGAAGCTCGAAAGAGAAATCGGCGACACGCATGATAGGGTTCGGCTGTATAGGGCTGAAAATTCTAGCAAAAATCTGCAAAATTGACCATGAAAGCTGATTGACCAGTGGTCGCGCCGTCTCTATACTTCGCCGCCTGTAAGCCCTGATGGCGGAATTGGTAGACGCGGCGGATTCAAAATCCGTTTTCGAAAGGAGTGGGAGTTCGAGTCTCCCTCGGGGCACCAAATCAGAAAAAAGACCTTCGCGAAGGTCTTTTTTTTCGTCTGCGATTTCTCCCACTCCCGTTGCAGGGGCGGCAAGTGGCCGCGAAGGCGCCAGCCCAATCGCTACCACTTCCGCACCCATCCGTCGCCCGACAGGCCCCGCCCCGACCACTGTTGTCCCCACCTTCTGTTGAACTGTACCTCCCGCCGCTCCCTCGATGCGCCTACCCTGTGAACTCAATCCACAGGAGCGCTCGTCATGCCGGATGCAGCTAACCTCTACCTGTTCGTTATCGCCGCAATGCTCCTGTTGGTCGTTCCCGGACCGAACATGGCCTTCGTCACCAGCCATGCGCTGGCCCATGGCTGGCGGGCCGGGGTGGCGGCGGCGTTGGGGATTTCGCTGGCGGACTTGCTGCTGACGCTGTTGGTCAGCGCCGGCATGGGCGCTGTCGTCATGAGTTGGGCGCCTGCCTTCGACTTGTTACGGCTGGCCGGTGCGTGCTATCTGTTGTGGCTGGCCTGGCAAGCGCTGACGGCGCCGACTGGCGAAAGCGCTGCACCCCGCCCCCTGGGTTCGATCCGCAAGATCTTCATTCGCGCCACGCTCAACAGCTTGCTGAACCCCAAAGGCCTGCTGTTCTTCATGGTGTTTCTGCCGCAATTCGTCACTGTCGGCAACGCCAGTGTGACGGTTCAACTGGTCATGCTGGGTGTGCTGCTTCTGCTGATCTCCCTGGTTTTTCACAGTGTGCTGGCACTGTGTGCGGGAACGCTGCGCGGACGGTTGAACAGCATGCCTCGACGCTGGGCCAATTATGGCTTTGCGAGCGTGATGACAGCACTGGCAGCACGACTTCTATTTCTTGAGCGGCCGATATGACCACTCTCCCGAAGCACCTCCGGACAGGTATCCATCCCGCCTCGTTGGCCCTGTAAACTTCTCCCTCATGCCCCCCGCGAACAAGGAGTTCCGCCCTTCACATGAGTAATGCCTACCGTACATTCTTCGCAACCCCGGGCGTCGTGGCTCTGTTACTGGCGGGCTCCATGGCCCGGCTTCCACAGACCATGATCGGGCTGGGCCTCATCACCATGCTGGTGCATGAAACCGGGCGTTATTGGGTTGCAGGCGCAGTGGCGGGTACTTTTACCCTGACCAGCGCCATACTCGGGCCGATGATTTCGAAACTGGTGGATCAGCGCGGCCAGCGCAAGGTGCTGGCGCCCGTCGCGGCGTTCAGTATCGGCATGCTTCTGGCCCTGATCGGCGCCGTGCATTGGCATGCGCCGCTGCCGGTGCTGTTCGTGCTGGCCGCCCTGGCGGGCGTGCTCCCCAGTTTCGGCGCAATGATCCGCGCACGCTGGGCCTACCTGTTTCGCGGAAAACCACAACTGCACGCCGCGTACTCCTTGGATACAGTGCTGGTGGAGTTCACCTTCATCGTCGGTCCCCCGTTGTCCATCGCGTTGAGCAGCGGTCTGTTTCCACAAGCCGGCCCGCTGGTAGCCGCCGTGTTGTTGGCCGTGGGCGTGGTTGCCTTTCTGCGCCAGCATGAAACCGAGCCGCCGCCGGTGCCGGCGGTCAAGGGGCCCTCCACTTCCCCGCTGCGCATTCCTGCCTTGCGGATCATCGTGGTGGCGATGCTGGCGCTGGGGTTGCTCGGCGGCTCGGTCGATGTGGCGGTAGTGGCTTTTGCCAAGGAACAAGGCTGGCCAGCAGCCGCCAGCTTTATCCTCGCGGGATTCGCTGCAGGTTCGATGGTTGCCGGGATCACGTTCGGGACAGTGAGAAGTGGGCTGGCGTACGAAACTCAGCTGCTGATTGGCGCGGTCTTCACTGCCGTGGCAACGACGTTGCCGATCTTCGCGCCCAACGTGTACTGGCTCACCGGATTGCTGTTCATCACCGGCATGTCGTTCGCACCGACGCTGATCGTGGTAATGAACATCGGCACGAAAATCCTGCCGCCCGGCAAGATCACCGAAGGGCTGACCTGGCTGAGCACAGGGGTCAGTGTCGGCATCGCGATGGGTGGGGCAGTCGCCGGTATGGTCATCGACCACTTCGGTACCCGTGCCGGGTTCGCCGTTGCCATCGGTGCCGGGCTGTTAATGCTGACCGCCGTGCTCACAGGGCTGCGTACGCTGCAGGCAACTTCGGCGAGCGAGGTTATCGTGCCTGGCTGACACGCCCCTGTCACATCCCCACGCTTACATAGCCCTTTCACTTTCCAAGGGCTATGCCATGACCATGTTCGATCTCAAGCGCCGTCGCCTCGTCCAAGCCGTGGGGGCAGGCTTTCTGTTGCCTGGGCTGGCGCCGGCGGTGATCGCCTCGGTCAAGGACCGGCCACAACTGACTGACGGCGTGCAGTCCGGCGACCTGATGGGCGACAGGGCCATGGTCTGGAGCCGCTGCGACCGCCCGGCACGCATGGTAGTGGAATGGGATACGCGCAGCATGTTCACCAACCCTCGCCGTTCGGTATCGCCACTGGCCGACGCGGGCAGCGATTTCACCGCGCGGGTCGAACTCAGCGGCCTGCCGGTGGACCAGGCGATCTTCTATCGCGTGCAGTTCGAAGACGCGCAGACCGGCGTCAGCAGCGAACCGTGGTTCGGCCATCTGCGCAGCGAGCCTTCGCAGCGTCGCGACATCCGTTTCGTGTGGAGCGGCGACACCGTGGGCCAGGGCTTCGGTATCAACCCTGATATCGGCGGCATGCGCATCTATGAAGCCATGCGTCTGCGCTTGCCGGATTTCTTCATCCACAGCGGCGATACCATCTACGCCGACGGGCCGGTGCCCGCCACGGTGACCACCGAGAATGGCCGCGTATGGCGCAACATCACCACCGAAGCCAAGAGCAAGGTGGCGGAAACTCTGGACGAGTACCGCGGCAACTACCGCTACAACCTGATGGATGAAAACGTGCGGCGCTTCAATGCCGAGGTGCCGCAGATCTGGCAATGGGACGACCACGAGGTGACCAACAACTGGTCGCCCAGCAAGCAACTCGACGCGCGCTACCAGAACCGCGACATTCGCCATTTGGTCGGCAACGCACGTCAGGCGTGGCTCGAGTACGCGCCCATGCGCCTGCAGCGCGCCGACAACGGCGGGCGTATCTACCGCAAGCTCAGCTATGGGCCGATGCTGGACATCTTCGTCTTGGACATGCGCAGCTACCGCGGTGGCAACGACGATAACCTGGCGGCCAGGCCCGAAGCCCGCACGGCGTTTCTCGGACAGGTGCAACTGGACTGGCTGAAGTCCGGGCTCAAAGGGTCGCAGGCTCAATGGAAAGTCATTGCCGCCGATATGCCCATCGGCTTGGGTGTCCCGGATGGTGAAATGAGCCCGGGGGTCGGGCGCTGGGAGGCGATCGCCAACGGCGATGATGGGGCCGCCAAGGGGCGCGAGCTGGAGATCGCCGAGCTGCTCGGCTTCGTGCGCCAGCAGAAAGTGGTCAATACGGTCTGGTTGACCGCCGACGTGCACTACTGCGCCGCGCATCACTACCATCCGGACCGCGCTGCCTTCCAGGATTTCGAACCGTTCTGGGAATTCGTCGCCGGGCCACTGAACGCCGGCAGCTTCGGCCCCAACCCGTTGGACGCCACCTTTGGCCCACAGGTGGTGTTCCAGAAAGCACCACCGGCCCAGAACACCTCACCGTTCGCAGGTTTCCAGTTTTTCGGTGAAGTACAGATCGAGGGCCAGAGCGGAGAAATGACCGTGCAACTGCGTGATCTGGATGGCGTGGTGGTGTTCGAGAAGAAGCTGCAGCCGGTTTGACGCCCATTGCACAGCACCCATCCGGACAAATAGCCGCGGCGAGGGCGGTGCAATGGCTCAACTGCCAAGGCCCGGCAGTACCAGGCACGCGGCCAACCCTATGAGGGCGGTGCCGATCACCCGATCGACAACGTGTTGTTTCTCCAGCATCCGCCGACGCAGCGGCCCGGACGAGAAGAACAGCGCCACGATGCTGAACCACACCCAGTGCGAGAACGACATGAACAAGCCATAGGCAAAGTTCGTCATTATCGAACTGCCCGCCTGTACGACCTGACTGTAAGTGGCTACCACGAACAGCATGGTCTTGGGATTGAGGGCATTGGTGAAGAAGCCTGTCCGAAATGCGCTGCACAATGACGGCGCCCCGCCTCCCACGTTGGCCAATGCCAACTTGGAGGTGTTGAGCAACGAGCGCACGCCCAGGTAGATGAGATAACCGGCACCCAGCCATTTCATGCCCATGAACAACAGTGGCGACTGAGTGATGATCACGGCGATGCCGAACACGGTGTAGAACACATGCACCTGTACACCGCAAGCAATGCCCAAAGCCGCGATCAAACCACTCTGACGCCCGTAGGCATAGCTGTTGCGGGTGACCATGGCAAAGTCCGGGCCCGGGCTGATGACGGCCAGTACGGTAATCAGGGCGACTGCCAATAATTCGTTCATGATCACGTCCCGTCAACGTTTCTTGAAAGTGACGACCAGGACATCCCGGTGGGCAGGTCGATCGGGGTGTATGGGGATGACGGCGCTGACGCCGTGTCGAACCTGCTCATCGTTGAGCAGGGCGGCTTCCAGTTCATGGATCATCGAGTGCCTTGCCAGCAGCCGCAGGTCATTGTCGTAGATGGACGTCTCGCCCTCCATCACGTTGACTCGATTGACCAGCAGCATGAACACGAAGTCGACGCCATCGCGGTGCACACCTTCAGGTGTCGGGGACGCCGCTCCGCGGGATGCATCGATACGGAACTGATGCGCTTCGATATGCCAGGCACTTTGCCCAGCGAGGACGCCGAGAAAGGCGCAGCACAGGTCCATCACTGCCGAAAACACCTTGCCTGAGCAGACCTCGGTCGTGAACGGCGCGTAATGCCGGACGATGCCGCCGTTGAGGCCGTTGTGCTCGACGTTCTGGTAATGCGGTCGATGAGCGCAAGCCTGCCAGTGGCGACTGCCTTGCTCGATGGAGAGGGTCGCATGGCGACGCAGGCGATAGGTGCCGCCATCCCCCATGAATGTATCCTGCTGCAGATGATCCCAGCTTTGCCGAAACTGTTCCCAGTCCTGGATGAAGCCAGGCACGACGGTGTCCAGCAAGTGAGCGACCGTGGGAGGCTGCAGAAAGGCGAAGCCACTGTGAGCCACGCTTTCACATACATCGTTGATTGACGGCTCGAAAAGCCTCAGTCCAATGGCGCTGCTCGGCATTGCACGCTTATGCATATCTTCCATGGATTCTCTCCATTTTATTGGTAAGGCTGCCAAAATGCCCGGCAACGAGCGCAATCATGGAGTTTTGCGCAGGCAGGAAAAAACGATTTATAGTCGTCGAAACCTGTGAGATTTCGTCGTTCGTATGAGCCTTCCGCCCCTCGCCTCTTTCCGCTTTTTCAACGCCGCTGCGCAGAACCAAAGCTTCATGAAGGCGGCCGAGCAACTGCACGTGACGCACGGCGCGGTCAGCCGCCAGATTCGCTCGCTGGAAGACGCGTTGGGGGTGGAGCTGTTCGATCGGCGCAATCGTGCGGTCTTTCTCAACCACGCAGGACGGCTGCTGCACGACGTCACGCAGCCGATGTTCGAGCAGTTGGAGCAGGCGGTCCGCCAGGTGCAGCAAAAAGCGCGCGAAGACACGCTGGTAGTGTCCTGCGAACCGACGATTGCGATGAAATGGCTGATTCCCCGCCTGCCTGCCTTCCATCAGGCGCACCCGCAGATCCAGATTCAATTGCTGGCGGCGGGTGGGCCGATCGACTTTTCTCGATGCGGCGCTGACCTGGCCATTCGACGCGACGATTTTCGCTGGGACGATTCAGTCGAAAGTGCTGCGTTGTGTCCTGAATGGGTCGGTCCGGTTTGCGCGCCCGCCTTGGCGGAATCGGTGAGGCGATTGAGTGGTGTGCACGTGCTGCGCAGCAGCACACGACCGGCTGCCTGGGAGCAGTGGCTGCGACTGGCGAAGAAAGTGCCAGGGGAAGTGGCAACCGTCGAGTACGAGCATTTCTACCTGTGCCTGCAGGCCGCTACTGCTGCGTTGGGCGTGAGCGTGGCGTCACTGTTGATGGTTCAAGAGGAACTGGCATCCGGGCAATTGGTAGCGCCCTTCGGCTTCACTCGCGATGGTTCGAAGTACGTGGTGCTGTACCCGCGATTGCCGGAAGAAAGCACGAAGTGCGCCGTCTTCAGACAGTGGCTGAACGAGCAGGCAGAGGCATCGGTTGCCCAGACACTTTCCGACGGACGCTGATCCGGTTTCACCCCACCCTGCACGAATTAAAGGTTACCTCAACGACCTTGGGCTACGCTTTGTCTTATAACGCCCACCGTGGCTGGTTGGGCGTTGCGCTGTGCGATCAGCCTGGCGACAACAACCGCGCTAGCAAGCGTGCGAGGGCGAACATGAGCAATTTCGACAAAAACAGTAGCACCACAAACCCCAAGAGCTTGACCGAAAAACTTCTCAAACTCCTTCCATCGATGGCTGTAAAAGGCTATCTGCAGGGTGCCAGCTCATTCGACAAGGGGCGCCCGGACTACCCGAAGGAACTCGACAACTGGCTGCGCGAGATCATGCAGATCAAGCCGCACAGCAAATGGGACCCACCCCATACAACTGTACTCGACCTGGGCTCGGGGACTGGCAAGTTCATTCCGCGGTTGGTCGATATCGGCGCCGAGGTGTTCGCGGTGGAACCGGTTTCCGCCATGCGCGAGAAGCTGGAACTCAACTGGGGCGACAAGCCCTACGTGAAGATACTCGAGGGTGCCGCCGAAGAGATCCCGTTGAAAAACGAATCGGTGGACGCGGTGATCTGCGCGCATTCCTTCCACTGGTTTGCCAAACCCGAGGCCATGAAGGAAATCCACCGGGTGCTCAAGCGCGGCGGACGCCTGGGAATGATCTGGAACCTGCGCGATACCCGCGAGGACTGGGTACGTCAGGTGGCGGACGTGGTCAGCGCGGTGGCCGGTGACAGCCCGCGGTTCTACACCCAACAGTGGCGTGAAATGTTCCCGCACAAGGGCTTCGCCCACCCGCTGGTGGAAAAGCACTTCAGCCATTCGCACACCGGCACGCCGGAAGACGTGATTCTCAACCGGGTGCGCTCCATCAGCTTCATCGCCACCCTCCCCCCTGAACAGCAAGAGCCGATTTACCAGAGAGTCCGCGAAATCATTGCCACCCACCCCCAGCTCAAGGACAAGCAGGAAGTAACCGTGCCCTATGACACCGTGGCCTTTCATACTGTGAAGATTCTCTAGACCACCGTTGGCGCCCGGCGTGATCAATGCACCGGCGTAAGCCCGCTTTCCTGAATGGCGAGACGGGCTGCCGGTGTGCTCAGGTACTGCAGCAATGCGGCGGCCTCTTCAGGGTGGGCGCTGGTACGCGTGACACCGCCCGAATACAAAGTCATCTTCTGCACCGCATCGGGAATCAGGCCGACTATATCGATGCCCGGTACCGCCTTGAGCTCGCTCAATTGCTGGAAACCCAGTTGCACATCGCCCCGAGCAACCACGGCACCCACAGGTTCGCTGTCTACCAGGCTGCTTTTGTCGCGAAGCTGTTCGGCCAGTTTCATCCGCGGAAACAGCAGGTGCGACAGGTACAGGCCGCTGGTGCTGTTGGAGTAGGCCAGCGAGCGGGCGTCTATCAGCGTCTTGCGAAAAGCGTCGACACTGCCGATGTCTGGCTTGGCCTCACCTTGGCGTACGGCCATGGCAATGAAGGACTTGCCGACATCCACGCGAGGTTCGCGCTGCACTTCACCCAATTGAATGAGTTTGTTCAACGCGGCGTCTTCGGTGAGCACCAGGTCGGCACGCTCGCCGCGCTCCAGCCGACTGGAGATGGCCATGGGGTTGTCGCCGATGGCAGGTGAAGGCAGCACGGTGACCTTGATGCCGGTGGCTTTTTCGTATTCGACGACGATGGTCTGCATGGCACTGACCACGCCGCCGGACCCGAGCAGGGACAACTGCACCGGTGGTGGCGCCTTCTGCGCGTGGGCAGCGCTGGAGCCGAGCAATACACAAGCCAGCAGAGCGCTGGTGAGCCGTTTGGTCATGACGATATGATCCTGAAAGTGAAGATGAAGCCTGGCCGATGACTGGCCAGAGGCACAGCGGACGAGTGCGGTGATGGTCGACCGCCTCGCGAAGAAGGATAAGTTTACGCGCAATCGGCCAAAAGCCAGGATCAGGTTGCCATTTAAAAAGGTGATGTTCGGCAATTGCAACGTCGAGAAACAATTTCAGCCCTGGCCGCGCAAACGTGCGATGCAAGCAATCACGACACTTTGGCAGGATCTGTGGGGTAACTGTCATTTACCCTTTTACCGTTCAGCTCGATGATGCGTGCTCCAGACTGGAGTGACCGTATGTCCAAGGCCTTGCCCCCCGAACTGCAGATTTTCGACCGCCCCTTGCAGGTTGTCATCCTGCTCTACCCCGGTATCGAGATTCTCGACTTCGCCGGGCCGTACGAAGTGTTCAGCGTTGCCACCCGCGTTGCGCTGCGCGACGGTTTGAGCATTCACGCGCCATTCGTGGTCAGCACGGTTGCGGCCAGTCGCGACCTGCTCACCGCCCGCTACGAGCTGCGGGTGCAGCCCGACGCCCAGTTCGATGAAGAGGTGCACAGCGATGTGCTGATCGTGCCGGGGGGCGTGATCGATCAACCTGTAAATGACCCGAATACCCTCGCGTGGGTGCGGCGGATGGCGGCGACGACCGGGTTGCTCACTTCGGTATGCAGTGGCGCGTTGATCCTGGCCAAGGCTGGCCTGCTGGAGGGGCAGAGCGTCACCACCCATTGGGCCGACATCCAGGAGCTGCGCGACAGCTACCCGGACCTCGATGTGCGGGAGAATGTGCCCTATGTCGATGCTGGCAGCCTGGTCACCAGCGCCGGGATTTCCGCCGGCATCGACATGAGCCTGCATCTGGTGGCACGCCTGCTCGGTGCCGATGCGGCGCGCCTCACCGCTCGCCAGATGCAGTACGAGTGGCACGATATGCCAGGGTAGAGCGTCAGCTCTTGTCGTTGCGAAACATCTGGCGAATGCCACGCACGGCCTGCCGAATGCGATCCTGGTTTTCGATCAGCGCAAAACGTACGTGGTCGTCGCCATAGTCACCGAAGCCGATGCCGGGCGAGACGCAGACCTTGGCTTCGGCCAGCAGCTTCTTGGCAAACTCGAGCGAGCCCATGTGCGCGTAGGCCTCCGGAATCTTGGCCCAGACATACATCGACGCCTTTGGGTTCTCGACCATCCAGCCCAGTTCGTGCAAGCCTTTGACCAGCACGTTGCGGCGCTGGCGGTACTGCTCGGCGATGTCCTTCACACACTGTTGATCGCCTTCGAGCGCGGCGATGGCTGCGACCTGCAACGGCGTGAACGTGCCGTAATCGTGGTAGCTCTTGATGCGTGCCAACGCATTGACCAGCTCGGGATTGCCGACCATGAAGCCGATCCGCCAGCCAGCCATGTTGTAGCTCTTGGACAGGGTGAAGAATTCGACGGCGATGTCCTTGGCGCCCGGCACTTGCATGATCGACGGCGCTTTCCAGCCGTCGTAGACGATATCGGCATAGGCCAGGTCATGCACCACCAAGACGTCGTAGCGCTTGGCGAGGGCCACCACCCGCTCGAAGAAATCCAGTTCCACACACTGCGCGGTCGGGTTGGATGGAAAGCCCAGGATCATCATCTTCGGCTTGGGAATGGATTCGCGGATCGCCCTCTCCAGCTCGTTGAAGAAGTCCACGCCCGGCACCAGCGGCACCGAGCGCACCTGGGCGCCGGCGATCACCGCACCGTAGATATGAATCGGGTAGCTGGGGTTGGGCACCAGCACGGTATCACCCTGGTCGAGCGTGGCCAGCATCAGGTGCGCCAGACCCTCTTTCGAGCCAATGGTGACGATGGCTTCGTCTTCAGGGTCGATATCGACCGCATAGCGGTCCTTGTACCAGCGCGAAATGGCCCGGCGCAGCCGCGGAATGCCGCGGGAAGTGGAGTAGCCGTGGGTATCTTCGCGCTGGGCAACGGTCACCAGCTTGTCGACGATATGGGGTGGCGTGGCGCCGTCGGGGTTGCCCATGCTCAGGTCGATGATGTCTTCGCCGCGCCGACGCGCAGCCATCTTCAACTCGGCGGTGATATTGAACACATAGGGGGGGAGACGATCGATGCGCGCAAAGCGGCGCGGGCGAACAGGTTCGGCCATGACTTCCTCGGATACGTAAGCGCCCGGAACCGTCCGAGCGACGTTGGCCACTGCGGTGGCCAGCCCGAAAGATAACGGGGCCGATGCGGGGATGTAAAGCGCAATATGCGGTGCGGACCCAACCTTTGCCCCAAAAAAAAGCCCCGGAACTGTTCGGTCCGGGGCGTTTTTATCGCTGCAGCAGGATCAATGCGCGTAGGTCAGCAACAGCTCGCCCGGCGCCTTGAAATCTAGGGACATCATTACGCTCAACGCGGTGATGGTGAAGATCGAGAACACGAACAGCTTGCGCGCCCAGACCTTGTCATCGACCGCCTTGTAACCTGTCCAGGCCATGTACAACCAGTACATGCCCATGGCTGCGGCAACTGCGAGGTAGCTCATGCCGGCATAGCCACCCAGGGTCAGCATCAGCGTCGCCAGGAGGAAAGCCAGGATGTAGATCAGGATATGCTTCTTCGCCACCACGATACCCCGCTTGACCGGGAGCACCGGAATCGAAGCCGCCAGGTAATCGTTGAAGCGGAAGATTGCGATCGCATACGAATGGGGCATCTGCCACAGGCTGAACATCACCAGCAACGTCAATGCCGCCAGATCGAAGCTGTTGCTCACTGCCACGTAACCGATCACCGGAGGCATGGCACCGGACAGGCTGCCGACCAGGGTGCCGTGCACCGACTTGCGCTTCAGATAAAGGCTGTAGAAGCCCACGTAGATGACGAAGCCGATCAAGCCGCACAGGGCCGCCAGCGGGTTGGCCAATGCGTACAGCATGACCATCCCGGCAACCCCCAGCAGCGTGGCGAAGATCAGTGCGACCTTCACCGAAATCTGCCCCTGAACCAACGCGCGATTCTTGGTGCGCTCCATCTTCACGTCGATGTCACGGTCGATGCAGTTGTTGAATGCACAGCCCGACGCCACTACCAGCGATGTACCGATCACCGTGGCCAGAAACAGCCCGATGTCGACATGCCCTTGAGAGGCCAGGAAGAACCCACCTGCCACGGAAAGCACGTTACCGAAAATGATCCCCGGTTTGGTGATTTGGATAAAGTGCTTTACGGACATGTCCGGGTTCCTTACTTCGCCATCATGAAGTGATGGATGCTGAACATGATCCACAGCGAAAGGCCTACCAGGAACGCGATGATCAACGCAGAGAACACGAAGGCAATCACGTTCCAGCGCTGTTCGGACGTGCGGTCCAGGTGCAGGAAGTAGACCAGGTGAACCAGCACCTGAATCACCGCGAAGATCATCACGATCCACAGGGTGGCTTCCTTGGACATGCTCGGAAACATCACCAGGCCGAACGGAATCGCGGTCAGGATGACCGACAGCACGAAACCGATCATGTACGACTTGTAGCTACCGTGGCTGCTACCGGCCGAAGTGGTATGAGGGTTTGCCATTTACAGAGCTCCCATCAGATAGACGACGGTGAACACGCAGATCCAGACCACGTCCAGGAAGTGCCAGAACAGGCTGAGGCAGCTCATGCGCGTGTTGTTGGTTGCGGTCAGGCCTTTGGATTTGACCTGGGCGATCAGCACCGCCATCCAGATCAAACCGCTGGTCACGTGCAGGCCGTGGGTACCGACCAGGGTGAAGAACCCGGTCAGGAAGCCGCTGCGCTGCGGGCCGAAGCCCTCTTCGATCAGCTTGTGGAACTCGTAGATTTCCATCGCGATGAAGCCTGCGCCCAGCAGGAAAGTGACGAACAGCCACTTCATCACACCGCTTTTGTCGTTGCTGTGCAGCGCCAGCATGGCGAAGCCATAGGTAATGGAGCTGAACAGCAGCAGTGCGGTTTCGGCTGCCACGAACGGCAGCTCGAAGATGTCGTGGCCCGAGGGGCCACCGGCAACGTTGTTAACCAGTACTGCGTAGGCGGCGAAGATCGACGCGAACAGGATGCAGTCGGTCATCAGGTAGATCCAGAAACCGAAGACAGTCATGCCCCCGGAATCGTGATGATCATGATCGTCGTGACCGTGCTCGTGCTCGTGAGCCACTTCCGCGTTTAGGGTTGCGTTAGACATTGTTTAAGCCTTCTCCACCGTGGAGTTCAGACGAGAATCAACTCGTGCGGCGTTTGCCAGGCGAGCCATGCGTTCACCTTCGATACGAGCGACTTCTTCAGCCGGTACGTAGTAGTCGATGTCATCGTCATAGCTGCGCACGATCAAGGTGATGACCATGCCGGCCAGACCGATCGCAGCCGCCCACCAGATGTGCCAGATGGCAGCGAAACCCAGAATCAGACCGAAGAACGACATCAGCACGCCCATACCGGTGTTGCGCGGCATGTGAATCTGCTTGTAGTCCGCAGCGTTGGCAGTGGCTTCACCACGTTCCTTCATGCCCCAGTAAGCGTCCAGGTCGGAAACCACTGGTTGCTCGGCGAAGTTGTAGAACGGTGGTGGCGACGAAGTCGACCACTCCAGGGTACGGCCATCCCATGGGTCGCCCGAGACGTCCTGATTCAGATGACGGTCGCGGATCGAGACATAGAGTTGCAGCAGCATGAAGCCGATACCGGCGGCCACGAACAGCGCGCCGACGAAAGCCACGTACAGCCACGGCGTCCAGTCTGGGTTGTCGGTGTGGTTCAGGCGACGGGTCATGCCCATGAAGCCCAGCACGTACAGCGGCATGAACGCCAGGTAGAAACCTACCAGCCAGCACCAGAAGGAGTACTTGCCCAGGCGCTCGTTGAGCTTGAAGCCGAAGGCTTTCGGGAACCAGAAAGTGAAGCCGGCCAGGTAACCGAATACCGCACCGCCGATGATCACGTTGTGGAAGTGAGCGATCAGGAACAGGCTGTTGTGCAACACGAAGTCAGCACCGGGCACTGCCAGCAGAACGCCGGTCATGCCGCCGATGCTGAAGGTCACGATGAAACCGATGGTCCACAGCATCGGAGTGGTGAACTCGATGCGGCCGCGGTACATGGTGAACAGCCAGGTGAAGATCTTCACACCCGTCGGGATCGCGATCACCATCGTCATGATGCCGAAGAAGGCGTTGACGTTGGCACCCGAACCCATGGTGAAGAAGTGGTGCAGCCAGACGATGAACGACAGCACGGTGATGGCGATGGTTGCCCATACCAGCGACACGTAACCGAACAGGCGCTTGCGACAGAACGTTGAAGTGACTTCCGAGAACACACCGAATGCCGGCAGGATAAGGATGTACACCTCGGGGTGACCCCAGGCCCAGAACAGGTTGACGTACATCATCGGGTTCCCACCAAGCTCGTTGGTGAAGAAGTGGAAGCCCAGATAACGGTCAAGCGTCAGCATGAACAGTACAGCGGTGAGGATCGGGAACGATGCAGCGATCAGTACAGCGGTGCACAGGCAGTTCCAGGTGAACACCGGCATTTTCATCAGGGTCATGCCGGGCGCACGCATCTTCAGGATGGTGACGATGAAGTTGACGCCCGTCAGCAATGTACCCAGACCGGATATCTGCAATGCCCAGATGTAGTAGTCGACACCGACTCCGGGACTGTATTGGATGCCCGCCAGCGGTGGATACGCCACCCAGCCCGTCTTGCCGAACTCGCCGACCCCCAGGGAGATGTTGACCAGCAGCGCGCCGACCACGAACAGCCAGAAGCTGACCGAGTTCAGGAACGGAAAGGCTACGTCGCGTGCGCCGATCTGCAGCGGCACGACGATGTTCATCAGACCGATCATGAATGGCATGGCCATGAAGATGATCATGATCACACCGTGAGCGGTGAAGATCTGGTCATAGTGCTCGGGCGGCAGGAAGCCGGTCGAGCCAGCAGTGGCCACAGCCTGTTGCGAGCGCATCATGATGGCGTCGGCAAAGCCCCGCAACAGCATGACCAGGGCAACGGCGATGTACATAACGCCGATTTTCTTGTGGTCGACCGACGTGAACCACTCGGTCCACAGGTACGTCCACTTCTTGTGATAGGTGATCAGACCGAACACCACCGCCCCGAGCAGCGCAACGACGGCAAGTGTCACCATCACTATCGGCTCGTGGAAGGGCACCGCTTCCAGACTAAGTTTACCGAACATCTTTTACTCCTCTGCCCCAGCAGCTGAATTCTTGCCCATGTCCATCCCTTCGTTCGAGGCCTGTTTCCCCTCGTGGCTGACGCCTTTGCCTGGGTTCATCCCTTCATACTTGTCGATGATGGTCTGGAACAGGTTCGGAACGTACGAGGAATACAGCTCGACCGGGTTTTTCTCGCTAGGTTTGGCCAGCGCTTCGTAGGTAGCTGCATCGAGCTGCTTAGGCGCGCTCTTCACTTCACTGACCCATGCATCGAAATCGGCCTGGGTCGTAGCGACTGCTTTGAACTTCATGCCGGTGAAGCCTGCACCACTGTAGTTCGCGGAAATGCCGTCGAACTCGCCATTTTCATTGGCGATCAGGTGCAGCTGCGTCTGCATGCCGGCCATCGCGTAGATCTGGCCGCCAAGCTGCGGAATGAAGAACGAGTTCATGACCGAGTCGGAAGTGATGCGGAAGTTGACCGGTACATTCGCCGGGAAGACGATCTTGTTGACCGTGGCGATGCCTTGTTCCGGATAGATGAACAGCCACTTCCAGTCCAGCGCCACGACCTGGATGGTCACCGGCTTGTGCTCGGATTCCAGCGGACGGTAGGGGTCCAGGTGATGAGTCGACACATAGGTCACGTAACCCAGCGCGATGATGATCAGCAGCGGGATGCCCCATACCACCAGTTCGATCTTGGTGGAGTGCGCCCATTCAGGCGTGTAGGTCGCTTCCTTGTTCGAGGCACGGTACTTCCAGGCGAACGCGAGCGCCATGACGATGACCGGGATCACCACCAGCAACATCAGCCCGGTGGCGATGTAGATCAGGTTGCGTTCGTCGATGCCCACCTGCCCTTTCGAGTCGATCAGGGTCCACTTGCACCCGCCGAGAAAAAGCATGCCTAAAAAGGGCAGTATGCCAAACAGTCTGGGGTAACGCTTTTTACTCATCTCACGACCTCTAGAGCAGCTTGCTTCAATGCAATTGTGTTTTGGTAGCCAACACTTCGACCTGCCAAGCGCCAGCATTTATATCGGGATTGAATACGGACATGCCAGGCTCGCAGTTGCTGCGGGATGACAAGACCGGTCTGGAGCGGTGCAGCTGTCATGACGTGCGCAGCCGAAGGGCTGCATACTCCTTCCCTTGAGTGCACGGACCACGCAAGGGTTCAGCCAGGCAGTGCCAACGGTACGAAAAGTGCCTGTCATTGGTGCATGCGACCACCTGACCTGCCCTTTTTGAGGCACTGACCCACTGAAATTTCCGCGATTGTAGTGAGCCTATTACCCATTGACTACGACTAATCCGGCAACAGGTATTTCCAAATTATGCAACAATCCGACGCACTTTCAAAGCCTTGCGACACGATGTCGCACCCCAGCCAACCCTTGCAAAGGCCCGTAATTACGAGGCTTTTGCAAACTCAAGGGCGACACGTTGCCACATTCGCGCCTTTACCCCATCAACGGGGAATCGGATTCCGGCACGAATAATGACCGGGCGTGCGTGCTGGAATACTCAGCGGCGAGTGCGATTGCGATAGATGCCCAGTGGTACAAGAATAGCCGTCATCACGAAAGCTACCAGCGCCCATTGCGCCAGCGACAGGCCCAGCACCGGTGGATAGGGCGTGGAGCAGAACCCCTGCACCTGGAACACACTGGGCATCAGATTGGCCAGGGGCAGACCGTCGACGATGGGTTGCAACGTGTCGAGGCCGCAGCTGACCGCTGGATTGGCCAGCACCCACGCATGGCGGCCGGCAGCTGCGATACCGCCCAGCGCACTGAGCACCACCAGCCCTTCGCACAAAGTCACGCCGGTACGGCCGCGCATGGCCGCGCCGATGAACGCGAACAGGGCAATGAACAACAGGGCGTAGCGTTGCAGGATGCACAGCGGGCATGGCGCCTCGCCCAGCACGATCTGCATGTACAGCGCGCCGCCGATCAGGGCCAGGCAGATCACTCCCAGCAGCACCAGGAAACGGCGTTCGCGGTTCAGGCGCAAGTTGACTTCGTTCATTGCAGCTTTCCCTTCACAGGCCAAAACGGGCGGGTTTTCGATGGGCGCCAGTCTACACGCTGACTCGCGCGGACGACTGTAGGAAAAATCCGGAAATACGATGTAACCAGAGATTTCCGCCAACCTCGCTACAGTTATGCTCTGTCGATTAAACCGACGTTAAGACCCTGCTCGCAGCCTGTCGACGATCGCGTTAAAGCCTGCGCACGCCGAGTCGATACATAGGCAACGCACTCGATGGGTCGGCTGTTCACGGCCCTGCATCGGTTTCATCAAGAAGGTTCACATGGCATCCCAGAACGCCCGCGCAGATTCCCTTTCGCTGTTGCTGTTCACCTTGCGCAGCGGCAAGTTGATGGCCATCAACCTGCTCAAGGTCAGCGAGATCATCCCCTGCCCTGCCCTGACCCGGCTTCCCGAAGCGCACCCGCACGTCAAGGGCGTGGCAACCCTGCGTGGCCAGGCGCTGTCCGTCATCGACCTGAGCCGAGCGATCGGTGAACAGCCATTGCTCGACCCTTCCGGCGGTTGCCTGATCGTCACCGACGTCAGCCGCTCCAAGCAGGGCCTTCACGTACAGGCTGTCAGCCGCATCGTCCATTGCCTGAGCACCGATATTCGTCCGCCGCCCTACGGCTCGGGTACCAAGTCGTTCATCACCGGCGTTACCCAGGTGGACGGTGCCTTGGTGCAGGTGCTGGATATCGAGAAAGTCATCCACGGTATCGCCCCGGCGCGACTGCAGGGCGACCCTCAACGCTTGAGCGATGCCGACGCGCGCTGCCTTGCCAACGCCAGGATTCTGGTCGTGGACGACAGCCATGTGGCGCTGCAGCAGTCGCTCATCACCCTGCGCACACTGGGCATCGAATGCCGCACGGCGCGCAGCGCCCGCGAGGCGATCGATTGCCTGCTGGAGCTGCAGGGTACCGATGCGCAGATCAATGTGTTGGTATCGGATATCGAGATGTCGGAAATGGACGGCTATGCGCTGACCCGCACCCTGCGCGATACACCGGACTTCAAGGACCTCTACGTCCTGCTGCACACCTCGCTGGACAGCACGATGAACAGCGAGAAGGCGCGCCTGGCCGGTGCCAACGCGGTGTTGACCAAGTTTTCCTCTCCGGAACTCACCGGCTGCCTGATCACCGCGGCGCGCTTCGTCACGGAGCAGGCACGCTGAAACAGCCGGGGCCTGGCGCAGGCGTCCAGGTACGCATATGAACATCAGTTGGGCATAATGGCTGCCTGTTCACAAGGCGCAGGAACCACGACCATGAAAACCTACCTGACCCTGTTGCTCGCACTCGGCGGCTTCACCACCCACGCGATGGCATCGACCGACCAGGCGTGGGCGGAACACGACAAGCGCGTCGCCAGCACCTGCCTGGAAGCCACCACGCTGAAACAGGCCCGAGTGGCCAGCGCTCCCGCCGAGTTCGAAGACCGCGTGGGCTATACCGCAGTGCTCATTCAAGGCCGCTACCCGCAGGCGCACATGAAGAACCAGCCTGGCGCAGAACTCTGCCTGTACCAAAAACAGAGCCGCAAGGCGTTCGTGACCCCGTGGGATTCGGTACAGGGCAAGTAGCGTCACAGCAAAATGAATGCGTAGAGAATACTGATGAACGGCACGTTGCCAGCTTTCTCGTCGAGGGCCTCCAGGGCCGCGAACTTGAGCATGAACGAGGCGACCACCAGCACCCTTACCCACGGCACGCGGGTCGACAGCAACACCAGCATGCCCAGGGCGAGGGCCAGTTGAAATGCACAGCATTTGATCGCCGCCGGCAGCGTGCTGACGTACAGCAACGCCAGCATCACGGGAATCAGACTCGCCAGCAGCAATCCTTTGCCATACTTCACACAGTCCATAACGATCACTGGCCTTCCTTCATTTATCGACTTGTTGTAAGGAAGAAAGTCTCTGGTGATCAACTGGGCGGCGCTATAGGTCTATTCAGCGCAACTCGTAGGAAAAACCCGATAGATACTGTTGGTGTATTTCCAGCGAAGCCGAACGATTTTTTCCCTTCCGAATCAGGAGCGCGCGGCAGGCGTGGCCTGCGCACGACCAATCACGCCGGGGCTTGGGCTTGGCAAGGCGACGCGACTAAGGTCAAACTGCCAGCTCTTCCCCCTGCCGGTGTCCGATACGCATGCGCATAGCCATCCGACCGCTGTTACTGGCAGGCTTGCTGCTTGTCGTCGTGTCAGGCGCGGCCTGGCTGCTGCTTGATCGCACTGCAGCGAACAAGCCAGTGCCGGCAATGCCCATCCCGGTGCGTGTAATCACCGTGGTGCAGGCCGATGTGCCGCGTTATCTCACCGGTATCGGCTCGGTGCTTTCGCTGCACAGCGTGACCGTGCGCGCGCAGGTCGATGGGGTTCTGGCGCAGGTCGCCGTGAAGGAAGGCCAATGGGTGAACAAGGGTGATGCGCTGGCCAGCATCGACGATCGTGCCATTCGCGCCAGCCTTGCTCAGGCGCGGGCGCAAGCCAGCCAGAGCCAGGCGCAGTTGCAGGTGGCAGGGGTCAATCTGCGCCGCTACAAGGACCTGAGTCGCGACAATGGTATTTCGCGCCAGTTGCTCGACGAACAACAGGCCCTGTTCGACCAGCTCACCGCGACCTTGCAAGGCAATCAGGCCGCCATCGCTGCCGCTCAGGTGCAGTTGTCCTACACCCAGATTCACTCTCCGGTAACCGGTCGGGTCGGTATCCGCCGTGTGGATCCGGGCAACTTCCTGCGTGTCAGCGATGCCGAAGGCTTGTTCACAGTGACCCAGATCGACCCCATCGCAGTGGAATTCTCGCTCCCCCAGCAGGAGCTGGCGACGTTGCAGTCCTTGCTCGACCGGCCGCAGCCGGCAGTGGTGCGCGCCTACCTCGATGGCGATACCGAAACGGGCAAGCTGGTGGGTGAGGGTCACCTGACGCTGCTCGACAATCAGATTGCCGCAAGCACCGGAACCATCCGCGCCAAGGCCGAGTTTCACAACGGCCGACACACCTTGTGGCCAGGCCAACTGGTCAGTGTCGGCTTGCAGGTCGGCGTCGAACGCAACGCTCTGGTGGTGCCGTTGCCCGTAGTGCAGCGCGGTATCGAAGGCCATTATGTGTACCGCGTGACAGACGCCAAAGTCGAGCAGGTGCCGGTGCAGGTGCGCTACCAGACGTCGACCCAAAGCTTGATAGACGGCGTTGCTGCGGGCGACGTGCTGGTCAGTGACGGGCAATCGCGGTTGAGGCCGGGAGCCCGCGTACAGGTGCTCGAGCCAACGGTGGACAACGCAGCGACCTTGCGATGAGCACCGGGCGCTCGATCAGCGCCTGGTGCATCGACCATCCGGTGGCCACCGTGCTGCTGACCCTAGCGCTGGTGTTGCTCGGTGGCCTGGCTTTCACCCGGCTGGCGATCGCGCCACTGCCCGAAGCGGACTTTCCGACCATCCAGGTCAACGCGCAACTGCCCGGCGCCAGTCCACAGACCATGGCGTCTTCGGTGGCCACGCCGCTGGAGGTGCAGTTCAGCGCCATTCCCGGCATGACCCAGATGACCTCCAGCAGCGCCCTGGGCTCGACCAACCTGATCCTGCAGTTCAGCCTGAGCAAAAGCATCGACACCGCCGCCCAGGAGGTCCAGGCGGCGATCAACACGGCAGCCGGACGCTTGCCGCAGGACATGCCCAACCTGCCGACCTGGCGCAAGGTCAATCCGGGAGACAGCCCGGTGCTGATCCTCAGCGTGAGTTCGGCGCAGATGCCCACCCACGTGTTGAGCGACTACACCGAAACCCTGCTGGCCAGGCAACTGAGCCAGATCGAGGGCGTTGGCCAGGTCTACATCACCGGCCAGCAACGCCCGGCGATCCGTGTGCAGGCAGCCCCAGAGCGCCTCGCAGCGCTGGAGCTGACGCTTGCCGACCTGCGCGGTGCCATCCAACAGACCAGCCTGAACCTGGCCAAGGGTGCTCTGTACGGTGACACCAGCGTGTCCACACTGGCCACCAACGACCAGCTCTTCGAGGCTCATGAGTACGCGCAGCTGGTGGTGGCCTACCGTAATGGCGCACCGGTACAACTCAAGGACGTCGCAACCGTGATCAAGGGTGCGGAGAACGCCTATGTGCAATCCTGGTCGGGTGATCAGCCAGGCTTGAACCTGACGATCTTCCGCCAGCCCGGTGCGAACATCGTCGACACGGTCGACCGCATACTGGCCGCCATGCCACGCCTGCAGGAGATGCTGCCGGCAAGCGTGGATGTCACCGTACTCAACGACCGCACCCAGACCATCCGTGCATCCCTGCACGAAGTGGAGCTGACGCTGCTGATCGCCGTGCTGCTGGTGGTGGCCGTCATGGCCCTGTTCCTGCGCCAGTTGTCGGCCACGCTGATCGTGTCCAGCGTGCTGGGCGTTTCGCTGATCGCAACGTTCGCCGCCATGTACCTGATGGGTTTCAGCCTGAACAACCTGACCTTGGTGGCCATCGTCATCAGTGTCGGTTTCGTGGTCGACGATGCGATCGTGGTGGTGGAGAACATCCATCGCCATCTGGAGGCTGGCGATGGCATGCGTGAAGCGGCGATCAAGGGCGCCAGCGAGATCAGCTTCACGGTAGTGTCGATCAGCTTTTCGCTGATTGCTGCATTCATTCCACTGCTGTTCATGGGCGGCGTGGTCGGGCGCCTGTTCAAGGAATTCGCGCTGACGGCAACCTCTACCATCCTCATTTCGGTGGTGGTTTCCCTGACCCTGGCACCGACGCTATGCGCGCTGTTCATGCGCCGCCCCGCACACGCCGCACGCGCGGGCTTCAGTGAGCGCCTGCTGGCCTGGTACGACAAAGGTCTGATCCGCGCACTGGCTCACCAGGGCATCACCCTGGCCGTGTTCGGCTTGACCGTTGCCTTGTCGGTGGCGGGCTACGTGCTCATCCCGAAGGGGTTTTTCCCGGTGCAGGACACCGGCTTCGTTCTCGGCACGACCGAAGCGGCCGCCGACATTTCCTACAAAGACATGCAGGAAAAACACCTTGCCCTAGCCCGTATCATCGGTGCAGATCCGGCGGTCAGGGCCTATTCCCACGCCGTGGGCGTAACCGGCAGCAACCAGACCATCGCCACCGGGCGATTCTGGATCGGCCTCAAGGAACAGAGCGAACGCGACGTGTCGGCCAGCGCATTCATCGACCGCTTGCGGCCCCAGCTCGCCCAGGTGCCTGGCGTGGTGCTTTACCTGCGCGCCGGACAGGACATCAACCTGAGCGCCGGGCCAAGCCGCAGCCAGTACCAGTACGTGCTCAAGAGCAACGACGGGCCGAGCCTGAACCTGTGGACCGAACGCCTGACCGAACGACTGCGTGCCAACCCGGCCTTTCGCGACCTGTCCAACGACCTGCAGCTGGGTGGCAGCGTGACCCACATCAGCATCGATCGGGTGGCAGCTTCGCGTTTCGGCCTGACCACCAGCGACATCGACCAGGCGCTGTACGATGCATTCGGTCAGCGCCAGATCAACGAATTCCAGACCGAAACCAACCAGTACAAGGTCATTCTGGAACTCAAGGCCGATCAGCGCGGCAAGGCGCAGAGTCTGCAGTACTTCTACCTGCGCTCGCCCCTGACCAACGAAATGGTGCCGCTGTCGGCCGTGGCCAAGGTTGAGGCACCCACTCAGGGCCCGCTGTCGATCAGCCACGATGGCCTGTTTCCGGCGGCCAACCTGTCGTTCAATCTGGCGCCCGGCGTGGCCTTGGGCGAGGCCGTCGGTTTGCTCGAACGCACGCAAGCCGAATTGGCCATGCCCGCCTCTATCGCCGGCAGCTTCCAGGGCGCTGCCCAGGCTTTCCAGAGTTCGCTGGCCAGCCAGCCCTGGCTGATTCTGGCCGCACTGGTGGCGGTCTACATCATTCTCGGCGTGCTGTACGAAAGCTTCGTTCACCCGCTGACCATCATCTCGACCCTGCCATCGGCTGGGCTGGGTGCCTTGTTGCTGCTATGGCTATGGGGACAGGATTTTTCCATCATGGGCTTGATCGGCCTGGTCTTGCTGATCGGGATCGTCAAGAAGAACGGCATTCTGATGATCGACTTCGCCCTGCATGCGCAGCGCAGCGAAGGGCTGGACGCCCGTGAAGCGATTCACAAAGCCTGCCTGACGCGCTTCCGCCCGATCATCATGACCACACTGGCCGCACTGCTGGGCGCACTACCCCTGATGTTCGGCTATGGCGCCGGTGCCGAACTGCGCCAGCCACTGGGCATCGCCGTGGTGGGGGGACTGCTGATCAGCCAAATGCTGACGCTGTTCACCACCCCTGTGATCTATCTGCAACTGGAGCGGCTGTTCCATCGCACCGACGGTTCCAGAACACCGGCGTTGCCGGCCAGCCACTGAACATCGACCAACAAAAAACGCCCGATGCGGGCGTTTTCTTTACAGCGACAGCGTGACTGCTCAGCTGCTGGCGCGAGCGATGTTGCGCAGGGCTTTGACCTGATCATGGTTGCGCTGCACACCGGCAAGCTGACGCTCGACAATGGTGAAGATGTTGGCCGGGAGCGCCTCGGTCAAGGCTTCCTTGTAAGCTTTCAAAGCCACATCTTCGCCGCGCTCGGCTTCGTTCAGCACCGCTTCTTCATCCTTGCCGGTGAAGATCGATTTGACGTCGACCCAGCGACGATGCAGGTCACCGCTCACGCTGGTGGAGTCTTCCGGGGTGCCGCCCAGTGCGATGACCTCGGCCTGCAGTTCACCGGCCGCTTCGGCGCATTCCTGGGAATGCTTGGTGAACAAAGCCTTCAGTTCGGGATTCTTGATGTCTTCGGCACAGGTCTTGAAGCCTTCCTCGCCGTCCTTGCAGGTCTCGATAAGCTTGTTCAGGATGGAAACAACCGTCTTGGCAGAATCATTCATCTTTTTGAATTCCTGTGGAAATCGGAAACCGCGTTGGGATGCTGTCCATACAGCAGCCTTCGTGCCAGCTTCCAAAGCAAACAAAAATGATATATATCAAAGAGTTAACATAGCCGACGTTTTTCCGAAGCTGTCTTTATGCATGATCGACGACTTTGTGACCGTGCAGAATGCATGTAACCTCGCGCAACGCCGTTTTTGCAGACCCACACCCTTGTGAATATTCAGTCATGAACCCCGAAAAACTTGAATCGCTGGTGACCTTCGTAATGCCCTTCGGCAAGTACAAGGGCCGAGTAATCGCCGACCTGCCGGGGCATTACCTGAACTGGTTCGCCCGCGAGGGTTTTCCTAAAGGTGAACTAGGTGGGCTGCTGGCGCTGATGCAGGAAATCGATCACAACGGCTTGTCCGACCTGCTCGATCCGCTGCGGGTCAAGCATGGCAAGCCGCGCATCGCCGATGGGCGCTGAACCGTCTGGCAACTTTCTTTCAGGCAAAAAAAAGTGCGCCGACCGAGCGCACTGAAAGACAAGCGTGAAGCGCCTAACGAAGTCGAATCAGTCGAGCAGAGCCAGCGCCTGCGCGCTGCACTCCTGAATGCGTGCCCAATCGCGGTTTTCAATCCACTGGCTGTCGAGCATCCAGGAGCCGCCCACGCACATCACATTGGATTGAGCCATGTAGCTGTTGATGTTGCCCGGGCCGACGCCGCCAGTCGGGCAGAAGCGTACTTCCGGGAAGGGCCCGCCGAGCGCCTTGATGGCAGCCACGCCACCGCTCACCTCGGCGGGGAACAGCTTGAAGCGGCGATAGCCCAGCGCGTAACCCATCATCAGTTCGGACGGGCTGCTGATGCCCGGCAGCAACGGCAACGAGCTTTCCACACCGGCCTCGAGCATGTCCTGGGTCACGCCGGGGGTGACGGTGAACTGCGAGCCGGCCTGCTCGGTTGCGGCGAGCATTTCGCGGGTCAGCACCGTACCAGCACCGACCAGCAGTTCCGGGCGTTGCTCGCGCAGCACCTGGATGGCCCTAAGCCCGAGTGCCGAGCGCAGGGTCACTTCCAGTACGGTCAGCCCCCCGGCCGCCAAGGCATCGGCCAGGGGCAGAATGTCTTCTTCACGGGCAATGGTGATGACCGGCAGAATTCGCGCACGCGCCGCCAGGGCGTCGATCCGGGCAACCTTGTCGACCATGCGTTGCTGTTGTTCGGTGGTGATCATAGCGGCGGTTCCTTGATTCATTGACACCAGTAGATATCCAGCGCGGAGTGCAGGAAGGCGCGGATAGGCATCTGCGCCACGTCGTCGCCGGCCAGTGCAGTGCGCAGCGTGGTCAACTTGCTTTCGCCCTGCACCGACAGCACCTTGAAACGGGCCGAGGCCAGCAACGCACGGCTCATGCTCAGGCGTTGATGCGGTACGCTCGGCGCCAGCATGGGCCAGCAGCGGCGCTCGCTGTCCAGCGCCAGAGCCTGTTCAAGGTTGGGGCTATCGGGAAACAACGAAGCGGTGTGCCCGTCATCGCCCATGCCCAGTACCAGCACGTCGATCGGCGGCAATTGGCCGAGCAGGTCATCGGCGACTGCGGCGGCCTCCTCCTGGCTGGACGTGGTGTGGTACAGGCTGACGAAACGTGCCTGCTCGACCGCGCCTACCAGCAGGTGGCGCTTGAGCAGGCCGGCATTGCTGTCGGCGTGCTCGATGGGCACCCAACGCTCGTCGGCCAGGGAGATCACTACCTGTGACCAGTCCAGGCTCTGACGCGCCAGGCACTCCAGGAAAGCCACCGGGCTGCGCCCGCCGGAAACCACCAGGGTTGCCACGTTCTGGCGCTCGATCGCCTGGCGCAGTTGCTCGGCGACCTTGCCGGCCAGGGCTTCGGCCAGCAACGGTGCGCTCACGCAATCGTGAACCTTGACCCCCTCGGGGAACTGCAAATCAGATATCGCCATACCAGGATCTCCCATCGCGTGTGATCAGGGCAATCGAGCTCATCGGCCCCCATGAACCTGCCGCGTACGGCTTGGGAGCATCGCCGGATTTCTTCCAGCCGGCGATGAGCTGATCGCACCATGTCCACGCATATTCGATTTCATCTTTACGGACAAACAGGTTCTGATTGCCCTGCATCACCTCCAGCAGCAATCGCTCGTACGCATCTGGAATGCGCGCACTGCGATAGGTGTCGGAGAAATTCAGTTGCAGCGGCCCGCTGCGCAGTTGCATACCCTTGTCCAGGCCTTGCTCCTTGGTCATCACGCGCAGCGATATACCTTCGTCCGGTTGCAGGCGGATGATCAGCTTGTTGCTGATCTGCAGGCGCTGCTCGGGCGCGAAGATATAGTGCGGCGGTTCCTTGAAGTGGATGACGATCTGCGACAGCTTCTGTGGCATGCGCTTGCCGGTGCGCAGGTAGAACGGCACGCCGGCCCAGCGCCAGTTGCGGATATCGGCACGCAGCGCGACGAAGGTCTCGGTATCGCTCTGGGTGTTGGAGTTTTCTTCTTCCAGATAACCCGGCACCGGACGGCCTTCGCTGTAGCCCGCGATGTACTGGCCACGCACGACCTGCTGGGTCAAGCCGTCGGCGGTGAATGGCGCGAGCGCCTTGAGCACCTTGACCTTCTCATCGCGAATGCTGTCGGCGGACAGGTCGGCCGGTGGGTCCATGGCGATCAGGCAGAGCAGCTGCAGCAGGTGATTCTGGATCATGTCGCGCAGCTGGCCGGCCTGGTCGAAGTAGCCCCAGCGCCCTTCGATACCCACTTTTTCCGCGACGGTGATCTCAACGTGGGAAATGTAGTTCTGGTTCCACTGGGTTTCGAACAGGCTGTTGGCGAAGCGCAGGGCAATGAGGTTCTGCACCGTCTCCTTGCCCAGGTAGTGGTCGATTCGGTAGACCCGATTTTCCGGGAAGTACTGCGCGACGGCATCGTTGACCCGGCGCGAGGATTCCAGGTCGTGGCCGATAGGCTTTTCCAGCACGGCGCGGGTACGCGCGGTCAGGCCGACCTTGTGCAGGTTTTCGCAGATGGCGCCGTAGACCGCCGCCGGTGTGGCGAAGTAGGCGATCAATTGTTCGGCGTCACCGACTTTCTCGGCCAGTGCGACGTAGGTGTCGGCATCCAGAAAGTCCACGTGCACATAGCTCAGCCGCGCCAGAAAACGCTGCACCGCGTCGGGCTCGAGCTGGGCGTCGGAAACGAACTTGCGCAACCCTGCCTCGATGACACCCAGGTGATGGGCTTCGTCGCCGGGCTCGCGGGCCAGGGCGAGAATGCGTGTATCGGCGTGCAGCAACTGCGCGCGATCGAGTTGATATAGAGCCGGAAACAGCTTGCGCAATGCCAGGTCGCCCAGGGCGCCAAAAAGAGCAAAGGTGCATGATCCTGCGGTCATTGAGGGCATGATGTTTGTTCTTCTATCAAGTTGACGTAGAAATACCCTTTTTCAGGGGACGATTCAAGGCAGAATGTAGTAATAACCACAACATTTACCCATTCAGGCAGATACGGGTGGTGGCGCACTGCGCCCCCCAGTAGGATAAGCCACCCGTGAAGACAGCCTGGCCAGACATGCTCGCTGGCGCTGCAGTAGACCCAAGGACATACCATGGACCGTGTGCGAAATCTTCTGGAACAGATCCAGAGCCGCCTCGATGAGCTGAACAAGGCCGAGCGCAAGGTGGCCGAGGTCATTCTGCTCAATCCGCAGCAGGCGACCCGCTTCAGTATTGCCGCTCTGGCGCAGGCCGCCAAGGTCAGCGAACCGACGGTGAACCGCTTCTGTCGTTCCTTCGGCGTCAGCGGCTACCCCGAGCTCAAGCTGCAACTGGCGCAAAGCCTGGCCAGTGGCGCAGCCTACGTCAGTCGCGCGGTAGAAGCCGACGACGACCCGGCGGCCTATACCCAGAAGATTTTCGGCAGTGCCATCGCTTCGTTGGACAGCGCCTGCCAGCAACTCGATCCGGCGCTGGTCAGCCGCGCCGTGGACATGTTGATCCAGGCACGCCAGATCCACTTCTTCGGCCTCGGCGCGTCGGCGCCGGTGGCGCTCGATGCCCAACACAAGTTCTTTCGCTTCAACCTGGCGGTGTCGGCCCATGCCGATGTCCTCATGCAGCGAATGTTGGCGTCGGTTGCCCATACCGGCGAGCTGTTCGTGATCATCTCCTACACCGGGCGCACGCGCGAACTGGTGGAAGTCGCCCGCCTGGCACGGGAAAACGGTGCATCGGTGCTAGGGCTGACGGCAGCAGGCTCGCCCTTGGCCAAGGCCAGCAGCGTAAGCCTGAACATACCCCTGCCTGAAGACACGGATATCTATATGCCGATGACATCGCGCATCGTGCAATTGACTGTGCTCGATGTGTTGGCCACGGGCATGACGCTACGGCGCGGCGTGGATTTCCAGCCGCACCTGAGGAAGATCAAGGAAAGCCTGAACGTGAGTCGCTACCCGGCTGGGGATGGCCTGGACTGAATGCAGGCAAAGGACATGGATCTGCAGGCGCGGTCAGTGGCCGCAAAAAAACGCTGCGGTGGATCAGATTCACCGCAGCGAGCCTTTCGCGGCCGATGACCGCTCCTACGGTCAAACCGCAGGTAAATGGGATGAATAAGCCCCTGATCCCACGTAGGAGCGGTCAGCGGCCGCGAAAAGAACACCGCGGTGTGCCAGTTTCATCGCGGGGCAGCATTCGCGGCCGATGACCGCTCCTACGGTGAGCCCGTTACTAGGTCGAAAAAAAGGGCGACCTGAGTCGCCCGGAAAGCGCACACCACAAATCAGAACTTGGACTGGATCTTCAACCCGGCCACCAGTGCGTCATCCACCTGGTTCACGCCGCCAGGATGTTTGATGTACTGCACGTTGGGCCGCACCGTCAGCCAGTTGGTCACGTGGAAGCCGTAGTAGATCTCGGCGTTGTACTCGGTGTCCTGGATCGGCAGGTATGACGGATTGTCGTAGTCTTCGATGTTGTTCAGATCATTAACCAGGCGGCGATTCTTGCGCACGTCGTCGTTGACGTGGATGCGCGCGATGCCCACACCGATGTCGTCCTTGGGCCGGGCGTCGAAGGGCCCCATGTAGGTCAGGCCGATCTGCTGATAGTTGTCGACGAAGTTGGTGTCCTTGTCGTGCACGGTGGCGTTGGCGAAGATGCTCAGGCCACGCGCGGCGCTGCCGTTGTGACTGGTCAACTGTTGCTGGGCGACGATCCAGGCGCCGTGCTTGCTGCTGTGGGACTTGTAGCTGGCGCCGGAAACCGCAGCCGCCTGGCCATTGCCATCTTCATACACATCGTCGGCCTTGGCCGTGCTGTAGTAGTAGCCCAGGCGATACTCGCCCGGCAGGTCGTTGAGCTTGGGCGTCCATACCAGTTCAACCGGCAGGATCATGCCCTTGGTGCCGCTGCCGCTGAGCTTGAAGCCGTTACCGGTTTCCAGGTACGAGGGGTTCTGCTCGAACACGCCCACCTGCGCATACACTTCCGGGGTGATGTTGTACTTGATACGCAACGCCCACTGGCTGACCGGCCAGTTGTACCAGATGTTGCCCACCCAGTTGCCGACCTGCGAACCGCAGAACGCCAGGTTCTGGAAGTCGCACGGGAAGCTGTTGAAGTCTTCGCCAGGGCCGAAGCGGCCGATCTTGACGTTGAGCTTGTCGTCGAAATAACCCTGCTTGTACCACATCTGGGTAAGCCGCCAGGTCTGGCCCCTGCCCCAGACTTCCTGGGATGAACTCAGGGTGCCGGCACGCGGGTCGCCGATCCGGTCATTGGAGATGTTGCGGCCGCTACGCTCGGTGATGGCCAGCTTGAACTCCGCATCCTTCCACCCCAGAATCTTTTCCAGGTCCATCTTCACGCCCAGGGCGAACTGGTCGCTGTAGCGTGCGGTGGTGTCGTCGTTGTAGCCACCGTCGAGATTGCTGCCAACTTCCCCTACGTATTCCAGCGAAAAATCGTAGCCCTTTTCCAGCAACTCCGTACGGGCCCCACCCCAGTCACCGGTCATCCACGGCGACTCTTCGGTAAAAGCCCCAGCGGCATGCACGCTGCCGGCCAGACTCAAGGCGCCGAGCATCGACAACTGGCCGATCAGTCTGGGTTTAGTGATAAGTCTGCTGTTCATCCCTCTTCCTCTTTTATTGTTATTGACGTGTTGTACAGTCTTGCCAATGACAGGCGACAGGCCGCCCGCCGATATCGCTATTCAGCGTCCTTTGAACTGGGTCACGTTGCCCAAGGGTGCAGCTTCCTGCGCGGTTCGCGTGGCGCCGAGGCGCGCACCGCTGGCCGCATCGAAAATCAGGACCTTGCTCGGGTCCAGCAGCAGGTTCAAGGTGGCGCCTATGGCCGGCGCAGCATCCGGCGCCATGCGGCAGCACACCTTGGTCTGGTTCACGGTGACGAACACCAGCGTGTCCGGCCCGGTCGGCTCGGTGATCTGCACTTCGGCACGCAGGGTGGGCAAACCCGTGACCTGCTCGCTGGCCAGGGCGATCTGCTCGGGGCGGATGCCGAGGATGATCTCGCGATCCTCCAGCCCCGCGTCGGCGATGCCCAGCGGCAGTTCGCAACGCGCCTGGCCGCTGTCGAGCAGCGCCACCAGGCGACCGTCCTGGCGGGTCAGGCGCAGCGGAATGAAGTTCATCGGCGGCGAGCCGATGAAGCTGGCCACGAACAGGTTGGCCGGATCGTTGTAGATCTGCTGCGGCGTGCCGAACTGCTGGATGATGCCGTCCTTCATCACCGCCACCTTGTCACCCAGGGTCATGGCCTCGATCTGGTCGTGGGTCACGTAGACCGTGGTGGTCTTCAGGCGCTGGTGCATCAACTTGATCTCGGTGCGCATCTCCACCCGCAGCTTGGCGTCGAGGTTGGACAGCGGCTCGTCGAACAGGTAGATCTTGGGCCGCCGCGCCAGTGCGCGCCCCATCGCCACACGCTGCTGCTGGCCACCGGAGAGCTGGCCGGGCTTGCGTTCGAGCAGATGCTCGATCTGCAACAGCTTGGCCACTCGCGCTACTTCTTCGTCGATCGAAGCCTGGGGCATCTTGCGGATCTTCAGGCCGAAGCAGATGTTCTCGCGCACCGTCATGGTCGGATACAGCGCGTAGCTCTGGAACACCATGGCAATGTCCCGGTCCTTGGGGCTCATGCCGCTGATGTCTTCGCCGTCGACCAGGATCGCCCCGCCGGAGATGTTCTCCAGGCCTGCAATGCAGTTCATCAGGGTCGACTTGCCACAGCCCGACGGCCCCACCAGGATCAGGAATTCCCCCGAGTCGATCGAAAGCTCGATGTTCTTCAGCGTGTCCGGCAAGCCGCTGCCGTAGGTCTTGATTACGTTGCGCAGTTCCAGCGTTGCCATGTTGCTACCCCTTGACCGCGCCGGCCGTGAGCCCGCGCAGGAAATACTTGCCAGCGAAGATGTAGACCAACAGCGTCGGCAGGCCGGCGATCATTGCCGCTGCCATGTCCACGTTGTATTCCTTGACCCCGGTACTGGTGTTGACCAGGTTGTTCAATGCCACGGTGATCGGCTGTGCATCGCCGCTGGCGAACACCACGCCGAACAGAAAGTCGTTCCAGATCTGGGTGAACTGCCAGATCAGGCAGACCATGACGATCGGGATCGACATGGGCAGCAGGATCTTGCCGAAGATGGTGAAGAACCCGGCGCCATCCAGGCGTGCGGCCTTGACCAGTGCGTCCGGCACGCTCACGTAATAGTTGCGGAAGAACAGCGTGGTGAATGCCAGCCCATACACCACGTGCACCAGCACCAGCCCGGTGGTGGTGTTGGCCAGGCCGAACTTGCCCAGGGTGAATGACGCCGGCAACAGTACGGTCTGGAACGGCAGGAAGCAGCCGAACAGCAGCAGGCCGAAGAACAGTTGCGAGCCGCGAAACTTCCACATCGACAGCACATAGCCGTTCATGGCACCGATGAAGGTGGAGATCAGCACGGCAGGAACGGTGATCATCACCGAGTTCCAGAAGTACCCGCCCACCGAACCCCAGGCCTTGACCCAGCCGATGGCAGTGAACACTTCCGGCAGGCTCAGCAGGTTGCCGGTGCGGATGTCGTCGGGTGTCTTGAAGCTGGTCAGCAGCATCACCACCAGCGGCACCAGGTAGATGGCCGCGGCCAGCAGCAGCACGGCGTAGATCGCCACGCGACTGAAGGTCAGGGCCGGTTTGCCGGTCATAGGGTTCATTGACGTTTGCCCCGCAGTTCGGAGTACAGGTAGGGCACCAGGATGGCCAGGATCGCGCCGAGCATCAGCATGGCGCTGGCCGACCCCTGCCCCATCTGGCCCCGGCTGAAGGTGAAGGCGTACATGAACATCGCGGGAAGGTCCGACGAGTAGCCCGGCCCTCCCGCCGTCATCGCAGCTACCAGGTCGAAGCTCTTGATGGCGATGTGCGCAAGAATCATGAAGGCGCTGAAAAACACCGGACGCAGGCTCGGCAGGACGATGCGCAGGTAGATGGTGGGCAGGCTGGCGCCGTCCACCTGGGCGGCGCGAATGATCGACTGGTCGACGCCACGCAGGCCGGCCAGGAACAGCGCCATGACGAAGCCCGAGGCCTGCCAAACGGCCGCGATCACCAGGCAGTAGACCACCCGGTCCTGGTCAACCAGCCAGTCCAGGCGAAAGCCTTCCCAGCCCCAGTCGCGCAGCAGTTTGTCCAGGCCCATGCCCGGGTTGAGCAGCCACTTCCAGGCGGTACCGGTGACGATCATCGACAGCGCCATGGGATACAGGTAGATGGTGCGCAGGAAGCCTTCGCGGCGAATGCGCTGGTCCAGCAGCACTGCCAGGAATACCCCCAGCACCAGGCTGATGAAAATGAACAGGCCACCGAAGACCGCGAGGTTCTTGCTCGCGACCCACCAGCGATCGTTGTCCATCAGCCGCGCGTACTGCGCAAGGCCCGCCCACTTGTAGTTGGGCATGAAGCTTGAAGTGGTGAAGGACAGCACCAGGGTCCACAGGATGTAGCCGTAGAAGCCGACCAGCACGATCAGCATGCTCGGTGCCAGCACCAGCTTGGGCAGCCAGCGCTGCAGGGCGTCCAGGGGCGAAGCCCTGCGCATGACAGCAGTTGAGCTCATGTTGAGATGTCCGCTTCGTTGGATAGTGTGTAGCAGCGGCGCTAGCCGCGTCCGGCAGCGCCGCGAATGCATGATGCAACGGCGGCGATCGGGACCCGGCTTGCGCCGGTGCTACAGGGCTGGGTGTGTCAGCCTGATGTTCACTTGGCCGAACTGATGGCCTTGGCCAGCTGCGAGGCGGCCTTCTGCGGATCAGCCTGGGGATTGTTGATGTAGTTGGTCACCACATCGAAGATCGCGCCCTGCACCGCCAGCGTCGTCGCCATGTTGTGCGCCATGCTCGGCTGCAGGCCGCCGGTCTTGTCGTCGGCCAGGAAGTCCTTGGCCGCCGTCTGGGCGCAGGCGTCGAAGCCCAACTTGTCCATCTCGGCGAGCATGTCGGTACGTACCGGGATCGAACCCTTGTTCATGCTGAAGACTTTCTGGAAGTCGGTGCCCAGTGCAACCTTGGCCAGGTCTTGCTGCGCGGCCATGTCGTCCTTGTTCTTGAGTTCGAACACGGCCAGCGAGTCGATGTTGTAGGTGAAGGCTTTCTCGGTGCCGGGGAAGGCCACGCACTGGTAATCCTTGCCGGCCACCTTGCCTGCCGCGGTCCACTCGGACTTGGCCCAGTCGCCCATCATCTGCATGCCGGCCTTGCCATTGATGACGTCGGCAGCCGCGATGTTCCAGTCACGCCCGGCACGGTTGGGGTCCATGTAAGTTGCGACCTTCTTCAGCTCGGTGAACGCCTTGACCATCTGTTCACCCGTCAGGGTGCTCTCATCGAGGTCGACGAAGGCTTTCTTGTAGCCGTCTGCGCCCATGACCGACAACACCACGTCTTCGAACACGGTGCTGTCCTGCCATGGCTGACCACCATGGGCCAGCGCGATGAAGCCCTTGGCCTTGAGCTTGTCGCCGGCTGCATAGAATTCTTCGAGGGTAGTCGGCGCCTTTTCGATACCAGCTTTCTTGAACACCTCGGGGTTGATCCACAGCCAGTTCACCCGGTGGATGTTCACGGGAACGGCCACATACTCGCCGTCGTACTTGACGGTGTCAGACACCTTCTTGACCAACAGGCTGTCCCACTTCTCATCCACGGCAACCTGCTTCAGGGCTTCGGTGCTGAGCAGCCCGGTGCTGCCCCATTCCTGGATGTCGGGGCCTTTGATCTGGGCAACGCCAGGAGGATTGCCAGCCATGGCGCGGCTCTTGAGCACGGTCATTGCGGTGGAACCGCCGCCGCCGGCCACGGCGCCGTCTTTCCAGGTGAAACCGTCTTTCTCCACCTGCGCCTTGAGCACGTCGACTGCTGCTTTTTCACCGCCGGACGTCCACCAATGCACCACTTCGACCGAACCTTTGGAGTCGGCAGCCAGGGCACTGAGCGGGAACACGGAGGCAAGGGAAACGACGATGGCGAGGCGGGAGAGCGAGTTCATGGGACATCCTTTTTTGTTGTTATGCAGATGCAAGTCTGATGCTTGCGTTGCATGAGAGTGTAAACATCGCCACAGGGGCGCAGGTAACGAAGGGATGGGGAAATGTCACCGACTGGTGACATTCGATCGGCTGGCGTGAGCACGCATGAACGTCTCACACCGCCTTGCGTGGCAACACCAACGTCACGCGCAACCCGCCAGCCGGAAGATTCTGCAAGGTCACCTCGCCGCCATGGCTGTGGGCGATATTGCGTGCGATGCCCAGGCCCAGGCCGTAGCCCTGCTGAGTGCCGGCCAGACGAAAGTGCGGCTCGAAGACTTTCTGCAGCCGTTGCTCCGGCACCCCAGGGCCTTCGTCGTCGACGTACAACACGAAGGCCTCGGCGTCGTCATGGATGGACAAGTGCGCGCGGTCGCCGTACTTGAGTGCGTTGTCGATCAGATTGCCGATGCAGCGCTTGATCGCCAGCGGCTTGCCGGTATAAGCCCGGCGCGCCTTGCCTTCCAGGGTCACTCGGCCGTTGCCGTGCGGCGCCAGATAGGGCTCTACCAGGCAGTCGAGTACCTGATCGAGATCGACCCGTTCGATGTTTTCGTGGATGTCGGTGTCTTTGACGCATTGCAGCGCGCCCTTGACCAGCAATTCCAGCTCGTCCAGGTCACGGCCGAACTTGGCTTCCAGGGCTGGATCGTCGAGCAGTTCGACGCGCAGCCGCAGGCGCGTGATGGGCGTGCGCAAGTCGTGGGAAATCGCACTGAACAGCTGGCTGCGCTCGGTCAGGTAGCGGCTGATGCGCTCGCGCATGGCATTCAGCGCACGCGCCACTTCCACCACCTCGCTGCCACCGCCGTCCATGGGCGGTTCGTTGCTCACCTCGCCCAGCGACAGCTCGCGTGCGGCGCGGGCCAGGCGTTTCAGGGGCCGGCTTTGCCAGTGCACGAGCACGCCAATGAACAGCAGCAGGAACCCGCTGGTCAGGGCGATGAACCAGATCTGCTGGGCAGGCAGGCCCTCTTCCTCGAGCGTGGTATAGGGTTCGGGCAACAGCGAAGCGATGTACAGCCATTCGGTGGGTCCCAGGCGAATCTGGGTGACCAGCACCGGCGGGTTGACCGGTTCCAGGGTCAAGGCGTAGTGCGCCCAGGAGCGCGGCAGCTCGTCGAGCTTCAGGCCGCTATTGAAGATGCGCAGGTCGTCGGGGCTGACGAAGGCCACCGAGATATCCACGTCGACGCCCAGCTGGGTGCGGAGCACTGCAGAAACTGCATCGATCACTGCAGTCTTGCGCGCGGTCGATTCGAGCAGCTGCATACCCAGTGGCTTGTCGTTGAGCGAAACGAAAAAGCGCGTACCGCCCATGCTGCGCAGCTGATCCAGGACCAGCGGCCGATAGGCCAGTGGCAAGGAGCGGAAATAGCTGACGCTGGCCGCCATCGAGTGGGCCAGGCTGCGGGCGCTGGTCACCAACCCTTCGAGCTGGGTGGCACGCAGCTGCGACAGCCAGATGACGCTGGACAAGCCCTGCGCCAGCAGCACCGCCAGCAGTGTCAGCAACAGCATGCGACCCAGCAGTGAGCGCGGCTTAAACAGGCGCAACGTGGGCCGCCAGCAAGTAGCCGCTACCACGTACCGTGCGGATCAGCCGCGAGGGTTTGTCATTGTCGCGCAGGCGTTGGCGCAGGCGGCTGACCGCCATGTCGACGATGCGATCCAGCGGCATCGGCTCGCGCCCGCGAGTGGCGTTGCCGATGGTATCGCGGTCGAGGATCTGCTGCGGATGGTCGAGGAACAGCTTGAGCAAGGCGAAGTCGGCACCGGACAGGAACACCTCTTCCCCGTCGGTGTGAAACAGGCGGTGGCTGACGGTATCCAGCCGCCAGTCGTCGAAGCCGAGTACTTCGCCACTGCGCTCGCTGGCGAACTGGCTGCGTCGCAGCAACGCCTTGATGCGCGCCTGCAGCTCGCGCGGGCTGAACGGCTTGCCCAGATAGTCATCGGCTCCCAGCTCGAGGCCGATCACGCGGTCGGCTTCGTCGGAGCTGGCGGTCAGCATGATGATCGGCACCTGGGCCATGCGCGGATGCTGGCGGATCCAGCGGCACAGGCTGAAGCCATCTTCGTCGGGCAGCATGACGTCGAGAATCACCAGGTCGGTGCCGACCTCGGCGCCAAGCGCTTCGCGAAAGCCCGCGCCATCGGCCGTGGTGCGCACGGCGAAACCGGCGCGGCTAAGGTAGGTGTCCAGCAGTTCGCGGATGTCCTGATCGTCATCGACCAGCAGGATCGATTTGCCGACAGTGCTCACGTGGGCGTCCTTGTTGTCATTGCCGGGTCGATACGCCCGGCTTTTTTCAAGGGCTGATTAAACGCTCAAGCCTGCGCCTGTTGCAAGGCCACGCCTGCACCCAACAGCCCGGAGAACTCGGCCGTGACCACCCACACCGGGATGCCCTTGAAGTAATCGCTCATGCAGCCCTTGTCGGCGAAGCTCTCGGCGAAACCGCTTTGCATGAAGATGTCGAGAAAGCGCGGGATCACGCCACCGACGATGTACACGCCGCCCCGACCACCCACGGTCAGCACGTTGTTGCCCGCCACCCTGCCCAGGAAGCGGCAGAATTGCTCCAGGGTTTCCCGAGCGACGGGGTCGCCGGCAAGCCCGGCATTGGTAACCTCCGCAGGCGAAGTGCAGGAAGGCGTGTGGCCGTCCACTTCGCACACAGTTTGATACAACCGTAACAACCCACCACCGCTGAGAATCGTCTCGGCGCTGACGTGACCGATCTGCGCTTCGATGTGCGCGCGCAGTTGGGCTTCGCGCGCGCTGCCGACGGGCAGGTCGACATGGCCGCCCTCACCCGGCAATGCCATCCAGCCGTTGCGCAGGGCGATCAACGTGCCCACGCCCAGCCCCGTGCCTGGGCCGATGACCACTGCCGGACGTGCGGGATCCGCTTCGCCCTCGCAGACCAGCTGGTATTCATCGGGCTGTAGACGGGTCATGCCCAACGCCATGGCGGTGAAGTCATTGATCAGCAGCAGGTGCCCGATCTGCAGGCTTGCGCAGAACGCCTTGCGGCTCAGGCGCCAATGGCTGTTGGTGAAGCGGAACTCGTCACCGTCCACCGGGCCCGCTACCGCCAGGCACGCGGCGCCGATGTCGCCCTTCTGCAGCTTGAGGTCGGCCATGTACACGCCGATGGCGTGCTCGGGGCTGGTGTAGTCTGCCGTGGGGAAGACCCGAACCGAATGCAGTGCATCGTTTTCCCAGAGGGCGAAACGTGCGTTGGTACCGCCGATGTCGCCGATAAGGGCGAGTGTCATCGCAAAATCTCCAACCCCGAAGTGAAGGCACTGGCGCCTTGCTCGGCCGAGCTGAAGGCTTGGCGCATGAACCCGAACAGTTCACGCCCGCACCCTACGCCATTGGCCAAGGTGCCGACCGCCGGGGTGCGGCTGGCCAGCGTCTGGGCATCGACGCGTACCTGCAAGGTACCTTCGACACCGTCGACCCGGATGATATCGCCATCGCGCACCAAGGCCAACGGGCCACCGCTGGCCGCCTCGGGACTGACGTGAATCGCGGCGGGAATCTTGCCGGACGCGCCGGACATGCGCCCGTCGGTGACCAGCGCGACCTTGAAGCCGCGATCCTGCAGCACGCCGAGAAAAGGCGTCATCTTGTGCAGTTCCGGCATGCCGTTGGAGCGCGGCCCCTGGAAGCGCATGACCGCGACGAAATCCTTTTCCAGTTCGCCGGCCTTGAACGCATCGGCCAGCTCCTGCTGGTCTTGGAACACGCGGCACGGCGCCTCCACTACTTGGTTCGCCAACGCCACGGCAGACACTTTCATGACGCCCCGACCCAGATTGCCTTCCATCACGCGCAATCCACCCTCGGCCGAGAAAGGCCGTGCCACGGGGCGCAGGATGGTTTCGTCGAGGCTCGCCTCGGGACCCTCGCGCCAGACCAGCCGGCCCTCTTGCAGAAACGGTTCGCGGGTATAGCGGCTCAGGCCATGACCGGCCACCGTGTTCACGTCCTCGTGCAACAGGCCCGCTGCGAGCAACTCGCGAATCAGGAAAGCCATGCCGCCAGCTGCCTGGAAATGGTTGATGTCAGCCTTGCCGTTTGGATAGACATTGGACAGGGTGGGCACCACTTCGGACAAATCGGCCATGTCCTGCCAGGTCAGGATGATGCCCGCAGCCATGGCGATCGCCGGCATGTGCAGGGTGTGGTTGGTCGAACCGCCCGTCGCGTGCAGGGCGACGATCGAATTCACCAGCGACTTTTCATCGACGATGCGGCCGATGGGCGTGAACTCGCCGTTGGCCTTGGTCAGGCGTGTCACCTGATGGGCCGCCTCGTGAGTCAGCGCATCGCGCAGCGGTGTGTTGGGATTGACGAACGAGGCCCCCGGCAGGTGCAACCCCAGCACTTCCATGAGCAACTGGTTGGTGTTGGCCGTGCCGTAGAACGTGCAGGTGCCCGGACTGTGGTAGGACTTCATCTCTGATTCGAGCAATTCTTCACGGCTCGCCTTGCCCTCGGCATAACGCTGGCGAACATCGGCCTTCTCCTTGTTGGAGATGCCCGACGGCATCGGCCCGCCGGGGACGAAGATCATCGGCAGATGGCCAAAGCGCAGCGCGCCCATCATCAGGCCCGGGACGATCTTGTCGCAGATGCCGAGCATCAGGGCGCCATCGAACATGTTGTGGGACAAGGCCACGGCCGTGGACAGCGCGATGGTTTCACGACTGGCCAGGCTCAGTTCCATGCCGGCCTCGCCCTGGGTCACGCCATCGCACATGGCCGGCACGCCACCGGCGAACTGGCCGACCGAGCCGATCTCGCGCAACGCCTGCTTGAGCTGCTCCGGGTAGGTTTCGTAGGGCTGGTGCGCCGAGAGCATGTCGTTATATGACGAAACGATTGCGATGTTGGTCGCATTCATCATGCGCAGTTGGTGCTTGTCTTCGGTGCCGCACCCCGCTACTCCGTGGGCAAAGTTCGCACACTGCAGCTTGCCGCGCATGGGCCCGTCGCTGGCGGCGCTGTCGATCAGTTGCAGGTAGTGCTTGCGGGTAGCTTGGCTACGCGCAATCAGCCGTTGGGTGACCTCAAGGACGCGGGGATGCATGTGAAGAACTCCAGGCTTTGGGGGCGACCTCTGCAACACTCTGTCCGAACTACGACCCATGTCAGGGCTCAAAGCCCTGCAGGCAAGAATCGATGTGAAGGAAGGGTTGTACCGGTCACTCGTTGTAGATAGAACAAAATATTGCCACTAAAAAGGCTTGTTTTCTATTTCTATGCGAATAATCTTGTAATTCCAACAACAAAACAGATTACGTGACCTGCTTGCCCGGACCTGATCCAAGGGGAATCACCCAATCTGATCACAGGAATCACTCATGACCATTCGCATAGCAATCAACGGTTTTGGCCGCATCGGCCGCAATGTCCTGCGGGCACTCTATACCCAAGGCTACCGCCAGGACCTGCAGGTCGTCGCCATCAACGACCTGGGTGACAGCGCGATCAACGCCCACCTGCTCAAGTACGACACGGTGCATGGCACCTTCGACGGCACGGTCGAGCACGACAAGGAAGGCCTCACGGTGAATGGCGACCGCATCTCGGTCAGTGCCATCCGCAACCCGGCGGAACTGCCGTGGAAGGCCGAGAACATCGACGTGGTGTTCGAGTGCACCGGCCTGTTCACCGACCGTGAAAAGGCTGCCGCGCACCTGACGGCCGGCGCGCGCAAGGTGATCATCTCGGCACCGGCCAAGGGCGCCGATGCCACCGTGGTGTATGGCGTCAACCACGACGTGCTGCGTCAGTCCCACGAAGTGATCTCCAACGCTTCTTGCACCACCAACTGCCTGGCCCCGGTGGCCCAGGTGCTGCACCGCGAGCTGGGCATCGAGCAGGGCCTGATGACCACCATCCACGCCTACACCAACGACCAGAACCTGATCGACGTGTACCACAGCGACCCCTACCGCGCCCGCTCGGCGACCCAATCGATGATCCCCAGCAAGACCGGCGCTGCCGAAGCCGTTGGCCTGGTGCTGCCGGAGCTGGCCGGCAAGTTGACCGGTATGGCGGTGCGCGTGCCGGTGATCAACGTCTCGCTGGTCGACCTGACCTTGAACCTTTCGCGCGAAGCCAGCCGCGACGAGATCAATGCGCTGATGCATGCCGCGGCCGAGCAATCCAAGGTGCTGGGCTACAACACCCTGCCGCTGGTTTCCACCGACTTCAACCACAATCCGCTGTCGTCGATCTTCGATGCCAACCACACCAAGGTCAACGGCAAGCTGGTCAAGGTCATGGCCTGGTACGACAACGAGTGGGGCTTCTCGAACCGCATGCTGGACAACTGCCTGGCGCTGATCAACGCCAAGTAAGGCGCCATAGCGGCTGGATACGGTGGATGCCGTTTCCAGCCGCGATACCTCTTGCAAAGATAGCGACTTGACCAGGCGCACAGATGAGAAGCATTATCATCTTCTGCTTTCCGTCCGGGCAATTCCGTGAGTCAATCACGCTTCAATTCCGTTTTCCTCTCCCAACGCTTGAGTCTGCTGCGAACCCTTCAGCGCATGGTACGCAACCCCAGCACCGCCGAAGACCTGCTTCAGGAAACCTACCTGAGGGTGAATCGTGCCCTGGGTGAGCGACGCATCGAGCACCTCGAACCCTTCGTGTTTCAGACAGCACGCAATCTGGCCCTGGATTATCTGCGCTCACGGCGGGTGCACGAGCGAACCATGGTCGAAGATGTGCCCCTCGACGTGCTACAAAGCATTGCAGCAGTGGCCAGCAGTCCGGACGAGGTCGCCCATGCTGAGCGGCTTCTGGCCAGGCTGACCGTGAGCCTGGCTCGACTGACGCCGCGCCAGCAGCGGATTTTCATCCTGAGCCGAGTGCATGGCAGCAGTTATGTGGAAATTGCCGATGAGCTGCACGTCTCGGCAAGCACCGTGCAAAAGGAATTGAAATTGATCATGGCGATCTGC
Source organism: Pseudomonas sp. CFBP 13710 (assembly GCF_014842235.1). Lineage (NCBI taxonomy): Bacteria > Pseudomonadati > Pseudomonadota > Gammaproteobacteria > Pseudomonadales > Pseudomonadaceae > Pseudomonas > Pseudomonas sp. CFBP 13710. Next base: position 70,947 of record NZ_JACYVJ010000002.1, on the reverse strand, counting down.
ATCGGTGTCGCCCAGCGCCTGGAGGAGCATCCGTGAATCGGCAGCATCTACCAGAGCGAGCGCCACCGACGCCTGCCATGGAGCAAGCCATCGATTGGTTGATTGCCCAGCCTTGCACCGACCCCACCGAGCAAAGGGCATTCGAGGCCTGGCTGCTGGCCGACCCCGAACATGCCGCGGCATTCGAGCAGGCCCGCGCGGTATGGCACGGCGCGCCGATTCACCAGGCCGCCGTCGCCCTGCAAACGCGGCGCCGACTGCCGGCCTGGCGTCGGCATTGGAAACCACTGGCTACCGCCGCAATGCTGGTGGTAGGCGTATTGAATTTCACCCACCTGCCGCTGCGCGTACAGGCCGCTCATCTGACCCAGGTCGGCGAACGGCAACACCTGCAACTGGAAGACGGTTCCAAGGTACTGCTCAACACCGATTCGGCCTTCTCCAGCCGCATCGACACCCGGCAACGCAGCGCACGCCTGTACGAAGGCGAAGCTTTTTTCGAGGTGCCTCCCAGCCGCCGACAACCCCTGAAGGTGCAAGCAGGCCCGGTGCGTGCCGATGTGCTCGACAGTGCCTTCGCCGTGAGCTACCACGATGGCCAGGCGCAAGTGCGGGTGCAGCGCGGCAACGTCGACCTCAGCGCCAGCCACGACGAGACGGTGCGCCTGAACGCCGGCGACAGCATACGCATCGGCCCCAGGGGATTCGGCACGCGTGAGCGGCTCGATCCACAGAAGGATCTGGCCTGGGTCCAGGGCCGTTTGATCTTCGAGAATTGCCCAATGGGCGAGGTACTTGCCGAACTTCGGCGCTATTACCCGGGGTGGATCATCAACACCGACAAGAAGCTTGAGCAGGTGGCAGTGACCGGCAATTACCGCCTGGACAACCCGCTCGAAGTGGTTCGCTCGTTGGCTCAGGTGACGTCGGCACAGGTGCGGGAGTTTCCGGCGCTGGTCATCCTGAACTGACGGATACGTCATATCCACGGACCGAGACACCGCATAATTATTTTTACGCTGTAGCGCTTCCCCATCCGTCTAGTCATAGCCAATGCAACTGATTCGCATTCGGATCGGTAACACTATAACGACACGCGACAGGGAGCGCTTTCGATGTCCAAAGGTTTCACTCGTCCTCAGTTTCACCACTCGGTGCTCACCGCTGCCCTGCTGGTGGCCGCCGTGCCTGCCGTAGGCAGCGCTGCGGAGCTGACACCGAACAGCGCCCGCATCAGCGTCAATCACGCCTTCAGCATCGCTCGGCAGACTCTGGCGTCGGCCTTGAACGGCTTCAGCACCACGACGGGCTGGCAAGTCGGACTGCCCGCCGAGCTTGCCCAGGACGTCATTTCACCCGGTGCGCGCGGTAACCTGACGCCGGAACAGGCACTGGATCGGCTGCTCGCAGGGACACCCTTGCGCTACCGGAAAATCAGCGCCAACAACGTTGTACTCGAGCGCAGCTCGCCGGGCGCCGTGATCGCCCTGCAACAGATGACCGTCAGCGCCACACGCCAGGAACAAAGCGCCAACAGCGTCCCGAGTACCGTCAGCGTCCAGGGCCGCACGCAGCTGGACCGTGACAACGTCAACACCCTTCAGGACCTGGTGCGTTACGAACCGGGCGTCTCCGCAGGCGGCACCGGTTTGCGCAGCGGCCTTACCGGCTACAACATTCGTGGTATCGACGGCGACCGTGTGCTCACCCAGGTCGATGGCGTCGAGGTGCCGGACAGCTTCTTCAACGGCCCCTATGCGCAAACCGAGCGCAATTACGTCGCCCCGGAAATCGTCAAGCGTGTGGAAATCCTGCGCGGGCCGGCGTCGTCGCTCTACGGCAGCAGTGCCATCGGTGGGGTGGTCAGCTACTACACCCTGGACCCGGAAGACATCATCAAGCCCGGCAAGGATGTCGGCGCACGCCTGAAGACCGGTTACAGTTCGGCAGACGAAAGCTGGCTGAACTCGGCCACCGTGGCCGGCCGTTCGGGTGACGTCGATGCCCTCTTGCATCTGAGCCAGCGCAGTGGCCACGAGACCGAATCCTACGGCGACCATACCAGCACAGGGCTGAGCCGCACCGCAGCCGACCCCAAGGACGTGCGCTCGACCAATGTCCTGGCCAAGCTGGGCTGGAACTACGCCGACGATGCTCGATTCGGGCTCACCTACGAAAATTACAAGGACGACCGCGATGTCGATCTGAAAAGTGCCTATGGCGGCCCCTATGCAAATGGCAGGCCGCTGAACTTCTATCAATCGCGCGGTGGCAATGACACCATCACCCGCGAGCGCTTCGGCTTGAATCACGACTTCGAGCTGGACAGCGTCGTGGCCGATCACATCAAGTGGAGCTTGAACTACCAGATCGCCAAGACCGACCAGCACACCGAAGAGCACTATGTCGTCCCGCGCGCGCGCGATGTGTTGCGAGCGCGTGACACTTTTTACAAAGAGCGCCAGTGGGTGTTCGACCTGCAACTGGACAAGGCCTTTGAGTTGGGACAAACCGATCACCTGCTGACCTACGGCACCAACATACGCCAGCAGAAGGTTACCGGCTCACGCAGCGGCTACGGGACCTGCTTGACCGTGATGGGCAGTTGCCGAGCCATCGGCGCCGACAGCGCGGCCGATCGCCTGGTCAAATCCAGCGACTTCCCCGACCCGACCATCAACACCTACAGCCTGTTCGCTCAGGACGAGATTCGCTGGAACCAGTGGACCTTGCGACCCAGCGCCCGCTATGACTACACCCAGCTCAAGCCCCGCCTGACCGATGAGTTCCTGCGCACGGTCAACCCCACTGGCGAGTACACCGTGGCCGACAACGACCGGAACTGGCACCGGTTGTCACCCACGCTGGGCGTGACCTACGACTTCGATGACCACTACACCTGGTATGGGCAGTACGCCGAAGGCTTCCGCACACCTTCGGCCAAGGCGCTTTATGGACGCTTCGAAAACCTTGGCGCAGGCTATACGGTCCAGCCCAATCCGGATCTGGAACCGGAAAAAAGCAGAAGTTATGAAACCGGCCTACGCGGCAAGTTCGAGGCAGGCACCTTCGATATCGCGGTGTTCTACAACCAGTACCGCGACTTCATCAACGAGGATGCGGTCAGCCCCGGGGCGACGTCCGCCGTGTTCCAAAGCAACAATATCAAGCATGCCACCATCAAGGGCGTCGAGCTCAAGGGCCGCTTGAACCTGGACAGCTTCGGTGCACCGCAAGGTCTCTACAGCCAGGGCTCCATCGCGTACGCCCATGGCAAGAACGAAGACAACGGCCAACCGATCAACAGCGTCAATCCGCTCAAGGGCGTATTCGGCCTGGGCTACGAGCAGCAGCAGTATGGTGGCCTGCTCAGTTGGACACTGGTCAAGCGGCAGAACCGAGTGGACAGCAGCGCGTTCAAGTCGCCGGACGGCAGCGGTGTGTTCAAAACGCCTGGCTTCGGCATCCTCGACCTGGCCGGTTACTACAAGGTCACCGACGACGTCACGGTCAACGCCGGCCTGTACAACCTCACCGACAAGAAATACTGGCTATGGGACGACGTGCGCAGTTATGACGGCGTGGGCGAAGCGGCGGTGACATCACCCGCCAACCTCGACCGCCTCACTGCTCCCGGTCGTAATTTCGCGATCAATCTGGTTTGGGACATCTGATAATGGCACTGTAGGGGCAGATAACCGCTGCCCCTGTGGTGGGATTTTTTTACGGTCCGCTGTGAGTTGATTCGTCTCGTCTAAACAGCACCGCATTTTTCAAGGAACTCGCAATGACCGTCACCGAGCACACTCAGGACCTCGCCCCACTGCGCTCCGCCCGCTTGCGCGCGATCAGCCAGGCGTTGCACGACAGCCTGGAAAATACCGTGGCCCGCTACGCGCCATTCGATACGCCGCAAAGCTATGCGCGCTTTCTGCAGATGCAGTACCTGTTCCAATCCGAGTTGCAACACCTGTACAACGACCCGGCCCTGATCGCCTTGTTTCCCGATCTGCCCGAGCGCTGCCGCGCAGAGGCAGCCAAGGCCGATCTGATCGATCTGGGCGTGGCCATTCCGCAACCTGTTCCGGGCGCCCTCAGCGAGCCCAGTCAGGCCACGGCACTCACCTGGATTCGCGTCTCCGAAGGGTCTAAACTCGGCGCCGCCATCCTGATCAAACGGGCTAACGCCTTGGGTTACACCGCCAGTTTCGGTGCTCGCCATTTGGCCGAACCCGAGGGCGGACGCGGCAAAGGCTGGAAAGCCTTCAACGCGATCTTCGACGCCCTGCCGTTCAGCGCGGCTGAAGAAGCGCAAGCTGATCAGGCGGCCAACGATGCGTTTGCGCGCTTGCAGGTGCTGCTGCAACACACCTACGCCGACCACAAGGAAACGGCGCCGGCCTGACCCCCACTGTATGGAACTCATGGACAACCCTCGCCCGCTCCCCTCAAAGCTGGCCCGCGTGCTTTACGGCCTGCTGGCCTATACCAGCCTGATCATCGGGTTGATCGCCATCGTGGTGCCGGGGTTGCCCACCACCGAGTTCATCCTGCTGGCCGCGTGGGCGGCGACCAAAAGCTCACCGCGGCTGAGCGCCTGGCTGGAGAACCACAAGCTGTTCGGCCCGATGTTGCGGAACTGGCGCAATGGCAAGGTCATAACCCGTCGAACCAAGGTCAGCGCAACCGTCAGCATGGTCCTCTGTTCAGTGCTCATGTGGTTTACCCTCAAGCAGCACTGGCCGGTGTACGCGGCGATCTCCGGCATGGTGCTGGTCAACCTGTGGATCTGGTCGCGGCCCGAACGCATCAACCCCCAGCACTGAGCACGCCCGCGTAGGTGCTACAGCTTTGCGCGATGGCAAGGCATACTGCGTCCCTCCGCTGTCCGGAATGCTCGAGACCCCATGCGTATCCACGTCAGCTTCATCGACCGTGTCGGCATCACCCAGGAAGTGCTGGCCCTGTTGGGGGCGCGCAACCTCAACCTCGACGCAGTCGAGATGGTCCCACCCAACGTCTATATCGACGCACCGACCCTCAGCCCGCTGGTGCTGGAAGAACTGCACGATGCGCTGTTCCGGGTGCGGGGTGTGGAGGACGTGCGCGTGGTCGATATTCTTCCAGGACAACGCCGGCACCTGCAGCTTGAAGCCTTGCTGGCCGCCATGGGCGATCCAGTGCTGGCACTGGACAGTGCCGGCAATGTGCTGTTGGCCAACCCGGCTTTGGTCGAGCTGTACGGCCGCGAGCCCGCCGGACAGTCGGTGGCGGACCTGTTCGCCGATCCTGCCTTGCTCGGCGCCTTGCTCGAACAAGGGTTCCGCCTGCCACTGCGCGAGGTCAACCTGAATGGCCAGACGCTGTTGCTCGATGCCACACCCATCACCGACGCCGGTGCCCTGCTGACGCTATACCCGCCCAACCGCATGGGTGAGCGACTGGCCGCCCTGCACCACGACCACGCCGAAGGGTTCGATTCGCTGCTGGGCGACTCTGCACCGATCCGTGCGCTCAAGGCCCGGGCGCAACGTGTTGCGGCGCTGGATGCGCCGCTGTTGATCCAAGGCGAGACGGGCACGGGCAAGGAGCTGGTGGCGCGGGCCTGCCATGCCGTCAGCGCGCGCCACGGCGCGCCGTTCCTGGCGCTCAACTGCGCCGCCCTGCCGGAAAACCTCGCCGAGAGCGAGCTGTTCGGCTATGCCCCCGGCGCGTTCACCGGCGCCCAGCGCGGTGGCAAGCCGGGGCTGATGGAACTAGCCCACCAAGGCACGGTGTTTCTCGACGAAATCGGCGAAATGTCGCCGTACCTGCAGGCCAAGCTGCTGCGGTTCCTCAACGATGGCAGCTTTCGCCGGGTAGGCGGCGACCGTGAGGTCAAGGTCAACGTACGCATCCTCAGCGCCACCCACCGCAATCTGGAGCAGATGGTGGCCGAAGGCGCCTTCCGCGAAGATCTGTTCTACCGCCTGAACGTGCTCAACCTGAACGTGCCACCCCTGCGCGAGCGCGGCGAGGATATCCTGCTGTTGGCCCGTTATTTCATGCAGCAGGCCTGCACGCAGATTCAGCGACCGATGTGCCGACTGACGACGAGCACCTATCCGGCCCTGCTGGGCAACCGCTGGCCGGGCAACGTTCGGCAGTTGCAGAACGTGATCTTTCGCGCAGCCGCCGTCTGCGAAAGCAACACAGTCGACATCGGCGATCTGGACATTGCCGGCACCAGCGTGAGTCGACGCAACGACGGCGACGTCGTCAGCCTGGAGCAGGCCGTTGGCGCCTACGAAAAAGCACTTCTGGAAAAGCTGTACCCCAGTTATCCATCCAGCCGGCAACTGGCCAGCCGTTTACTGACATCCCACACGGCCATCGCCAACCGGTTGCGCAAGTATGGAATCGGTGGCGCGAGCTGATACCTCAGCCGAACCGGACTGTATCTATTTCAATACAGCGTACGTAATTCGATACGACTTCTGTAGCAGCGGCGCAAGCCGCGTCCGGGCTCGCCTGGGTCCATGCAATAGACCGCGTCTACCGCCGACGCGGCTCGCGCCGCTCCTACAGGGGAATCAGGAAGTTTGCTGGTCTGGGTGTTGCGTAGTGTTTTCGTTACAACCGTTGCGATCCTTGATGGGTGTGATTTGCCTGGAGCCCTTGCAGGCTGTGACTTTGGGAAATCTGGCAACCATCTTGCTAAGTAACCCTCATTGCTGAACCCCAAATCACTGCGGAGTTTCCATGAGCGAGTTGCGTTTCACCGTCGAACACGAATGGCTGCGCCTCGAAGCCGACGGTAGCGTCACGGTCGGTATCACCCCATTTGCCCAGAATGCTTTGGGCGACGTGGTTTTCGTGCAGTTGCCCGAACTGGCCCGCCATGCGCGCGATGCCGAGGTTTCGGTGCTGGAATCGGTGAAGGCCGCCAGCAGCATCAACATGCCCCTGGATGGCGAGATCGTCGAAGTCAACGCGGCACTCGATGCGGCTCCGGAACTGGTCAACCAGGACCCACTGGCCCAGGGCTGGTTCTTCCGGTTCATTCCCGACGACCTCGAACAGGTTCGCGCCTTGCTCGACCAGACCGCCTACGACAACCTGATCGCCGCCCAAGGCTGAGGACCCACCATGACTCGCGCCATTGCATTGCACACCGACAATGAATTCATCGCTCGCCACATCGGCCCAGGCCCGGCCGACGAGCAGGCCATGCTCGATTTTCTGGGTTTCGACAGCCTCGATGCCCTGAGCGCCAGCGTCATCCCCGAAAGCATCAAGGGCACCAGCGTGCTCGGTCTCTCTGCCGGGCAGAGCGAAGCCGATGCCCTTGCCGCGATCAAGGCCATCGCCCAGCAGAACCAACTGTTCAAGAACTACATCGGCCAGGGCTACTACAACACCCACACGCCGGCGCCGATCCTGCGCAACCTGTTGGAGAACCCCGCCTGGTACACGGCCTACACGCCGTATCAGCCGGAGATTTCCCAAGGCCGTCTGGAGGCGCTGCTCAACTTCCAGACCCTGATCAGCGACCTGACCGGACTGCCCATCGCCAATGCCTCGTTGCTCGATGAAGCGACCGCCGCCGCCGAGGCCATGACCTTCTGCAAACGGCTGAGCAAGAACAAGAACAGCCAGCGCTTCTTCGCCTCCAGCCATTGCCATCCACAGACCCTGGCCGTGCTGATCACCCGCGCCGAGCCGCTGGGTATCGACGTGGTCATCGGCGACGAGCATGAGCTCGCCGACACCGACGGCTTCTTCGGCGCTCTGCTGCAGTATCCCGCCAGCAACGGCGACATTTTCGACTACCGTGAACTGGTAGAGCGCTTTCATGCCGGCAATGCCCTGGTAGCCGTGGCGGCTGACCTGCTCGCCCTGACGCTGCTCAGCCCTCCGGGCGAATTCGGTGCCGACGTCGCCATCGGCAGCGCCCAGCGTTTTGGCGTGCCACTGGGTTTCGGTGGCCCACACGCGGCGTACTTTTCCACCCGTGACAGCTTCAAACGCGACATGCCTGGGCGTTTGGTCGGCGTGTCGGTGGATCGCCATGGCAAGAGCGCGCTGCGCCTGGCCATGCAGACCCGTGAACAGCACATCCGTCGCGAGAAGGCCACCAGCAACATCTGCACGGCCCAGGTGCTGCTGGCCAACATCGCCAGCATGTACGCGGTCTACCATGGCCCGGCCGGCCTGATCCAGATCGCACGACGCACCCACCAGCTCACCGCCATCCTGGCGCGTGGCCTGACCCAATTGGGCGTGCGCGTGGAGCAGCAACATTTCTTCGACACCCTGACCCTGGCCACCGGCAGCGCGACCGAGCGCCTGCACGAGCAGGCCCGGGCTGCAGGCATCAACCTGCGCGAAGTCGACGCGCAGCGCGTGGGCATCTCGCTGGACGAAACCACCCGCCAGGCCGACGTGGAAGCCTTGTGGCAGCTGTTCCACAACGCAAGCACGCAGGTGGTGTTCCAGACCCTGGCCAATGAGGTCGGCGATCAACTGCCCGAGCCGCTGCTGCGCCAGTCGGCGATCCTGCAGCATCCGGTGTTCAATCGCTATCACTCGGAAACCGAGCTGATGCGCTACCTGCGCCGCCTGGCCGACAAAGACCTGGCCCTGGATCGCACCATGATCCCACTGGGCTCCTGCACCATGAAGCTCAATGCCGCCAGCGAAATGATCCCGGTGACCTGGGCCGAGTTCGGCCAGTTGCACCCTTTCGCACCGGCCGCGCAGAGCCGGGGCTATCAGTTACTGACCGACGAGCTGGAGAGCATGCTGTGCGCTGCCACCGGCTACGACTCCGTTTCACTGCAGCCCAACGCCGGCTCCCAGGGTGAATACGCCGGCCTGCTGGCCATTCGTGCCTACCATCAGAGCCGTGGCGAAGCGCACCGCGACATCTGCCTGATTCCATCCTCGGCGCACGGCACCAATCCGGCGACCGCGCACATGGCCGGGATGCGCGTGGTGGTCACCGCCTGCGATGCACGCGGCAACGTCGACATCGAAGACCTGCGCGCCAAGGCCATCGAGCACGGTGACAAGCTCGCCGCACTGATGATCACCTACCCGTCCACCCACGGCGTGTTCGAGGAGGGCATCCGCGAGATCTGCGCGATCATTCATGACCACGGTGGCCAGGTGTACATCGATGGCGCCAACATGAACGCCATGGTCGGCCTGTGCGCTCCAGGCAAGTTCGGCGGCGACGTGTCCCACCTGAACCTGCACAAGACGTTCTGCATTCCCCATGGCGGTGGCGGCCCAGGTGTCGGGCCGATTGGCGTGAAAGCGCACCTCGCGCCGTTCCTGCCCGGCCATGCCGCGCTGGAGCGCAAACAGGGTGCGGTCTGCGCGGCGCCGTTCGGCAGCGCCAGCATCCTACCGATCACCTGGATGTACATTCGCATGATGGGCGGCGACGGTCTCAAGCGTGCGTCCCAGGTGGCCATCCTCAACGCCAACTACATTGCCCGGCGCCTGGAACAGCACTACCCGATCCTTTATGCCGGCAGCAACGGACTGGTGGCCCACGAGTGCATCCTCGACGTACGCCCGCTCAAGGACAGCAGCGGCATCAGCGTCGACGACGTCGCCAAGCGCCTGATCGACTTCGGCTTCCATGCCCCGACCATGTCGTTCCCGGTGGCAGGTACCTTGATGATCGAACCGACCGAAAGCGAGTCGCTGGAAGAACTCGATCGGTTCTGCAACGCCATGATCCAGATCCGCGAAGAGATTCGCGCCGTCGAGGAAGGCCGTCTGGATCGCGAAGACAACCCGCTGAAAAACGCGCCGCACACCGCCGCCGAACTGGTCGGTGAGTGGAGCCACGCCTACAGCCGCGAACAGGCTGTCTACCCGCTGCCGACGCTGCAGGAAAACAAGTACTGGCCACCTGTAGGTAGGGTCGACAACGTTTTCGGCGATCGCAACCTGGTGTGCGCCTGCCCTTCCATCGAAGCCTATCAGCAAGCGTGACGACTGCGGCGCGCGGCGTTGATCGCTGCGCGCCCTGCCTCGCAAGGAACAAACAATGTCCGATGCCACTTTGCAAAAAACACCCCTGCACGCGCTGCACCTGGAACTGGGCGCGCGCATGGTGCCGTTCGCCGGTTACGACATGCCGGTGCAGTATCCGCTGGGCGTGATGAAGGAGCACCGCCACACCCGTGCCCAGGCCGGGTTGTTCGACGTGTCGCACATGGGCCAGATTCGCCTGACCGGCGCCGATGCCGCCAAGGCACTGGAGACGCTGGTGCCGGTGGACATCATCGACCTGCCCGTGGGCATGCAGCGCTATGCCATGTTCACCAATGAACAAGGCGGCATTCTCGACGATCTGATGGTGGCGAACCTGGGCAACGACACCTTGCTGCTGGTGGTCAACGCCGCCTGCAAGGATCAGGACCTTGCCCATCTGCAACGCCATCTGCACGGTCACTGCGAAATCGAGGCGTTGTTCGACGCACGTGCGCTTTTGGCACTGCAGGGGCCAGCAGCGGTAACGGTGCTGGCACGCCTGGCGCCGGAAGTCGCAGACATGACCTTCATGCAGTTCGCCAGCGTGAAGCTGCTGGGCGTTGAGTGCTACGTGAGTCGCTCGGGCTACACCGGCGAAGACGGCTTCGAGATTTCCGTGCCCAGCAGCGAGGCAGAAGCGCTTGCGCGCGCCCTGCTGGCCGAGCCTGAAGTGGAACCGATCGGCCTGGGCGCACGCGATTCGCTGCGCCTGGAGGCGGGCCTGTGCCTGTATGGCCATGACATGGACAGCGAGACATCACCGATTGCGGCCAGTTTGCTGTGGGCCATCTCCAAGGCGCGCCGTGCCGAGGGTGCGCGCGCCGGTGGCTTCCCAGGTGCTGACATCATCTTTGCCCAGCAACGCGAAGGCGTTGCACGCAAGCGCGTCGGCCTGCTGCCGCAGGATCGCACTCCAGTGCGCGAAGGTGCGTCGATCATCAACGCTCAAGGAGTGGAAGTCGGCCGCGTGTGCAGCGGCGGGTTCGGCCCGACACTGGACGCGCCGGTTGCCATGGGCTACGTCGACGCCAGCGCCGCTGCCTTGGATAACGAACTGCAGGCCATCGTGCGTGGCAAGCCCGTGCCCTTGAAAGTTGCCAAGATGCCCTTCGTTGCTCAACGCTATTATCGTGGGTGAATGAAAGACCGGATATCCCTGCGAGTGCGCAAACAGTCGCTGCTGGTAGATAAAAACTATGACGCGTCTATAAAGCGTCATGGTTCCACCGCACTTCGGCCCATGATTGCCACTGCTTGAATCCATTGGCGTCAAGGGAATACAGCGTCGTGCACGATCGTGGAGCAACGCGGCGGATACGGCCTGAAATGCGGCAAAAAAAGCTCGAAATGCGCAGGTTGCGAGGGCTTGTTTTTCTCGCTGAAGTTAGCGTAAAGTTTCTCCACTGTGTTTGCATGGGTCGCTTGGATCGTGACCTGGGCAGTAGCTCTGATCATTGCTACAACCCGTTCGACGTCTCTTACTTTCCTGCAAATCAGCCCAGTACTCTTTCATGTGAAAGACGCTGTTAATAATTCTAGGTTTCAAGGAAATTAAGCTATGTCGAATCGTCAAAGCGGTACCGTCAAGTGGTTCAACGACGAAAAAGGTTTTGGTTTCATCACCCCTGAGAGCGGCCCGGACCTGTTCGTACACTTCCGCGCCATTCAGGGCAACGGCTTCAAAAGCCTGAAGGAAGGCCAGAAGGTCACCTTCGTTGCCGTGCAGGGCCAGAAAGGCCTGCAGGCTGACGAGGTTCAAGCCGAGGCTTGATTCGAGCGTCGCCGAAAAGCCCCAGCGCTGATAGCCTGGGGTTTTTTTGTGGCCGCTCGGCCGACGTGACCGGCCAATTCTGCCCAAGGATCTTCGATGGCGCCCATTGCAGCGCACAACCTGCAGCCGATACCGGCGAGCCTGGCTCGGCGCCTGGCCGCAGCGACCTACGACCTGATCCTGTGTCTGGCGCTGCTGATGGCTGCCGCCGCGCTGTACAAGCTGGCCCAGATGGGTTGGTACGGTGAGGCCCGTCTGCGCGTCCTTTCCGAGGCGGGTGCGCTGGATCGCGATCCATGGCTGTCGCTGCTGCTGACAGGCCTGTCGTTCGCCTTCTTCGCTCGTTTCTGGACCCATGGCGGACAGACCCTGGGTATGCAGGCCTGGGGCATTCGCGTGCAGAACGTCGACGGCAGCACCGTCAGCCTCGGCCAGGCGCTGCTGCGCTTCGTGCTGGCACTGCTGTCCTGGCTGTGCCTGGGGCTCGGTTGGTGGTGGATGCTGATGGAGCGCCGCCAGCGCACCTGGCACGACTTGGGTTCACGTAGCCAGGTCGTGCGGGTTGCCAAAGAAAAAACCGGCCACTGAGGGCCGGTTCGAAGGTGACCGCCAGGCGCTAGCCGGCGCGTCGCAGCAGCCAGAGTCCCGCCACCGCGCAGATCGCCGCAGGCAACACCACCGCCAGTAGCGGCGGAAAGCCGAACACCAGGCTCGAAGGCCCGAGCAGGTCCTGGGCAATGCGGAACACGAAGCCCACCAGCACACCGGTGAACACGCGCTGGCCCAGGGTGACCGAGCGCAATGGACCGAAGATGAAGGAGATGGCCATCAACACCAATGCCGCCGTTACCAGCGGCTGCAGCACCTTGACCCAGAACGCCAGCCAGTACTGACCGTTGTTGAGGCCCTGGTCGGCCAGGTAGTGGATGTATCCCCACAGCCCGGAGATGGACAACGCTTCGGGTGCGACGATGACGGTGCTGAGCAACTGAGGTGTCAGGGAAACATCCCAGCGCTCCTCGGGAGCCTTGACCACTTCACTGCGATCGGCGTGAAACAGCGTGGTGGTGACCTCGCTCAACTGCCAGTGATCGCCGTCGTATTGCGCCTTGCGGGCAAAGCTGGCGCTGAGCATGTGGCGCTGATCATCGAAACGGTAGCGCGTCACCCCGTACAGCAGGCCGCGTGGCTGCACCGTGTTGATGTGGATGAACTCGTCACCCTGGCGGTGCCACATGCCGTGCTTGCCGCTTTGCGCATCGCCACTGCCCAGGGCCAGCGAGCGCTCGGCCTGAGCCTTGTTCTCTGCCGGCGGGGCGACGTATTCGCCCACCAGTACGCCGACCACCATCAGCACCAGCATCGGCTTCATCACGGCCCAGACGATGCGCCCCACCGAGACGCCCGCCGCACGCATGATGGTCAACTCGCTGCTGCTGGCCAGGCTGCCGAGGCCGATCAGGCAGCCGATCAAAGCCGCCATCGGCAGCATGTCGTAGACCCGCCGCGGCGCGGTCAGGGCAACGTACTTGCCGGCATCGAACAAGGTGTAGCTGTCGCTGATGTCGCCCATTTCGTCGATGAAGGCGAACAGCGAAGCCAGCCCGAGAATGATGCCCAGCACCGCGAGGATGGCGACCGCCACGCTCTTGCCGATGTAGCGATCAAGCTTGACCATGGGTCACCCCCTTGGCGCGACGGCTGGCACGGGCCAGCTTCATCGGTTCCCAGTACATCAGCAGCAGGCCGATGGCCAGGAACAGCACGTGCACCCACCACATGCCCAGTGCTGCAGGCAGGCGGCCTTTTTCCATGGCGCTACGCGCGGCGATGAGCAGAGTCAGGTAGGCCATGTACAGGAGGATCGCCGGCAGCAGTTTGAGGAAGCGTCCCTGGCGCGGGTTGACCCGTGACAACGGGACCGCCATCAAGGTCACGATGAATACCAGCACCGGCAGTGACAGGCGCCACTGCAACTCGGCGCGCGGCCGTGGATCGGTGCTGCCCCACAGCTCGCCGGTGGGGATGGCTTCGCGGTCGGTGATGTCGCTGCTCACGTCGGGCTTGGGCAGAAGCACGCCATAGGTGTCGTACTGGATGGCGCGGTAGTTGGCCTCGCCCGGATTGCCGTCGTAGCGGAAGCCGTTTTCCAGGATCAGGTAGCGGTTGCCGTCGGCGCGCACTTCCTGGCGGCCCTTTTCAGCCACCAGCACGGAGATCCCGCGGTCCTTGGCCTTGTCCTGGGACATGCGCTTCTCGGAAATGAACACGCCGCTGAGATCGACGCGGTTTTCCGAGAGGCTCTGGGTGTAGGTGACCCGCGTGCCATCGCGCAACGCCTGGAAGCGACCGGGCACCAGGGTGTCGAATTCGGTCATGGCGTCCTGCTGGTTGATGATCGTGGCGACCTGGGCAACGCCCTGCGGAGCCAGGCTCAGGCTCAACCACGCCACCAGCAGGGCGACCAGCGTCGCCGGAGCCAGGGTGATGGCCAACAGGCGCTGCTGGCTCATGCCGGTGGCGGAAAGCACGGTCATCTCGCTTTCCAGGTACAGCCGCCCATACGCCAGCAGGATGCCCAGGAACAGGCCCAGCGGCAGGATCAGTTGCAGGAAGCCCGGCAGGCGGAAGCCCATGATCATGAACAGCACGCCGGGGTCCAGGATGCCGGACGCCGCCTGGGCCAGATACTTGATGAAGCGCCCGCTCATGATGATCACCAGGAGCACGGCACTCACGGCGCTCATTGTGATCATGACCTCACGGGACAGATAACGGAAAACGATCAAACCAGACACTCCAGGGTCGTCGCGCGCAGGCAGCCCGACAGGGGAACGTAGCAGCCAGGACAGGGGCCGGCCCGCGTGAGCGGGCCAGGTAAAAAGTCGCCGCATTATCCTGTGAAAGGCTGTGCCTGTCACTTAACAGCGGCATCGGGTGGACAATTACCGCCATGCAAAGGTTGCGAGCGGGCTGGGGCTGGGGTCAAACTGGCTGCTTTCGCGCGAACCGTCTTGCGCAAGCATCGACCTAGAATCAGGGGTTCTGGATATGGAATTGGTTGTAAAGAGCGTTGCTGCCGAATCAGTTAAAACCGCGACCCTGGTCGTCGCCATCGGCGAAGAACGCGCCCTGGGCGCCATTGCCAGCAAGATCGACGGCCTGAGCGGCGGCTTGATCAGCGCTGCACTCAAGCGCGGCGACATCGCCGGGCGTGCGGGCCAGACCCTGTTGCTGCCGGGCGTGCCGGCGCTCAAGGCCGAGCGCCTGCTGCTGGTGGGCAGCGGCAAGGACGACGAACTGGCCGACCGCCCGTGGCGCAAACTGGCCAGCGCTGCCTACGGCGTACTGAAGAACCTGGGCGGCAGCGATGCCGTGTTTGCCTTCGACGAACTGACCGTCAAGGGCCGCGATGCCTATGGCAGAACGCGCCTGTTGGCAGAAACCCTGCTCGATGGCGAGTACGTGTTCGATCGCTTCAAGAGCAAGAAGGCCGATCCACGTGCCTTGCAGAAGATCACCCTGCTGACCCAGAAATCCAGACAGGCCGACGTCGAACGCGCCGTTGCCCACGCCAAGGCGATTGCCAGTGGCATGAGCTTCACCAAGGATCTGGGCAACCTGCCACCCAACCTGTGCCACCCCAGCTTCCTGGCCGAAGCCGCGAAGAGCCTGAGCAAGGCGCACAAGAACCTCAAGGTCGAGATTCACGACGAGAAGAAGCTCAAGGAACTGGGCATGGGTGCGTTCCTGGCCGTAGCCCAGGGCAGTGCGCAGCCACCGCGGTTGATCGTGCTCAACTATCAAGGCGCGAAGAAATCCGAGCAGCCGTACGTGCTGGTCGGCAAGGGCATCACCTTCGACACCGGCGGCATCAGCATCAAGCCAGCCGCCGGCATGGACGAGATGAAGTACGACATGTGCGGTGCTGCCAGCGTGTTCGGCACCCTGCGCGCCGTTCTGGAGCTGGAGCTGCCGATCAACCTGGTGTGCCTGATGGCCTGCGCCGAGAACATGCCCAGTGATCGCGCGACGCGCCCTGGCGACATCGTCGAAACCATGAGCGGGCAGACCGTGGAGATTCTCAACACCGACGCCGAAGGCCGTCTGGTGCTGTGCGACGCGCTGACCTACGCAGAGCGCTTCAACCCGCGCGCGGTGATCGACATCGCGACCTTGACCGGTGCTTGCGTTGTGGCTCTGGGTGGCCATACCACGGGCCTGATGAGCAACAACGAGGCCTTGGTCGGCCAGTTGCTGGAAGCCGGCAAGCAGGCCGACGACCGCTGCTGGCAGCTGCCGCTGTTCGAGGAGTACCAGGAGCAACTGGACAGCCCGTTCGCCGACATCGCCAACATCGGCGGGCCGAAGGGCGGCGCCATCACCGCGGGCTGCTTCTTGTCCCGGTTCACCAAGGCCTACGAGTGGGCGCACCTGGACATTGCCGGCACGGCATGGGTCAGTGGCGGCAAGGACAAGGGCGCCACCGGTCGTCCGGTGCCTCTGCTCACCCAGTACCTGCTGGACCGCGCCGGGGTGTAATGCCTCAAGTCCGCGTCGGTCTTTTCGCGGGCAGAGCCCCGCTCCCACACAAGCATGCTTCCTGTGGGAGGGGGCTCTGCCCGCGAAGAGGGCGACTCGGTCTCAAGCACCAGGAACACACCATGCCCCAAGTCGACTTCTATGTTCTGCCCACTCCCCTGCCCGCCGCACGCCTGGATTTCGCCTGCAAGTTGGCCGAGAAAGCCTGGCGGTTGGGCCACCGGGTGTACGTTCATTGCACCGACGCTGCCCAGCGCGAAGCACTGGACGCACGCCTGTGGAGTTTCAAGGGTGAAAGCTTCGTGCCCCACAGCCTTGAAGAGGATGGCCCTCACGCGCCCGTCACATTGGGCATCGCAGCCCAGGCGGCAGGCCATGACGATCTCCTGATCAATCTGGCCTTGAACGTTCCAGGCTTTGCCAGCCAGTTCGCGCGCGTTGCCGAAATTGTCGTCGAAGACCCTGCTATTCGTCAGGCCGCCCGGGAGAGTTTTCGTTTCTACCGTGAACAAGGCTATCCTCTGCAAGACCACCGCTTATCGCGACTTTGAGCCCAAGATGGACAACAACACCAAGCCTTTGCCCAAATCCGTACACCTGCTGGACGACCTCGAGTCGATCCGCAAGCTGCTCGGCGACGACACTCTGCAACCACCGTTGCTGACCGACGCCGTGGTTCGCAGCGAACCCGAGGTGCCGTTGCTGTTCGAACTGCACGACGAACCCGTGGCCACTGCACCGGCGGCCCTGCCGTCGGAACCGGCAGCGGCACCCAGCCCGGCGCAGAATCGCCAGGATACCTTGCTGCACCTGGACGCCGAACTGCGCGCCGCGGCCCAGTTGATCATGCAGGATGTGATCGACGACTTCGCGCCTCACATCGAAACCGAAATCAAGCGCCGCCTCGAAGCGCGCATGGAAAGGTTGCTCAACCAGGGCTGATACCCTCCCCCGCGCCTTCGTGGCCACGGACCGCTCGCCTACCACCGTAGGAGCGGTCATCGGCCGCGAAACAGGCGCTACGGTGTGTCAGCCATACCGAATCGCGCCCATCGCGGCCACGGACCGCTCCTACGCAGCCCGCCTCCCTCCCATAGCCGCCATATCCCCGCTATACTTCCCGGCTTTCTTTGAATAAATGCCTTATAGGGTCCCGCCGCGCATGGATAAGACCTACCAGCCGCACGCTATCGAAACTTCCTGGTACCAGACCTGGGAGGCCGAGAACTATTTCGCCCCGCAAGGTGCCGGCGACTCCTACACCATCATGATTCCGCCGCCGAACGTGACTGGCAGCCTGCACATGGGCCACGGTTTCAACAACGCCATCATGGACGCGCTGATCCGTTTTCGTCGCATGCAGGGCCGCAACACCCTGTGGCAGCCTGGCACCGACCACGCTGGCATCGCCACGCAGATGCTGGTCGAGCGTCAGATCGAAGCCCAGGGGCTGAATCGCCATGATCTGGGCCGGGAAAAATTCCTGGAAAAGATCTGGGAATGGAAAGACCAGTCCGGTGGCAACATCAGCCGCCAGATTCGCCGCCTCGGCTCATCGGTCGATTGGAGCCGCGAACGCTTCACCATGGATGACGGCCTGTCCGAAGCGGTCAAGGAAGCGTTCGTGCGCCTGCACGAAGACGGCCTGATCTACCGCGGCAAGCGCCTCGTCAACTGGGACACCAAGCTGCACACGGCGATCTCCGACCTGGAAGTGGAAAACCACGACGAAAAGGGTTTCCTCTGGAACCTCAAGTACCCGCTGGCAGACGGCGCCAGAACTGCCGAAGGCAATGACTTCCTGATCGTCGCCACCACGCGCCCGGAAACCATGCTCGGTGACGCCGCCGTCGCGGTGAACCCGAACGACGAGCGCTACCAGGCCTTGATCGGCAAGTTCGTCGAACTGCCATTGGTGGGCCGTCGCATTCCGATCATCGCGGATGACTATTGCGACCCTGAGTTCGGTACCGGTTGCGTGAAAATCACCCCGGCCCACGATTTCAACGACTACGAAGTCGGCAAGCGCCACAACCTGCCGCTGCTCAACATCTTCGACAAGAATGCCCAGGTGCTGGCCAGTGCCCAGGTGTTCAACCTCGACGGCACCCTGAACGACAGCGTGGACGGCACCTTGCCCGGCGAATACGCCGGCCTGGACCGCTTCGAGGCACGCAAGCAGATCGTCGCCGCGTTCGACGCCGCCGGCCTGCTGGTCAGCGTCGACGACCACGCCTTGAAAGTGCCGAAGGGTGATCGCTCCGGTACGGTCATCGAGCCTTGGCTGACGGACCAGTGGTACGTGTCCACCAAACCTTTGGCGGAGCCAGCCATCGCTGCCGTGGAAGACGGACGCATCCAGTTCGTACCCAAGCAGTACGAAAACATGTACTTCTCCTGGATGCGTGACATCCAGGACTGGTGCATCAGCCGCCAGCTCTGGTGGGGCCATCGCATTCCAGCCTGGTACGACGAGTCCGGCAAGGTCTATGTCGGCCGCAGCGAAGCCGAAGTGCGCAGCAAGCACGGCTTGGGCGCCGACGTGACGCTCAACCAGGACAACGACGTACTGGATACCTGGTTCAGCTCGGGCCTGTGGACCTTCTCCACCCTGGGCTGGCCGGAACAGACCGAATTCCTGAAGAAATTCCACAGCACCGACGTGCTGGTCACCGGTTTCGACATCATCTTCTTCTGGGTCGCCCGGATGATCATGTTGACCATGCACCTGGTCAAGGACGAGAACGGTACGCCGCAGGTGCCGTTCAAGACCGTCTACGTACATGGCCTGGTGCGTGACGGCCAGGGCCAGAAGATGTCCAAGTCCAAGGGCAACGTGCTTGACCCGCTGGACATCATCGACGGTATCGAGCTCGAAGCCCTGGTGGAAAAACGCACCAGCGGCCTGATGCAGCCCAAACTGGCGAAGAAGATCGAAAAGCAGACCCGCGACGAGTTCGAAGGCGGCATTGCCAGCTACGGCACCGACGCCTTGCGCTTCACCTTCTGTTCGCTGGCGTCCACCGGTCGCGACATCAAGTTCGACATGGGCCGCGTCGAAGGCTATCGCAACTTCTGCAACAAGATCTGGAACGCGGCGCGCTACGTGCTCGACAAGGGCGAGGATTGCGGCCAGAACGGCGAAGCCTACGAGCTGTCGCTGGCCGATCGCTGGATCATCTCGCAACTGCAGCGCACCGAAGCCGAAGTGACCCGCCACCTCGACCAGTTCCGTTTCGACCTGGCTGCCCAGGCGCTCTACGAGTTCATCTGGAACCAGTATTGCGACTGGTACCTGGAGCTGTCCAAGCCTGTGCTGTGGGACGAAAACGCTCCGATCGAGCGTCAGCGCGGTACTCGCCGCACCTTGGTGCGCGTGCTTGAAGTGGCCCTGCGCCTGGCGCATCCGTTCATGCCGTTCATCACCGAAGAAATCTGGCAGCGCCTGGCGCCGCTCGCCGGTGTGCAGGGCAAGACGATCATGCTGCAACCTTGGCCGGTGGCCAACGAAAGCCGCATCGATACGGCGGCCGAAGACGACATCGAGTGGCTCAAGGGCCTGATGCTGGGCGTGCGCAACATTCGTGGAGAGATGAACATCGGTCCAGGCAAGCCGCTGGCCCTGTTCCTCAAGAACACCGGCAGCCAGGACCAGCGTCGCCTGCAGGAGAACGATGCCTTGCTGCGCAAGCTTGCCAAGCTGGAATCCATCACCGTGCTTGCCGATGGCCAGGAGGCGCCTCTGAGTGCCACCGCGCTGGTCGGCGAGATGGAAGTGCTGGTGCCCATGGCAGGCTTGATCGACAAGGACGCCGAACTGGCGCGTCTGGACAAGGAGATCCAGCGTCTGAATGGTGAAGTGGCACGCGTGGGCGGCAAGTTGTCCAATGCGGCCTTCGTCGACAAGGCGCC
Organism: Pseudomonas sp. CFBP 13710; assembly: GCF_014842235.1. Taxonomy (NCBI): domain Bacteria; kingdom Pseudomonadati; phylum Pseudomonadota; class Gammaproteobacteria; order Pseudomonadales; family Pseudomonadaceae; genus Pseudomonas; species Pseudomonas sp. CFBP 13710. The sequence goes on along the minus strand of NZ_JACYVJ010000002.1, from coordinate 50,690 downwards.
TCCCGCCGTCATCGACAAAGAGCGCGCCAAACTGGCCGAAGCCGAACAGGCATTGACCAAGCTGGCCGAACAGCACGCGCGGATCGCCAGCCTGTAATTCGTCTTGCGGGCCTCATCGCGGGCGCTGCTCGCCCCCACAGAGATCTATGCAACCCAGTAGATCCCTGTGGGAGCGGGCTCTGCCCGCGAAGAGGCCAGCAGCCTCACCGGTAACCTCCCCATGTCCACCCCGCAAAAACCCACCCTGCACCCGCGCAATCGCCACCAGGGCCGCTACGATTTCCCGCAACTGATCAAGGCCCACCCGGACCTCGCCCGGTTCGTCATTCTCAACCCGTATGGCAAGCAAAGCATCGACTTCGCCGACCCGGCAGCGGTGAAGGTATTCAATCGGGCCCTGCTCGGAGCGTTGTACGGCATTCGGCACTGGGATATTCCGGCGGGTTACCTCTGCCCGCCCATCCCCGGGCGCGCCGATTATCTGCATTGCCTGGCGGACCTGCTGGCCGAAAGCAACGGAGCAGAGATTCCCAGAGGCACTGCGGTCAAGGCACTGGATGTAGGTGTGGGCGCCAACTGCATCTATCCATTGCTGGGGCACAGTGACTATCGCTGGCAGTTCGTGGGGTCCGACATAGACCCGGTGGCGTTGGCTTCGGCCAATACCATCGTCCAGGCGAACAAGCTGGGCAAGGCCATCACTCTGCGCCTGCAGGGCCAGCCACGGCAGATTCTGCAGGGACTGATAGGCGCCGAGGAACGGTTCGCCGTGACCCTGTGCAACCCACCGTTCCATGCTTCGCCGGAGGATGCCACGCGTGGTAGCCAGCGCAAGTGGCGTGCACTGGGCAAGGCCGATCCCAAGCGCAAGCTGCCGGTGCTGAACTTCGGTGGGCAGAACAACGAGCTGTGGTGTGAAGGGGGCGAGATTCGCTTCGTGACCCAGTTGATCAACGAAAGCGTGGCGCTGGGCAAGCAGGTGTTGTGGTTTTCTACGCTGGTGTCCAAGGCTTCCAACCTTGCGGCCATCCAGGCGACCCTGGGCAAGGTCCAGGCGGCGCAGGTACGCGTGGTGGAAATGGGTCAAGGCCAGAAGCAAAGCCGCTTCGTCGCCTGGACCTTCCTGCCCGAACAGGCGCGTAACAGCTGGTTTACCTCAATACAAACATCGTAGGAGCGGCCATCGGCCGTGAAACAGGCGCTGCGGTGTATCAGGCGTACCGCGGCGCGCCCTTCGCGGGCAGAGCCCGCTCCCGCAGGGTTGGGTACATTTCGCGGGCACAAAAAAACCGCGCCCGGGTTGACCCGCGGCACGGTTCGTCGAGCCGTTACAATTACTTGTTGACGGAATCGGTCAGCACTTTGGCTGGGACGAACTTGACGACTTTCTTGGCAGCGATTTCGATGGCAGCGCCGGTCGAAGGGTTACGGCCGGTACGGGCAGGACGCTCGGTGATCTTCAGCTTGCCGATACCAGGCAAGGTGATCTCGTTGCCATTTTCCAATTGATCGGCAACGATCTGGCCCAGCTGCTCGATAGCGTTGCGCGCGGTGGTTTTCGGCGCGTCGATAGCTTCAGCGATATCGGCGATCAGTTGGTCTTTGGTTAATGCCATGGTGGTGTACCTTCCCTATCAAATTCAATTGGATTGCAAAGTGCAGCGTAAGTCGGAGCCGGGCGTGCGACGTCCGCCGGGGCTCACGTTTCGGTCATGCCAATCGCCATTGTAGATACCCAGAATGGCGTTTGGTTCGACTCGAAAGCCGCTCTCTGCGGGGCTTCACGGCCTTGTGGGCCGCAAGACCGGGCAAAACTAGCACAGAGCCAGACAAATATCCGCCACAAGCGGTCCTTTTATTCAGCTTTATCATGGGTTTGGCCGAAAAGTAGACGATTTCGTCGTTTCAGCGCACGCGCCCGTCACCAGCAAGCCGTAAAACCCCTATCTACGTTACACTTCGCCCCTTTGCCGCACGGCCCGCCACGTCCACCGTGCCCGTCAAACAGACCAGCCGAGAAGCCCATGCCGATCCGTCACTGCATCGTCCATTTGATCGACAAGAAACCCGACGGCACACCCGCCGTGCTTCACGCGCGCGACAGCGAGCTGGCCGAGTCCAGCGCCATCGAACATCTGCTTGCCGACCTCAATGAAAGCTACAACGCCAAGCAGGGCAAGGCCTGGGGCTTCTTCCATGCCGAGTCCGGCGCGCACCCTTTCAGCGGCTGGCTCAAGGACTACCTGGACGAGGGTCGCGACTTCACCCAGTTCAGCCGCACGGCCGTCGAGCACCTGCAGAAACTGATGGAAGAATCGAATCTGTCCACAGGCGGGCATGTGCTGTTCGCGCACTACCAACAGGGCATGACCGATTACCTGGCGATTGCGCTGCTGCACCACAGCGAAGGCGTGGCGGTGACCTCCGAGCTCGACGTCACACCGTCGCGGCACTTGGACCTGGGGCAGTTGCACCTGGCGGCCCGCATCAACCTGTCGGAGTGGCAGAACAACAAGCAGTCGCGGCAGTACATCTCGTTCATCAAGGGCAAGAACGGCAAGAAGGTCTCAGAGTATTTCCGCGACTTCATCGGCTGCCAGGAGGGCGTCGACGGCCCGGGCGAAACGCGGACATTGCTCAAGGCCTTCAGCGACTTCGTCGAGAGCGAGGACATGCCCGAAGAGTCTGCGCGGGAAAAAACCCAAACCCTGGTGGAGTACGCCACCAGCCAGAGCAAGATGGGCGAGCCGGTGACGTTGAAGGAGTTGTCGGGGCTGATAGATGAAGACCGCCCGCAGGCCTTCTATGACCATATCCGCAACAAGGATTACGGCTTGTCGCCCGAGATCCCGGCGGACAAGCGCACCCTCAACCAGTTTCGCCGCTTCACCGGGCGCGCCGAGGGGCTGTCGATCAGTTTTGAAGCCCACTTGCTGGGTTCCAAGATCGAATACGATGAAGAGGCCGGCACCTTGATCATCAAGGGCCTGCCGTCCCAACTGACCGACCAGCTCAAACGCCGCAAGGATTGAGCTGAGCCTGCGGAGGTTCGCCTGCACCCCGTAGGAGCGGTCACCGGCCGCGAAGCGGGCGCCGCGGTGTGTCAATCAGACCGCAGCGCGCCCTTCGCGGGCAGAGGGCTCAGCCGCCCGCCCCGCTCCCACACCAGGCCCTTGCACATCGCGGACATCCCGTAGGAGCGGTCACCGGCCGCGAAGCAGGCGCCGCGGTGTAACGCGCTGAACGTAAGGCCGTTACTGCTTCGCGAGGGCAAAACCGACGCGTGGGAAATGCACATGCACCATCCCGGCGCGCTCGTCTTCGCGCCTTATGATCAATTCCTCGGCACCGGCAAACAACAACTCTCCACACACCGGGTCGACGCCGTAGTCCACTGCCGCCACGCTCACCTGATCGCCGACCTTGAACCCATTGGGGTCTTCGAACGTTTCTGTAGGCAAAGCCGCCGGAGTAGCCGCCTTGGCTATCGCCAGTGCCTCATCGGCACTCAGGTCGCTGTAGGTACCATGGCCAAAGCCCAGCACGCGCCCCAGCCAGGCATGAATGGCGGGATAGATATCCACCAGCGGTGCAGTGACCGGCGTGCCCTTGAGAAACCACAACAGATGGGCCAGGGAGAAATCTGCCAAAGTAGGTTCGCCAAACAGGTAATCGCCTTCTGCGTCCTGCAGCTGCTGTTCCAGGCGCGTCATGAACGTCGGCCACTGATGCTTGGCCTGCTCGACCGACAAACGAGTGGCCGTACCACCCTGGAACAGCGCCATGCGATCGGCGATGAACGCCTTGGCAGCGTCTTCCGGCAGGCGCGCCAGACGGGCACTGATGGACTCGGGTTGAAATACCAGGCTGACCGCATGCTGGAACAGCACAGAATCGGCCCAGGCGGCGAAGGTGGCGACAGTCAGTTCCTGGCCTTGGGGCAACAGCGACGGGAAGGCTTTTTCCTGGTCCAGACGGCGAGCGATCAGGGCCGTGTCGCAATACACATCGGCGCCCACCTGCAACACCGGGGTCTTGCGGTAGCCACCGGTCAACGCCGTCAGATCGGGTTTGGGCATGATCGGCGAGATCAGTACCGAGCGCCATGCGAGCCCTTTGAAGCCGAGCATCAGGCGGGCCTTTTCGGCGAACGGCGAGGTCGGATAGTGATGCAGGATCAAGTCGGACATATCGGCTCCAGCAGGGTGGGAAAGCTCACAGCTTACTCGCCCGCGCGCAGAGCACATACCCCTGTAGCAGCGGCGCAAGCCGCGTCGGCGGTGTATGCGCTGTGCCTGAATGAACACGATACGGCCGGACGCGGCTCGCGCCGCTGCTACAGGGATTGCGTGCTCTGTAGCAGCGGCGCAAGCCGCGTCGGCGGTGCATGCGCTGTGCCTGAGTGGACGCGGTGCCACCGGACGCGGCTCGCGCCGCTGCTACAGGGATTGCGTGCTCTGTAGCAGCGGCGCAAGCCGCGTCGGCGGTATTCGCGCTGTGCCTGAATGAACACGATACGGCTGGACGCGGCTCGCGCCGCTGCTACAGGGATTGCGTGCTCTGTAGCAGCGGCGCAAGCCGCGTCGGCGGTGTATGCGCTGTGCCTGAATGAGCGCGCTGTCACCGGACGCGGCTCGCGCCGCTGCTACAGGGATTGCGTGCTCTGTAGCAGCGGCGCAAGCCGCGTCGGCGGTGTATGCGCTGTGCCTGAATGGACGCGGTGCCACCGGACGCGGCTTGCGCCGCTGCTACAGGGGAGTGAATGACGCTACGAGATGCTCCTTGGCAACTTTGCGCAGGCGCTTGATCAGCCGCTCGTGGCGCAGCGCTTCACCTTTGCTGGGCCAGGTTTCGTAGTACACCAATGCCACTGCCGGGCTGGAGAGAAAAAAACGCGCGCCCTTGCCGCTCTGATGCTTGGCGAAGCGTCGGTGCGGGTCGTCGCTGATGCCGCAGTAGAGCGAGCCATTCGCCGCGCGGACCAGGTAGACATACCAGGGCTTGGGTGGCGTGATGTCGGTCATTGATTCAGCAACGCCTGTAGGCAAACCCGCGGCATCATTCCACCTTCGTCGCCACCGCACGCACATGCAGCGTACGCCCGGCCCCCATGCCTGCCGCCGTGGCGGCGATGCCAATCACGGCAAACACCCAGCCCACTGCGCTCCAGCCGCCCGTCATGTCGTGCACCAACCCTACCGCGAAGGGTCCCATCGACGCGATGGTGTAGCCCACACCTTGAGCCATGCTCGACAGGTTGGCTGCCACATGGGCGTCCCGCGAGCGCAGCACGATCAGGGTCAGCGCCAGTGCGAACACCCCGCCCTGCCCCAGCCCGAGCACGATCGCCCAGCCCCATATCCCGCTCAATGGTGCGTAAAGCAGGCCGAACAAACCGGCCAGACTCATCGCCATCACCGCGACAATCGGCAAGCGCTGATCACGACCGCGGGTGGCCAGCCAAGGCACAGTGAGTGCGCTGGGCAACTGCACGATGATCGAGAACGACATGACCAGTCCTGCCTCGGCGGCAGACAAGCCCCGGTCGATCAGGATCGACGGCAGCCAGCCAAAGACGATGTAGGCCAGCGACGACTGCAAGCCCATGAACAGCGTGACCTGCCAGGCCAAGGGATCGCGGAACAAGCCACTGACACGATAGCGGGCACGCTGGACGCCGTGCTTTTGCCGCGTCTGTGGCAGCCAGAACACGGCCGCCAGCAATGCAGGCACCATCCAGAACGCCAGACCGATGCGCCAGCTGTCATCGAAATACTGGCTGAGGGGAACGCTGGAACCGGCGGCCAGCGCTGCCCCCAGGCACAGCGCCATGGTGTAGACGCCGGTCATCGTCCCGGCCTGTCGGGCGAAGTCGCGCTTGACGATGCCAGGCAGCAACACGCCGATGATCCCGATGCTGCCGCCGGCCACCAGGCTGCCGATGAACAATCCCCACACCCCTAATTGGCTGCGCAGGGCAATGCCGGCGGCCAGCACGAGCAACACACCCAAGACCACCCGTTCGCTGTCGAAACGCCGTGCCAGCAGAGGCGCCAAGGGTGCGAACAGACCCAGGCACAGAACCGGAAGCGTGGTCAGCAGGCCGGCCGTAGAGCCGCTCAGGCCGAGACTGGCCGAGACCTGCGCGAGCAAGGGCGCCATGCTCGACAAGGCCGGACGCAGGTTCAGCGCCACCAGCACCAGGCCAAGGATCAGCAACCAGGGTTTATGCAACGGCGTCACGACGTCGCTGCTCGAAGCGGTACAGTTGGCAGTAGGCATAAGGGTCCAGAAACGAAAGTGCGGACCATTGCCAGAACGCGAACGCCTGATGGTCTCTTGATACGGCTTTGAACGAGGAAGCGTAGAGCGTATTGCCAGCAATGGCAAATGCCCAGCCAGCAGTGTGCCATCGAAACCACAGCGCACCCTTCGCGGCCACGGACCGCTCCTACACCGTTCCCACATTCCCCGTAGGAGCGGTCATCGGCCGCGAAGCAGGCGCCGCGGTGTGTCAGGCCGGTAACGAAAAAACCCGGGCACAGGCCCGGGTTTTTCGTGTGCCGCAAACGGCAATCAGTGCAGGATCTGGCTCAGGAACATCCGGGTCCGGTCGCTCTGCGGGTTGTCGAAGAAGTCGTTCGGCGCGGCCTGTTCGACGATCTCGCCCTTGTCCATGAAGATCACCCGGTTCGCCACGGTGCGCGCGAAGCCCATTTCGTGGGTCACGCAGAGCATGGTCATACCGTCTTCAGCCAGGCCGATCATGGTGTCGAGTACTTCCTTGACCATTTCCGGATCGAGCGCCGAAGTCGGTTCGTCGAACAGCATGATCTTGGGCTTCATGCACAACGCCCGCGCAATGGCCACGCGCTGTTGCTGGCCACCGGAGAGCTGCCCGGGGAACTTGTGCGCCTGCTCCGGGATGCGCACGCGCTCCAGGTAATGCATGGCGATTTCCTCGGCCTGGCGCTTGGGCATCTTGCGCACCCACATCGGCGCCAGCGTGCAGTTCTGCAGGATGGTCAGATGAGGAAACAGGTTGAAGTGCTGGAACACCATGCCCACTTCGCGCCGTACCGTCTCGATCTGCTTGAGATCGTTGGTCAGCTCCACGCCGTCGACGATGATGGTGCCCTTCTGATGCTCTTCCAGGCGGTTCAGGCAACGGATGGTGGTCGACTTGCCCGAGCCCGAGGGCCCGCACAGGACGATGCGCTCGCCCTGGGCCACGTTCAGGTTGATGTCCTTGAGCACGTGGAACTGGCCGTACCACTTGTTCACGCCTTGCATCTGGATGATGCCCGGTGCGCCCGCCGGTTTCTTGATCGCTTCACTCATGATTAAGCTCCTAACGCTTGTGGCCAGTGTCCAGCTTGCGCTCCAGATGCATGGAGTAGCGGGACATACCGAAACAGAAGATCCAGAACACCAGGGCCGCGAACACGTAGCCCTCCGTTGCCATGCCCAGCCATGCCGGGTCGGCTGCCGCCTGCTTGACGCTGTTGAGCAGGTCGAACAGGCCGATGATGATCACCAGGCTGGTGTCCTTGAACAATGCAATGAAGGTGTTGACGATGCCCGGGATGACCATCTTCAAGGCCTGCGGCAGGATCACCAGGCCCATGCTTCGCCAGTAGCCCAGCGCCATGGCCGAAGCCGCCTCGTACTGCCCCTTGGGAATCGCCTGCATGCCACCGCGCACCACTTCGGCTACATAGGCGGACTGGAACAGGATGACCCCGATGAGCGCCCGCAGCAACTTGTCGAAGTTCATGCCCTCGGGCAGGAACAGCGGCAGCATGACCGAAGACATGAACAGCACGGTGATCAACGGCACGCCGCGCCAGAACTCGATGAAGGTCACGCAGACCACCTTCACCGCCGGCATCTTCGAACGCCGGCCCAACGCCAGCAGGATCCCCAGCGGCAAGGCGCCAGCGATGCCCACGGTAGCGATCACCAGGGTCAGCATCAGGCCACCCCACTGGCTGGTTGCCACGGTCGGCATGCCGAACGCGCCGCCGTGCAGCAGGAAGTAGGCTATGACCGGGTACAGCACCAGGAAGCCGATGCCATAGACCGCCTTGCGCTTGAACCTCGACATGAACAGCGGCGCCACCCCCAGCACTGCCAGCCACACGGTCAGATCGACGCGCCAGCGCAGTTCGGGCGGGTAATAGCCATACATGAACTGACCGAAACGCTGCTGGATGAACACCCAGCAGGCGCCTTCCTTGGTGCAGTCGGCACGGGTGGTGCCGACCCAGTTCGCGTCGAAGATCGACCAGCTCAACAGCGGCGGCACGATCAGCCAGATCAGGTACAGCGACAGCAGGGTCAGCAGCGTGTTGAGCCAGCTGGAAAACAGGTTCCGGCGCATCCACGCGACAGGTCCGAAGACTTTGCTCGGTGGTGGCTGGTCGGGTTTGAAAATATGGGTGGTCATGCGCTCATCCTCACCGTTCGATCAGCGCAATGCGCTTGTTGTACCAGTTCATCAGCAGGGAAATGCTGATACTGATCGCCAGGTACACGCTCATGGTGATGGCAATGACTTCGATCGCCTGCCCCGTCTGGTTGAGCACGGTACCGGCGAACAGCGAAACCATTTCCGGGTAACCGATACCGGCGGCCAGGGAAGAGTTCTTCGCCAGGTTCAGGTATTGGCTGGTCAGTGGCGGAATGATCACGCGCAGGGCCTGCGGGATGATCACCTTGCGCAGGGTCGGGCCATTGCGCAGCCCCAGCGAGTGGGCCGCTTCGGTCTGGCCGTGGCTGACCGACTTGATGCCCGAGCGCACGATCTCGGCAATGAACGCCGCGGTGTACACGGTCAGGGCCAGGGTCAAGGCCAGCAGTTCCGGGATCAATACCCAGCCACCGACGAAGTTGAAGCCCTTGAGCTCGGGTTTCTCCCAATGCACCGGCGTGCCGAAGATCAGCGCGCACAGGGCCGGCAATACGATGATGATCGCCAGGCCCACCCAGAACTTGTGGAACGGCTGGCCGGTGGCCTCGAAGCGCTTGGTGGCCCACTTGGACATCAGTACGACGCCCACGATGGCTACCACCACGCTGATAGCGAATGGCCAGAAGCCTGGCGCGGCCAGCGCGGCCGGCATGTTCAAGCCACGGCTACTGACGTAGAAGCTGTCCATGAAACCATGTGCCGCGCGCGGACCCGGCAGGGTCAGGAACACCGCGAAATACCAGAACAGGATCTGCAGCAGCGGCGGGATGTTGCGGAACACCTCGATGTAGACGGTCGCCAGCTTGTTGATCATGAAGTTGGGCGACAGTCGCGCCACGCCGATCACGAAGCCCAGCACGGTCGCCAGGATGATGCCGATGATCGACACCAGCAGGGTGTTGAGCAGGCCGATCAGGAACACGCGCGCGTAGCTGTCCGATTCGGTGTAGTCGATCAGGTGTTGGGCAATGCCGAAGCCGGCACTGCGTTCAAGGAAGTCGAAGCCGGAAGTGATGCCCCGGTGTTGCAGGTTGGTCTGTGTGTTGTCGAACAGAAACCAGCCCATACCGACCACCGCCACAATGGTGATGATCTGGAAAAGCCACGCACGCACACGTGGATCAGTCAGGGATAACCCCTGCTTGGGTGCGCCGATTTGATTTTGCATGGAAAGCCCCAGGAGAGATGGAGAACAGCGCCCGACGGCAACGTGCCGTCAGGCGCCGGGCCGATCAGCGCACCGGAGGTGCGTACTGGATACCGCCAGCGTTCCAGAGAGCGTTCTGGCCACGATCGATCTTCAGCGGGGTGTTCGCGCCCAGGTTGCGCTCGAACATCTCGCCGTAGTTGCCGACCTGCTTGACGATCTGCACGACCCAGTCCTTCGGCAGTTTCAGATCCTTGCCGTATTCGCCATCGGCACCCAGCAGGCGTGCCACGTCAGGGTTCTTGGTAGCCTTGGCTTCGGCTTCGACGTTCTTCGAAGTCACGCCTGCCTCTTCAGCGTTGAGCTGGGCGAACAGGGTCCACTTGACGATCGCCAGCCAGTCTTCATCACCGCGGCGTACCACTGGGCCCAGCGGCTCCTTGGAGATGGTTTCCGGCAACACGACGTAGTCGTTCGGCGCGGCCAGCTTGCTGCGCTGGGCGAACAGCTGCGACTTGTCGGAGGTCAATACGTCGCAACGGCCGCCTTCCAGGGACTTGGCGCTTTCGTCGGAGGTGTCGAAGGTAATCGGGGTGTACTTCAGGCCATTGCCACGGAAGTAGTCGGACACGTTCAGCTCGGTGGTGGTACCGGCCTGGATGCAGATGGTGGCGCCGTCCAGTTCCTTGGCACTTTTCACGCCCAGCTTGTTGTTCACCAGGAAGCCGATGCCGTCGTAGTAGGTGACGCCGGCGAAGACCATGCCCATGCCCGCATCGCGGGAGCTGGTCCAGGTGGTGTTGCGCGACAGAATGTCGATTTCACCGGACTGCAGCGCAGTGAAGCGCTCCTTGGCATTCAGTTGGCTGAACTTGACCTTGGTAGCATCACCGAACACGGCAGCGGCGACAGCGCGGCAGACGTCGGCGTCGATACCGACGATCTTGCCCGAAGCATCAGGAACGGAGAAACCAGGCAGGCCGTCGGAGACGCCGCACTGTACGAAACCTTTCTTCTGGATGGCGTCCAGAGTGGCACCCGCCTGAGCGAAGCTGCTTACGCCCAGAACGGTCGCAGCGGTCAGTACAGCCAGGGTGGATTTCAACATCTTCATTCAAAACCTCCAGTTGCTCTTGTTGTGTCCGAGCTTGAATTGCGCTGCACCTAAATGAGGCGCTGTCGACCCGTGTCGGCTTGTTGTTGGGTCAAAGCATCAATCGCAATACAAGTGATGAACCCGACCGACCGGATGGCCCGACCGGGATATGCAACGCTTGCCCCCGCTCCCCGCAAGGTTCGACGCAGTGGTCTGCGGCGTCTCTGGTGATCATCGGCAAATTTTTCCGCATCGTCGTTGACTGCTCTGCGTCAGTCCATAACGGTTCTATAGTGTTACCGCCGATGACGATGCTGGTATTACGCCAGTTACATAGCAAGCGTCGTACCATAGTGAATCGCATCAGCGTTTAAATGCACGTCAATAGAAAAACTTGTAGCCTTGCGACATCTTCTTCAGAGATCGCACCATGGCGCCTCGTCGCACTGCACTCAAACAGAGCGGGCGCCCCACAACGGAGCAACCATGACCGACCCCTTGATCATCGAACCCGACAACAGCGTCGACGCCTGTGTCATCTGGCTGCATGGCCTGGGCGCTGACCGATATGACTTCCTGCCCGTGGCGGAAGCCTTGCAGCAACGATTGCAGGGAACACGTTTCGTACTGCCGCAGGCACCCACCCGCGCAGTGACGATCAATGGCGGCTACGCCATGCCCAGCTGGTACAACATCATTGCCATGAGTCCTGCACGGGCCATCGACCAAGGCCAGCTGGAGGCGTCTGCGCAGATGCTTTGCGGGCTGATCGAGGAGCAGCAGGCCAGCGGCATCCCGCCGGAAAGGATCTTCATCGCAGGCTTTTCCCAGGGTGGCGCGGTGGTATTGCATACGGCCTATATCACTTGGCAGGGTCCGCTTGGGGGAGTGCTGGCGCTGTCGACCTACGCTCCGACTTTCGACGAGCAGATCGAACTGGCCGCCAGCCAGCAGCGCACGCCGGCGCTGTGCCTGCACGGGCAGAATGACGAAGTGGTGATCAACGCCATGGGCCGCAGCGCCTATGAATACCTCAAACGCTGGGGCGTGGACGCAGCGTGGCAGGAATACCCCATGGGTCACCAAGTGTTACCGCAAGAGATCGCCGACATCGGCGACTGGCTGGCCGAACGGTTGCACTGACACCTTGCACATCCGCAGGCGCGACCTGTGGCCGCGAAGCAGGCGCCGCGGTGTGTCCGGCGAACCGCAGCGCACCCTTCGCGGCCGCGGGCCGCTCCTACATAGGTTCGCGGTCGTCTCGTAGGAGCGGTCATCGGCCGCGAAGCAGGCGCCGCGGTGTGTCCGGCGAACCGCAGCGCACCCTTCGCGGCCGCGGGCCGCTCCTACATAGGTTCGCGGTCGACTCGTAGGAGCGGTCATCGGCCGCGAAGCAGGCGCCGCGGTGTGCCCGGCGAACCGCAGCGCACCCTTCGCGGCCGCGGGCCGCTCCTACATAGGTTCGCGGTCGACTCGTAGGAGCGGTCATCGGCCGCGAAGCAGGCGCCGCGCAGTACCGGCCACACAGCGGCCACCATACGTCCCCACCACTCTTCTATCGTCGTGCTCGATTCTTGCATTACACTGCCTGACGTTCATTCCTCAACCAATCGATGAGAAGCCTGTGCTCAAAGCACTCAAGAAGATGTTCGGCAAAAGCGAGGCGCAACCCCTTGCAGCCGACACTGGCGCCACCCGCGTCCTACCCGTCGACACCCACGCATCGACCCAGCCGGCCGCCGTTGCGCCAGCCCCCAGCGTCAGCCCCGAACCCGAAGCACCCGCACCGACCGTGATCGCCGATGAAAAGCCTGTGCGGGTCCGTCAGCCCAAACCCGTCGCGCCTGCCTGGAGCCGTACCGATTTTCAGGTGGAAGCGCAGGAAGGCAAGACACGCTTCCACGACTTCGCGCTCACCGACGAGCTGATGCACGCCATCCACGACCTGGGTTTTCCGTACTGCACACCGATCCAGGCCCAGGTGCTGGGCTACACGCTCGAGGGCCGCGACGCCATCGGCCGCGCCCAGACCGGCACCGGCAAGACCGCTGCCTTCCTCGTGTCGATCATCTCCCAACTGCAGCAGACCCCTCCGCCCAAGGAGCGCTTCATGGGCGAGCCGCGAGCGCTGATCATCGCGCCGACCCGTGAGTTGGTGGTGCAGATTGCCAAGGACGCCGCGGACCTGACCAAGTACACCGGCCTGAACGTGATGACGTTCGTCGGCGGCATGGACTTCGACAAGCAGCTCAAGCAGCTCGAAGCACGCCATTGCGACATCCTGGTTGCCACCCCCGGCCGCCTGCTGGACTTCAACCAGCGCGGCGAAGTGCACCTGGACATGGTCGAGGTGATGGTGCTCGATGAAGCCGACCGCATGCTCGACATGGGCTTCATACCCCAGGTGCGCCAGATCATCCGCCAGACGCCGCCCAAACAGGAACGCCAGACCCTGCTGTTCTCCGCCACTTTCACCGCAGACGTGATGAACCTCGCCCAGCAGTGGACCACCGACCCGGCCATCGTCGAGATCGAGCCGGAAAACGTGGCCAGCGAAAGCGTCGAGCAGCATGTGTATGCAGTGGCTGGCAGCGACAAATACAAACTGCTCTACAACTTGGTCACCAGCAACGACTGGGAGCGCGTCATCGTGTTTGCCAACCGCAAGGACGAAGTCCGCCGCATCGAAGAGCGCCTGGTGCGCGATGGCGTGAATGCCGCGCAACTGTCCGGTGATGTGCCGCAGCACAAGCGCATCAAAACCCTGGAAGGCTTCCGCGAAGGCAAGATTCGCGTGCTGGTGGCCACCGATGTGGCGGGCCGCGGCATCCACATCGACGGCATCAGCCATGTGATCAATTTCACCTTGCCCGAAGTGCCGGATGACTACGTTCACCGCATCGGGCGTACTGGCCGGGCCGGCAGCAGCGGTGTCTCGATCAGCTTCGCCGGTGAAGACGACTCCTACCAGCTCCCTTCGATCGAGGCGTTGCTGGGTCGCAAGATCAACTTCGAAATGCCGTCCGCCGAGCTGCTGAAACCCGTCGAACGCAAGCACCCTTGACCGCTGCAGGAGCGGTCCGCGACCGCGAAAGCCGCACCGCGATTTAGCGGCCTAACCGCGCCGCCCTCTTTGCGGCCGATGGCCGCTCCTACGGATGTACTCAAGCCCCCTGTAGGAACGGTCCGTGGCCGCGAAAGCCGCACCGCGTTCCAACCTGCCTCAGCGCATGAGCGGACAATCACTCCCAGCGCTGCGCTGCTGCCTCGTCGCTCTCGCGTCCCTGCACCCAGCGCGGGCCATCTTCGGTGTTCTCCTTTTTCCAGAACGGCGCCCGGGTCTTGAGATAGTCCATGACGAAGTCGCACGCCTGGAACGCCGCCTGACGATGGGCGCTGGCCACGCCGACGAACACGATCGGCTCGCCCGGCGCCAACGCGCCCACCCGGTGCAGTATCGCAAGCTTGAGCAACGGCCAGCGCTGCGCCGCCTCGAAGATGATCTTGTCCAAGGCTTTTTCGGTCATGCCCGGATAATGCTCCAGCAACATCCCGCGCACTTCCAGCCCGTCGTTGAAATCGCGCACGTAGCCGACAAAGCTCACCACGGCGCCCACGCCGGTGTGGGCCTGGTGCAGGGCATTGAGTTCAGCGCCGGGGTCGAACGGCTCATGTTGCACGCGAACACTCATCTCAACCTCCGGTCACGGTGGGAAAGAATGCCACTTCATCGCCATCGAACAGCGGTTCGGCCAGCCCGCACATCTCCTGGTTGCGAGCACACATGAGGCCTTTCTCCGCGAGTACCTCGCGGTCGCCGCGCAGGATGAGAAATTCGCGCAACGCGTCGATGCTGGCGAATTCACCCGTCACCACTTCCTCGCCCGTGCCCAGCAGCTCGCGATAGCGGGCGAAATACAACACGGTGTACTTCATGAAGCGTCCGCCTTGAAATGCCCGCTCTTGCCGCCCTGTTTCTCCAGCAGGCGCACCTGTTCGATGACCATGCCGCGGTCGACCGCCTTGCACATGTCGTAAATGGTCAGGGCCGCCACGCTGGCCGCCGTCAGCGCTTCCATCTCGACCCCGGTCTGCCCGGCCAGCTTGCAGCGAGCGGTGATCAGCACGGCGTCCGCGCCGTCGGCGGCCAGTTCGACCTTGACGCTGGTGAGCATCAGCGGGTGACAGAGCGGAATCAGGTCGCTGGTTTTCTTCGCTGCCTGAATGCCGGCGATGCGCGCCACGGCGAAGACATCGCCCTTGGGATGCTCACCCTCGACGATCATCTGCAGGGTCTGCGGCAGCATGCGGATACGCGCCTGAGCCACCGCTTCGCGGGAAGTCATGGCCTTGTCGGTGACGTCGACCATGTTGGCGCGACCTTGGGAATCGAGATGAGTCAGCACTGCCTTGCTCCTGTTCCAGAAGCGACGATTGTAGCCCTGGAACAGCTGCGTTGCACAAAACCTCGAGCGTCGCGTTGTAGGACGGATCCCACAAAGTTTGGGAACCGTCCGACTTTTTGACCGCCCTGCGCCCGGCACAATTCTCCCTCGCGCTGCCAATCGACCCGAAGAACCTCAGCCCAAGGTCGGTTCGACCAGCAGCGCGCACCTGCTGCTCATATCGAAATCAAGGAGTCGTACCCAATGAAATCTTCAGTCCTCGCGCTGCCACTGGCCCTGCTGTTCACCGGCAGTGCCATGGCCGACCAGCGTATCGATCACACCGTGACCGTGACCGCTACCGTGCCCACCGACAAATTCATCGTAGAGCCACTGGGTGGCAACTGGATGAACGAGCCACAGAACATGAGCTTCAAGCCGGTGGACGGCAGCCTGGAGCCGATCCGCAAGCAACTGACCATGAAAAGCACCAGCGGGGCCATCAAGGCCAAACTGCTCAACAGCCCGACCATGACCAGCGGGTCCAACTCCATTGGTCTGAACGTCAAGGTGGGCAACCAGGCCTTGAGCACCAGCTCTGAAATCGTCGCCAACGTAGCCGATGCCGCTGCCGGCACCGTGGTCGACTTTCTGGTGACCGCCGGCGCCAAGCCATCTGCCGGTTACGTTCCGGGCGCCTACCAGGGCACCGTCAACCTGGTCTTCGAAACGCCTGATCCGGTCTGACCTCGTTTCAAACCCCGTGTTCTGAACGTTGCCCCGCCGGGCGCCCGTGTGCCCGGCAGGGCGACCTCTGCCTGTGTGACAACCATGACTAGAATCACCCCAACGGTGTTCACCGGCCCTTTGGCGCTGGGCCTGCTGTCCTTGGTGGCACTGTCCCCGACCACCGTGACAGGCAACACGAACATCGCCACTACGGCCCTGTCGAGCCAGGCCCAGGGGTTGCCACGAGAGTTCAACGAGCATTTCTACGACGTGCCGCTGGCCGTGCACGTCGATCTGGATGGACGCGGCCTGGGTGAAGCGCTGATCACCCTGGACCGCCAGGAGCGCGTGCAACTGATCGAGTTCACCGCGGACGAAGAAGGCCGTGCGCCCGATCCGCTGCGCCAGCGATGGGCCGATTACCTGGCCGACCCCGTGCCGCTGGGCAACTGCACGCAGAGCTGCCGCGACGACCTGGTGGCTTTGCACTACAGCCTGTACGACTCGCGCCTGTCCATTCTTACCCGTACGGTGGAACGCACTGCGCAAGACCAACGCTATCACGCCCTGCCCGAGCACGGCGGTCACGGCATGATTCTGCGCAATCAGCTGAACATTTCCGCCGGACGCTTCGAACAAGTCGGGCGCTACGCGCTGCAGGGCCAAGGCAGCCTCGGTGACTGGACCACCCTGGCCCAACTGCAGGCCGATCGCAGTGACGACGACCGCTACGGTACCCGCCATCGTGTCGACCAGCTCTACGCCGAGCGCGTGGACCAGGGCCACTTCTATCGCCTCGGCTATTTCATGCCCGACGCCCAGGGCCTGACCCGCCAGCCGCGCCTGCTGGGCGACACGCCCCTGACCGCCCTGGGTGTCATGTACGGCAGCAGCGACAGCCTGGCCGTGGACAACGCCACCCCCAGCGCCACCCCCATCTATGTCACCCCGAACCGCCCGGGCGTGGTGGAGATCTACCGCAATGGCGTGCTGATCAACAGCCAGCCAGTGCAACCGGGCTTGCAAGCCATCGATACCAAAGTGCTGCCCGGCGGCATTTATGACGTCGAAGTGCGCCTGATCGAGGATGGGCAGACAACCGCCAGCAACGAAGCATTCATCTACAAGCCGTCGAACTGGAGCAACCCCGACCAGCCATGGCGCTACAACCTCTATCTGGGCCAGCGCCGCACCTTGCTCAGCAACTGGGAAGAAGACAGCGATGACAGCCTCAGCAGCGGTGTGCTGCTCAACTACCTGGCGCACTCGCGGGTGGTGCTCGGCAGCTCGTTGCAGCGCGTGGGCGACTACACCCAATACGGGCTTTCCGCCGACTGGGACGCCCTGCAAAGCACCAAGCTGTACGCCAATGTGTATCACACCGACCAACACGGCCAGGGTTACGACCTGCAGGCGCTATGGAACTACCGTGCCGGCAACCTGGTGCTGAGCCGCAACCAGAGCTGGCAGCGCTACCCACGGCTGCGCGGCGAACGCGAGCCGCGACCTGGCCAACAGGTCATCCAGACTTCACTGTCCTGGCAGCACCGAATGGATCGGCGCTTCAGCACCCATACCCGCATCGCCCGCGACGACGGTCTTTACGCTGGCACCTCCGTGGACCTGGGCCTGGTGTACCACGGCAAACTGATGGGCTCGGACGCCAACTGGCGTGCCTCGGTGTTCGACCGCCCCGGCACGCTCGCCACCGACGGCGCCCGCAATCGTGGGGTCAATTTCACCCTGAGCATGAGCCTGGGGCAGGAAGGGCGACGCCTGTCCGCTACCCTGGGTAGCCGCACGGCGCTGGACGGCAGTCGCGATCGCAACGTCTCGGTGACCTACCAGCAAAGCCTGGAGCATCACACCCTGCGCAACGTCGCCGGCACCCTCACCGGCGATCGCTACGGGGCCGCCCTGGCGGCCAATGTGCAGTTCCAGAACAGCATGGTGTACGGCGATGCCTATGTGCAGAACTCGTCCTACGACCACGCCGTCAGTGGCGGCCTGAACCTGGAAAGCACCGTCGCCGTGGGGGCCGGCAAAGCCGCCATCAGTGGTGATTTCCAACCCTACGAAGCCGGCATGATCGTCGACGTCGAATCCGACCTGGACAACCTGCGCGTGCGCGCCGACAGCCTGCAGGGCCCCAGCGCCACACTGCGGCCAGGGCGCAATATCCTGCCGTTGCGCGCCTATCGACCGGGCCAGGTGCTGATGGACTTCGAAGGCCTGGAAGCCCATGCCGCGGTGATCCAGCCGTCGAGCTTCAGTTACCACCTCAACCGTGGCGCAGTGACCTACCAGAAAGTGCGCATCATGCGCACGGTGACCGTGCTGGGGCGTCTGCTCGATGCCGGTGGTGCGCCGATCAAGGGTGCCATGGTCATCAATCATGCCAGCCGCAGCCTGAGCGAGGCGGACGGTTTCTTCGCCGTGGAAATGAGCGAATCCACGCCCACCCTGGAGGTGCGCCGCAGTGGCGCACGCCTGTGTTTCCTCAAGCTCGACGAGAAGAACGCCCAGCGTGAAAACGAAGTGTTGATGGTGGGCGATCAACAGTGCAGCCCAGACACCCTCGCGGCAACCGGCAGCAATCATGAAGGAGATGCAGGATGAACATGCTTCGCGCCCTGGCAGCCACCTTGCTGCTGGCCCTGCCCTTCACACCCCAGGCTACGGCCAACGAGATAGCCTTCACTGCCCGCATCGACGGCACCCGGTTCGTCAATACGACACCCCGGGCCGACTATTGCGCGCATTTTGGAATGGGCAGTTTCTGCGCGACCTCATGGTCGACCAACCTGCCCATTACCTATCGCAAACGGGTGGATGTGAACTCACCCGATGCGCGCGACAAGGTCTACGTGCGCTTGCCCGCGCGGCGCGCCATTACCCTGCAGAACCAGCTCACTGGCGAAACCGCCACCATGTTCCTGTCCTTCTACCAGTTCAGCCAGCGGGTCAGTTGGGTGCACGAGACGGTCGTCAACGGCGCTCCCAGTGGCTGCGGTGTATTTGGCAGCCTGGGCGGTGGCCCGGGCTATTCGCGGTTTCTCTGGTATGTCATGAACAGCACCAATCCGGCTCCCTGTTTTTCGACCAAGTCTGCCAACCCGAACGTGGAGGACTCGGAATTCACCAACACCGGTATCTCGGTAAGGCCCGAGTTCCCTGCGGTGGGCTCACTGGCCCCCGGCGACTGGGAAGGCATTGCCGACTACCGTGTGGGGCTGGGCCAGGACTTCGACTTCGGCAATATCCTGGACCCCAGTACCGATCATTTCCGCGTGCGCATCAGCTTCAAGGTAATGCATGAAATGCGTGTCGACTTTCCGGCCCACGGCACCGAAATCAGGCTTGTTCCCCAAGGCAGCTGGGCCAGTGTGATGAACACCAGCAAGGCGCCGGTGCGGCTGTATCACGACTCACCGCTGCGCCTGTGGGCCGGCAGTGCCTTCAAGGTCTACCTGGCGTGCGAGCACGACACCAATCGAAATCTATGCAGGCTCAAAAACCAGACCACAGATCATTACGTGCCGGTCAACGTCGCCATTTCGCTGCCAGGCGGGTTTGGCTACGCCGGACGACCGGTGGATCGTCTGCCTTTGCTAGACCGTATCGCAAATGCCAAGACCATCGTGCCCACAGGTACCGCCAGCAATGCCCCGGGCACGCTGCATTTCGATGTCAGCAGTGACGATGCTGTCGAGATGCTGCGCTACCCCGGCGCCCGATACAGCGGGTGGGTCACCATCATCTATGACGCCAACCCTTGAGGAGCCTTCCATGAAATACCTCGCGCTACTGCTCGGCCTGACGACGTTCGACGCCTGGGCCGCACCGCAGCTGAACATCGGCAGCCTCTACGAATACTTCGACGGCAACCGCAGCACCTCGCTCAAGCGCATCTACAACAGCGGTGACACGGCAGCGTTCGTCAAGGTCAGCGTGGCCGAGCTGGTCTACGCCGCCGACGGCACCGTGACCGAAGTGCCTCTGGATGGCCTGCCGGCCGAACAGCGCACCCTGATCGCCAGCCCAGCCCGGGTGATCGTGCCGCCCAATGGCATGCAGCAGGTGCGCCTGCTGTACCGGGGCGAACGCCAGGCCGAACGCTACTTTCGCCTGCGTTTCATTCCGGTCCTTCCGGAAACCGGCGACGGCTTCGGCCTCACGAGCGAGCAAGCCCAGCAGTACAATGAGGCGCTGTCGGCCGGGGTGAGCATCCTTGCCGGCTATGGCGCGGTGATGTTCGTCAAGCCGTCGCAGACCACCTACGCCACCGAAGTGCTGCACGAGGCCGAGCGCTTCACGATCCCGAACAAAGGCAACGCCACGGTGGTACTGGATCATTTCAACGACTGCGATCGCAACGGACAGCACTGTGCCCCGCCCACCAAGCATCACATCCGGCCGGGCAAAACGCTGTCGTTCGAAAAGAAAACCGGGCGTTCCTACCGGTTCGTTCTGCAGGAAGGCCCGCGGGAGATCCCTCATGAATTCGAAGGCTAGGCTCACTGTCGGTGCCCAGGCACCGATAGCGAGTCCGTTTGCGCAGGGTTGTTGACCTACAGGTGGCTTTCGGCGTACTCGGCCAGGATCGACCGCGGTACACCCTGCAGGGTGATGTGCACGCCTTGGGGGAAGTCCTTGAAACGCTCCGTCAGATAGGTCAACCCGGAACTGGGGGCCGACAGGTAGGGGGTGTCGATCTGCGCCAGGTTGCCCAGGCAGATCACTTTGGAACCGGCACCGGCACGGGTGATGATGGTTTTCATCTGATGCGGGGTCAGGTTCTGGCACTCGTCGATCAGGATCAGGCTTTGCTGGAAACTGCGGCCTCGAATGTAGTTGAGGGATTTGAACTGCAACGGCACCTTGCTCAGGATGTAGTCGACGCTGCCGTGGGTATTTTCATCCTCCATGTGCAAGGCTTCGAGGTTGTCGGTGATGGCGCCCAGCCAAGGCTCCATCTTTTCCGCCTCGGTACCGGGCAGGAAACCGATTTCCTGGTCGAGCCCCTGCACGCTGCGGGTGGCAATGATGCGCCGGTAGCGCTTGGTCACCATGGTCTGCTCGATGGCCGCAGCGAGGGCCAGGATGGTCTTGCCCGAACCCGCCGCACCGGTCAGGTTGACCAGATGGATGTCCGGGTCCAGCAGGGCGAACAGGGCCAGCCCCTGGTAGATGTCTCGCGGCTTGAGACCCCAGGCTTCCTGATGCAGCAAGGGCTCCTGGTGCAGGTCGAGGATCATCAGCTCGTCGTCCTTGATGCCCTTGATCCAGCCGACGAAGCCTTGCTCGTCGATGATGAACTCGTTCATGTGCACCGATGGCAGCACTTCGCTCAACTGCACCCGGTGCCAGGTGCGGCCATGGTCCTGGCGCGTCTCGACCTTGCTCACGCGGTCCCAGAACGAGCCGGTCACGTTGTGATAGCCACGCGAAAGCAGCGATACGTCGTCCACCAACTGATCGGTGCTGTAGTCCTCGGCGGCAATCCCGCAGGCGCGCGCCTTGAGGCGCATGTTGATGTCTTTGGTGACCAGAATCACGCTCAGGTCGGGGTGACGCGTGTGCAGGTCGATCAACTGGTTGATGATGATGTTGTCGTTGAGGTTCTGCGGCAGCAGGTTCGAGGGCTCGGGACGCTTGTCCATCAGAATGGACAGAAAGCCCTTGGTGTTGCCGCTGACGCGCATGATCGGCACGCCGGATTCGACCACGGCCGGCGATGCATCGCCCAGGGTCTTGTCGATCAGGCGGATGGCCTGCCGGCATTCGGCAGCGACGGTCTGCTTGCCATCCTTGAGTTTGTCCAGTTCCTCCAGCACGGTCATGGGAATGGCGACACGGTGTTCTTCGAAATTCAGCAGAGCGTTTGGATCGTGGATCAGTACGTTGGTATCGAGCACATAAAGGATTGGCTGATTGGAAGAGGTGCTGCGTCCTTGTTCATCCATACTCGGTCACCTTTTTGGGAGCCTGACAACGCAATACCTGGACGGTGCTGCGCCGCGAAAAGGCCGCCGGATTCCCACATCAAGGAGCAGGACCTGCGCACAGGTGGAGAGTCTGTCGAAGACGCCACCTGTGATGCAGGGTTCGGCGGTCTGTCTTCGTAATACCGCAAAACCCATGAAGGAAAAAAGCTCTTTACGGTTTTTTGAAGTTTATTTTTCAGCGGTGCGAATAACGCTTGGCGGGTGGCGCGGACGCCGTTAGAGTCAGAAGTTGACCTGCCCCTCCTCGCCCGCGCAATTTTTCCCAAAAACCTGCCAACCCCCCGTAAATGCTGGCGTTTGCCGACTGAGCCTATTGCACATCCGCACAGGCCTGCCAGTTGATACCGGTCTGGGCGGTTTCCCGCATCAGCCAGGGCAGCGCGGTCTGCGCCTTGGCCAGGTTGTCGTGGAACACCACGATGCCGCGTCGCCACAACAGCATCAGGCTCAGCGCCCGCTCGCCAGCCTGCATGGCCGTCAGGCGGCTGTCATCGTCCATCGAATCGATGTTCCACAGCGCCACTTTCAGCCCCGCTCCGGCGAAGAATGCAGCGCTGTCGGCACGACGCTGGCCGTACGGCGGGCGAAACCAGGGCACGTAGCTGTCGGGCAGGTCGGTCTGCAGCAGGGCGATGCTGCGCAGTATCGAGTCCTGCCATTTGTCCCATTGGCCATGGGACACGTATTGCCAACCCAGGGTCGCCACGCACTGCCCGGCATACAGCGCCTGCAGCTGGGCCACCGAGGTCTTTTCGGCACGCGCCTGCAGGCTTTGTCCGGGCACGAAGAAGGTGGCGCTCCAATCCTGCGCTCGCAGGTACCCGGTCAACGCATCGGTGGAGCCATCGACCGGGCTCGGGCCGCCATCGAAGGTCAGCAGGAACGTCCGGTCGGCAAAGCCGTTGCCATCGAACTCCTGCTCCGACAACAGTTGCACCTCGCTGGTGGTCTGCGGTGAAACCGCGGCCAGACGCAACAGTTCGTTGAGATAGGCCTCGCTGAACACCTGGCCCGGCACGGCGAACCCGGAGTAGAAGGATTCGGGATCGATTCCCAGGTCGGCCGCCTGGGCGCGCAGGTCGCCTTCGCTGTCGATGGCATAGCAGAACGAGGCATCCTGTTCGCAGCTTTGCTGGGCGAGGTCGAAATTGGCCCAGAGCCGCTGCCAGAGCCGCTGGCGCAAGTCGTTGATTGCCAGCAGGTTGATCTGACGCAGGCCCAGGCGCGTGTTCAGCTGTGCTTCGTCCTGGCTTTCACTGGCCAGCAACGAGCGTGCAAACAGCAGGATGTGCGCGCGCGACGCCACGTCGAACAGCACTGGCGAATCGATGCGTTCCGGCCAGTGACTGCGGTCGAGAGTCGCCACCGGCGGCGCAGCGACGGCGGCCTGTACGGCGCATACAACGGTGGCCAGCATCCATGATACCCAACGCAACGGCGATCTCCTCGATGACAGGGTGCGCCGGGCACTATACCGCTGTCGCGGCGCAGCGCGCAGCTCTATGCAGCCACGGGCCTTCCCCCACTTCGTTTCTATGATTACAGTAGGCAATCAACGGCGGCTCAGGAATCACCACATGCTTCGCTTGGCCCTCGCCGCACTGACGCTCGTCACGCCCATGGCGTTCGCCGCCGGCACGCTCAGCATCTACAACTGGCCCGACTACATCGCCCCCGACACCCTGCCCAATTTCCAGCGCCAGACCGGCATCGAAACCCAATACAGCTCCTTCGACAGCAACGAAACCCTGGAAAAACGCCTGCGCGAAGCGCCCGGCAAGTACGACGTGATCTTCCCTTCCAACCACTTCATGAACCGCCACATCAGCGCCGGCAACCTCACGCCGCTGGACCGCACTCGCCTGCCGAACTGGAAGTACCTGAACCCCGCGCTGCTGCGCGCCCTGGAAACCAACGACCCCGGCAACCGCTACGGCTTTCCGTACCTGTGGGGCGTCAGCGGCATCGGCTACAACGTGAAGCAAGTCAAGGCAGCACTCGGCGACGATGCTCCGGTGGATTCCTGGGACCTGGTGTTCAAGCCGGAAAACATCGCTCGCCTGCAGAAATGCGGGGTCGCCATCCTCGACATCGGCCCCGAGTTGCTGCCCATGGCACTCAATTACCTGGGCCTGCCCTCGCACAGCCGCAACCCTGCCGACTATGACAAGGCACGCGCGCTGCTGCTGAGCATCAAGCCCTACGTACGCTATTTCGATTCGGTGGAGTACAGCCATCAACTGGCCGAAGGCAAGCTGTGCGCGGTAGTGGGTTTTTCCGGGGACGTACTGCAGGCGCAGACCCAGGCCAGACAGCAGGGCCAGGGCGTGGAGATCGAGTTCACGTTGCCGCGCGAGGGCTCGACCATGTGGTTCGACATGGTCGCCATCCCCGCCAATGCGCCGAACGAGGATGCTGCGTACACCTTTCTCAACTACCTGCTCGAACCCAAGGTCATGGCCGACATCACCAACAGCGTGCACTACGCCAATGGCAACGAGGGCGCCGATGAATGGGTCAACCCTGCGCTCAAGGGTGATCGGCGGATCTATCCCAGCGCCGAGGTCATGAGCAAGCTGTTCCTGCTGCAACCCATGCCCGCCGATATCGAGCAGCTACGTACCCGGACCTGGAACCAGATCCGTCACTGAGGCCCGGATCGGATCGATCAATGGTGCTCGCGGGTGGCGCGGAATTTCACGTCTGGCCAGCGTTCTTCCATCAGCGCCAGGTTGACCCGGGTCGGGGCCAGATACGTCAGGTGCCCACCGCCATCGAGGGCCAGGTTTTCCGCAGCCTTGTTGCTGAATTCCTCAAGCTTCTTCTTGTCGGCGCACTCGATCCAGCGGGCGGACCATACGGTGATCGGCTCGTAGGCACATTCCACCTTGTATTCCTCTTTGAGCCGGCTGGCGACCACGTCGAACTGCAGAACGCCGACCGCACCCAGGATGATGTCGTTGCTGCGCTCGGGGAAGAACACCTGGGTGGCGCCCTCCTCGGCCAGCTGCTGCAAGCCCTGACGCAACTGCTTGGACTTGAGCGGATCCTTGAGCCGCACTCGACGGAACAGCTCCGGGGCGAAGTGCGGGATACCGGTGAAGCCCAGGCTTTCACCCTCGCTGAAGGTGTCGCCGATCTGGATCGTGCCGTGGTTGTGCAGGCCAATGATGTCGCCGGCGAAGGCTTCTTCCAGCTGCTCGCGCTCGGAGGAGAAGAACGTCAGGGCGTCGCCGATGCGCAGGTCCTTGCCGGTGCGCACGTGGCGCATCTTCATGCCTTTCTCGTAACGGCCCGAGCAAATGCGCATGAAGGCAATACGGTCACGGTGCTTGGGGTCCATGTTCGCCTGGATCTTGAACACGAAGCCGGTGAATTTTTCTTCCACCGGTTCCACGGTCCGCTCGTTCGCCACTCGCGGCAAAGGGCGTGGCGCCCAGTTCACGACGGCGTCGAGCACATGGTCGACACCGAAGTTGCCCAGCGCCGTACCGAAGAACACCGGCGTCAATTGACCGTTCAGAAACTCGTCCTGATTGAACTCATGGCAGGCACCCTGAACCAGTTCCAGCTGTTCCACGAAACGGTCGTACTCGTCGGCCAGGTGCGCGCGCGCTTCGTCGGAGTCCAGCTTCTCGATGATCTTCACATCGGTGCGCTCGTGGCCATGGCCCGGCGTGTAAACGATGATGTAGTCGTCCGCCAGGTGATAGACGCCCTTGAAGTCGCGATAGCAGCCAATCGGCCAGGTGATCGGCGCGGCCTTGATCTTGAGCACCGCTTCGATCTCGTCGAGCAACTCGATCGGGTCGCGAATGTCACGGTCCAACTTGTTGATGAAACTGACGATTGGCGTGTCGCGCAGGCGGCAGACATCCATCAGGGCAATGGTCCGCGGTTCGACGCCTTTACCGCCGTCGAGCACCATGAGCGCCGAGTCCACTGCGGTCAGGGTGCGGTAGGTGTCTTCCGAGAAGTCTTCGTGGCCCGGGGTGTCGAGCAGGTTGACCATGTGCTCGCGATAGGGAAACTGCATCACGGAAGTCGTGATGGAGATCCCGCGCTGTTTCTCCATTTCCATCCAGTCGGAGGTCGCGTGACGGTCGGACTTGCGCGACTTCACCGTACCGGCCACGGCAATCGCCTTGCCCATCAGCAAGAGCTTCTCGGTGATGGTGGTCTTACCCGCATCCGGGTGGGAAATGATGGCGAAAGTGCGGCGCTTCGCGACTTCGGCGGCCTGTTGGGTCATGGGGGATCGCCTGGCGAGGGATAGAAAATGGGCGCGGATTATAGCCCAGTTCCAAGCGTTGAGGCCACTGTGCGCCACATCGGTTGCGGCCAGGTCTGGGCGCAGGGCTGTGCAATATCTACCACCGCGCAGCGCTGCAGCGCAGGCAACGTATCGCCTCCATCGCAGGGCTCGACACGTCGAAGCCCGCAGCGGTGCCTATTGCCCCTGGAGCTGCCAATGACGACCCCACCACTGCCCTGGTTTCACAGCCGCGCGCTGGCACAACGCTTCATGCGCCACCTTAGCGACTCATCCCACTCACTCCTGACGCCTGAAGGGACTCAATGGTTGCGCCAACTTGCCAAGCCCGAGCGCGATCACCAA
This sequence comes from Pseudomonas sp. CFBP 13710, assembly GCF_014842235.1. Classification (NCBI taxonomy): domain Bacteria; kingdom Pseudomonadati; phylum Pseudomonadota; class Gammaproteobacteria; order Pseudomonadales; family Pseudomonadaceae; genus Pseudomonas; species Pseudomonas sp. CFBP 13710. Next base: position 24,234 of record NZ_JACYVJ010000002.1, on the reverse strand, counting down.
CCTCAGGCACAAGTCGAAATGCGCGTGGACGGGTTGAGCATCATCACCGCGCAAGGAACTGCCGTCGAATTACCCTTGAGCCTGTTGATCAGTACGACGCAGCACGATTGGGTGGCCCACTACCACCCAATCTGCGGCTTGAAGTTGTTCGATGATCGGCGTCGTTTGAAGCGTTACCTGCTGGATCGGTTGGCCAGCCCTGATAACGATCCGGGGCTGAGCTACCTGCTTTCGCAGGCAGAACGTCGGCTGATGCGCCATGGCGAACTCCACGAGATGCAGGTCACGCTCATGGAAGGGTCGGTGTTCGATACCTTGATGCTGGACATTCAGCATCGTCTGAGTGAGCAGCTACGCGAGTGGCGTCAGTTGTTACTGGATCAACCAAGCTCAGAGGAGCTGGTGAGCAGTGGATCAGAGGCCGCCATGGCCAGTCTGCTCGCCCACTACTGGCGTGAAGGAGCCCCCCGATCAGAGCTGCCCGCCGAACGGCTGACCCGCCACTTGCGCACGCAGCTGATCACTGATCTTGCCCGTACGCAATGGGACGGCACGCTGCCAGCCGTTGAGCATGATCAACTCTGGGCTTGGCTGAAGGGCCAAGTCCAGCCATCGCCTCTTACCGGCTTCATCCTCCATGGATCAACTGCCGAGGGCCGCCAGCAGCCGTTGATCAATACCCTGGTACTGGCCAACGAGAGCGCGGCGGCTGCATGCTACCTGTTCAGCGCCACGAGCGGGCTGGTGCGTTACACCGACCGCTCGGCACTCCTGGCAGCACTGACCGATCTGGGGCAGCGTGCCCAATGGCTGCCCTGCGTACCCAACACACAACAGCCGACGTTCAAGACACTGCCTATCATTGATATTGAGTTGGTAGCCGAGCCCCCCTCCTCTTTCGGTCTGGCGAGCTACACCCGACGTCTGCTGCAAGTACAGCACTCGATATTGTCCAACAGCCCACCTGCTGCATTCATGGGAGACCGCCACACGCTCTGCGAGCAAGCCCTGGGCCTGCATCAGCGCCTGGCGCCAAGCCTGCAGAGGCTCGCCGCGCCGTTCGCTGCCGACCCACGGGACAGCCCAGCCAGCTTGATGCGCCTCACCGGCGCAGCGCAAACCGACCTGCAAAAACCGCAGCGCGTGGTAAATCATCTGACCGAGCTGCAAATCCAGTACGCCGGCTATCTCAAGCGCGGCCCTGACTTGCGTGTGGCCGCACTTCAAGCCCTGGAGCTGCAATTGGCGTGCATTCTGCCAAATGGACCTCCTGCCCGTTCGCTTTACCTCATGGACTTGGAACGGCCCACTGCCGCAACGTCATGGGTCGCCAGTATCTGGGCAAACGAACCACTCGCCGCCGTTGCTGGCAGGCGTTGGCAGGTGTTCACGGTGGTTGCCGAAGGCACACGTCAGGTTCTGAATCAGCTGCCATGCCTGCTGATCGAGCACATCACCAGCCAAGCTCGGCGCAGCCTCTACCGCGAGCTGAAAACTGCACTGAGTCACCGTGAAGCCACCGGGCAGGCCTACCAACGCTCGTTGCGGCGCTGGTTATTCAGTTTCGAATGGGCGCTACTCAAGCAGAGTCGATCAGCGACCTCGCCGCTGGTCGAAGCGTTTCTGCGCGGTGATTCCGTACAGGCTTGGCAGCACAGAAGCGGTCATCCTGCGCAAGCCAATGCCGATGCAATGATGTTGAGCCAGGCAGCCGATGCCAGCGGAACCATTGTGATCTGGGCTCATGAAACGGGCTTTCAACTCTTCGAGTCTCTGGATGCCGCGCATCGTGACGCCATGCAATGGTCTGAGCAGCCGACCGACCTCGGGCCTGGCCTGAGCAACTGGACAGCCTTTGCGGGCGATGCACTGAATACATTGAACAGCCTGGAAAGCCAGGCCCGACAACGAAGTAAGCTGCAAGCCTTCGACCAACTGCGCAACCAAGCATGGCCCTCCGACTCCTTGCCTGCTCTGCTTCGCGAGGCCATGGCGTTCGACAGCCTGCAACGGCAGATGCAGCGCATGGAAGATATGGCACGTGGCCTGGCCGCCAAAGCTGCCCTGCCTGCCTGGTTGCAGCGGGCGGCAGTCGACGACCAGCAGCACTACCTGCGCGTGCTGGGGTTGAATCTGCTGGCCAGCCCGGCCGAAGACGACTATCTGTTCGGCGTTCCTGATATCAGCAGTTATGCCCGCGGCGTGCTGCAGCACCATCTGGACAAAGACTTCACTGCAAAACGCTTCGACTCCGAAGCGATCTTCATCACCACGGCGCGATACGTGCCTGCCTTGGTACCCTCGGGTGAAATTCCTTCCAGCCTTCCCGCCGCCTCGGTCGTGCGGCGACAAAGCCTGATCGAATACGCCTTGAATCACTTCCGGGACTGGGACGACGCCATCGCCCGCATCGAACTGGGTGAGGGCCATGTGGCGCCCGCCGTGTTGAATGCCGACTACTGCCGCCGATTGGTACGGGAGGTGAATCTAGGCTCGCACTATCAGGCCCTGCTCAAACAGACCTTCGACCCCTCAGACCTCGATTACCCTCGCCGGCTAAATTTGTACGCCCGCCAGCTACCGGCGCAGTTGCTGGAGTGCGCCTGGCGAGCCCGGCTCAAGCACAACCTGCCCATGCAGGCGGTCGAACTGGTCACTCGCGTGGCCTGCATGCCGGACCCCATCTTGCGACAGCCGCTGAACGGCCATGTCGTGTTGCTGACCCCGCTGCAATTGATCCCCAAGCCGGGAATGAAACCAGACACGTTGCCCGGCTGCTATCTGTTCAGGGCCGGTGAAGACGGCCCGCTGGTGCTGTACCTGCCCTATGAAGCCACCCATACCCTTCAAGCCTTCGACAGTGGTACGGCCCTGCTTGCCGCCCTTGCCAGCGACACTGCCCTGCAGGCGCGACTGCTCGCGCGCATGCCTGTCAGCCTGCGCCCGCGCTATGCCCATGGCGGCTTCAGCGAGCCGCACCTGGGCCGCGTTGGGGACACCGACTTCACCCTGACGCAGAGCACCTCGACAGGCCCGGAGCTGGCCTGCAACCCTATTGCCGGTAACGCACTGCGGTACCTATTCGTCGAGAACGGCCTTTATCTGCAGGCTCTCGCCGCCACTCAACTGGTTACCACGGAGCAAGTTCGCTGGCAGGCGCTGATCAATGTGATGAGCCTGGCCTGGGAGCAACTGAGCATGTTCCTGCCGGGCAAGGTCGGGCTTGCCGTGGCCGCCTGGCAAGCCGAACTGGCGGTGCTGAACATCGCCCAGAACGTGCAGCACAACAGCTGGGGGCAAACACTGGCGCAGTTGACCTGCGTGCTTGTACAGGGACTGGCGATCAGTCAGGGGATGACGCAGCGTGCACTTCAAGACAACGTACGCGAGCGCTTCTGGCAAACCGTGCGCAGCGCCCCGGAGTACGGCCTGTCACTCGCGCGCTACGAGGCCCCCATCGAAACGCTGCGCACGTTCGTTTTTCAGCCGTCCACGTGCACTTACCTGAACATCCGCGACCAGACGCACTACATCGGCCTCAACGGCAAGGCATATCGCGCTCGCCAGGAACAGGATCGTTGGTACCTGGTCGGGCAGCGCGACGATGAACTAGGCCCTAGGTTGCTGCTGGATACCGAGCAGGCTTGGGTAATCGATCCGGGGCAGAACCTTGCAATCAGTGCTGGCGGCGTACCGAGCAGGCTGGGCAGCCAACTGGTGCGTTGGACGCTGACCCGTGATGAAATCGTCATCCATGCCGTGGGCTGCCGGCAGATCCGCCAATTGCGCCCGCACCGCGCCAGCGTCCTGCACCGGGCCCACCGCGATGCCTTGGGGTATCTGGGCAATGCGTTGGACAGCCTGCGAAGAGCACGGCTGGTCGGTAGCGTGGAAACCCATACCCTGGAAGTGCTCAAGCAGTTCTTCGGCGTCTCTCAGGTCACGGACTCATTGATCGCGCGGGTCCAAGGCGTACTGGAAAAAATGGCCCGGGTCATGGCATCGCACGCCTACTCGCCAGTAACCTCGAGACGCTACGTGATGGCAAGCCGCTTGAGCGCGCAGTCAGCCGTGGGCATTGCCTTCGTATCCGTACAGGATCCACAAGGTCAGATGTTTCTGACAGATGAATTCTTTGATTTTGAGACGGCACGTCTCCTGCCACTCGATCCGAAATACACCATCGCTGAAACGAACGCCCTGAGCAAGGCGATGGTCCTGCTGCATGAGTTCACCCATATTGCATGCAACACCCGGGACATCCACTATATCGAAGCGGCGATGCCCTATGCCGATCGGTTGCAGCCAGGCGTGAGGCGTGCGTGGCTGGAGCGTCAGCACGACGAATCGTTCTCGCACCTCACCCCCAAGCGTAAGTTGTTCATTGTCCGCGACGACACGACCGGGCAGGTGCGCGACATCCTCAACGAAGACCGCAAGGGGCGCGCCCTGATCCTGCGCCTGGCGGGCTCACCCAATCTGGACGACGCACGCCAGCGGTTTCTGATCGACGCTGACATTCGTTCAAAGATCCTGCTGAAGAATGCCGACTCGGTGACGCTGTTGATCTATCGTCTGGGAAATCGCAACCCCCCCTGACGCGGCTCGCGCCGCTGCTACAAACACCGCGAACCCCTGTAGCAGCGGCGCAAGCCGCGTCAAATGCCTTGGGTAACTCCCCCTTGAACGCCATCTCATGCAAGCTTTATGGTCATAAAAGGTGGCCAAATGCTGCCTCACTGTGGGAACCTCTCGCCGCACGGAGACGTCCACTCCCTGATTCGTTGAGTCGTCAGGGGCTGCAAAATCAGCAAGTTAGCCTGACGAGGCTGCGCTTATGGCTCGCACCGCGCGAGCTGCTATTCGCGTCCTACCTGGGCCGACCGCTCGCCCGAGCGCTCATCGCAGGCCCGGTAGGCGCCGACTGAAAAAAGGAGTCCGCCTGTGGCTAATCGCTATGGCAAAGGGCTGTTAGGGGGCGCTGTTATCGTTGCCGTCCTGGCCCTGCTGGTCCACTGGATCGGCATAAGTACCATCGAGCACTACCGCGAAGATCTGATTTTCTACCTGCAAGCGCACCTGATCCTGGTGCTGGTCTCGATGTTTGCCGCACTGCTGGTGGGCATCCCCGCCGGTATCGTGTTGAGCCGACCCAGCATGGTCAAGCGTGCCGAACGCTTCATGCAGATCTTCAACATTGGCAACACCATTCCACCCCTGGCAGTACTCGCCATCGCCCTCGGCATCCTTGGCATCGGCAGTGGTCCTGCAATCTTCGCGCTGTTCCTTGCCTCCCTGTTGCCCATCGTGCGCAACACCTACGAGGGCTTGAAAAACGTCCAGGGCTCGCTCAAGGAAGCCGCCACCGGCATCGGCATGACGCCGCGTCAGGTGCTGTTCAAGGTCGAGCTGCCCAACGCCGTGCCGATCATGGTCGGCGGGGTACGCGTGGCGCTGGCGATCAACGTCGGCACCGCGCCCCTGGCGTTCCTGATCGGCGCCAATAGCCTGGGCAGCCTGATCTTCCCCGGCATCGCCTTGAACAACCAGCCACAACTGTTGCTGGGCGCTGCCTGCACCGCGCTGCTTGCGTTGATCCTGGACGGCATCGTGACCCTGGTCAGCCGCCTGTGGTTCGAACGTGGGCTGACTCGCTGAGCGAAGGAATGAATTCAATGAAAAAGTTAAGCATCGTACTGGGCCTGGCCCTGTTGTGCGCAGGCGTCGTGCACGCCGCAGACAGACCGGTGATCCGCCTCGGCGCCCGGGTGTTCACAGAGCAGACCGTACTGGCAGCCATCACCGCGCAGTACCTGGGCAGCAAAGGCTATGACGTACGCGTCACCGGTGGCCTGGGCAGCAACCTGGCGCGCAGCGCCCAGGAAAGCGGTCAGCTGGACATGCTCTGGGAATACACCGGGGTGTCTCTGGTGTCCTACAACCACATCGACGAAAAACTCGACAGCGCGGCCACCTACGCGCGGGTCAAGCAACTGGACGCCCAGAAAGGCCTGGTGTGGCTGACGCCCTCGCGGTTCAGCAACACCTATGCCCTGGCGCTGCCTGAAGAAGTGGCCAAGGCCTATCCTCAGGTCAACACCATCAGCCAGCTGAACCAGGTGCTGATCGACGAGCCGAAGAAAGGCCATATCCTGGCCCTGGACACCGAGTTCGCCAACCGGTCGGACGGCCTGGTGGGACTGACCCAAACCTACGACCTGAAATTCACCCGCCGTGACATTCGCCAGATGGACGCCGGCCTGGTCTACACCGCGCTGCGCAACGGGCAGGTGTTCACCGGTCTGGTCTACACCACCGACGGGCGTCTGAACGCCTTCAAGCTCAAGCTACTTGAAGACGACCTCGAGTACTTCCCCGACTACACCGCCGCACCGGTGGTCCGTCAGCAGCTGCTCGATGCCCATCCGCAACTGGCTGCGCAGCTCAAGCCCCTGGCCGAAATGCTCGACGATGCCACCATGCGCGAACTCAATGCGCAGGTCGACGTCGAGCACCGCAGCCCGACGGTGGTAGCGGCGGAGTTTCTCAAGGCCCATCCGATCACCGACCAAGCCCAGGAGAAGCCATGAGTTTCCTCGACACCTTCTCCCACCTCGACTGGCCATTGGTGCTGCAACTGACCTGGCAGCACATCACTCTGGTCGGCATTGCAGTCAGCCTGGCCATCGTCTTCGGCGTGCCGATCGGCATCCTGATGACGCGCTTTCCGGCACTGGCGGGGCCTCTGCAGGCCTGCGCCACGGTGCTGCTGACCATTCCCTCGATCGCCCTGTTCGGGCTGCTGCTGCCGTTCTACTCCAAGTTCGGCCAAGGCCTGGGGCCGCTACCGGCCATCACTGCGGTGTTTCTCTATTCGCTGTTGCCGATCCTGCGCAACACCTACCTGGCACTGACCGGCGTCGAGCCCGGCATCCGTGAAGCCGCCAAAGGTATCGGCATGACCTTCGGCCAGCGCCTGCGCATGGTCGAGCTGCCCATCGCGGTACCGGTCATCCTCGCTGGCGTGCGCACCGCCGTGGTGATGAACATCGGTGTCATGACCATTGCTGCCACCATCGGCGCCGGCGGCCTGGGCGTTCTCATCCTCACCTCCATCAGCCGCAGCGATATGTCGATGCTCATCGTCGGCGCCGTGCTGGTCAGTGTCCTGGCGATCATCGCCGACCTGCTCCTGCAATGGCTGCAACGCGCCCTGACCCCCAAAGGATTATTGAAATGATCGAACTTCAGAACCTGACCAAGACCTTCCACAGCAACGGCAAGGAAGTCAAAGCCGTCGACGCGGTAAGCCTGACCGTCAACGAAGGCGAGATCTGCGTATTCCTCGGGCCGTCGGGCTGTGGCAAGAGCACCACGCTGAAAATGATCAACCGATTGATCATGCCAACCTCCGGCAAAGTCCTGATCAACGGCGAAGACACCACCGGCCTGGACGAGGTCACCCTGCGTCGCAACATCGGCTATGTCATCCAGCAGATCGGCCTGTTCCCCAACATGACCATCGAGGAGAACATCACCGTGGTCCCGCGCCTGCTCGGCTGGGACAAGAAGCGCTGCGCCGAGCGTGCCCGCGAACTCATGAGCATGATCAAGCTGGAGCCCAAGCAATACCTGCACCGCTATCCGCGCGAACTCTCGGGCGGCCAGCAACAGCGCATCGGCGTGATCCGTGCCCTGGCCGCCGAAGCGCCGCTGCTGCTGATGGACGAGCCGTTCGGCGCGGTCGATCCGATCAATCGCGAAATGATCCAGAACGAGTTCTTCGAGATGCAGCGGGCCTTGAACAAGACCGTGATCATGGTCAGCCATGACATCGACGAGGCCATCAAGCTGGGCGACAAGATCGCCATCTTCCGCGCCGGCAAGCTGCTGCAGATCGACCATCCCGACACGCTGCTGGCCCATCCGGTGGACGACTTCGTCAGCAACTTCGTCGGCCAGGACAGCACGCTCAAGCGCCTGCTGCTGGTCAAGGCCGAAGACGCCGCCGACAATGCGCCTTCGGTGAGCCCGGAAACGCCGGTGGCCGATGCGCTGGAATTGATGGACGAACACGACCGCCGCTACGTCGTGGTGACCGATGCGCAGAACAAGGCCATGGGTTATGTTCGCCGACGCGACCTGCATCGCCAGGCCGGCAGCTGCGTCGACTTCCTGCGCGAGTTCAACGCCACGGCTGCCTATGACGAGCACCTGCGCATCCTCTTGTCGCGCATGTACGAGTTCAACCGCTCGTGGCTGCCGGTGCTGGACGCCGAGAACGTATTCCTCGGCGAGGTGACCCAGGAATCGATCGCCGCCTACCTCAGCTCAGGCCGTTCGCGTGGCATGAAAACCAGCATCGTCTCCCCGGCCGAAACCGCCCAGGCCTGACACGCACTCACCCGCAGGAGCGGTCCGCGGCCGCGAAAGCCGTCCCGCGGTCCATCAGACAGACCGCATCGACTGCTTCGCGGCCAATGACCGCTCCTACGAACTGCACACGCACTCACCCGTAGGAGCGGTCCCTTCGCCCTACCCCAGATTGAACCGCGCCGTATTCTCGCTCAGCACTCGGCTCCCCTGCCCCAGTCGATCCGCCGCCTGGTTCACCGCCCGCGCGCCATCGAGCAGACGCACCGCCGCCTGGTCCACCTGCTGAATGTTGCTGCTCACCTCATCTGCCGTGGCCGCCTGCTCTTCCACCGCCGTAGCGATCTGAGCCAGGGTATCTGTCACCCCTTGCACCGCCCCGGCAATCTCACCCAGGCGCTCACCCAGGCCCATGACCGACTGCGCATCGACCTGCGCCTGGCCACACGCGGCCTGCATCAGCTCCACGGCCTGCTTGACCGTCGAGCGCAGGCTTTCCACCGTACCGGCAATCTGCCCAGTCGAAGCCTGGGTGCGCTGTGACAGGCTGCGTACCTCGTCGGCCACCACTGCAAACCCGCGCCCCTGCTCGCCCGCCCGCGCCGCCTCGATGGCCGCATTGAGCGCCAGCAGATTGGTCTGTTCGGCAATGCCGCGAATCGCATCCACCACCGACTGAATCTGCTGGCCCTGCTCGCTGACACGGCCCAGGGCCTGCGCCGTGTCGTTCAAGCGCTGGTTGAGCTGCTGAATACTGGCCGTCGTGCGCTGGCTGTCACGGCTGCTGTCCTCGGCGATCTGCCGGGTCTGCTGGGCGCTGCCCGAAGCCAGTTCGCAACTGCGCGCCACGCCCTGCGAGGTGGCCGCAAGCTCGGTGGCGGCCGCAGCGATCTGACTGATCTGCTGTTGCTGCGCCTCGACCTCGTCGAGCGTGCCGCTGGATTGGCTGTTGAGCGTCACCACCGCCTGGCTCAGTTGCACGGTTTCGTGGTTGACGCCCAGCAGGCTGCCACGCAACTGCACCACGGCAGCATTGAGCGCCGTACTGATCGCCGCCAGCTCATCGCGCCCCTGCACCGCCACCTGCACACTCAGGTCACCGTCGCGCAGCGATTGCGCCAAGGTGGTAATGCCACTGGCGCTGCGGCGGATCGATGCTTGCAGGCACACGAACAGGTACAGCGCCGCCAACAGCAGCAGGGCGAACACCGTCGCGCCCGGAATCAGCTGGCGAACGGCCTGGTCATGATAATGATCCAGGCGCACCTCCAACGACATCAGCGACTCGTGACGCAAACCGTTCAGGGCGCCGAGCATGCTGTCCACACTGCTTTCGAACTGGGCCGCAGACAGCTTGATGTCGCCGCCGAACAGATTGTCATCCAGACGCTTCAACTCACCGTCCAATGTACCCAGTGCCTGCTGATACTGCTCGTCCCAGCCGCGCAGTTGCTGCGGCAGGCGTTGCTGCAGCGTGCCACCGGCTTTCACCAGTTGCTCGCGCGCATCATTGATACGGCTGCGCAGGTCACGCATCTGCAAACGACTCTGCAGGCTGAATTGCCCGGCGACCAGGGAGGACTGGCCAATGCTGCCCAGACGCCCCACACGCTCGATCAGATCAGGGGCTTGCTGAGTGGCGATCTGCATCAACAGATAGCTTTCGCGCCACGGATCGACGATCAACCCGCTGGCCATGGCGATCTGCTCGCGCAACACCTGCACCGACGTCAGCGCCGCCGTGAAACGATCGTATCCATCGGGCCACCAGCCCACCTGGCGCAGGCTTGCCAAGTCGAGGCCCTTGGTCGCGGTTTGCACCGTTTGCATTCGCTCCAGAGTGTCGGCAGGGGCCTTCTCGTGTGCCAGCTCAGCGGCCAGTTTATCGAGCGATGCCTGAATTCCCGGTGCGGCCGCCTCCAACGCCGCGATCGCGGCCTGGGCCTGGGGCGTCGGCTGACGCTGGATATCCACCGCCTTCCAGCGCGCGGCACGATTGCGCTGCGCCGAGAGTTGCGCATCCAGGCTGTCGAGCGCCAGTAACTGATGCACGCCGCTGCGCTCGGCATCGATCACCGCCAGCCGGTCGCGAAAATCCTCGCCCAGCAACCACAGGCTGCCGACCAGCGGCAGCATGAACAAGAGAAACAGCAGCTGAAACTTGCGGGCGAAACCATAGCGACCCAGCAACCGGATACCCGGCGACAACAAAGCATGCATGTCCGACAACTCCACGGAGAATGCAGGTACCTACGGAAACGTGGCGCCAGCAAAATGCCACTGCAGCAAGATTCAGACCAACCGACTTTCTCAGCCTTTGCCCGCAGCGTCGAGCACGCCCCATGGGCTGCGGCTTCGCTTTGGTGCATCGGCCCACCTACGCACGCCTCCAATGAGTGCAGCGGCTGTGTAACCGGAAGTGGCAACCGGACCGCAACGCATTACCCAGGGCGCATGCGCAGCGGGGTTCGTCGACATGGCCCGGAACCTGCTACAGGCAAACCGCAAAAGCTGACCAAGCAGTTATGTTTCAGCACACGGCCAACGCTCGATCGGGCTTGCTCGCTACACACACCGTCGCCGCACGATCCACGGCGCCCATCGCCCCAGGGGAGCAACATGCTGGACTCATTTTTCAAGCTGAAAGCGCACAACACCACCGTGCGCACGGAAATCCTCGCCGGGGTCACCACGTTCCTGGCCATGGCCTACATCCTGTTCGTCAACCCCAGCATTCTTGGCGAAACCGGCATGGACAAGGGCGCGCTGTTCGTGGCCACCTGCCTGGCCGCCGCCATCGGCTCGGCGATCATGGGGCTGATCGCCAACTACCCGATTGCCCTGGCACCGGGCATGGGCCTCAATGCGTTCTTCACCTACACCGTGGTCCTGCACCTGGGCCATAGCTGGCAGGTTGCACTGGGTGCGGTCTTCATATCAGCGGTGTGTTTCTTCCTGCTGTCGATCTTCCGCATCCGTGAATGGATCATCAACAGCATTCCCCTGCCGCTGCGGTCGGCCATCGCTGCGGGCATCGGCCTGTTCCTCGCACTCATTGCGCTGCAAAACGCCAAGATCGTGGTTGCCAACCCGGCCACTCTGGTCGGCATGGGTGATCTGTCGAAACCCGAACCGGTACTGGCGATCCTCGGCTTCTTCATCATCGTCGCACTCGAGGCACTCAAGGTCCGTGGCTCGGTGCTGATCGGCATCCTGCTGATCACCGTGGTGTCGATCCTGCTTGGAGTAACCCCGTTCGGGGGTGTGGTATCAATGCCGCCGTCACTGGCGCCGACCTTCCTGCAACTCGATATCAAGGGCGCATTCGATGTGGGCCTGATCAGCGTGATCTTCGCCTTCCTGTTCGTCGATCTGTTCGACAACTCCGGTACCTTGATCGGCGTGGCCAAGCGCGCCGGCCTGATGGGCCAGGATGGCCACATGCCGAAAATGGGCCGCGCCCTGATCGCCGACAGCACCGCAGCGCTGGCCGGCTCGTTGCTCGGCACTTCGACCACCACCAGCTATATCGAATCGGCCGCCGGCGTCAGCGCTGGCGGCCGTACCGGCCTGACCGCCATCGTGGTCGCCGTGCTGTTCCTGCTCGCGCTGTTCTTCGCGCCCCTGGCCGGCAGCGTTCCGGCATTCGCCACCGCGCCCGCCCTGCTGTTCGTAGCCGTGCTGATGGCATCTGGGCTGGCAGAGGTCGACTGGGACGACATCACCGTCGCCGCCCCGGTCCTGGTGACTGCCCTGGCCATGCCGCTCACCTACTCGATCGCCAACGGCATCGCCTTCGGCTTCATTACCTGGACAGCGGTCAAACTGCTGAGTGGCCGGTGGCGCGAACTCAATTCGGCACTGGTCGTGTTGTCGATCATCTTCGTCATCAAGCTGGGCTGGTTCGGTGGCTGATCGCCGCACTGCGCACGCCCTCGCACGCCACGCGCAGCCTAAGCGTTTGATCGCACGCATAAATATTTTGCAAAGGGGTGTTGACACAATTTCGTTTCAGGCGAATAATGCGCGCCACTTGGCTACATAGCTCAGTTGGTTAGAGCATAGCATTCATAATGCTGGGGTCCGGGGTTCAAGTCCCTGTGTAGCCACCAAGTACGATCCACAGATGTCTACAGCAGTCTGTGAGTCACCTCAAGAAGCCCGCCTCGTGCGGGCTTTCTTGTTTCTGGTTGTCTGGCAAGGTTTCTGGTTGTCTGGCAAGCCAAGCGGATTACCAGCGATACGCCACGGTCCCCAGCACCGTGCGCTCATCACCCCAATAGCAGCGACCGGCATTGTTGCAGCCCGACACGTATTCCTTGTCGAACACGTTCTTCGCGTTCACGTCCACCGACCAATGCTTGTCGATGTCATACCCTATCAAGGCGTCAACCAGCGTCACATCGCCCGCCTTCAGCTTGCCGTACAGTGTCGGCGCGGTGTAGGCAAAGGTACTGTCGAAATAGCGCACGCCGCCGCCCAGGCGTAAACCGCTCAGCGCACCTTCCAGGAAGCGATACGTCATCCAGGTTGACGCCTGATTGCGCGGAATGCCCGTCAGTTGACGATCCTCGAACAATGACCCCGGCGCATCCTTGGTAACTCGCGCATCGGTGTAGGTGTACGACGCGACCAAGCTCAGATTACGCGTTACATCACTATTGACCTCAAGCTCGACGCCTTTGGACTCGCTCTTGCCAACTTGCTGGCTGAAACCGTTGCTGCCTGCGACTACGTCGCGAGATTTGGTCAAATCGAAAACCGCAGCGCTGAAGGTGGTATTCCAGCCCGCGGGCTCGAACTTCAGACCCACTTCATACTGTTCGCTGAGGATCGGATCGAGCAGATCGCCGTTGGGCTGCGACGATTGCTGTACAGGCGTGAATGCAGTGGAATAGCTGACGTAGGGAGAGATACCGTTTTCGAACTGGTACATCACGCCCGTCTGCCAGCTGAACCGATGATCCCAACCGTCAAGATCCGTCGCCGCTACCGCTGCGCTGCCTGGACGAGCCGCGCTGGCACGGTTGCGGTATTGGCTCTGTACCCAGTCCTGACGCCCGCCCAGCAGGAAAATCCAATTATCGTACTTGCTTTGCAACTGCCCATACGCACCGTACATGTGCTGATCGAGCTGGGAATTCTGCACGTATTGCGAGGCATTGGGTTGCACCGGCGAGAACACCGGCCTGAATACATTGTAAGTACCGCCCAGGCCTGCGTTCCAATCCTGATTGAACGAGGTACGGTCGTAACTGGCGCCCAGCAATACCGTGTTATCCAGCGCCCCCGAAGTGAAGTGCCCTTCGAATTGGTTGTCCACCGAATATGTGATCGACTTGTTGTCGCGATCATACGCAGTGCTGCTCAATGTACTTCCGAAGCCAGCCTGATTCAGATTGTTCGGCCAGGTTTCATGACGGTTCAAACGTGATTCCATGTAGCGCGAGTTCTGCCGGAACTGCCAGACGTCGTTGATCTGATGGCTGAACTCGTAACCCAGGGTCCAGGTTTCGCGCTCGAAGTCGTCCCAGCTTGGGTTGCCGTTGAACTGGTCCTTGCCGATCTTGCCATTGACGTTGTTGAGCAGCGTTCCCGCAGCCGGATAGCCCAGCAGCAGTTTGGTGCGGTCGCGCTGGTAGCTGGACAGCAGGGTCAGTGCCGTGTCCTGGTTGAAGTTGAAAGTCATCGACGGCGCGATGTAGAGGCGGTCGTCCGGCACCGAGTCGACTTGCGTATCGGCATTGCGGCCCAGCATCACCATTCGTCCCAGGATACGGTTATCGTCCGTCAACGGGCCGGATACATCGATCCCAAGCTGGCGCCTGTTATTGCTGCCATAGGTGAATTTCGCTTCGCCTTGCGCAGTTTCGGTCGGCTTCTTGCTCACCAGATTGACCAATCCGCCGGGCGCATTCTCACCATAGAGAATCGAGCTGGGGCCTCGAAAGATTTCGGTACGTTCCAGGCCATAGGGCTCGGTCGTGGTGTCGTAGCGGTTGCCTTGCAGGCGTAGACCATCCTTCAGTAACCCGTAGCCATAGTCCGTGGCGTTGTAACCTCGGATGGAAAACAGATCACCGGCCAGGCCGTCACCGACAGCGAAAGGTGGAGCGAAGATACCCGGTACGTAACCAAGAATGTCGGTCAGGGTCTGCGAGCCCTGGTCTTGAATGCGTTGACGAGTTACCACCGAGACCGAACGCGGAGTCTCGGACAAAGGCGTGCTGGTTTTGGTACCCGCGGTGCTGTTGCGTACCTGATAGCCCACTGTCTGCTGGCTTTCCGGTGCTTGTTCGGTAATGACCAGGTCTTGCAATTGCAGCGCTGTGCCCTTGCTCACAGGCCTGGCCGGTGCTTCCTCGGCACAGACCATCGCCTGCCAACCAAATGTGGCAACAACCAAAGCCAAAGAATTCATGCCGAGATTCATCTTGTTATTGCAAGCCATCTACCTTCCCCTCCCCTGAAGATCCCGCGAAAGCTAGCCCATTTTGTAACGGTATATCTCGGGGCGGAAATTAACATAGAGTGATTTGCATTAACATTATTGTTATCGAATAAAAAGCGCCCCAAACAACTTGAGGGGTAGGGGTGCGCTTTTTTTCGCGCACCCACTTTCGCCCATCTCTAAGTTGCTACCATGACCGTCATTTCCCACCCGGAGGTCTACATGCGCGCAACCGTGCTGGTGCTGGTCGAAACCATCAACGACTACGTGTCGATTCTCGAAGATCAAGGCTACGAGCTGATCATGGCGCCCTCACCGGCAGCCCGCGCAGAGGCCATCGAGCAACACGCTGATCGCATCAATGCGGTGCTCACACGCGGGCCACTGGGTCTGACGGCAGATGAAATGGCAGCGCTGCCCAAACTGCGCATCATCTGTGTGCTCGGTGCGGGTTACGAGAACGTTGACCTGCCAGCCGCCAAGGCACACGGCCTGACCGTGACCAATGGGGCCGGAGTCAATGCATCGTCGGTGGCAGATCACACCCTGGCGCTGCTGCTGGCACTGATGCGCGACATCCCCGGCGCCGATGCGTCGGTGCGCCGAGGCGAATGGGCCAAGACCATGCGCCCGTCGGTGGCCGGCAAGCGTCTGGGCATCATCGGGCTGGGCGCTGTTGGCCTGGCAATCGCCAAGCGCGCCGCATTGGGTTTCGACATGAGCGTGCAGTACCACAATCGCAGCCCGCGCGATGATGTCGATTATGGCTATTGCGCAAACCCGACGGACCTGGCTGCGGTCAGTGACATCCTGATAATTGCCACGCCCGGCGGCGCGCAGACACGCGCCATCGTCAACGCCGGCGTACTGGCAGCACTCGGTCCACAGGGTTATCTGGTCAATATCGCCCGTGGCAGCGTCGTGTCGACGCCCGATCTATTGGACGCTCTGCAAAGGCAGGCCATCGCGGGTGCTGCGCTGGACGTCTTCGACGATGAGCCCAACGTACCTGATGCGTTGAAAACGCTGCGCAATGTGGTCCTGACGCCTCACGTGGCCGGCCTTTCTCCCGAAGCCACGCAAGACACGGTGAAGATGGTCGAACGCAACCTGACTGCGTTCTTCGCCGGCGAGCCTGTGTTGACGCCAGTCCAGCTCTGAAACGTGTGGGAGCGGAGCGGGCGGCGAGCCCGCTGCTCCCCAGCCTCATACAGTGATCAGATCACCCCACAGGCCATCCGCGCCGCACCACCGCCCAACGGCGCCGGTGAATCGGCGTGGTTGTCACCACCGGCGTGCACCATCAGTGCATGCCCTTCCACTTCGCTGAGCTTTTTCAAACGCGGGGCCAGCACGGGATACGTTGCGGTACCGTCGGCGTTCACGTAGATCGCCGGCAAGTCACCCAAGTGTCCCTTCGCATCGTAAGGTCCCAGGTGCTTGCCGGTCTTCTGTGGATCGAAGTGCCCGCCTGCCGCTTCCGCCGCCGACATCTTGCCGTCTTTCATCGCCGACGCGCAGCTGCCGTTGGCATGCACATGGAATCCATGCACGCCTGCGGGCAGCGACTTCAGCTGCGGAGTGAACTGCAGGCCATAGGCCGTTTCCTCGATCATCACCGTGCCGATCGGCTGGGGTGCGCCCTCGGCGCTCACCAGGTTGATCTGGACTTCCTTGGATGCCGCATTGGCGCTACCGATCGACATCGCTGCCATCAGTGCCAGCCAGCCATAAGACTTCATGGTGCCTCCCTCGCTTCGCGTTTGATTACCGAAAAGGCCACGACCCAAGCCGTCGCCCATCCGATTCAGAACCCGAATGCGGCTCACTCGTTCCTGGCCATCAATCCAGCGCGCGCAAACGATACTGTGGTGGCAACTGATCGAAGCCACTGATGGTCACATCCAGGCTCTTCCAGCGGCCGTCCTTGATGCCATAGATACAGCCATGCACCGACAGCTCCTGGCCACGGTGCCAGGCGTTCTGGACAATACTGGTGTGCCCCACGTTGGCCACCTGCTGAATCACGTTGAGTTCGCACAATCGGTCGACCTGCTCTTCTTCGGTAGGCAGGGTCGCCAGCGTTTTGCGGTGCTCGTAATACAGGTCGCGAATGGTCCGCAGCCAGCCATCGATCAGCCCCAGCTGACGATCCTGCATCGCCGCACGAACACCGCCGCAGCCATAGTGACCGGTGACCAGAATGTGTTTGACCTTGAGCACGTCGACTGCGTACTGAATCACCGACATGCAGTTCAGATCGGTGTGCAGCACCACGTTGGCAACGTTGCGGTGGACGAACAGATCGCCCGGCAACATGCCGACGATCTCGTTGGCCGGCACGCGCGCGTCCGAGCACCCGATCCAGAGGAATTCAGGTGTCTGCTGGCGTGCTAGTTTGGCGAAGAACTCCGGATCCTCTTCCTTGATCGCCTCGGCCCAGCGCGCGTTGTTGTCGATCAGTTCCTGTAGATCATGCATGTTCAAGCCTCAAGAATGATTTGGATTATGACTGGCCAGCGCCGCACAAGGTCACGGTCGGTCCCGACAAATCACGCTGAATCTTTCCACTCGTACGGGGGTCAACCCTATCTAGACACACATCAGAGGATTGCCGTAATGACTGATTCCCATCGCCCCTACGATGCCCCACAACCCGCTGCGATCGATGACATTGAAGACCGCATGGGCCAGGTTCGAGAGCTGGATTTCGATGACGCCGACGGTCCCACCGGCAGGATCGGCGACACCATTCCTGCCGATGAGCTGGAGCATCTGGTGCCTGACGAACGCGCCCGCGAAGCAGGACTGACCGGCGCTTCGATGGATGACCACAATCCGACCGACGACGACATGAGCCCCGAAACACTGATCCGTGAGGATGGCGCACGTTCGCCCGATGAGCCAGGCGACAGCGGACCCGCTGATCAGGAACTTAGCCTCGTCGATGAAGACGACATCGGTGGCGGCGATGGCCTGGATGAAGAAGAGCTGGCGCTGATCGACCCACTCGATGGTAAACGCTGAGTCCAGCATGCCTACCGATCACTGCCCGAAGCAATTTCGGGCGGTGACTGCAGCTGCTACTCGAACAAGGTACAGGCCATCACCAGCGCGTCTTCGCGCCCCCCGGCCATTGGATAGTAGTCGCGCCGCTTGCCGATCTCATTGAAACCATAGCGTTCGTACAAGCGATACGCCGACTGGTTACTGGCTCGCAGTTCCAGAAAGCATTCACGCCCGCCCAGCTCGTAGGCACGCGTCATCAGCCGCTCGAGCAACTGCAAGCCCAGTCCACGGCCCTGGTTTTCAGGCTTCACGGTGATGTTCAACAGATGGGCTTCGTCGATGATGACGTTGAGCACGCCATGCCCCACCTGCTGCTGCCCGTCGAACATCAGCCAGATCTCGTAGGATTTCAGGCCGTCGAGAAAGATGCCCCGCGTCCATGGATGCGAATAGGCAGCGAATTCGATCTTCAGTACGGCATCCAGATCCGCCTCGGTCATTCGCCGAAAGCTTACGGTATCACTCATCACGATTTTTCCAACGCGGTATCAAACGGCGCATGGCTTGCCACACGGCCGCCTTGCGCTCGGGTTCATCCATCAACAACTCAAGGCCAGGCAGCGCCCAGGCGACGCCAAGCCCCTCCACCTGCAACTCCCTATTGTAGTCTTCTGCATTGGCACCCCCGGCAAAACGAATCGCCGGCAGCCCGACCAGCCACAGGCAGGTGCACGGCGCCTGTTCTAGCTGAGCCATGACGAAGCCCTGAACGAAATCGCAGGCTGCATCCGGTCCCTGGTCCAATTGACCCCTCTGAAGCAGCGGCCAGCGGATCGGTTCGCCCAGAATCTGTGGCGCATCGGGCAAACCGGCAGCACGCAGCATGTCCTTGAGCAGGAGATAGGAAGGGTCGCGACTCTGGAACGCCTGCCCCGTGGCCAGTTCCACCAGCACCACGCAGGGCCCGGCGCGCAACACCTGAAGGGCGAAGCGCGGCGGAAGATTCGCTGGCTTGGCGACCGGCGCCTCCACGGCCACCTCGGCCACGGCTGCCACGGCCGGGCGTATGCTGCCCGGCCGTGGCACCTCGATCTTGGGCCGCTGCACCTTGGAAGGTTCGGGCCTGGCTGGCTCCACTGCTGATGGCACGATCGGCAGCACTGCCGCCGCCACCCCTTGATCCACGGCCTGCACTGGCAGCGGCGACGCCTCGACATGCTCCAGCAGGCTGGCACGCGATGGCGCTGCGAACGGCAGTTCGGTGCGGGGCAGCCAGTGCACTACCTGCATGGCGTCAAGGTAGGCGCGGCGACGGGACTCGTTGAGCAAAAGGTCAACCATCTGTGGGTGAGTCGAGGCGGTGGATTCTACCGGTGTTCGACACAATGTGCCGCCAAGTTTTGCGCACGCCGTCGCCCGCAGCGCAAATACCCGCCTCGTCATGCAGTACAATCGCGACCCTTTTACTGGCATGAGTCGACCAGCCGATGATCGAACCCAAGCGCGTGCTGCGCGCCCTCGCCGACCACTGGGCCCTCCTGGAGCCGCTGTGCGAGCACTTCGACCAAGGCACCCTGAGCCTCGTCGAGCTGCGCCAGCAACTGGCTGCCCAACGCCTGGAAAGCACTGCCCAAGAGATCACCAGCCTGCTCGACACGTGGATCCGGCTGGACATCCTCGTACCTGTCGCAAAAAGCCCCAACCGCTTCGAGCTCAATGCGCAGATCCACGACTTTCTTGCCTATCTGCGCCGCGAGCACCGACTGGGTCTGTGCCTGGAGATCGAAGCCTACCTGCGCCACCTCGAACGCCTGGCCGGACACATCCAGGATGCATTCGACATCCGCGATGGCAACGACCTGGCACGGCAACTGCGGCTGCTCGACATGCGCGTGCGTGATGTCCTGAAGAAACTGGCCAATGACGAACAGGCCTTGGTCGCCGTGGCCGAGCGGGCCAAGACCCGCGACCGCCAGGTAGCCCTGCGCCAGCGCTACGCCGAGGTACTGGCGACCTGGGACGAATACGTCGAACCGATGATCCAGCTGGTCAACGCCGATGGCGCATTCGAACAAGGCGTGCGCAAGGTCGAGAACGTCCTGCTGCGCCTGCTCGGTGAACAGCAACGCCTCGGCCACCTGGTCGACGACGACATGCTGCTGCGTACCCACGCGCGCATTCTCGAAATGCAGACCTGCGCTCAACTGACCTTGCGCCACGCCCGCGAGCTGCTGTTGCCACTGCGCGAGGAAGCACGTCGGCACAACGCCGTGACCCGCGGCGCGGCCCTCGCGCTTTCGGCCATTCGCCGCAAGGGCCTGGACGCCGTGCCACAAGCCGCCCTGCCTTTGTTCAGCCGTCCCCAGAGCACCTTTCTGGGCAGCGCCAGCCAGGTCGAGGCGTACGTCTATGCCCTGGCCCGCTTCGAAGCCAAACCGGCGCCCTTTCCCAAGGCGCACAAGAGCGACACGGCAGGCACCCAGCGCGCGCCGCGCACGGTCAAGGAGATGCTCGAACGCTGCGAGAATGCGCTGCCGATGCCCGATTTGATGCGCTGGCTTCTCGAGCAGGAACCCGATGGCGCCACCGACGACCTGCTGTACTGGTTCTCACGCCTCTCGCGTGACAAACGCTTCGCCCGACAGCGCCTCGAACGCCGCGACTACCACACCCGTGAGCATCAGCTGAGCCTGCGCTCCTTCGCCCTGCTTTCCAGCGCCGAGCCCGCCGTCGCGGTCGCCTCGGCACACTCCGCGAGCACCGATCATGCATCTTGACCTGAACGAACTGACTCACCTGGCGCCGATTTTCCGCGAACTGCTCAAAGGCTTCCACATCAGCCGCCGCGATCCCGAGTTGTACTCACAGTTGTCCAATCTTCAGGACCTGTACCGCGGCCTGTTCAAGGCCCTGGGCTACGAGCTGGTCTGCGACACCCGCGGCTTCTACTACTTCGTGCCCGAGCAGGCCGCCGCGCAAGTCAACAAGACCGCTCAGCGCCTTTCCCTGTTCACCTTCATCCTGGTCGAGCACCTGGCTGACCAGGGCCGCGATCCGATCGCCGTACTGGATGGCGGCAGCCTTGGCCGCGACGAGCTGCCAGCGCTTCTGGACAAGTACCGCGACCTGTTCCTGCAGGCCGAAGTACAGACCCAGGAAGAACTGGAAGAGAAGATCCTTCGACGCATGACCCAACTGGGCTTCACCGCCGAAGACAACGGCATCTACCGCTTCCTGGCGCCGATGCATCGGTTTCTCGACGTGTGCCTTTCAGTGCAGCAGGACCGCGACCTGGCCGCCAGCCTGCATAGCGCCTTGCCCCTGCCGGTGCCGATGCTTGTCGACGACGACGGCGACGACAGCCCCGACGAACAGGCCCTGGCCCGTGCGATAGCCCAGGAACAAGAGGAGTTCGACACATGACTCAGGAACGCTACGGCATCCGCCGCTTCGCCCTGCTCAATACCGCAGGCTACAGCCTCGGACTGTTCCCCCTGGAGCAGCCGTTGTCGGTCTACGGCGCCAACAACCTGGGCAAGAGCGCCTCGATCAACGCCCTGCAGTTTCCGATCCTGGCGCGCATGTCCGACATGAGCTTCGGCAAGTACACGCTGGAACAATCGCGACGCTTCTATTTTGCGACCGATACCAGCTACATCCTTTGCGAAGTGGTACTGGCTCACGGCCCCCACGTGATTGGCGTGGTCGGTCGCGGCCCCGGCGGTGGGTTCGGCCATCAGTTCTTCGCCTACGCGGGTGAACTGGACCTTGCCCACTATCAACAGGACGGCACCTGCCTGCGTCAGAAGGAGCTGTTCGGCAACCTGGAACGCCAAGGCCTGAAGGCCTACGAACTCAAGCCCGAGGAACTGCGCCGCCTGCTGGTGGGCGGGCATACCAGCGTGCCGCTCGACCTGACCCTGATCCCGTTGCGTTCGACCAGCGAGCAGAGCCTCAAGACCTTTCGCGCGCTGTTCATCAACCTGCTGCACATGCGCGAAATCACCGCGGCGAAACTCAAGCAATTGTTCCTCGATGCGTTCGAGCACAGCCTGCGTTCAGGTAGCGTCGACTACATAGCGGCCTGTGAAGAAGCCTTTCGCGATGTCCGGCGCATGGAGCAGGACTACAACGCACTGGTCGCCGCCGGTCCTCTGGTCGAAGCACTGGCCAACGGCGTCGCCCAGCGTGACGTGCTGCGCGGCAAGCTGCACCGCCTTTCACCCCTGCTCGACGCGCTGCTCGGCACCTGGCAGGACTACGCCGGGGCACGCAAGGAAGAGCTGGTCATCCAGTCCGAACACTACCGCAACGAACAGGACGTGCTGCAAGACAATCAACGCGGCAGCACCCAGGAACTGATGCGCCTGGAGCGTGAAATCTCGAGCATCCAGCGCTGGCTCGGTGAGCTGTCGGTACTCAAGAACCGCTTCGCCCTGGTCACCGACGTGCGCATGCTGGAGCAGCAGTTGCTGGCTGCCAAGGATGCCCACGACGAGCTGGCCGGCGCCCTGGCGCAGTCCCGGCAGTTCAGCGCCCAGGATCTGCAGGAGCGCGTCGGCGACATCGAACGCCGCCTCAAGTCCATCCGCCAGCAGCTGGAACATGCCGACAACAACAGCTACGCCCGTCTGCGCGAGGAGTTCTCGCAACAGGATGTCGACCGGCTGATGCGCCTGTTCAACGGCGCCCTGTTCAGCCTGCCCGTGGGGCCACACGGTCTCGTTCTGCAGGACGGCAACGCATGGGTCGATGCAGTGCAGACCGTGCTCGACCGCTTCAAGGGCGATCGCTTCGAACTGCCAGGCATGTCCATCGACCTTTCAACCATCGAGCCGCCTGTGCTGCAGGCGTTGGCCGATCGTGCCGCACTGCGTGAGCAGAGTGCACGTCTGGAAAAGGAGTTGCAGCAGCTCAAGACCCAGCAAGGCGTGGCGGCCGACCTGTCAGCCAGCAAATCTCGATCCGAGACGCTGTATCAGCAGGTCCTGGATGCGCAGAAGGCCTTGGAAGACTACCGCCGTACTCAAACCCTGAGCGTCGAGGAACAGGACAAGCTCGAGCAGCTGGCCCAACTCGAGGCCGCTCAGGATGAACTGGCACGGGCAAGTGACGCTTTCACCGAAAGGGTCCGACAACTGTCGGCCAAACTGCAACTGGTGGGCCGGCAAATCGCCGATCTGGAAAGCAAGCAGCGCACCTTGGACGACGCCCTGCGCCGCCGCCACCTGCTACCCGCCGATCTGCCCTTCGGTACGCCCTTCATGGAGCAGGTCGACGACTCGATGGACAACCTGCTGCCCCTGCTCAATGACTATCAGGACAGCTGGCAAGGCCTGCAACGTATCGATGGACAGATCGAAGCGCTGTACGCCCAGGTGCGCCTCAAGGGCGTGGCCAAGTTCGACAGCGAAGACAACGTCGAGCGACGCCTGCAGCTGCTGATCAACGCCTATGCCCATCGCACCGACGAGGCCCTGACCCTGGGCAAGGCGCGTCGTGCCGCGGTCACCGACATCGCCCGAACCCTGCGCAACATTCGCAGCGACTACGACAGCCTCGAACATCAACTGGCCCTGTTCAACCGCGAGATCAACAAGCGCCAGGTGTCCAACCTGCAAAGCTTCCGCATTGTGTTGGCACCCAACAAGGATGCCCTCAAGCACATCGACCAGATCATCCACAGCGCAGGCCAGTACGAAGAAGGCGAAACCCTGTCCGTGTTCGACCTCAACCAGAGTGTGGAGCAGGACAGCAAGAACGAGGAAGCGAAGGAGTATCTGGCCCGTATGGTCGCGGCGAACCACAATCAACTCGGCCTCAAGGACCTGTTCGAGCTGGCTTTCGAAATCACCAAGGTCAACGGTCAGCCGGTCATCCACACGGACATCGATGGCGCAGCGTCCAATGGCACCACCATGACTATCAAGGCGCTGACCAACATGTACCTGCTGCTACACCTGATGGACCGCGACCAGGCCGGCCGGATTCGTCTGCCTTACTACTTGGATGAGGCCGCCGACATCGACGAGCGCAATCAGGCGGCCCTGCTCGAAACCAGCCAGCAGTTGGGTTTTACCCCGATTCTGGCCAGCGTAAAGCCGCAGGTATCCGCCCATGTCGCCATCGACCTTGAAGGCGGCAGCAGTAGTGACGGCATCTACATTGATGAAACCGACTGGAAATTCATCCGCCGCCACGACGAGTTGACCAAAGCGGTTGCGGCACTTGAAGCCGAGGTCAGTCAATAGACCAAAGGTTCAGACCAAGCCCCGCCGCTGCGGGGCTTTTTCATGGCCCGCTGTTGGCATTCGACGCTTCAGGGACGCGCGAAAAACAAAGGCCGGAAAAGACAAAACCCCTACCTGCTTGCGCAGATAGGGGTTTCGGAATTGAATCTT